>CAZVLR010000018.1:0-1843 GCA_964628095.1 uncultured Candidatus Saccharibacteria bacterium | reverse complement strand
ATAATTTGATAAAAAATATTATGGCAAATTTTTCTTCCTTTAATACCCCCCCCCCCCCGACAGTATTAATGCGTCTTTGGTGCATAAATTTTGTGAATTTTACAAAAAAATCTATCTAACTTCTCCAAAAATTACTAAAAAAGACCGCTTTGGGATCTGGCTAAAAATAGAAAACATGTGCCTTGAAGTAATGAATTTAATTATTGCAGCTTCTTTTGAAGTTAAGCCCGATAAATTGTTTTTGCTAAATTCGGCCAGAATAAAAATAGAAATTTTAAAAAGGCTAATAAGGATTGCTTTTGAACTAGATATTATAGAAAACAAAAAATATTTAGATTTGGAAGCTAACCTGCAAGAAATCTCCAAAATGACTAACGGCTGGATAAAATACTTGAACAATTAAGAAATCCCGTTAAAATTAAGCGGGATTTCTTTTTTAGAAACTTCTGGCGGGAACGCAGATTGGAATTAGCATTGCTCGAATTGTACCAGTTGACGTTCAACTTGCGATTGTCAGAATTCCAGTTCACGTTCGGCACGTTACCATCAGAATAGCGCGAACCCGTTAATTGCATGATTCCGCCTGATTCACCGATAACCTTTTGCAAAATTATCTGTGTTAGCCGGCTCCAGCCGGAATTGATTTACGAAGCATCGCTTAAAAAGCAAACCTTCTTTAAAACCATGCAAGCAGTTTCCGTTTTGATTCGGCAAACCGCTATCTTAACTCAAACATTAAGACCGGTTGTATTAGCCAATTACATTTTACTAAAATTTCTAGGATAAAAAAATGCCCTATTGAAACCGTAGTTTCAATAGGGCTTAAGGTTAAAAGAAAAAAGGTACAAGTTTAAGAAACTGCCTGGCGGGAACGCAGACCGGAATCAGCATCGCCCGAACCGCACCAGCTGACGCTCAACCGGCGAAAGTCAGAATCCCAGTCCACGCCCGGCACGTCACCATCAGAAGAGCGCGAACCCGTGCAAAGAGTTACGTTTTGAATATCAAGATGTTCATTGGTTCTCCAGAAAAACCATCTCTCCAAACGAATACGCTCTGCCAAAGTAATGCCCGGTATGCCAAGTTTTTCCAAATCATTAAAAGACTTGTTCTTAAGCTCTTGGTCTGCTTCTTGGCGGTCGCGAAGCCAGATAGCGTATGGTTTGTCGGCTGAACGTGTAGATTTTACAATGTTATCCAAATTATCTTCTGTCCAGCGCCAAACTTCATAATCTTTCTGGCAAGCGGCCAAATCCTGTTCTATGGTAATACCCGGAACCATAACCAGCCCCCAGCAAAAACCCGGAACCACAATTGGAAGCGAAACTTTTGGCAACTTGGCAATATTGTATACCTTGCCGTAAAACTCTGCCATTTCGTCCAAAAACAGCTTGGGATCAGGAACCTGCGGGACCGGAACAGCAAAGCTAATACCGCCATTCAAAGAGTTTCCGGAAACGATACTAGTTTTATTTTTTTCAACCACTACCAGTTCGTCTCTCAAAAAAGCTTCAAGGCCGTTTTTGCCTCCCAACTTTTTAATAACTGCCAGTTGCCTGCCTGCGTCAAACCCTTCCAGTTCTTTTATAATGTCTCCGTCTTTCATAACCACTCCTTTTCTGGGCTCCTTTTTGCCCGTTTAATTTTGCCCCTCTCCCCGGGGCTAGGGTAAATAAGTTGTCAAAGAATCTGTTGCCAAACCTTTTTAGCAATGCTAAAATATAGCATAATAAAAATAAAAAGTCAAGGGTAATGATTTTTAATTTAGCATCGAATTTAAAGCCCAAAGGCGACCAGCCCAAAGCGATAAAAGAGCTGGTAAAAAACGTAAAAGCCGGCATTC
>CAZVLR010000017.1:0-2458 GCA_964628095.1 uncultured Candidatus Saccharibacteria bacterium | reverse complement strand
AGAATTCTAGACCGGATTGTTGGTTATAAGCTTTCGCCCTTTTTATGGAAAAAGGTGGCCCGGGGTTTGTCGGCCGGGAGAGTGCAATCGGTGGCCTTAAGGCTGGTGGTAGAACGGGAAAGGGAAATAGAAAAATTTGTCCCGCAGGAATACTGGAGCCTCACGGCAATTTTAGAAAAGTTAAAAGGCGACTTTCGTTCTTTCGAAGCCACCCTGATAAAGAATAAAGATAAAGCCGTTGATAAACTCGACATTAAATCTGAAAAGGGGGCTGAGAAAATTTTAAAGGATTTAAATGATGCTGAATATATTGTAGAAAACATCGAAAAAAAGGAGGTAAAGAAAAATCCCTTGCCGCCTTTTACTACTTCTACTTTGCAGCAAGCGGCCTGGCAAAAATTCCGCTTCCCGGCTAAATTCACCATGCAACTGGCCCAGCAGCTTTATGAACAGGGCTTTATTACCTACCACCGCACCGACTCTTTAAATCTTTCCGAATCTTCCCTGCTTTTAGCTAAAAAATTCGTAGTTTCAAACTACGGAGAAAATTTCTGGGCCGGGTATTTAAAAAGATACAAGGCCAAGGGTCGGGTACAAGAAGCCCACGAAGCCATTCGACCGGCTTACGCGGATAAAACGCCCGAAAGCATAAAAAGTTCTTTAAATGAAAATCAAGAAAAGCTTTACGACCTGATCTGGCGCCGGTTTATCGCCTGCCAAATGAAAGAAGCTTTATTCGACGCAACCAAGGCCGACATTAAGGCCAGAGATTACACTTTCCGCGCCAATGGCCAAATTTTAAAGTTTGAAGGTTTTTTAAAAGTGTATCATATTAAATTTGAAGAAACCGAGGTTCCACCTTTAGAAATTAAAGAAACTTTAAAATTGATAAAATTAAACCCGGAACAGCACTTTACCCAGCCCCCACCCAGATATAACGAAGCCACCTTGATAAAAACGCTCGAGGAAAACGGCATTGGCCGGCCTTCTACCTACGCGCCCATTCTTTCGACCATCCAGGAAAGAAACTATATTGAAAAAGACGATCAGAAAAGATTCCGACCCACCGAAATTGGCTTGGTGGTAAACGACCTGCTGGTAAACCATTTCCCGCAGGTTGTTGATATAAAGTTTACCGCTAAAATGGAGGAAGAATTCGACGAGATTGCCGAAGGCCAAAAGAAATGGAAAGAGGTGTTAAAAGAATTCTATAAACCCTTTGAAGAAAATCTGATCCGAAAAGAAAAAGAGATTTCTAAAAAAGAAATCGCCCATGAAGCTACTGATCGCGTCTGCCCCAAGTGCAACGCCCCTTTAATTATCCGCCTGGGCCGCTTTGGAAAATTCTACGCCTGCTCGGGCTTTCCCAAATGCAAATACACCGAATCTTTAAAAGAGAATAAGCTGGACATTAAATGCCCCAAATGCCAAAAGGGCAACTTAACCCCAAAAAGAACCAAGAAAAAAAAGATATTTTACGGCTGCGACAATTACCCCGATTGCGATTTTGCCCTATGGGACAAGCCCCTGAATGAAAAATGCCAGGGCTGCGGCTCGCTAATGGTGGAAACTAAGAGAAAATATAAAAAATGCTCCAATAAGGAATGCGGTTTTAAGATTGAAAAAGAGCAAAAAATCTGATAAAGAATAGAATATAGGCATAAAGCCCAGGTGGCGGAACTGGTTTACGCGTACGACTCAAAATCGTATGAGAGCAATCTCGTGTGGGTTCGACTCCCACCCTGGGCACCATTTAGGAAATTGCAAGGAAAATGTGTTCGCCTCGCTTCGCTCGGCGACTAATTTGTATTCAATTTTGGGGGAAAGAAAGTTTTTAATTATAAACATAAATATTAATAAACCATTAGAAAATAAAATCGATTTTCTAATTAATCTTAAAATATTTTTTAAGGAAAAAATTATGAATATTATCAAAAACCCAAAATTAATTTTCTTAGTAGTTACATTTTTCACTCTTTCTTTATTTACTGCCATTAGCACACCTTCGGCATTTGCTTGTTCTTGCGTGATGCCCGGTACACCAAGCGAAGAGCTGAAAGAAGCAACAGCTGTTTTTTCTGGAACAGTTATCGATATTGACCGGAATTTGACGGGATATGGATATAAAGTGAAGTTTGATATTGAAAAAATTTGGAAGGGGATTTCCGATAAGACTGTCGTTGTTTCCACTGGCATGGGCGGGGGCGATTGCGGATATGGATTTAAAGAGGGCGAAAGATATTTTGTGTATGCGTACGGCGACGATTCTTTAAGTGCTAATATTTGCAGTAGAACTAGATTGCTATCCGTAGCCGGAGAAGATCTATCGGTTTTAGGAGATGGCAATGCACCACTTTCGCAACCTAATTCACCGCAGGGAGGAGGACCGTTAAACCTTTCCAATAATTTGATTTTTATAATCATTTTAGCAGTTATCATTTTGGGCTTCATAATTTAC
>CAZVLR010000016.1:0-4614 GCA_964628095.1 uncultured Candidatus Saccharibacteria bacterium | reverse complement strand
AGGAATACCAAAAGTTGATTAAAAATTTTGGCAGCGAATTCAACGTTTTATTAAAAGTTGATCCCAGAGAAATAGAAAGCGCTACCTTGCCCGAGGTGGGCGAGGGCGTTAAAAAAGTGAGAGCGGGGCAGGTTTTTATCCGGCCCGGATACGACGGCGTTTACGGGAAAATAAAAATTTTCTCCAAAGAAGAGAAAATTGATAAAGCAAAACAAGGTTTTCTATTTTGATTACTTATTTTTTTTTCTGATCCGGTACCAATCAAACATCTGTATAATATCAGACCTTTGCGCGTTTCTAATCAACTGCCTAAAGTTGAGCACCTTGCCGATAATTTCTCCGGTTTTGCCCATAATGGCATTAATGGCGTCTAATTCAGAAGTTATTTTACTGGCGATAGATAAATAGCCCCGGCCCACATAGCGGGCGTTGTGGGCGTCGGAACCAGCCGTATGCGCCAGGTTGTATTTTTTGGCAAAATTTAAAGCCTTTTTATTAACAAAACGGAAGGCGTTGGCGTTAAAGCATTCGATCGCGTCAAAAGTTTTTAATTCTTCAAGAGTGCCCCGGAATTTTCCAAAAGGCCAATTAAAAGGATGGGGCGCTACCGCAATACCGCCTTGCTGGTGAATTTCATTTATCGTGTCTTTGGTTGAAAGGCCGTCGGGAACCAGCTCTTTTACATTAATAGCTAAAATGTCCCCGGCCTGGCTCATAATTTCAATGCCGGGCAGTACCAGGATGTTTTTACCAAGAGCATATTTTATTGCTTCAAAAGCGCCTTTTATCTCGCTGTGGTCGGTAATGCAAATTACATCGAGCCCCTTTTTAATGGCCGCATCCACTATTTCTTTTGGCGATGACAGGCCGTCGTGAGAAAAGTTAGTATGCAAATGCAGGTCTATCTTCATAACAACTAAACTATACAACGTGTGTGCTATTTTTTCAAGAATCAAACTAAAAAGCCACGCTTATCGTGGCTTTTGTAGTTTCGGGTTTAAATTAAAACCTTCTGGGTCGGGAATCGCGAAACTTTTTTAAGCATTCGCGGCAGCGGATCGAATCCAAGCGATTGGGGTCTGGCTGAAATGGTAACTCGGTAATTTCAGCTCCGCAGTCCTTGCATTTGATGTTCATGTCTTTAACATCAATCATTTCCCGTTTGAAGCCGCCCTCGCGGCCGGCTCCGTCAAATTTTTGAAAGGCCATGTTTTTGTTTTTAATAATAATAAAGCGACCTTGATTTTATGATTTTTGAGCCGCTCTACTTATTGTTGGCCTTTGCTTTTGACTCGGGCTTTAGCTAAGATACTTCGACTCGCTAATCTTCTTTAATGGCATAATACCATCGGCCTTACAGGGTGTCAATATTAGCAGGTTAAATGAAATAATCCGATAATCTGTCTTTCTTCTTCGTCTTCTTCGGCCTGGGAAACCAAAACATTAAAAGTTTTTACCGCTTCTTCGGTGCCGTCGATAATTAGTTCGATGTTTTTTTCTTTCAATTTCTTTTTAACTTCATCCGAAACTTCCATTTCTCCGGGTTGGCCTTTGCCAATAATGACTATTTCCGGGTTTATTTCTAAAGCTTCTTTTAGGTCGTCTAATTCCACGTTGTGGCTGGCTTTTCTCCACCATTTTAAAACTTCGCCCGTCCAAAAAACCTGAACATCATATTCGTATTTTTCCCCGTTGATTATAATAAAGCCGAATTTGTATTCCTCAATCATTTTATTGCAGGGTAATAAAGGCGATTTCTGGCGGCGCGTTAAATCTCAGGGGCAGGAAGGTTTCGCCCACGCCCCGGTTAACATACATATATGAAGAGCCTTCTTGGAACAGCCCCTTTTTATATTTTTTGTCGTATTTTAAAGGTAGAACCAAATCCACCAAATAAGGAATGTCTACTTGTCCGCCGTGGGTGTGGCCGACTAAAGTTAAATCAATATCTTTATCTTTTATCTTGCGGAAAATTTCGGGCGAGTGGGCGATTAAAATTTTAACACTGTTGCCCTTTAAGGTATCGGCGATTTTTTCAATATTGTCGTAGTTTTCATGCGGGTCGTCCGAGCCGATTAAATAAATAAATTCGCCATTGATTTCAATCTTCCGCGCTTCGTTTTCTAGAACCTGAATGCCGCTTTCTTTAACTGCTCCTTCAATGCTTTTAAACCTAGTATTGCGGTGGTCGTGGTTGCCCCAGACCGCAAAAACTTTTCCCGGGAAGGCTTTGGCCAGATCCTGCCAAAAGCCCTGGCAAGCGGTAATGTTTTTGGTGGTCCAATCAACAATGTCGCCGGTAATGAAAATATAGTCGGGCTTTTCCTGCTTTAAATATTCTAAAGCCTTCTTTTCCTTTTCTCCGTAATCCTTTGAATGAATGTCGGAAATGTGGGCGATTTTAAAGCTTTTAAAATTATTTGGAAGATTATTTATCGTTAGCGAAAGCCGCTCGATTTTTATATTGTCGTTTCTCATAAATAACAAAAAGAACGCGATTAAGATTATGATTATTATGCTGAAAACCTTTTTCTTTTTCATCTTTGGATTATACAAAAATTATATCATATTTTCAATCTTGACAGGAGATTTTGCCCTGATATACTGTAATATAATTAGCATTTGAAAGATATTTATGTCCGTCTGAAGCGGGCATATTTTTTTAAACTTATGGATATAAAAAACATGACTTCGGCCATATCTCAAATTGCCGAAGAGCGGGGCATTTCTTTTGAGAAGATAATGGAAACGATCGAGCTAGCCATTGCCGCCGCTTACAAAAAAGAATACGGGAAAAAGGGCCAAGTGGTAAAGTGCAAAATCTCTTCAGAAATGGGCGATCTGAAATTTTGGCAGGAAAAGCAGGTGTTGGATGAAGACATGATTTATTCGGAAGCCGAGCTGGAAAAACTAAAAGCCAAAAAGGTGATGGTTTCGGACGAACTGGAAGATGGCGCTAAAAAGGTTCGCTTTAACCCCGAAAAGCATATTATGTTTGAAGACGCCAAAAAAGAAAAACCGGGTATTAAAACGGGAGAAATTTTAGAATTGCCTTTGGAACCCAAGAAAGATTTTGGCCGGATTGCCGCCCAGACCGCTAAGCAGGTTATTCTGCAAAAGATAAAAGAAACCGAGCGGGAAACCATTTTTGACGAATACAAAACAAAAGAAGGAGAAATCGTTTCGGGCATTGTTCAAAGAATTGAAGGCCGGAACGTTTTCTTGGATATTGGAAAAACCATTGGCCTGCTTTCCAGAGAAGAACAGGTACCGGGCGAATTTTATCGCCCCGCCCAGCGCTTAAAAGTGTACATTTTAAAGGTGGAAAACACGCCCAAGGGTCCGGTTATCTTCCTTTCGCGCTCTTATCCCAAATTAATCTCAAAGCTTTTTGAATTGGAAGCGCCCGAAATTTCTGCGGGCACGGTGATTATTAAATCCATTGCCCGGGAAGCGGGTTCGCGCACCAAAATCGCAGTGGAGTCTAAAATGGAAGGGGTGGACCCCATTGGTTCGGCTGTCGGCCAGAGAGGGGCGAGAGTGCAGGCGGTAATTAATGAATTAGGGGGCGAGAAAATAGACATTATTGAGTATTCTGAAGACCCGGAGAAATACATTGCCAACTCTTTGTCTCCGGCCAAAGTGGTTGAAGTGAAGAAACTCCCCAAGAATAAAGCTTTGGTGGTGGTGCCCGAAGACCAGCTGTCTTTGGCTATTGGAAAAGACGGGCAGAACGTAAGATTAGCCGCCAAACTAACCGGCTGGAAAATCGACGTGCGGAGCAAAGAAAGAATCGACGAAGAGGGTTACGTGCCCGAAGAGGAAGGAGCGGAAGCAGAAGAAGTGAAAAATGAAGAAGTTAATCCAAAAGAAAGCGAAAACGAAGAAAAGCCAAAAGAAAAAAAGGCCAAAAAAGTTAAAACCAAGAAAAAAGAATAATTAAATAACTAATTATTAAAAATAAAAACTATGTCTTCTAATATTCCCGTTTTATTTTCTATTTTAGTTTCCGTTTTTACAATTGTATTCGCCTGGTTTTTGATTTTAAAAATAAAAAAGGCGCCTTCGGGCTCGGGCAAGATGATCGAGATTTCCCAGGCCATTAAAGAGGGGGCTAATGCCTATTTGAAAAGGCAGTACAAAACCGTGGCCTTTATCGCCATTATCATATTTTTAATTCTTTTGTTCTTGCCCAGTCTTGGCTGGAAAATGGCCCTAGGGTTTTTAGTGGGCGCGGTTGCTTCGGCCCTGGCCGGCTATATTGGCATGATGGTTTCAACCCAGGCTAATTTAAAAGTGGCTCAGGCCTCGCAGGTGGGCTTAAAAGAAGCTCTTAATTTATCTTTTAAAGGCGGTTCGGTTACTGGGTTTTTGGTGGTGGGCTTGGGACTGCTTTCGGTTTCAGGATTTTATTTAATATTCAACGACTTAAGGGCCTTGGTAGCTTTGGGCTTTGGCGGCTCTTTAATTTCAGTTTTTGCGCGCTTGGGCGGCGGTATTTATACCAAGGCCGCGGACGTGGGCGCTGATTTGGTGGGGAAAATTGAAAAAGGCATACCCGAAGACGATCCGAGAAATCCGGCTGTGATTGCTGATTTGGTGGGAGACAACGTG
>CAZVLR010000015.1:0-5597 GCA_964628095.1 uncultured Candidatus Saccharibacteria bacterium | reverse complement strand
AGTACCACGAGGCATGATAACCTTGTGGAAAGCAGGCAGAACTATTTTGCCTTGGCAATATAGTTCTGCCTGCTTTCCACAAGGTTATCATGCCTCGTGGTACTTAAGTAAAATATCAAGGAGCGTAAATGAGTTTTCAAGTACGGGACTATTACCCTCTATGGTTCCCCTTTCCAGGGTGCTTCCCTTAACCAACATTTACCTAATTTTCTCCCTCAGAGTTATCCTAAGAGATAAAGAATTTATATCTTAGGATGCCCCCGACGATATTCCCTTTCAACCCCCTACTCTTTTCGTCCGTCGAAAACGCAATTGACCTTTCAGACTTTAAAGAACTTATAAAAGTTATATATTATTAAAAAGGTTCACTGCGATTTCAACAGACAAAAAGAGTAGGGTTTGGGCTATTTCCCTCTTCGCTCGCCGCTACTAAGGGAATCTTCGGCTATTTAGCCGATTGTTTTTATTTCCTCTGCCTACTAGAATGTTTTACTTCGGCAGGTTCGCTGTCGGCCTTTTAAGGCCAGACTGTTTTGGTTTAATTCCAAAACGGGTTTCCCCATTAGGACATCTCCGGATCAAAGGTTGCTAGCCACCTCCCCGAAGCTTTTCGCAGGCACGCCACGTCCTTCATCGCCTCAATCTCCCGAGGCATCCACCATCTGCTCGTAACCACTTTCTTGCCCTCCCAAATTTTGGAAAGACTACTTCTTAAAATTTGGTTGGGACTTTTTTTGCTAGATTATTTTATTAAATTTTGAATGTTCTTTCCTATCCTGTCCTATCTGCCAAAGCAACAAAAAACCGCTTTTGGAAAGCGGCGCTTCTGAACCAAAAAAATTCAGAATATTATCCGCTTTCTTGATTGGTTTTCTTTCGAAGTTTTCTCATAATTATTCGATAAGTAATGTTAACAAAACAAAAAAAGGCTGTCAAGCCCCTGCTTGTGGAAAACAGGGGCTTTAGCCCTTTTTGATAGCAATCTAATTACTCCTTCAATCGCCTCTTTAAATCTTCCAACATATCCGCTGCCACATCCTTGCCGCCCAAGCCAAATGCAATGCCGCCGGCAATAACAATTAAAGCGATAATGCCGGTGTACAAGGTCATCAAAACGCCTTCGGCTACTTTTAGCTGGATTAAGACCGCGAAAATGGTGAAAATCCAAATTGACCATTTCACAATGCCTCCGGCTAAATTTGCGTAGCTGGCTTTTACTCCGCCAACCGCCGCTCTGATTACTTTTTCAGCGATGTCGGAAATAATTACCGCCACCACGAAAATCAAAGCCGCTACCACCACGTTGGGAAGATATCCCAAAACCTTGGTTAGTAAATTGGCGAACTGATTCAAGCCCAGGATCTCAACCGCGATTAAAAGCGCGACGATCGCCAAAATCCATTTGCAGACAGCGCCGATAAACGCAGCGGCGTCCACTTTGAATTCGGCTTTTTCCAAGGCCTCTTTCCAAACTCCTTTTTCAAAGAGTTTGTTGAATTTAACTCTTTTTAAAATCTCAGTAACTAACTTGCCAATGCCTACGCTGATAAGCCAGCCGATAATGAATATAATTAAAGCAATAATAATATTGGGAATATATAGAATAAAAGCTGACCACAGGTTCTGTAGAGCATTAACAGTAATTGTGTACCAATCTGAAATCATAAATTTATGTGTTGTTTATTTAATAAATTCGACCTTTTTTTGAATTATTACATTATAGCAGAAGCCTGAAAGATAAGAATAGCCCCTGTGGAAAACTAAAACCGGGCTATTTTATGCGCCCGGCCAATATTTCTTTTAATTTTACAGCTTCCTCTCGCCCGTTTGACACAATAAAGCCCGAACTTAATTCAAGATTGTCTTTTTTCCAGATAATTTTAAAAATATTGTTGCCCAAAGCCCAGCGGCCCGAATGCCACTTCCCTATTTTAAAGCCAATAATTGAGTTAAGGGGAATAAAAATAGGCTCTTTGGCAAAATAGCGCAAAAAATAAAAACCTTGTTCATTATACCACCATTCTCCGTTGCCCCGGCTAAAATAATTTCTTTCCCGATAGCGCTTCCACCATTTGCCAGAGACTTCGGTGCCCAAATATTGCCCTTTTTGTTTTTCCATGTGTTTTAACCATTATACCAAAAAAAGTATAAAAAATCCCCTCTTGGCAAAAACGCACCAAGAGGGTTTTAAGTTCATCCTCTTAAAAGAAGAATATAAACTACCACTGTTTCTATAACAAAAAACGTAATCGGTTGGGCGGATTCGGCCGGCTTTAAAGAAGAAATTGAAATTAGCGTTAAAAAACAGGATAGCCATAAAGTTATCCAGGCTAATTTATCTTCTCGTTTGGGATCTTCCCAGGCCGACACAAAGGTTGGGATTGATCCGATAAAGGTAACTATCTGGCTAATAACGATGCCAAATAATGGATTATCGAACATATACCAGAGCAAAATCCCTAGTGCCGCACCCACAAGACAAAACTTGTCGGTTTTACTCCAGCCCGGTATTCCGTAATATAAAGCTAAAAATACTACCGACCAGGCACATACAGGAGAAACAATTATTACCCAGTTTAAGGTGTGTGTTGCCCACATTGCTAAAAATGCCGTGGTATCTAATACTGCCCAGATAAACCAGCTGGCTTTGGCCGGCTTGGTTTTATCTTTTAAAATAGAAATTACATACGGAATAAAAGCCGCGACAAATAAGACGCCGCCCGAAACCGAAAGAATATTTTTAATGTCCATTCTCCTCACCCCTTTCTGTTTTTTTATCTATCTATTGTTTAATTTTTCGTTCAATTCATTTAATCAATAACAAAATTATATAACATTATTGTTATTTTGTCAATAGAGGTAACCGGTGGACCCTACCAGATTCGAACTGGTGACCTCCTCATTGCAAATGAGGCGCTCTACCAACTGAGCTAAGGGCCCGAAATAATAAAATCTCTGTTAAACTTAATTAATCATAGCTAATCAAGGCGGTTTTTTCAAGAAAAAGAGCCCCGTTGTTTAATTCCCGGAGCTCATAATATCAGCTTTAAAAAATCTTTACGTTTGGTTATTTCCTTTCCCCTTTCCATTTTTCAACAAACGGCTTAATAGTGTCCAAAATTAGTTGATGGATATCGGGCCTGGCAACAACCAAAGGGATGGTATCCTCTAAATTGTATTCCCGCCAAGATCTGCCTTCGGCGTCAGTCACCTTCATGCCGCATCCTTCGGCAATAGGAATTACACCGGCAATATCATATACCTGAAGCATCGCCTCTTTTTCCTGCCCTTTATCGCTTTTTGTTGACCAGTAATGCCGCAAATCGACGTAAGCGTCATTTCCATTGCGCAACAAATTAATAATATCCATACCCGAAGCGCGACAACCTTCATAAACCTTAAGCCTTTGATCATAAAGGGCCTGTTCTAATTGCCCTTTTTCTATGCGGTGGCTGTTGGAATAACCGATTACCAGAATTCTCTTTCGGCTATCACCCCTGGTTGAAACCACCGAAGACGGTTGAACAATTTGATTGTTGCGAAAAACTAGGAAATTGTTATCGCTGACCCGAAGCGCTGAAAAAACTTCTCCCTGATCAAAAGTATAAACCGTTCCCAGGATAAGATCTTGCAGGCTTTCACTTGTACAAAGCGCCAGCGAAACAATGGCCAATGGACGATATTCCAAGGCGGCCGCCAAACAACGCTTGGTATTGGTTGTGCCCTCGATCTCATCAATAATCAGAACAAAATGCTGATGTTCTTTCGCTTCAATCAATGTTTTGCTAAACGGCCTTAATTCAAAGCGGACAACGCCTTCTAAATCCGGCATATGCCGATCAAGAGCCGCCTGCACCCTTTCCCGAGCAAAAATATCAATACTCGAAGATTCATGCCCTTTGTAATCGGCGGTGTCAAAAATGTTAGACCCCCGCTGGGTAAGTATTTCCTCACCGACCTCTTTTACCACATAGCCCAAAGCAAACAATAAATCTCTCTTTTGGTCAAAACTTAGCGTTTTCATATCTATCAGCCTCCTCTCGTTTTATGAATGATTTTTAAAAGCTAAAAAACTTGTAAAGGTGCTCCATATTCCGTTCCTACCACCTTAAAATATTTTGTCAATCCAAAGCAAAAAACGGAAATTAGATTAATTTCCCGAATAAATGTTTTATATGGTGGGCGTGGAAGGAATCGAACCTTCGACCTCCATTTTATCAGAATGGCGTTCTACCACTGAACTACACGCCCTAAATATTATTTCTTCTTGCTAATTTTAAAAACCAGTAAATCTGGAACCAATTTCTTAAATGCGCTCGAATTTATCTTAATTGAAAAGTTGTAATGGCCGCTGTTTAAAATTACCTTAGGGCCAAATAATAAATTTTTATCGACGACTGTATTAATCTTCCATAAATTTCCAAATGGCGGTATTGCGCCCAGCTTTATTCCTTTAAAAGTTTTTTTCATCCAGGCCTCTTTAATAAAATCAATTTTCTTTGCTTTTAAAGTTTTCTTTAACAGGTTTTTATCCAAATTCTTGTCGGCCGGAATTAAAACAATAACAGGCTTGTTATCCAATCTTAAAACCAAAGTTTTACCAATCAGGCTGGGTTTTACTCTCAAGGTCTGGCTTTTGTCAAAGGCGGTATAAACCGTGCGGTGCTTTAATACTTCATATTTTACCTTAGAACTCTCAAGGAATTTTGTGATTTTGGCCGGTATGGGCATATTAAAAATATTCTAACAAAAATTAATAAAAAAACAAGGTAAAAACCTTGTTAATTTATTCATTTTCTTGGAGTTGCTCCGACGATCGAAACTTGAAGGCTCCTCGATCAATGCCTCAGAGTTAAAGATAGAATTCTCGATCTTCAACCCTAGTCGACTACTTAAAAATAATAGGAGATGATCCACGCACAGCTTCCGCTACGCGTGCCTTGTTACGACTTAGTCCCTCTCACTGAGCCTGCCTTGATACCGAAAAATCGGTGCTTCGGGCATTCCCAGCTCGCTTGACTTGACGGGCGGTGAGTACAAGACTCAAGAACGTATTCATCGCCACATAGCTGATTGGCGATTACTAGCGATTCCAGCTTCATGAGGTCGAGTTTCAGACCTCAATCCGAACTAAGAGACCGTTTGATGGGATTAGCTCCGTCTTACGACTTGGCGACCCATTGTCAGTCCCATTGTACCACGTGTGCAGCCCAGGGCATCAAGGGCCATGCTGATTTGGCGTCATTCTCGCCTTCCTCCTCGTTATCCGAGGCAGTTTCGCGTGACACGTATGAAACACGCAATAAGAGTTGCGCATGTTACCCCATTTAAGGGTGCACTTCAAAGCACATGCTGACGACAACCATGCAGCACCTGCCATACTGGCCTTGTGAGCGGCTCCGGCTTTCACCGGAGTTTCATTATGGTTTCTAGCCCTGGTAAGGTTCCTCGTTTGTTATCGAATTGAGCCACATGGTCCACCGCTTGTGTGAGTCCCCGTCTATTCTTTTGAGTTTTAGCCTTGCGGCCGTACTTCCCAGGTGGAACACTTAACGCGTTAGCTTCGCCACTTGAAGGGTCGACACTTCAAATAGCCA
>CAZVLR010000014.1:0-6220 GCA_964628095.1 uncultured Candidatus Saccharibacteria bacterium | reverse complement strand
CACGCCCAAGGCATCGGCGATTATTTCTTCCAAAGGTATTAAGCTTTTGTAGGGAATGGCATTTTCGGGTTTAAAGTTTTCCGGCCGATCGGCCAAATCTTCCACCCGGTTTAAAACCCCGATGGTTAACAATCTTTGGCAATTGGGGCAAACATTGTTGTATTTTTTAGATTCCTGGGGCGATAAAGTAATATTGCAGTTCCGGTGGCCGTCAAAATGGTATTTTCCCTCTTCGGGAAAAAATTCGATGGTATAAAGAAACTTTTTCGGGTCTTTGTTTTTTATCGCCTCGTAAATCGCCGGGTAAGAAATTTCGGTGTCAAAAACGTTGGCCTCGCGGCCGATTTTCTGGGGCGAGTGGGCGTCGCTGTTGGAAATTAAAGTAATTTTATCTAAGGCCGACAAACGCCAGTTCATGCCCGGATCCGAAGACAGTCCCGTTTCAATGGCAAAAATATATTTGGTAAAATCTTCAAAACATTCTTCAAGAGAATCAAAGCCGGACTTTGAGCCAAAAACGGAAAACCAGGGCGTCCAGGCGTGAGCGGGCACCACCAAGCAGTTTTCGGAAGCGCTTAAAACAATTTTGGCCAGCTCTTTTACATCCAAGCCTAAGATCGGCCGGCCGTCGGATTTTAAGTTGCCAATCCAGCCCAGCTGGGCGTTAATCTTCTCCACCGCTTCAAAAGAGGGGGCAAAAACCACAATGTGCACCTTTCTCACGCGGTTGTTTTTTGAATAAATGCAGCTGATTTCCGAGGTTAAAATAAATCTGGTTTCGCCTTTGTTGCTTTTTAATTTAAAAAGTCCGGGCTCGGCCGGTTCCAGTTTTTCTTTTAAGTTTTTTAACCATTCCGGGTGAGTAAAATCGCCCGTGCCCAAAACCTTAATTCCTTTAATTTTGGCCCAATAATCCAAAGCTTCCAAATCCATGTTATGGGCCGTGGCGCGGGAATACTTTGAATGAATGTGAAAATCGGCAATGAATTCCATAAATAAGTGGGCGAGACAGGATTTGAACCTGTGGCCCCTGCAATGTGAATGCAGTGCTCTGCCGCTGAGCTACTCGCCCTTGTGCTATTTTTTAACCAGTTTTATGCCCAAGCTTGCAATCTGCCCGCCGCCCAGAAAAAGAATGCCCGCAAAAACCGACCAGGCGATCAAATTTAAAGTTTTGGGCAAAGTATCTGCAGGCAGCACGTTTTTAAACTGTTCGCTAATCATTTTTTCAACCTGAGCCTGTGGATCAGAGCTATCTATATTTTCTTTAGAATTTGTTAACTGATTATCGATTTTAAATATTTCTGGCACCGAAGTTGCACTGGTAAAAATATTGTACGAATTCAATAATCCCCAGAAAATAATCCCCAAGCCCAGCACCAACAAGGTCCAGCCGATAGTTTTTTGTATTACTTCTTCCATGTTATTTTCCCTCTTTTGTATAAAGCGAGGATTGCTTAATAATTATCTTATAAATATTCTCGATAAAATCTCCGCCCGCGTACCCGACTATAAAAGACAGGGCCGGAGAAAAAATGCCGCCCAGCGAAAAACCCAGTTCTTTCATGGCCAAAGCGCATACTAAACCAATTAGGCCCGAAGCGCATATCATACCTAGAAAATAAAACCATTCGAATTTTACGTTTTTGTAAGCCAGCTGGTGTTTTAAAAAGCCCACCAGGCCCCGAATTAAGCCGCCTGCAAAACCAGCTGCTAAAATTAAAAGGTAATTCATAATTATACGATGGTTCCGTTGATTAGTTCTTTGAGAATATCTTCGGGAATCGGCACTTCTTTTTTGGGGCTGATGCCCGGATAGCGCCAAGCGCTGATAATTTTTACCCGCTTGTTTTTAATCTGATACATTAGCCAGATTTCCTTGGGATGCTTTTTAGTGCCCGACCCCTGCATAATGGCGCAGGTGTAGGGTGCCACGCCTTCTTCCTTTCGCTCAAAAGCGCGCATTACCCTTTTTAAGCGGGATTCAGACAACTGGTACTGGCGCATCTTTCTTTTAACATGCTGAGTCCACAAAAACTTTTCGGTGTTTTGGGGCGATTCCCGAAACATATTCACTATTTTAGTTCAAAGGTTAAAACTACGTCAACGGTAATCTCTTGGCTACCGGCTTCAACCTGAGGCGCGGCGCTGCCAATCCCGCTCATTTCTTTCATTGCAGTATCATAAACAGGATAATACCCCCTACTGCTCTCTGAAAAATTAACCACTCTTCCGATTTTCAAACCCGAGGCTTTGGCAATGTTTTGGGCTCGCTCTTTAGCGTTCTCAATCGCCTTATTCCGAGCCTCGTCCTTTAACTTCTCCTGATCGTCAATGGTAAATTGGATATCGCCCACCTGGTTGGCGCCTTTTTTAACCGCGCCATCGATTAACTGGCTGATTTTATCCAAATCCCTGATCTTTATCGACAAAGTAGAAGTTAATTCGTAACCCCGAAAAACTCTTTTACCTTCTAACCAGTCATATCTGGGATACAAATTGTATGAAGTGGTTTTAACGTCTTTTTCTTCAACTCCCGACTCTTTTACAAAAGTAATAATACTATTCATTTTTTGCGAATTGTCTTCCATGGCTTTGGCTGCCGTATCGGCGCTGCTAACCACTGAAAAACTAACCAAGCTAATGTCGGGAATCGCAACCACCTTGCCTTCGCCCGAAAAAGCGATGGTTTTGGAGCTTTCCATCTTCTTTTTAATATCGTATCCTTCAGAAACTATTAAAAACAAAACAAAAACAGAAAGTAAAATTAACAGGGCTTTCTTGGCGCCGCTCGGATGCCAATGATGTTGATTATGGTCTTCCATAAATTTAAAGTTTTTTGTTATTTATTGATTTTTTTTCGACCTTTTTATTGTTATCCTATTTGTTATCATAGGGATTTAAAATCATAAAATCAAGTAAAAAAACCGGCCCTGGGCCGGCCTTGTTTTAATATATTTTTAATAAAATCAGTAGACTATTTTAAAATCTTGAAAATCTTTTTTATGTTCTTCCCAGGAAATTTCAATGTTTTCAACTTTTGACCAAAAAGAACCTCTTTTGGCCCAGACTAGCATCTTTTCTAAGCTTTCTTTTTCTCCTTCTAATAATGCTTCTACTCGGCCATCTTCTAAGTTTTTAATCCAGCCAAAAACTTTTAGCTTATTCGCTTCCTTTTTAGTGCCTTCGCGATACCAAGCGCCCTGTACTTTTCCCGAAACAAAAATATGCACCCGCGCTAATTCCATAGATTTTTAATAAAGAACAACTAAAATATATTGAAATTAGGGATTGTTTTAAACCCCTAAAAACCTATCTATGTGTTGAATTTTAAACCTTAAAAACCTTGTATCCTTCGTGTACCTTTTCAGAAACTTTCAAGCCCACCGAATCGCCTTTTTTAGCCTTATCCACCTTCTGGTGCTCCACCTCCATTGATTCAACCGCCTGGGTAAAATCGGTGTTTTCCCCGCCCACAATTCTAATACTGTCTCCGGCTTTTAAGGTGTCGGTCAAATCAATAACGGCGACGTTAATGTTGGAAAAATAATGGGTGATTTTTCCGATCAGTTTGCCTTCTTCCATGGTTATTTATTTTAAATAATTATTTGGCTCGACCTTTTACTTTGGGATTGCCTTTTTTATCTTCTTTTATAAGCTCGATTAGTTTTTCAACTAAAACTTTGGGGTCCCGCTCGTAAACAATCCTTTTAATCCCCCGGGTTGGCCCGGTGGCTATTAACCTTATCCTATCAGCCATACCACCCGAACCCTCTAATACGCCAATGGGCTTTTGAATTTCAAAAGCGGTAGCAAATTCATGCAAGGTACCCATGCGGCCGCATACAATAATTACGCCGTCTACGGATTTGGTCATCATCATATTTCTACCCACGTAATCAGCCCCTGTATAAATCATCACATCAAAAGGCTTTAAAGGCAGCTTGTAGGTTTTTAAATGAGCGGTTTCCGAATCGGCTGGAGAAAACCCAACATTAAATCCGCCCGCTTCTTTACAGCCCAAGGCCGAAAAGTAAGGCACGCCCGTAGTGGCGCCGGTTACCAGCACGCAACCCTTTTTAGCTACCAACCTTCCTACCTCCCGGGAAATTTCCTCGATGTTTTCACAGCAATGGTTCATTCGGGCTGCGCCCGAAACAGCAATATTATATTTCATACATTTTCAGTATATCAGAAAATTCTTCCAACTAAAAATGGCAAAGCACTCGCTTTGCCACCTTTGGTGAGGGGGAATAGCCTTCCTGAATTCGGTCTAATTGACGAATTCGCTGGAGTTGGACGTATCCAGACAGCTGTTTTAAACCTCCTTCATAAAATGGCTTCGTCCTTAAGGAATTAATCCCGCACCCCCTCGCTTTAGAATTTACCTTAAATATTTTTGTTGTCAATAACCTCTTTTTTCATGTTTTGGCAACTTTATCCACAATATATCCACAAGCGAATATATGTTATTGCGCCATTATTTAATTAAATCTAAGCCTATTTTTAACGTAAAAATAAATTCTACAAATTCGGATTAATAACCTTTCCCATAAACAGAATATTCCCGGTGCTTTTTTCTTGAATTAAAAATATAAAAGGATGATCTGCTCTAAATATGTTGCTTGGCATAACGGCCGTAAGTTTCATGCCCACAGCGGTTGCGGCTGCTGCCTCTGTTCCCTTCTCGTCAACATTGACATACGCTTGATGAATAACAAAACTAATAAATAAATCTTTTTTGCCTGTCATTCCGGAAAAGTCAGCAATATCTGAAAAGGCCGTTGGCATTCCCAATGCGCTCAAAGTGTCTTTCATAAAATATTTCGTATCAAACTCAAATTTAGGTAACGATATTGCGTCTAACTTTGTTTCTTCCATCTTAGATTTATATTCATTAAGTTTTTCTGCTGTAAGTGCGGATTCTATTACATCAAGATTTTCAGCTGGTAGCAATACTAACATTGAAATTTTATCACCTTTGTACGGTAATTCTAAAATTTGTAAATCTCCCATGTCGGCATAATTAAATTTAGCCTTATTGGGCTCCATATTCATCATGGAGGTTTTCACAATATTATCAGAAGATATCTTAAAATCCTCTTCACGAGTATTAGACACGTCAAATTCCCACTCCCAAATTCCTTTAAAATAAATTGCGTTAGTCAAAACAAGCCTTGTTGTTGTATCAAGAAAACCCGCAGGAATTAAATCTTTAATCTTATTATTTGTCTGTTTTTCTATAAAACTATTGATGGTTTGCCTTGACTGTTCGGTTTCTTTGATAAAATCTAAATTCGCGGCTTTTCCGCCATAATATTTTTCGACCCTACTTATATACTCCCCAAGAA
This sequence comes from uncultured Candidatus Saccharibacteria bacterium, assembly GCA_964628095.1. Taxonomy (GTDB): domain Bacteria; phylum Patescibacteriota; class Minisyncoccia; order Minisyncoccales; family CAZVLR01; genus CAZVLR01. Next base: position 869 of record CAZVLR010000014.1, on the reverse strand, counting down.
AGGGAAAGTCCTGTTGAACCCATAAAGCGTTTCCGGTTTTTAATTCGTAATCTTGAGCTCCTTTGTTAATATTATTATAAATTGCGGCGAAATTAGATCTTAAAATATTGTTTTCAGGGAAATAAAAAACTGATTTCATTTCTTCTGCGGTTTGTCCTTTTGCGCCCTCATAGGTCATAGCCAGAGCAGCCGAAATGCTGTAAGGAGAATAGAAAATATTTCCTTCTTCAGCTTTATTCAATTCAGAATATAAATCAAAAGTAAATTTGTTATTAGCATTTACCACCTCTTGAATCCCTTCTGCTGTTGAGCCTGTATCATCGGCTAAAGGAGGTTGATCTGGCTCATAGGGAAAAATAAACAATACCGCTGCAATAGCTGCGCCCGCAAATACAACAATCAGCAATACGATCAATAAAATATTTTTATTCATATTTTAAAATTAACTAGTTATTTTGCATTGTTTAATTACTACCTTTTTAAAAAGCAGGTAAATAATTATTCTATCCAATGCTTTAATAAGCACTTCCTTTAACCAAAACCAGACTATCAAACCAAGCTTTGCCGGCTCCGCCCTTGATTCTCATTGATACTTTACCGTTAGCAGTATTTGCGCCGGTGGTAAATGTTTTGCTGTACATTTTCCAGTCTTTTGTGTATTCAACTGTGGGCAGATATTGGCCACCGCTTTCTGGATTATAATAATATACTTGGGCTCCTTTGCCCCCGCCTCCTCCAGGAACATTTTCAGTTTTAATCCAGGCAATTAAGGTGTAGGTGGTATTAGGTTCCAGATTTACTGACTGGTAATCGATGTTAGTATTGATTGATGAAACTTCAATCTTTAATGAGTTTAATCCTTCTTGCTT
>CAZVLR010000013.1:0-11693 GCA_964628095.1 uncultured Candidatus Saccharibacteria bacterium | reverse complement strand
TCGGAAATTAAAATTAATAATTTATATTTTTTTAAGGCAGAATCTAATATCATATTTTTATCAATCACGTCAAAATCCAAAAACTCTCTTAAGTAAGCGGCTTTGTTATAAAAATCCTGCAAAAGATCAGAATCAAAAACAATTTTATCAGCAGGAAAAAACAGGACGGTTTCAACCATAGGCTGAGCGCAAAATAAATATTCGGCGTTTTCTTTTAAAGCCCGTCCCGCCTCGGTTAAAGCGCCGGGCTCCAAATGCTTTTTAATGCAAGGGTCGTCCGGCCCGGTGCTGATAAAATTCTTGCAATAAAGCCCGCGGGCGCCCGAAGAAACTGCGTCAAAAACCCTCATTACCGCCCCGGGGCCCGATTGTAAAATCGCCTCTTCTTCGGTGGTAAAATAAGTATTGTAAAACCTGCAGGCCGAAGCGGCTAATCTTGTTAAAATAAAACTTTGGGAATAATTATTGGTTTGGTTTGTAACCCGCAGCCCGGCCCGATATTTTGCGGCTATTTTGGCTTGAAGCGAAAAATCGGCCCCGGAAGCCGGCTCGCCAATGCCGCCCGTTACCAAATAAAGATTGTTATGGGGAAAATAGTTTCTGGCGGTTTTTAGCCAAAGCTCAACATATTCATTCATGGAATTAAAATACCACTCAATAAAATCCTGCCATCTTTGAAGTGTAAAGGGCCTGTCTAAACCGCTCGGCTTAAAGTCGGGCTGGGCCAGCAGAAAAAAATTTTCTTTTTTTAATTTAAAAAAGCCGTCCTTTAAAAATTTTAAAATGTTTTTTAGGGGTAGGGGCAATCTTTTTAAAAGCTCGGCGGTTTTACTGAGCTTTGATTGGCCCGTTTTTTCCAAAGCGGGAAAATCGATTTTAGAAAAATCAGTGCCCCAGCTAGAACGCAGGTTTTTAACGTCTGGATAGCAAGACTTAATATATGAAACAAAACTTTTTCTGGCAAAAACATCGCCGGCCCAATAGCCCAAGTGAGTATGAAAACCCTTGTTAAAACCGCCTTCGGCCGGGAAAATCGCCTCGCCCCAGTTGCCAGAAACGCCCAAGGTTAAACTTTCAAAAAGATTGTTATCTTTATAATGCTGGGAAAAAGCTTTTAAAAATCGGTCGATATATTGAGGCAGGTTCGGATTCCAAATAGATTGGATTTTCGACTCTTTTTTATGTTCCAAGCAAGAAAAGAAAAGAGAATCTTTGGAGTCCTGAAACCATTTGGGCGTGGCGTATTCAGGCCCTAAAATTAAAAAGGGCACCCATTTTAAATTGTGCTTTTTAATCTTTTCTACCAAAGGATCGTAACTGGAAAAATCAAAACAGCCTTTCTCTTTTTCAATTTCGGCCCAGGTAACATAGGACTGCAGACTGGTAATACCAATGTCTTTAGCCAATTCAAAAGCCTCGTCCTTTAAAAGTTCGGGGTTGCAAGGACCAATAAATTGCCACTGTTGGATAACTTCTAGTTTTTCCTGCATGCTGTTATTTATAAGCTTTAATGCCAATGCGGTCGGCGTAGCGGTAAACCACCTCCGGTCTTTTAAAACCGACCGAACGAACCGCAGCCAATAATCCCTGCTCGTTAAAACCCCAGAAGGTGGTCGGATCGTTATTTACTTCGGCTTTTTCGTAAAATACGGCCAAGGGCTTTTTCCCGTCCCAATAGGGCTCGTAATGCGTTTCCAAAATCATCATTTCCTTGGTAACCGAATAAACTTTTTCCAGGGCTAATAAGGGATGCTTTAAATGGTAAAAAACCCCGAAAAAGAAAACTGTATCAAACAAGCCAAAGGTTTCCGGATTTAAATCATAAACGCTGGCTTTTTTAAATTCCACCTTTGAAGCCAGAATTTCTTTTGCCACTTCAAAGCCTTGGGTGGCGGTTTCCTCCAGCCGGTCGCGGTAAAAGTTATCTATGGCCAAAACTTTGTTGGCCCCCCGCTTTTCAGCCTCAAAGCTAAAGTAGCCGTCCCAAGCGCCAATGTCCAAAACCGACGTTCCTTTAAAGCTTTCGGGAAACTTTAAATTCCTGACCAATTGGTAGGCGCTGGTGGGATAATTCAAATCGCCCTGGTGGCCCGGCGTTACCAAACCGTGGCCGAGCTCGATCGAATGCCACCAGAATCTCACTTGGATCATTTTGTTTTTCACCTGCTCTCGATTCATGCCGCTTTTGGGCGGAGTTTGAGAAGGCACAATCAAAGTGCGCGATAATCGGAATTTTACCAACTGGCTTTTTATTTTAACAATGATTTTTCTTAACAGTCTCATAATTTTATCTCCTTAAACTTCTTTGTCCACGCCGTATTTTACCTCCCTTTCCTTGGTATCAAAAGCCCGGCAACCTGAACATAATACCGGCACCTTGGCGTCCTTTTTCATAATGGTGGCCCTGAATTTTTTATAACGTTCGGAGTTCCAGATATCTTTAAAGCTCTTTTGGTTAATATTGCCCATGGAATACTTTCTTAAAAAGTCCCGTTTATTAGACATTAACACCGCACAACACGGCAGCACGTAACCGCCCATCATAATATAAGGTTCGGTCCAGGCCGTGCATTTATTAATGCTGGGCAGCTTCTCTTTTTGCAAGTGGGAAAAAGCGATATTAACTCCGAGCTCTCGGGCTCTCTTTTGGGTTTGTTCGATTAATTCGGTTGGAATGTCCTTTAAGGCCAAATGCTCAATGTCTTTAAAGACCAGCAAACCCGTAAACTCTAGCAGATACCCTTCGCCCAAATCTCCCAAAGAATGAATTAATTCCACCATTTTAGGCATTTCTTTATAGTTAATATTGTTAACGATAAACCTGAAGCACAGCACCGGAAAAGGAGAGCCCAATTCCTTTTTCAAACGCAGCAGTGCCCGGATATTATTCAGGGCTTTTTCAAAATCGCAACCCACCTTTATCTTCTCGTAAGTTTCTTTGGTGGCGCCGTCCATGGAAATCCAAATGCAGTTAACTCCCAGCTCGATCAATTGCCTGGCCTTATCTTCGTTTAGAAAATCGAATTCGTCCACGAAATTAACCGACACGTCTTTGGATCTTAAATATTCCAGAATTTTCAAAAAGTCCGGATTCAAAAAACCCGTACCCTCGCCTGTTACGTTAGACCATTTTAACTTGGGAAACTGGTCGATGATTTTTTTATACTCCTCAAAAGTCAGGCGCTCCGATTTCTCGTTCCAGTAAGTCCGCTCGCACATAATGCATTTTTTGTTGCAGTTGGTAGTATGCTCGGCTTCCAATTTAAAAGGATAACCGGCCAAAGAAGCCCATTTGGTTTTGTTGATAAACTGATTTAGTAAGGCCATCTCCCCGCCTTCGTCTGAAACCATATACTTTACAAAAAGAAAATTCAGGGTGCTTTTAAAACCCTTTTTTCTCAACAAATACCAAATCGACTTTTTGTATTTGAAGGGCAGGGTGATTATCTGCCAAACAAATTCCAAATATTTTTTAATGGTATTAAGCATATTATTTCTTAAAAATCTGTTTTAAGTAGGGAAACGCCGCCGACCTTAAAGTGGCTCTGGTGGTAATGTCCGGGTAAACGCACTGGTGGCAGAATTTATGGTTGCCCGAGGCGATTTCTTTTCTCAACCCCCTATACTCCTTCCAAACGTCTTTCATCTTTTTATCCAAAGAAAGTTTGCCCGCAGGCACGTCTAAATTACCACAGGGATAAACGTCGCTGTTTACGAAAATTAAGATGCAGCGGTGGGCTGAGAGGCATTTTTGCTTTTCGGGGCCGTTTTTTAATTTACGCAAAAAGGTTTCAATAAAAGCCTGGTTGTCGATTAACGCTCCCGAGGCCATGGCCTTTCTCAAATCCTGCTCTAAAATCGGAATATTATAATCGCTCAAGCGATCGGAAATTTTAGGCTGGGCCGCTAATTTTAAGCTGACCGGAATAATCGAGCCGGGCACTTTCAGCTTCTTAAGCAATTCCACAAAATCTAACAACTCCAAATAGTTATCCGACTGAAGAGTAAAGTTCAAATGCGTCGGACATTTTTTCCGGGCAATTTCCAAAGCTTTTAAAGCCCGGTCAAAAGCGCCCTTGGTGCCGCGGATTTTATCATGGGTTTCGGCTTTGGCTCCGTCCAAAGAAATTTCGCAAAAATCAATGTCGGGAAAAGGGAGCTCTGATACCAGCCAGCCGTTGGTCGTCATGCCGCACCTCATGCCGTTAGCCTTTACCTCTTTTACGATTTCTGGCAAATCTTTTCTGAGCAAGGGCTCGCCTCCGCCAATATCGATTTCTTTTATGCCAAAGTCGGCCAGCTCCCTGATCCAATGCTTAATCGTTTCCAAAGACGGGTCTTCGTGCCGCTCTTTCCAGAAAGTGCACATCTGGCACTGATAATTGCAATTAATGGTAATAATCAGCCGGGCGGCGTTGGGCCGGCACAATTCTGGCCAGGTGGACATAAACGTCGCTCTTTTTGCTTTTGAAATAATTTCGCTCATATTTTTGTTTTTATATTTTTATTGTTTTTTTATTAATTATTTAATCCTTGTTACGACTTTTTTGATTTTTTATTTTAAGAAGAATCCATGTTCTTTCCGTTCTCGACCTTTGATTCTTTTAATAATTTGGTTAACTCCAGATATTTTTTACCGTATTCCTTAGAGGGCTCAATTTCAGTTCCCTCGTGCCATTCGTTAAAAGAAGTGATTAGAACAACAGGGAATTCCGGATCAAGATATTCTTTGGCGATTTCGCCAAATCTTTTGTAAAAATCACCGCCTGCTCGGCTTAGCACGGGAGAATTAGCATCCATTAGTTTAGTATCGTCATATCCTGGCATTAAGTTCGGGAAAAAAGCCAATTCCCTATCCTTGGCAAAATCTGAATATTTTTGATAAAGCTTTTCAACATTATTTAAAAAGCCTTCCAAACGGTTGGGTGCGTAAAGATTATAGCCGGTAATGGCTTTAAAGAACTTGCTTAAAGAAAAATCGTCTTCGTATTTTTTGGGCGAAAGCCTTTTTATGGCCCGGCCGATTACCTTTAAGGCTTCCTGGGGCGAAGTCTGCCACAAAAACGAGAAGATGCTTTTAGAAACTTTAATGCCGCCCCAGCAAACCGCATCGGCCACCAAGTAAAGTTGAATGCTTCTTTTTTCCATATTGGCCTTTAATTGCTCAAAATAATCGTCAATATTCCTTAAACCCGAAGCCCCGTAAAGTACTACCATGGGCTGGCCCTGAATTTTATAGTAATGCGGATTTTTAAAGTATTTTTGCGCCAAATAATCAAAGTCTTTTAGCATTTTTTCGCCCTTGGTCATTGAAGCCGAATATTTGTCTTTTAAATTAAATGAATGAAAAACGCGAAAACGGTTCAAGGCCAGGGTAGCGTCATAATGCAAACAGAATTTTATTCTAAAGCGCCCAAGCTCTTTGATAAAATAATCCCTTAAAGAAATATCGTCCCAACTTTCTATATCGCCCCAGTTCACCACCAAAAAATCAATACCCGCTTCCTTTATCCATTTTAAGTGCTGGCTAATAACTTTTTTGCTACGGCTGTCGTATTCGCCCAAAAGCGGAACGTTGGTATAGCCCCATTTCCAAATTCCTCCGCCAATTACCGGAAGCGTGGGCCGGCCGTACCAGAGATAATAATAAGCGCCTATTTGGGTTTTTTTAATTGGATTGTTTTTTTTCATTTTTTTATAATAAAGTTTTTCAAAACTAAAATATCAATATTGCTTCTAGAAAAAGTGCTGAAAGCGTCTTCGGGCGTATTAACAATCGGCTCCCCTTTTAAATTAAAAGATGTGTTCAACACCAAGGGCACGCCGGTTCGCTGAAAAAATTTATTGATTAAATTCCAATAACGGGGCGACTCGCTTTTAAAAACCAGCTGGGGCCGGGCCGTGCCGTCAACGTGGGTAATGGCCGGCACCGCTTTCTTTTTATTCTCCCTAACTTTTACCACGTAAAGCATAAATCGGGCCGGATAGTGCTTTTGTGCGCCGGGCATTTCAAAAAAATCTTCGGCTCTTTCGGCTAAAACCGAAGGCGCAAAGGGCCGGTAGGGTTCGCGGAATTTTATCTTAGTATTTACAATGTCTTTCATTTCTTCCCGCCTGGGGTCGGCGATAATCGACCGGCTCCCCAAAGCCCGAGGACCCCATTCAAAACGACCGTCAAACCAACCGATCACTTTGCCCTCGGTTAAGCATTTAACAACTTCGTTAAGCAGCCGGTCGTCGTTATCGATAAATTCGGCTTTGATGTTTTTGCTTTCAATAAATTTTTTAATTTCCTCGTTGCTGTATTCTTTACCCCATAAAGCATTGTTCATTACGAATTTTCTCGGATTGTTCAATGCTAAATGATAAACGGCCAAAGCCGCGCCCAGGGCGCCGCCCGCATCCCCGGCTGCAGGTTGGACAAAGATTTCTTCAAAAGAAGTTTGCTCTAAAATCTTCCAATTGGCCACCGAATTCAATCCCACGCCACCGGCTATCACCAAGTTCTTTTTATTGGTTAATTTATAAGCTTCTTTGGCTAAATTTACCACTGCTTCTTCTAAAACCTGCTGGCAGCTGGCGGCAATGTCAGCGTATTTTTCCTGCTCTTGCGCCAGTTTTTCAAACTCCTCTCCTTCTGGTTTTTTGCCAAAATACGAAGGCCAGCCGGTTTCCCGGGTAAAAAACTTTGATTTGGGGTCCCGGGCCGGACCGAAAAGTTCAACGAATTTTTTAGAATAGGTTTTTTCCGTTGATTTATAAAAAAGGAAATAATCCAGGTCTAAAGCATATGAGCCGTCGCCAAAAAACTTTATCAGCTTTCTGGCCTCTTGAACATACTTTAACTTACCATAGGGCGCCATGCCCATTACTTTATATTCCCCCTCATTCACCTCAAAGCCCAAGAAAGCAGTAAAGGCAGAGTAAAAAAGACCCAAGGAATGCGGAAAATGAATTTCTTTTATAATTTTAATTTTATTATCCTGGCCCAAGCCCAGGGCGGTGGTCGCCCACTCGCCAATGCCATCTACCGTTAAAATGGCCGCCTCTTTAAAAGGCGAGCACAAAAAAGCGGAGGCCGCATGTGATAAGTGGTGCTCGGAAAACAAAACCTTATCAGGATTAATTTCCAGCTTACGGCTGATCAATTCTCTAACCCAAAGCTTGTCTAAAAACAATGATTTTACCGACTCCCTGAAAACCTTAGGAGCGAAAGGAAAGCTTTGAAACGTTGTTTTAAAAATCCTGTCCAGCTTCACAAAAGGCTTTTCATAAAAAACCACGTAATCCAAATCAGCCGCTTTAATTTTAGCCTCGCCCAAAACAAAATCGATGGCTTTTTCAGGAAAGCCCGAATCGTGTTTTTTCCGGGAAAACCTTTCTTCCTCGGCCATGGCCCGGGGCAAACCGTCGATTAATAAAGCGGCGGCCGAATCATGATAAAAAAATGATAATCCTAAAATTTTCATATTATTAAGCCTCGTTTTTAAATTCTTCCATTCGGGAAATGGTTAATTTTTTATCGATAAAATTGGAGTCTGCCGATTTCTTCTCACGGTTAAAGATCCTGAAAATTACGGCAAAGGGAGCAAAAATCGTAAAATAGAAAACGGTCAGAAAAACAGCGCTAACAATATTGCCGATTATTAATCCGATTTTTTTCCACCAGAACCAAATTGAAGATAATGTTTTATTCATAATTTTTAATTATTGTTTTTCAATAATTCCAAAACAAGCGCGGCGACTTTATCGCTAACGATTTCGTGGCCCAGATTATTCAAATGCCAATCAACGGTAAAATATGGATTATTGCCTGAAAGCCATTCGTTACGAAAATCTTCTGTCGGATCAACCACGGGAACCCCGTATTGATTGCTTATCTCTTTTATAAAGTTTCTAATTTTATCGCGATCAAGCTGTTTTTTACGGCCGATTTTTTGATATCCCTGTTCAAGCTCCTGCCAAAAATTGTTATTGATTTCTCTTTGATCTGGCATTATTAAAACGACGGGTTGGGCGCCTTCGGCCTTAATTTCTTGAATTAATTCTTCCAAGGCCCATGTTCCATAAACCAAAGCGTCTTGGTATTTTTTATCCAAAGGCTCCTCGTAAAAAGCACCTGAAGTAATATAAATATCGTCTTTCAAATTTAAATTTTTAAGAGAAGCTTGCAAAAACTGATAAAAAGATGATCGGTTGGCGATTTTACGCCCGAAACTCCAAAGATTGGATATTTTTGAGTCTTTAAAGGGTAAAACATCCTTAATTTTTCCCTGACTATCTAGTTGATACCGGGCCGGAACAATATCTCCAAAATCTGGCGAAGAGTCTTCAAAATCATTTTCAGAATAAACAGAAATCAACACAATCTGGGGATTATGCTTTTTGGCAAAATTACGCCAAACCTGTAAAAAATGAACCAGGCCGGTACTGCCTACGCCATAATTCTGCACTTGAGTCACGCCCGATAATTTAGTTTTTTCTTCCAGCAATTTAACAAAAGTGGCCCCTTCTTTAACTTGGCCTGCTTCCACAAAAGAATCGCCCAAAACAGCAATTATTTTCTGGTCGGGCAACGAATCAATAAACGACTGGCTGCTTCTAAATCCTTCGTTATTAGTTTTCAGCTCAACATCATATTCTTGAGAGTAAACTCTGCCTAAAAAATTAGCTTTATGAATTAAACCCGCTTGTTCGTTTTTTTCAAACCAGTCAGATGAAAGAGAAAAGCCCTTCAAAGAAGTATGAGGCGTTAACCATCGAATAGACAGCTCAAGCAAAAAACAGGTAATCAAAAGAATACATAAAATTTCAGCCGTCGTTATTAATATTTTTTTAATTTTAATTTCCATGCACTAGATTAAAGGATAAATTAGCGGACCCAAGGGAGAGCTTTGGGCAAAAATTAACAATAGAAAAAATATCACCAATAAAAGAATCAAAGGAATTAGCCACCACAACTTATTCTTCCAAAGAAAAGAGAATAAACGGGTTACAATAAAAAACCTGGTTTTAATTGACTGAATGATTAAAGAAATATTCATGTCTTTAATTTAATTTTTATTAATTATTATTTAATAATTCCCGACCGTTGCCCTCTTTGAAAAAATCAAAAAGAATTTGGGCAGCCCAAAGATTGCCGGTTTCATTCCAATGGGCATCGCAAGGCCAATAAAAAGTCGGCTGGTTTTCCTTTTGAATTTTTTCTTTAATTGGTGTCAATAAATTAAAATAGGCGATGTTTTCTTTATTGATAAAATCCTTTAAAATCTTTTCTGGCTTTTCAAAATCCAAATTTGGATTTTGAGCGTATTGGCCGTATCTGGCATCAACCTTTAACAAGTCTTCGTGGCTTCTCCAGATATCGGGCAAAGAAACAATTAAAAACTTGCTGTTGTGCTCCTGGGCGGTTTTTTTAAAGGCTAAGATTAGTTTTTCCTCCAAATCCCAAACCTTGTTCCAGCTGTCCGGGTAATCCTTTAAAAAAACTTGGAAGTCAAAGGGCAGTTGCTCGGCTATTTTCTGGGGATTGAAAATACGGCCAAAATAATATCTAATATTGTTTTTGGCCAATTGCCATTTGTAATCCAGCCAAACCAGTAAAACCGATTTGGCGATTAGCTTTTCCGAACCGGATAATTTTGTTTTAATATTCCCCTGGTTATCAAAAATCTTGTTAAAATAGCCTGAATCGTCGCGAAAATCATTGGCGGGCAAAAAAGCCAAAACAATTAAATCGGGCTGGTATTTTAAGGCGTAATTATATAAATACAAATAATTCAAATAAGTACCGTTTCCTCCTAAACCAAAAGCGTAAATTTCAATTTTTTTATTAAGATCGGGTAATTCGTTCAATTTTTGCTCTAAAATATTATGCCAGATTTTTTGCGTTTCCACCTGCCGTGCTTCGACAAAGGAATCGCCCAAAATAACAACACGGAAAACATTATCCGGCTTTGCCAAATCAAATTCTGTTTCGTGAAAACCCTGGGAATTAACATTTACTGTATTAGAATAACAATTATTAGTTACTTTAAATTCAGAATTGGGCTTTAAAGTGTTTAAACCGGTAGCTTTGTCGTATCTAACAATGTCGGTGGATAAAGCGCCCCGCCACCTCAAAAACAGTTCCAGCGCCGCCAGGATTATAATTATTGTTAAAACCGTGATTAAAACTTTGCCGATTATTTTCATATGTTTCTTTTTGGGAAACGATGTCCCGTTAAGTCTGATATTAAATTTTCAAAACCATTGAACATCATCTGATCTGAATTCTTTTGGTACCAATTGACCGCATTCTTGGCAATGTATTGATACTTTGGATAATTATCTAAAAAATACATGAGCTTTTCATTATTCCCCATCACCTCGGACAGGGGCAAATAATGCTCGTGGGCTTTTAAGCCCAAATATTCAAAGTCCGGGGTTTGGGGAAAAATCGGCACCGCACCTGAACCCAATAACTCAAAATGCTTATGAATTAAGGCCGGATATTTTAAACCCGCAAAAATTGCGAATTTGGCCGAGCCCAAATACTCAGACCATTTGTTTAAAAACCTGATGGTGTTTCCGCTTCGAAGATCTTTTCTCTCAACCGGCCCCTCTTTAAAAACATTGTCAGAACCGGTAGCTTTGGCAAATTCAACACGGTATTTTTCAGGCAACTGGGCCAACTGCTTTGCCAACAAAAGCCGCGGTTCATATATTAAAGAATTGGCGGTGGTGCCGGCCACCAGCAAATCGAATTTCTTTTCTCCAAGGTTCGGTCTCGCAAAAAAGCTTGATTCAAAAACCGGGTAAAAAGCCATTTTGGTGCTCTCTGGATATTTTAAAGCTTTTTTCCAGGGGCCCGGATTAAAAGACAAAAAAACGTCGGGTTTTAGCCAGTCCACCATCCACTGCCGGCCCCTATAATCTAAGGGCCACCAGTCGTGCCCATACATTATAACAGGTAAAGAGGGCTTTTTAAATTTCATTTTCTGCCCGTCGTTTACGATAAAAAGAACGTCGTATTTTGACCAGTTCAAGCCAAAGGGCTTGGCCGCCACTTCTACCTGCCCCGCCAGAGCCAATCTTCTTTTAAAAGTCAGCATCCAAACATCGGCGTGGCGCAAAAGAAAATTTCTTTTGTAATTCGGATCGATTACCAAAATTTTAGGCGCTAACAATTCTTTATCGCAGCCGATTGAAAAATTAAAGTTTTGGTGCAGATGCGTCCATAATTCATCCCCCTGACGAGAGCATAAAAACTCACAGTCCTTGGCGGTCTCGCACAAATGATTCTCAAATAAGTTTTTTTGCCCCAAACGCGATAACCATTCGCTTTTTTGGCAAATAGGACATGAAAATTCGGGATTGGGGCCACCGTAGGTAAAAATTTCCTTCTTGGTAACGGGACGACCGAGAAAATCAAAAGTTCCAGGCAGGTTATTATACCAAAACTTTCTGACTGATTTTACCAAATCAGTTTGGAGGGACTCGAGAATGTCCGGCCTTTTGTTAAATAGATTGAGCCGGGGCAAAAAATTATATCTTAATTCCAATAAAGTTCGGCTTTTTTGAACAGAATTTTCCAGCGGAGAAAATAAAAAATTAACTGCTCTTTTTATTCCGTAAAGAACGCCGTTTTCCCTGATTTCGTTTTTTAATAAATTAATCTTGCTCATTTGAATAAAAATCTTTTATCTTCTGGC
>CAZVLR010000012.1:0-13225 GCA_964628095.1 uncultured Candidatus Saccharibacteria bacterium | reverse complement strand
ATGAAAACGGAAGAAAGATTCCCTGGGACGACCGGGAAATAGTTCGGGAGGAATTCGAGAAAATAAAAACGTAAAAAGGTTTAAAAATAAACATTGACACAATAGCCCGAAAGGGCTATTTTATGTTTAGCAATTTTAAAATATAAACCTGAAAAAGAGGAGACAGATATGTCCAAACAAGAATTGAAAGAAAACGACATATGCAGAGTGGTCGATATTGCAAAGTGCGATGGCTATTATCCTATCAAGGAACATTTTATTGGAAAAAAAGTGCGATTGGTGTATTTTTTAGGGCCGATAAGAACTGGTTTTATACCCTGTTATGTGGAGCTGCTGGTAAAACATCGGCGCGATTGGCTTTTTGAGGTGGGCGGCTATAAGCAGTATAAATTTACTTTTTTCCAGATAAAACTTGAAAAGGTAAGCAACAAGAAAGACAAAAATCAGGTTTCAGACAAAAACCGAAACCGCTCAAAAAAACAACCCCTAATGTGCTTGGATGGCGAAACTCTTTGTGAGCCGAGCAAAAAACCCCGCGGATATTGTAACCAACGTATGTGTGGTGGCTGAGATACTTTTTATAACAAAACTTTTGTCATAAAAGGAGGTGAATAGCCATGGCTGGACCAACGAAATTAACCCAGAATTTTCAAATTGTAAAAGGCCAGAAGTATAAAATCCCCAAAGGCGTTAACATTATCGGTGCTAAAAACGGCCAAGCCGCTTTTTTTAAGGGCGAGGCCGGGGACTGCGTGCCTGATAAGGTAAGCAGACAGCACTGGCGCTACTGGTGGCTTTTTCAGGACGGGAACAGTAAGAAGCATCATGTCTGTTTTCACAGTTTTGGGAAAAAAGCACAAGGATGGGTATATGGATATCCGGATCTGGTTTAATAAAACAGTATTTTTTAAAAAGGAGCCAAAATCTTCATCTTTGGCTCTTTTTCTTTTGAGAAAATTCTTTATTGTAATTTAAGAGATTTTAGCATTGTTTCTGGACAAGGCCTGTCAAAAGTGTTAAAATCAAAAGGTATTATTGTTGAAAATGGCAGAGCTGATTACAAAAAAGAAAAGTTTTGAAACGGCGACTAGCCCTATTTTTTATGTCAAAGAAAATGCTATCCAAAAGCATCAGGAAATACATCCGCAGAGAAAAATCCCGCATTCGCCGGGCTTTTTCCGATTTGGAACAGCAAAAAAACTTAATTGAGCTATTGTATCAAAAATTCCCCAAAAAACATGACAATCCAACAAATATATAATTTGGCCATAAAAATCGGCATTGAAGCCGATTTTCGGGGTGAGGCCGACATTAAAAAGAATCTGGCCAGAATTAAAGAGAAATACGAAAAGTTGGAATCTGAAGAAAAGGAGTATTTTGATTTGGAAAAACTGCAAAATCCTTTTTCTGACACTCGGATTTTATTCGGCGATCCCAATAAAGAAATAAAAAGGATTTTAGTGGGCATTGATGTTGACGGCCAGGAGTTATTATTAGCCAAAGAATTGGGGAATATCGATTTGGTAATTTCTCATCACCCGCGGGGGAAGGCATTAGCTGGCTTGGACGATGTAATGCAGCTGCAAATTGATGTTTTGGCGCAGTACGGCGTGCCGGTAAATATAGCTGAAAAAATGCTGAGAAAAAGAATTGAAGAGGTGGCCCGGGGTATTTCGGCGGTTAACCACAACAGGCCCATTGATATTGCCAGGCATTTAAACATTCCTTTAATGAGCATTCATACGCCCTGCGATAACTTGGCCGCTAAATTTGTTGACCAAAAACTAAAAAAAGACAATCCGTCTTTTGTAGAAGAGATTATTAAATCTTTAAAAGAGATACCCGAGTATAAAGAAGCGATTAAGCTGGGTGCCGGGCCTAAAGTTTTTGTTGGTGGCGAGGAAAACCGGGCGGGCAAAATAGTAATTACTGAAATGACCGGCGGCACCGAAGGCGCGCCTGAAATTTATGAAAAACTGGCGCAGGCGGGCGCGGGTACGGTAATTGGCATGCATATTTCCGAAAAACACCGGGAAGAGGCCGAAAAGGCCCACGTTAACGTAGTAATTGCCGGCCATATTTCTTCCGATTCTTTGGGCGTTAATTTATTCTTGGACGAACTTCAAAAGCAAGGCGTTGAGATTATTCCCTGTTCGGGACTCATTAGAATTTCCAGAGTAAAGTAAAAACATTTTTCTTATGGTTTCTTCAAAAGAAGCGAAAAAAGCTTCGAGGACAATCATTGTTCGTTATGGAGAAATCTTTTTAAAGTCCGGATTTGTTTTCCGACAGTTTGAAAAAAAATTACTCGAAAATATTTCCCGCCACCTAAAAAAGGCGGGGCTTTCTTTTAAGATTAAAAAAGAAAGAGGTCGGATTTTTGTTTTTGCCGCAAAAGAAGAAGAGGCGATAAGGGCCCTAAATAATGTTTTTGGCCTGGTTTCTTTTTCCCCGGCTTTTTTTCTTGAAACTTCAAACCCTCAAGAGATTATTAAATTCTGCCAAAAAAACTTTAAAGGCTTTGTGAAAAAGGGTGAAACTTTTGCGGTGAGGGTCAAAAGAGTCGGGCAGCACAATTATTCCAGCCAGGATTTGGAACGGGAAATCGGGGCAATAATAACGGGGAAAGCCAATTTGAAAAATCCCGACAAGGAAATTTTTGTTGAAGTTCGGGATAATAACACTTATATTTTTACCAAAACTTATCGGGGCTTGGGTGGTTTTCCGGCCCAAACCGCAGGCAAAGCGATTGTTTTTTTATCCGGTGGCATTGATTCGCCTCCGGCCGCTTTTTTAATAATGAAAAAAGGCTGCCGTGTGGTTTTTTTGCACTTTCACAGCTTTCCTTTGGTATCCAAAAAAAGCATTGAAAAATGCCAGGAGATTATAAAAAAGCTTAATAACTACCAACTTGAGAGTAAATTGATTTTATTTCCCTTCCAGAAAATCCAGCTAAAATTAAAAACCGAAGCGCCGGCCAAATACCGGATTATTCTTTACCGCAGGTCTATGATGCGTTTGGGCGAGAAAATAGCCAAGAAAGAAAAGGCTCAAGCGCTTGTTACGGGAGAATCTTTGGCGCAGGTTTCTTCCCAAACGCTGACCAATTTAGCTACCATTGAAGAGGCGATAAAGCTGCCGATTTTCCGGCCCTTAATCAGCCACGACAAAGAAGAGATAATTTTAATTGCCAATAAAATCGGAACCTTTAATATCTCAATTAAACCTCAGGAGGACTGCTGCACGCTTTTTACCCCTCCCCACCCGGCCACAGCCGCCAAGATAGAAGCCGTAAAAGAAATTGAGAAACAAGTGGGGATAGAAAAACTAGAAAGCCAACTATTAAAAGAAACAAAAGAAATTTTTATTTAAAATAGTCTATTTTGTAGAAAAAGATATTTATGATAAAACAATAGAGGCGTTGAAACAAAGTATAAAATAAAGTAAAATATAAACACTGAAAAATATTATCAAATAATCTTTAATAATTATAAAAAACTATGAGTAAATATTTATTAACTTCCGAAGCAGTGGCGCCCGGGCATCCGGATAAGGTAGCCGACCAGATTGCCGATGCTATTTTGGACGATATTTTAAAACAGGAC
Organism: uncultured Candidatus Saccharibacteria bacterium; assembly: GCA_964628095.1. Classification (GTDB taxonomy): domain Bacteria; phylum Patescibacteriota; class Minisyncoccia; order Minisyncoccales; family CAZVLR01; genus CAZVLR01. The sequence continues at coordinate 9,620 of CAZVLR010000012.1, read as the reverse complement.
AAATATTCCCGCGTGGCATGCGAAGTTTTTGTTTCCAAGGGCTATTGCATTGTTGGCGGGGAAATTACCACCAAAGCTTGGGTTAACGTAAACCAGTTGGTGAGAGAAGTGGTAAGAGATATTGGCTACAACAAGCCCGAGTACGGTTTTGATTACCAAACCATTGCGGTTTTAAATACAATTTCTGAACAGTCTCCTGATATTGCCCAGGGCGTGAGAGCAACCGGTACCAAAAAACAGGGTGCGGGCGACCAAGGTTCGACCACCGGCTTTGCGTGCAATGAAACCAAAGAATTAATGCCTCTGCCCATAATAATGGCTCAAAAATTAGTAAAGAAACTGGCTGAGATGCGCGAAAAGAAAGTTCTGTCCTACTTAAGGCCGGACGGTAAGTCCCAAGTAACTTTGGAATATCACGATAATATTGCCAAAAGATTGACCAACGTGGTGATTGCCGCCCAGCACGATCCGGAAGTATCAAGCTCAAAACTTAAAAAAGACATTATTGAAAAAGTGATAAAACCGGTTTGCGGAAAATATTTAGACAGCAAAACAAAGTTCTATATTAACAACACCGGTCGTTTTGTGATCGGCGGTCCGGTTTCTGATACGGGCATGTCGGGCCGGAAAATAGTGGTGGATAACTACGGCGTAGGGTTTCCGGTGGGCGGAGGCAGCTATTCGGGTAAAGACGCCACCAAGGTGGACAGGTCGGGCGCCTATATGTCCAGATACGTTGCCAAAAACATTGTAGCGGCGGGCTTGGCGACCAAATGCCAAGTGCGGCTGTCTTATGTAATAGGAGGGACTTCTCCGACCGAGCTGAATGTTGATACTTTTGGCACGGGCACGGTATCTGAGGAAAAATTAGCCAAAATTGTCAGCAAAGTTTTTGACTTGTCGCCCGGGGGTATGATTCAGGAGTTAAAATTATTGCAGCCCATTTACCGCAAAACTTCTTGCTATGGCCATTTTGGCCGGGAGAAAGAAGGTTTTTCTTGGGAGAAGACCGATAGGATGAAGGAAATACTAAAGCTTGTTTAATTTATAAATGAAAAAGTTTTTAATAATATCTTCTGCTTTTTTATTTCTACTGGCGGGTATTTTTTACTTTGCCTCTTTTTTTATTCCTAACGTGATTGTAATTAATTCAAAAACTGAGAATAATTCCAAACAGGGAGTTTTAGAGGAAACTAAGGTAAACGGCCTGGTTTATCTGACCGACTTTCAAAAGGTAAAAGAAAATTTGCTTTTGGCCAAAGCCGCTTTTTTGGAAGCCGATTTATCAGAAAGAAAAGTTACTCTTTATAACCAAGAAGGGCAGGAACAGTTAAAATATCCGATTTTAGCCTTGGGCGATATGGAAAACTGGGGCGGTTCGGCTGCAGGCTTTTATAAAATAAACGCCAAAGAGCCTAAGGTTTATTCCAAAAGCCTAAATATTTATTTGCCCAACGCTTTAGATTACTACGGGAAATATTATTTTCACGGCGAGCCGTATTACAGCAATGGCGCAAAATATATAAGCGAGGTTAGCGGGGGGTTTATCCGCTTGGCTAATAAGCACATAAAAGAGCTTTTTGGCCAGGTTGAGCAGGATTTACCAGTATTGGTAATAGATAAAAACAACGATAATTATCAATATGGTTTGCAGGGCACGACTTCCTTTCCGACAATCGAAGCCAAAAGTTATCTGGTGGCCGATTTGGATTCAGGCTTGGTTTTTGCCCAAAAAGACCTAGAAAGCGTTTTGCCCATTGCCTCTTTAACTAAGTTAATGACGGCTTTGGTAACCTCTGAAAACGTTCTTTTGAACAAATCCATTCAGATTAAAAAAGAAATGCTGTTGCCACCCGGTTCCACTCAAAAATTGATAGCGGGAAACAGTTTTAGGCAGGCAGAGCTCTTATACCCGCTTTTAATTGAATCTTCCAATGATGCGGGCGAGATTTTGAGTAATTTCTTGGGCAAGGAAAAAACCGTGCAGCTAATGAATGAAAAAGCCAAGGCGATACTAATGGAAAGCACCACCTTTGTTGACGGCCATGGTTATAACGCCAATAACGTTTCAACGGTCAAAGATTTATATTATCTGGCCCGATATATTAAAAACAACCGCCAGCCGATTTTTAAAATTACCAAAGGCGAAAGTGTGCCGACTTTTGGCACTCTTCGTTTCGACGTTAAAAAATTAAAAAACTACAATTTATTTTCCAAAGACGCGGATTTTATCGGCGGGAAAACCGGCTTGATCCCTGAATCAAAATATAATGGCTTGTTCGTTTTTTCTTTTAAAGCGCCGGATAAAACAGAGAGAAAGGTGGCAATTATTATTTTGGGGGTTGATTTGGAAAAAGACCTTGAAAAAGACGTAAAAGATATTAAATCATGGCTCAAGGAAAATTATTTTAAAGCCAAATGAAAAATTACGCTTCCAAGCAGAATAAAAAAGGTAAAACCGCCTACCGTACGCCCAGCCCCTTTCGCTACAAGCATTATAAAGAAATTTCCTCACATAAAACCAAAAAGAAGTAATTATCCGCCCTAAAATGGCGGATTTTTAATTGTTAACCCTTGTGATAAGATAAAATAAATATGTTAGAAAGAAGAAAAAAATATTTGCAGATTGCTTTTAACCGGCCCCTAAGAGAAATTGGCCAGATGGTTAATTCTCTGCCTTTGTCAGACAGGATTATTATTGAGGTGGGTTATCCTTTGATTAAAACTTACGGGGTTCATGCCGTTTCGGTGGTTAAAAATCTTTGGGATCGAAAGCTTTTGGGCACCATTTTGCCGCATTCCAAACAAGAAACTAAGCCGCTTCCTCTTGAAGCACAGATTTTTAAATATTTATTTACCTCGCCAAAAGCAAAAGATGTTATTCAAAACAAAAAGGGCAACCTAGAAAGCACAAAAAACATTTTTTTGCCATATATCGTTGCCGATTTAAAATGCATGGACCGAGCTTTTGTCGAAGTAGGCGCGGCGGCCCGGGCCGGAGCTTCAGCCGCAACCTGTTTGGGATTGGCCCCCGTTGAAACCATTAACGAGTTTATTAAAAAATGTAACGAGATTAATGTCGACTCTTTTTTAGACATGATGAATGTTGAATACCCCTTTGAGGTTTTAAGCAAGTTATCTGCTTTGCCCAAAGTGGTAATGCTGCACCGCGGCGTTGACGAAAACGAGAATAATAAAGATAAAGACATTCCTTTGCATGAAATAGAAAGAATAAAAAACGCTTACGATAATATTTTAATTGCCGTAGCCGGCGGGGAAACCACAAGAGAAGTGATGAGCGTGGCTTTTAACGGAGCCGATATTGTGGTGGTTTGGCGGCAGATTAATGAAGGCCGGAGCGATATTGCCAATTTAACCAAAGAATTTTTAAAAGAAATAGAATGAAATTAAATAAAAGAAAAAAATATTTGCAGATTGCCCTAAATAACACCCTAGAAGAAGCCAGCCGGATTATTGGGCAATTGCCAAAATCCGAGCGGATTTTAATTGAAGTCGGAACGCCCTTGATAAAAATTTATGGCAAAAATGCCATTTCAAAAATGAAATTTTTAAGCAAAGGATCATATGTGGTAGCCGACACCAAATGTGCCGATTTGGCTCAAAGGGAAGTATTAATGGCGGTCCAGGCCGGGGCTTCAGCTCTTACTTGTTTGGGTGTGGCCCCCGTTGAAACCATCGATTGTTTTATTAAAGAATGTCAGCAAAACAGAATTGATTCCATGGTTGATATGATGAACGTGCCCGACGCAGTAGCTGTTTTGCAGCAATTAAAAAAACCCCCCGATGTGGTTATTTTACACCGGGGGGTGGATGAGACGGAGTTTTCAAAAGAGAAGCAGATTCCTTTTTATCAAATTAATCAAATTAAGGACAATTTTGATATTTTTGTTTCCGTAGCCGGAGGCGATACTATTGATGAAGTGCAGCGGGCTATTTTAAACGGCGCCGACATTGTAGTGGTATGGAAGGCTTTTTACCAGAGCCTTGGCGATTCGGCCCTTTTGGCCCAGGAATTTTTAAAAGAGATTAGGTAGTTTTAATTGTAAAATGTAAGTATTGCGCCTCTTTTCATCTCCTCTTTTTTAAGAGGATTTTTTTTAAAAATCAGTTCTGCCTTTTGCCCAACATTAGCGGCTTCCGCCTTTTCTTTGTTTAATTTAATTTCAAAAATTTCTATTTCTTTTCCCATAACGTTGGTTTTCATTCCCGCAACTATTACGCCGTTTAACGTTTGTCCGGTTAAAACCAAGCCAATGCCTTCTACCAAAACAACTTCTTCGACTAAAAAATTCGCTAAATTTTTCATAATAACTATTCCTTCTTTTTTCTTTCAGAGGCTAAAGATTTAAAGCCTTCCATTATTTCAACCGGCAGGGCGAAAATCACTGTTTTTGACGGATCGGGCTGCAACTTATCTATTGTTTCCAAGGTTCTTAAAGATAAGCCGCCCGGAACGTTTCCTAAAATCTGGGCTGCCTTTTGCAGGTTTTCCGCCGCCTTTACTTCACCTTCGGCTTTAATAATAATAGCTCTTTTTTCTCTTTCTGATTCGGCTTGTGCGGCCATAGCTCGCTTCATGGCGGCGGGCAATTCAATGTCCTGTATTTTAATTGCCGAAACATCAACCCCCCAGGGCGCGGTTTCTAAATCAACTACTTTTTTAATGTCTGTAGCAATTCTTTCTCGTTCGGTAAGCACGGTATCTAATTCCACGCCGCCAATAATATCTCTTAGAGCCGCTAAAGCGTATTGCGATACTGCGTAAGGATAGTTTTCTACTTGCAAGATAGCGGTTTCCGCCTTTTCCACTTTGTAATAAAGCACGGCATTTACGCCTACGGGCACGTTGTCTTTGGTAATTGCTTCTTGGCGGGGAATGTCGGCGGTGGTGATTCTCATATCAACCTTTATCATTCTTTGGATGCCAGGTAAAATCCAGTTTAAGCCTGGGCTATAGGTGCCCGTGTATTTGCCCAGGGTAAGCACTACTCCTTTTTCATATTGGTTAATAACCCGAAGCCCGCCTAAGCCGAAAACAACGAATAAAAAAGCTAAAATGAATAAAATTATAGGAAACAACATATTTTTAAAGTTTGTTATTTTATTATTTTTACGACCTTATTATATTATAACCGGCTTTTAAAATAATAAAAGTTAAAGCTCTTTTACCATGTAGGTGTCTTTTAACGCATAGCCTAGTTTTTTAAAATAGGGCCGGGTACCAATAGCTGAAATAACCGCGATTTTTTTATAGCCATTTTTAGCGGCGATTTGTTCGGCCTCTTTTATCAATTTTTTGCCAAAACCCTGGTGCTGGGCCGCTACTTTTTTTTCACCCAATTCCACTAACTTTCCGTAAGTATGGATTTCCCTGATCAGGGCGGCGTTATTTAATAAGGGCAAAATGCCCTCTTTGTTTTTTTCTGGTAGGCGCAGCCTTAGTAGGCTGTAAAGTCTTGTCCTGTTTTTATTTTCAAAGCTTAAAAATATTTCCAACCCCCCAGAGGTCTTATAATTTATTTTTAAAAGAAACATTTTTTCTTTTGAGTTGTAATCTCCTTTTATTTCCCGGCACCTAATGCAACGGCAATGCCAACCTTCTTTTTTTGCTAAAGTTGCCAGTACTTGCCTGATATTGGAAAGCTTGGCCGGGCCGGCGACTATTTTATCAGAAGGAATGTCCCGGGCAATGCGCTGGATGCGGACGTAATAAGGAATTTCTTTTTTAATATCTTTTAAAAGATTTATCAGCTGTTGTTCTGTGTATGGCCGGTATTTTTTGGCCTTCCATAATTTATACAAAGGAGTTTCTTTTAAAAGCGCGCAGGGATATATTTTGAGCAGATCGGGCTGGAAATCGGGGTTGGTAAAAAGCTCGTAAAACATTGCCTCATCTTTTTTTACATTAGAACCCAGAAGGTTTGGCATCATTTGGTAGAGCACCTTAAAGCCAGCGTCTTTTAAGAGCTTGGTGGCCAAAATTATTTGTGCTCGGCCGTGCCCTCTTAAGTTTTTCTTTAAAACATCATCACGTATGGATTGAATGCCCAACTCTACCAAGGTAATACCCAGTTCCCGTAATCTTTTTATCTCTTTTTTATCTATAAAATCAGGCCGGGTTTCAACTGATAACCCCACAATTCGGTGTTTGGCCTTTTCGTTTAGTTTTTGCGCCGCAAGTAAGTTTTTAGAATCTTTTTTATTGCAGGCGTCAAAGCATCTTTTAATAAACCAGGCTTGGTATTTTTGGGGGTAGCAGCTCCAGGTGGCGCCAACAATTCTCACCTCTACCTTGTCGGTAGGGTGGCCTTGGTTTTTAAGGTTGTCCAAACGGCCGGCTACCTGTTTGAAAGGATCAAATTTAGCACTTTTGGCCCTTTCTACGGCCGGTTCGCCAGAAAGATAGCTTTTGGGCAAACCCGATTCTTTGGGGCAATAAATGCATTTGCCTGGGCAGGGCCAGGCCTTGGTTAAAACCGAAACATTAACAATGCCCGAGAGCGAGCGGATAGGCCGGGTAAGCAGAAATTTTTCTATTTTCCGGCTTTTTTTAAAGCTTCCTTTTGCCTTAAAATCGTGATAAGCTTTTAATAGTTCAAGGTTGCCCGGCGTCGGGATTCCGTACTTTTTGGCCATTTTTCTTTTAAAGGCAGCAAAAGACGCCCGGTTGCTTAATCGGGCCCTAATCAACTCTTTAAGAATTTTTTCATTATTATTTTTCATGGACAGGAAATACGCTGAATATTTATTGGGAAAAACCCAAAAGGATTATAACTTAATCTCAGATGACTTTACCAGAACCCGGTCTTTTATTCCAGACGACGTAAAAGAAATGGCCGAATATGCAAAGCCGGGAGACAAAGTTTTGGATTTGGGCTGTGGCAACGGGAGGTTTTACGAATTGGTTGAGAATAAAAACATTGACTATACCGGGGTTGATAATTCAAAAGAACTGATTGAAATTTGTAAAAAAAGATATCCTGGGGCCAAATTCCAAACGGCCGATGGTTTTAAACTGCCATTTTCGGACAATTACTTTGACAAAGTTTTCAGCGTTTCCGTGCTGCACCATATTCCCTCAAAAGAACTGCAGTTAGAATTTTTAAAAGAATCAAAAAGAGTTTTAAAGCCCGAGGGGCTGCTGGTAATGCGGGTTTGGGATTTTTGGAAAAGAAAGATCTTCCCCAAGCTGTTTTTTAAATATACCCTTTTAAAGATAATCGGTAAATCGCAGCTGGATTTTAAGGATGTTTTTTGGCCCTGGCGGGAGGGCGATGGTAAAATAAAAGTAGACCGCTACTTCCACTGCTTTACCAAAAAAGAGTTGGAGAATATTACCAAAGAGGCCGGTTTCAAAATTAACAAAAGCTGGAAAGCAGGGAAAGACCCCAGAAGCAATATTTATTTGGTGGCGCAAAAATAATACGCCCTCGTAGTTCAATGGATAGAATACAAGCCTCCGGAGCTTGGGATACAGGTTCGAATCCTGTCGAGGGCACCAAAAATACTGGCTTATCAGAACTTTTTATTTTATAGATTTATAAAAAAGAGCTATAATATTAATATGTTTAAAAGCTTTAAATTTTCATCAGAGAAATCAAGCCCTAAACAGATTTTTGTTTTAATAATTTTGTTTCTGTCTTGGCTTTTTATTTTCTCCTGGTTTCTTTTAACAACAGAGCGGCAAAATGCCCTTCAGTCAACTTTAATTTTTAATGTAGCGGTAGGCAGCCAAAGTCACTTTTCCCATATTCGAACCGCTTCGTATATTTGCTCTCCAGGATCAACCGAACACCCCGGGTGTCTTCCTCATGCCCAAGACATGTCTACAAAATACGATCTTTTTATTGGCGGTATAGATCCGCGGAATTTTAATTCCAATACAACCCACTTAATTTATACAGTAATTTTTGGAGCTACTCCATCCTCCGGTAAAATTAAAGCCATGGCTGATTATTGCGCCGATTTAACGCATCCCTGCAATCTTGACGACTTGTTCTTGCATTTCAAGATTGATACTACGTCAACACTGTTTATCCATGGCACCACGCAAACTGAGACCCGAGTCCAACCGGGATGGGATCCAGGCAACGACAAAAATAATGATGGCCAAGTAGATGACGCTGAGTTTGCTTCAAGAGTTAATCTTCAAGCCTCGGCCCGCACTAAAACTGAAAGCCGCATCCAGGATTACTATTGGGAGGAGCTATACAACAATGATCCAACCAGTATTGATAGCATTGGTGATTATCTGACCGATATTAGCAACCAGGATTACGTCAATTTTATGGCAATTTATGCTAAAAGTTTGATGGCGCCCACCGTAACCGCATTTCCGGAAGACGGTTTATTTTCTGATTCACTTAATCCTTATTTTCCAAGAGTCGATATAATCGGACACATACTGGAAACAGCCTACAGCTCTTCAGACCAAGCTACATTAGATGCGCAATACAAGAATGATATTAAAAAAATAATAACTGTCATCAAAACATCTATTGGTAGCGATAATAAATTTATTGGTAACTGGTGGTATATTGATCCCGCTGAAGGCCCACTTGTTGCTGATGGCCGATTATTAGAAAATTGGAAAGATATTAATTCAACCCTCTCAAAGTACATAAGTTCTAATGTAAAACATACTAGCCTGGATGACGTTCAGAAGCTGGACGATAACGGAGCAATACAGATATTGCAGTATAATTTAATGGGTGAATCATACTTTGATATTTATGATGACGCCGCAAAAAATCGGGAAAAAATATTTGGTTTAGCTAGCTATTATCTGTACCATGGAGCTAAAACCTATTTTGCCCAAGGCCAAGACGGAATTTATCAATTTGGCTGGGAGAGATGGTTTAACGCAATTGAATACCCTATGGGCCAGCCTCTAGGTAGGTATTTTTTCTGGGACGCGCCAGAAACTGCCAATGTCTTGCAAAACGGAAATTTCGAATCAGGCACGACTAACTGGACTTTAGGACAACCATCCTCTTTGGATTCTTCAACAAAGCAAGAAGGATTAAACTCATTAAAGATTGAAACTTTATCGACCGATACTTATAGTGATTACCAATTAGTAAATCTAGAACCAAATACCACCTACACCCTAATCGCCTGGATTAAAACTGAAAATGTTCCTGGCGGAGGCGGCGGCAAGGGAGTCCAAACATACTATTCTGACTCCAGTAGCAGCCAATATCTGCCCACAGTTGAATACACAAAAGACTGGAAAATGTACAGCAAAACATTCACTACTGGCACAAATACTGCTAGTGGCCGGGTGTCAATTAAAATTAAAGGTGGGGCTGGCAAGGCTTGGTTTGATAATATAATTTTGGCCAAGGGAAATTTTAATCAAATACTAGCGCGAAAATTTGAAAATGGCTTGGTTTTAGTGCGGCCAAAAATCAACACCTCAGACACTTTGGGTGATGAAACAAAAAAAACTTTTCAACTGGACGGTTATTATAAGCCCTTGGATGTAAACGGTGTGCTGGGCACTGAATCTAATATGGTGAATTTAAGATATGGAGAAGCAGCTATCTTGATAAAACCAAGCACGCCAGAAACTGCCAATGTCTTACAAAACGGAAATT
>CAZVLR010000011.1:0-15142 GCA_964628095.1 uncultured Candidatus Saccharibacteria bacterium | reverse complement strand
CCTGCTACGCTTCGGGCGATTGGTCAGGCACCAAGAGCACTGCCGGATCTGAATCAGGCGGTTCTGTCAGCTCTTCTAAAGTCTACACTCTTTATTGCACCGGTTCGGGCGGCGCGGCCTCCGATTCGGTTACGGTAAATGTTTCTTCGCCCACGCTTTATGTTTCGCTTTCGCCCTCACCTTCTTCTGGCTGTACGCCTTTAAGTGGGGTTGATTTAACAGCTACTCTTTCGGGCGCGGCTTCGGGCGATACAACTTATTATTTTGATTGTACTAACGACGGCAGCTGGGAACGGATTATTACTCAAAATTCAACCTCTTATACAGCTTCCGATGTTTGCAGCTATAATTCTTCGGGTAGCTTTACCGCTAAAGTTCGCGTTGAAAGGCAGGGTATAACCGCGGAAAATACCGCTTCGGTCAACCCTTATACCTGTAATGATAATTCACCTACTGTCGATCTTAGAATAAATGGTTCAGACGGCTCGGTTTACGTTGCTTATAATAATTCAGCTAACTTAAGCTGGACTTCGAGTAATGCTAATACTTGCTACGCTTCGGGCGATTGGTATGGTACAAAGAATACTTCCGGATCTGAATCTACTGGTAATATTACTTCGTCTAAAAGTTATACTTTAACTTGTACTGGTTCAGGCGGCACCAGCTCCGACACTGTTTCGGTAAATACTACTGCCAATACTTCTTTGAATGTGAGCGCTTACGTGCGCAATCTTTCTGACGGTACGGCCTGGTTGAGAACGGTTTCAGCCGATCCGAGAGAATTGGTTTCTTTCCAAGTTCAAGTAAGAGCCGAAGGCAGTGCGACCAACAACTTAACTTTCAAATATGTTTTACCCGAAAAGATCATCTACAGAAACAATCTTAAAATAGACAACGTTTCTTATTCGGGCGACATTGCTTCAGGAATAAATCTTGGCAGTTTGTCGGCCGGCCAAACAAAGATTATTACCTTTGACGGCGAAGTGGGGGAAGCTTCCCAATTCGTTTACGGCCAGACAAAATTGATCGGCACCGCCTTGGTTTATAACAGCGGCGTTTCCACTTCTGATTTTTCAGAGGTGGTTGTTAGTCGCGGTTCGGTAGCCGGCGCCACTGATGTGGGCACTGGTTTAACCAATAATCTTTTAGTGGACACCTTTTTACTGCCCTTATTGGTTACTTTAATATTGATTTGGCTGTTTAAGTCAAAAATCATTAATTTTAATTCTTGGATAGACGCGAGAAAGAAGCAGTATCAGGAATACCGTTCTAACAAAGATCTGAAAAACAAAATCCATCAGATTAGGGTTCGAGAGTAATAAAGCCCTATGGTTTGGAAAAAGGCGGCATACTCATGCCGCCCTTTTTCTTTTTTAAATCATTTGCTATAATAACAAGCACTTATTTATCACTTTTAATTTTATGGAAAATAATTGGCCGCAAGAGGTTAAAAAAAGAATACAGGGCGTACCTGTGTCTTCGGGTCGGAGTAAAAAATGGGACAAGATTTCTTTTGACGATCTGGTTTTTTTGCCAGGACAGTTGGCAAAGAAACCGGTTGATTATTATCAAGAAAAGATTTCCAGCAAGACCATTGTTGGGAAATTAAGTAAAAAACCTTTAGAATTAGAAATTCCTGTTATAATGGGCGCCATGTCTTTTGGTGCGCTTTCCAAGGAAGCTAAAATTGCCCTGGCCAAAGCTTCGACCCTGGCTGGAACCATGGCCAATACCGGAGAAGGTGGAATGTTGCCAGAAGAAAGAAAGGAGGCCAAACTTTTAATTATTCAATACAGTACCGGGCGTTTTGGCATTAGCGAAGAAGTTTTAAAGCAGGCCGATGCGATTGAAATAAAAATCGGCCAAGGGGCCAAAGGCGGTTCGGGTGGCTTTTTGCCTGCCAGCAAGATTACCGAAGAGATTTCCCAGATAAGAAAAGTGCCTTTGGGCAAAAGCCTGCATTCGCCCGCCTATCATAAAGACATTGAGAATATTGAAGATTTAAAAAAGAAAGTTGATTGGCTCAGGGAGATTACTGGCGGTGTGCCGATTATTATTAAAATGGCCGGCGCTATTGTGGAGGAAGACGTAAAACTGGCTTTAAAGGCCAACCCGGATATTATTGCTATTGATGGTTTAGAGGGCGGTACCGGGGCTTCACCTGAAGTAATGTTGGATGAAGTCGGTTTGCCCACCCTAGCTTCTTTGATAAAAGCGCGCGAGACCCTTGATAAAATGAATGCAAAACAAGAGCTTTGGATTGCCGGCGGTTTTTATAAAGGCGGAGATATGGCCAAAGCCTTGGCTTTGGGCGCCGATGCTATTTTCTTGGGTATGCCGCTTTTGGTGGCCATGGGCTGTATTTATTGTCGGCTTTGTTATTTGGGCAATTGCCCGTTAGGTATTGCCACCCAGAAGCCGGAATTGCGCGAAAAATTAGATCCAGAAGCCAGCCAGAAAATATTTAATTATCTTAAGAATTGCGTTGAAGAAATAAAAATGGTGTCTGGCGCTTGCGGCAAAGACGATGTTCACAAACTAAATAAAGAAGATTTAAGAGCTTTAAGTTCTGATATTTCTAAAATAACTAAAGTTAAATTCATTTCAGAATAAAAACATGATTAATTTAAAAGACCAGGATTTTAACGATTTTATACAAAAAGAGAAAAAGCCGGTGGTGGTGGATTTTTTTGCTACTTGGTGCCACGGCTGCCAGGTGCTTTCGCCCTTACTCGATAAAATTGCCAAAGAATATGAAGATCGGGCGGTTTTTGCCAAGGTTAACGTGGAAGAGGCGCCTCTAGAAAGCCAGAAATACGGAGTAGAAAGAATACCCATGGTACTGCTTTTTAAAGAGGGTCAGGCCGTTACCGGATTTGTCGGTGCCATACCCGAGAATGAAATTAAAAAATGGCTTAATGAAAATTTGGGCAGCGAAGAGGAAAAGATGGAGCAGATTATTAAAAACTATGAAGAATATGCCAAAGATAGTGGCATTCAATTAAATCCTAACAGAGAACAAGTAAAAGGCGTTATTAAAGGCCTTTTAAACAATGAAAAAAATAAAGGCGCTAGGTATTGCCCCTGTCGTCGGGTTTCAGGAAGCATGGAAGAAGACGCTCCAAAAATTTGTCCCTGCGCCTGGCATATGGAAGAAATTAAAAAAGATGGCCACTGTCTGTGCCGTTTATTCGTAAAGCAATAATCTTTTCATAAAAGACAACCCCGTTGAGCAAATACGCTCAGCGGGGTTTTAATTTACTTTTTCATTTCTTCAAGAATGTCTTGTAGCTCTCGTTCTTCCCTTAGCTTTTTCACAGCTAAAAAATTAAGTAAGAGCATGAAATGCTCAATAAATTCATCCCGATAGCTTCTTTTTTTGTCTCTAATAATGTCTCCGATTAAATAGGCTAACGATGTCATAATAAATAGGGGACATAAGAAGACAGGCTGCCAGAAATCCTTATTTTGTACGGAATGTTTTTCAAAATAGGCGTCTATTGGCAGCTGCCAATAAAAGATAACTATAAAGATGCCGTAAATCATGTAGGAGTTTTTTTTGTGAACAGCGCCATAAAGCACAACTAGTAATCCGCAAAGGATTATAACAAAATCGAACAGGGAAAAAAGACTTAAAATAATCAGGTTTAATTTAAATAACTGTTCCATCAATTCACCTCCCTTGGTTGTAAATTTGCTGATAAAATATAATAACTTATAATATATATTTTGTCAATAATATATATTTAGCTATTGACAGCGGTTCAGCTTACGATTAATATATAGATATACATCTATGCATAAACATATAAAAAAAATCTGCCCCAAATGCTTCGATTTAATCGGCGATAAAACTCGGATGAAAATTTTGTATTATCTTTCCAAAAAATCTGGCAACGTAAAGGAAATTGGAGAGCGCTTTTCTTTAACCCAGCCCACTATTTCGCATCACTTAGCCGTTTTAAAAGCCGTGGGGTTGCTTGAGAGTAAAAAAACAGGGCGAGAAAATGTTTATTCGTTGAATAAAAAATACTGTTGTAAAAAATGTAATTTACTTAAAACACCTTTTAAAGTTTAAAAACATGAAAAACAATAAAAAAATATATCTAGACTATGCTTCAACTACGCCCTTGGATCCGAGGGTGAAAAAGGCAATGTTGCCCTATTTTGATAAAGTTTTTGGTAATACCATGTCTTTGCACAGTTTTGGCCAGGAGGCCAAAGAAGCTTTAGAGAATGGCCGGGAAATTGTGGCTGATTTTATTAATGCTAAAACAAAGGAAATTATTTTTACTTCTTCAGCCACCGAAAGCAATAATTTGGCTTTAAAAGGGGTGGCTTTTGCCAATAAAAACAGGGGTAAGCATATTATTATTTCAGAAATCGAGCATCCGTGCGTTTTAGAGAGTTCAGAATGGCTAAAAAGACAGGGCTTTGAAGTTACCAAGATAAAAGTTGATTCTTCCGGGCTAATAAAGCTTGAGGATCTCAAGAAAGCGCTAAAGAAAGAAACTATTTTAGTTTCAATTATTCATGCCAATAACGAAATCGGCACCTTGCAACCCATTGAAGAGATTGGTCGCATTTGTCGGGCCAGCGGCGCTTATTTTCATACCGATGCCAGCCAAAGCTTTGGTAAGCTGCCCATTGATGTTAATAAAATGAATGTTGATTTATTAACGGCTAGCTCTCATAAAATGTACGGTCCAAAAGGAGCAGCTTTGTTATACGTAAGAGAGGGAATAAAAATCGAGCCCTTGCTTCATGGTGGCGGCCACGAAGACGGATTAAGGTCTTCTACGATTAATTTGCCCTCTATTACGGGCTTTGCTGAGGCGGTAAAGATTTGTAAAAAAGAAATGAAGAAAGAAAGCGAAAGGATGGCAAAATTAAGAGACAAGCTGATAAAGGGTGTATTGGACAAGGTTCCGGGCGCCCATTTGAACGGGCATCCGGTAAAAAGATTGCCTAATATTGTTAATTTCTACTTTGATTTTATCGAGGGGGAATCGATTGTGATTCAATTAGACTTGATCGGAATTGCCGCCTCTACTGGTTCAGCCTGTTCTTCTAAAGAATTAGAGCCCAGCCATGTTTTACTGGCCTTGGGTTTGCGCCCTCAAGAAGCGCACGGTTCTTTAAGGTTAAGTTTGGGGCGTTGGACAAAAAATGAAGAGATAAATTATGTAATTATGATTTTACCAGAGATTATTAAAAAATTAAGAAAAATATCACCATTTAAAAAACATTAATTAAAAATATGGCAAAAATTAATTCTGCTTATACTAAAAAGGTAATAAAACACTTTAAAAATCCGCACAACTACGGTAAAATGGAAAATTATGATGGCTTGGGGAAGGTGGGGAATCCGACCTGTGGAGACGTAATGTGGCTATATATTAAAATCACCAAGAATAAAAAGGGCGAGGAAGTGATAAAAGATATAAAATTCGAAACCTTTGGCTGTGTGGCGGCTATTTCTACCAGTTCTATTGTTACGGATTTAGCCAAGGGGAAAACATTAAAAGAAGCGATAAAAATAGACAGAAACAGCATTGTTAATGCTTTAGGCGGTTTGCCACCCATAAAGCTTCATTGTTCAGTATTAGCTTCAGACGCTTTATTGGAAGCGATTTACGATTTTTTAGTAAAGAATAAAAGAGCCGTATCCCAAGAACTTGAAAATAATCACAAAAGAATAGAAGCGTCTCGGCATACGGTTGAGGAAAAATACCAAGACTGGGTACAAATTGAGGAAACAATTCATAAAGATGAAAAAAACAAAAAAAATAAAAAATAAGCCAAAAGTTTTAGTGGCGATGTCTGGTGGCATAGACAGCTCAGTTGCCGCCGCTTTAATTAAGAAAAAAGGTTTTGATGTGATCGGAGTTTTTATGAAGTTTTGGACCCCACCCGAAGACAATCGGTCTGGCTTTAATAACCGTTGTTGCACTCCGGAATCGGAAATAAGAGCAAGAAAAGTGGCTAAAATTTTAGGTATTCCTTTTTATGTTCTTGATTTTAAAAAGGAATTTAAGGAAAAGATCGTCGATTATTTTATCAAGGGCCAGAAGATGGGTTTAACGCCCAATCCCTGTATAATCTGCAATCAGGAAATAAAGTTTGGGCTTTTATTTGAAAAAGCTTTAGCCCTGGATGCTGATTTTATTGCCACCGGGCATTATGCTCAAATAAAAAACAAAGACAGCAGGTTTTATTTATTCGAAGGGAAAGACAAGAAAAAAGATCAGTCTTATTTTCTTTGGACCTTAAAACAGAATCAATTAAAGAAAATCATGTTTCCTTTGGCCAGCTATAGGAAAAATGAGGTTAAAAAAATAGCCCAAAGGTTAAAATTGCCCTTTTCCGGCATTAAAGAGTCTCAGGAGATTTGTTTTGTACCCGGACACCTTGAGGATTTTCTTAAAAGATATCTTAAAGAAAAACCCGGTAAAATCGTAGATAAAAAGGGAAACATTCTAGGTGGCCATAAGGGGTTGTGGTTTTACACTATTGGCCAAAGAAAAGGGATTAATTTACCTGGCGGTCCCTGGTATGTCTTAGCTAAAAAACCTAAAAAAAGACTTTTAGTGGTAACTAAAAATAAAAAAGACCTTTTAAGAAAGGAATTCTTAGTAAAAAAAGTTAATTGGGTTTTAGGTAAAAAGCCCCCAATGCCATTATCTTTAAAGGTTAAAATTCGCTACGGACACCAGCCTTCAATAGCTCATATTTATAAATTACAGAATACAAAAAAACAAATAATTTTCGATAAATCTCAGTCAGCTATTACCCCTGGACAATCAGCCGTTTTTTATCAGGGTCAAGAGGTGTTAGGCGGGGGAATTATTTGCTAATTCATTCTATTGAGCTTGACAGGGTTTCTTGGCAGAGCTATTATACCCATACCTATGGTCAGGGTATAATAATTAATAACAATAAAACATATGATTATCAAAAAACAAGAAACACTAATTAATTTTAAAAAGGCGCAAAGCCTGATTAATAAAATTATTAAGATGGTAGAAAGCGATCAGTATTGCGTAGATGTAATGCAGCAGAACCTGGCGGTACTGGGCCTTTTAAAATCTGCCCACCAAATGCTTATGGAAAACCATTTAAACACCTGCTTTAAAAGCGCTATGGCCACAAAGAATGAAAAAAAGAAACAGGCTATGATTCAAGAGATTTTAAAAGTAACTAGATTGTTTAATAAATAAAAAATATGTCAGAAAATAAAATAAGAAAAAACATTTTTCACGTAAGGGGCATGCACTGCCCTTCGTGCGAAATTTTAATAGAGAAAAAAATATCAGAATTACCCGGGGTAAAATCGGTAGATGTTTCTCTATCGAGGGGTGAAGTTTTGTTGATTTGTGAAAAAGACCCAATTACCAAAGAGGAATTAAACAGATTATTCGAAAAAGATAAATATCTTTTTTTTGAAAAGCCGGTAAAGAAGAATAATACCTTAAATTTAAGAAGTTCTCTTTTATCTTTCGGTTTGGCTATTTTAATTATTCTGGGTTTTCTAGGCTTAAATAGGCTTGGCATCGCTGAGTTAGTTAATGTTAGCTCTAAATCCTCCCTTCCCGCCTTCTTTATTTTCGGGTTAATTGCTGGCATATCTAGTTGTGCTGCTTTGGTGGGCGGATTGGTTCTTTCACTTTCTAAGCAATGGATGGAGATGTATTCTGATAAAGATTCTTTGGTGATAAAACTTCAGCCTCATTTTATGTTTAATTTAGGCCGGCTTTTATCATATGCTTTTTTGGGCGCGGTTTTGGGGGCGATTGGAAGCAAGTTGCAGATTTCTTTAACTGTTGCTTCAGCCTTTGTTTTTTTGGTATCAGCTTTAATGATATTATTTGCTTTATCGATGTTGGGAGTTAAGGGGTTTGAAAGATTCCAATTTTCTACGCCAAAATTTATTACCCGCTATATTTCCGATGAAACTAAATTTAAAGGCCGTTTTATGCCCGCTTTAATGGGCGCTTTAACCTTTTTTCTGCCGTGCGGCTTTACCATTACCGCTCAGGGCATGGCGCTTTTATCGGCTAATTTTATTCAGGGCGGGTTAATTATGCTTTTTTTCGCGCTAGGCACCTTGCCTACGTTAATGGTGATCGGCTTCTCTACAGTTAAATTTTTACAAAAACCCGATTTAGCCGCTAAATTCTTGAAAGTAGCCGGTGTTTTAGTGATATTTTTTGCCCTTTTTAACATTAATTCACAGATGAATGTTTTAGGGATTACCAGCCTTAATGATTTTGGTAAAAAAAATAATTCAACAACTTTTAACGATAAAGATCTGCCGTCCCTGGTTAATGGCAAGCAATTAATTTCTATGGAAGCCTCTTCTTCGGGCTATAAGCCTAATTATTTTAAAGTTAGAGTGGGTGTACCGGTTCGCTGGGAGATAAAAGACATTGGAACCAGTGGCTGTACCAATGCGGTTATTTCCAAGGGTTTATTTACAGGTTCAATCCCTCTGAGTCCTGGTAAAATCAGTGTTAAGGAATTTACCCCTCAAAAAGTGGGCCGTTATAAATTTAGCTGCTGGATGGGCATGGTAACTGGCACCATTGAAGTGGTTGGCCCCAACCAAACAAATAGTGTTCAGAATAATTTTTCCACTATTAATGAAAGCTCTAATTCTCCGGCTCAGCAGGAAGCTTCTAAGGTTTGCGGCTGCGGCGCTAATAAATAAAATAGCTTTTTAAGAAAATGTCCGAAAATAAAATTCAAAAGACAACTTTACAAATTTTTGGGATGCACTGTGCCTCCTGTGCTTCTAATATTGAAAACGCGCTAGCAAAAGAAAGGGGCATAAAATTAGCCAATATTAATTTTGCCTCAGACAAATTATATGTGGAATATGATTTATCAGATATCTCTTTGGAGAAAATTATAAAAACCATCGAAAAATTAGGTTATCGGGCCCAAGAAGAAAATTTGGAGTTGGAAAATCAATTAAACCACCATGGCCATAAACTAGATCAAACTGAAAAAGAAGTTAAAAAATTAAGGAATATTTTTTTATTTTCTTTAATTCTTTCCGTCCCAATTTTTTATTTAATGATGGGCAAAATGTTAGGACTGCCTTTGCCTAGCTGGTCGTTAAAAACCGAAGTGATTTTTCAATTAATAATTACCACCGCTGTTATGGCGGTAAATTATCCGCTTTATATTTCCGGCTTTAAAAAATTAATTACCAGAAATCCCAACATGGATTCCTTGATCGAAGTTGGTACTCTGGCCGCTTATTTTTACAGCCTGGCAATTTCTTTTATGGTGTGGACTGGGCCCGAATATATGGTTGATCATTTGTATTATGAAAGCGCCGCTTTGATTTTAGTTTTTATTTCTTTGGGTCAGTATTTGGAAGTAAAAACCAAGGGGCAGACAGGTCAGGCAATTAAAAAATTAATCGGCCTACAGCCCAAAGAAGCAACTATTATTAAAGAAAGCGGAGAGGTTAAAATTCCAATTTCCCAAGTGAAAATAGGGGATGTGGTTTTGGTAAGGCCGGGAGAGAAGATTCCAGTGGATGGTTTGGTGCTGGATGGCTATTCCGGGGTCGATGAAAAAATGATTACCGGTGAAAGCATTCCCGTGGAAAAGAAAAAAGACGATGAGGTGATTGCCGGGACCATTAATAAAACAGGTGTTTTAAAATTTGTTGCCAAAAGAGTGGGCCAGGAAACCTTATTGGCTCAGATTATTAAAATTGTACAGGAAGCCATGGGCTCTAAAGCCCCGATTCAGTTATTAGCCGATAGAGTGTCTTTTTACTTTGTACCGGCGGTTTTTTTAATTGCAATTTCATCTTTTGCTATTTGGCTGCTATTGGGTCAATCTTTAGCCTTTGCCTTAACTGTTTTTGTGGCGATTTTAATTATCGCTTGTCCTTGTTCTTTGGGTTTGGCCACGCCTACGGCCGTGATGATGGGCACGGGTTTGGCCGCGCAAAGAGGGGTTTTAATTAAAAGCGGCCGAGCCTTGGAAAAAGCCCGCAAGGTAAGTATTATTGTTTTTGATAAAACCGGCACATTAACAAAAGGCGAGCCGATTGTAAAAGACGTTATTGCTTTAGATAAAAAATACCAGGAAAAAGACATCTTATTTTATGCGGCTTTGGCTGAAAAGAATTCAGAACACCCTTTAGCTCAGGCAGTTTTGAATAAGGCTAAGGAGGAAAATATTGAATTGTCGGAGGTTCGTAACTTCCAAGTGTTTCCGGGCAAGGGCGTGGTGGCCGAATACCAAAAAGAGAATATTCTTTTGGGTACCAAAAAATTAATGGTGGAAAAGAAAATTGCTCTTTTGGATAAAGAAGGAATAGTGGAAAAACTCGAGAACGAGGGAAAAACTGTGGTGATTTTGGCCCTGGATAAAAAGATTATCGGCTTGGTCGCCATAGCCGATACTTTAAAAGACTTTTCAAAAGAAGCGGTTAAAACTTTACAATCAATGGGTAAAAAAACCGCTATAATTACTGGTGACAACAAAAGAGTGGCGCAAGCTATTGCCCAAGAGTTGGGTATTCAAGGGGTGATGGCCGAAGTTTTACCTCGAGAAAAAGCAGCCAAAATAAAAGAGCTGCAAAAAGAGGGCAACATTGTGGCCATGGTGGGCGATGGCATTAACGACGCGCCGGCTTTGGCCCAGGCCGATTTGGGCATTGCCCTAGGTTCGGGCACCGATGTGGCTATGGAAACGGGAGATATGGTTTTGATTAAAAACGACTTAAGGGACGTAGTGCTGGCAATTGATATTAGTAATTATACTTTAAAAAAAATAAAGCAGAATCTTTTTTGGGCATTTTTTTATAACTCTTTTGGCATACCCATTGCGGCCGGCATACTGTATCCTTTTTTCGGCCTGCTTTTAAATCCGGTTATCGCTGCTGTGGCTATGGCCCTTTCTTCTTTCA
Source organism: uncultured Candidatus Saccharibacteria bacterium (assembly GCA_964628095.1). GTDB lineage: Bacteria > Patescibacteriota > Minisyncoccia > Minisyncoccales > CAZVLR01 > CAZVLR01. The sequence continues at coordinate 4,206 of CAZVLR010000011.1, read as the reverse complement.
GCGTGGTTTTAAACGCCTTATCGATGAGATATTACCGAGCACCTCGGTTTTAGTTGATTTTATGTTTAAAATTAATTAGAATTTAATATATGACAAAGAGATTTATTCTTCCAATTTTATTTTTAATTTTTGCTTTTGGATTAATAAGCAATAATATTTCTTTAGCTCAGGAGAATTTAACGGTTGAAAAGGGCCAGATTGTTTTTTTCTCCAGCGCCATTTGCCCGCATTGCGCCAAAGAGAGGGAATTTTTAGACGGACTTAAAAATAAATACCCGGATCTTAAAGTTCAAGAATACGAAGTGGTTTACCATCCGGAAAACCAGCAGATTTTAAAAGAATATTACGATAAATATAATATCCCTGAAAAAGAACGGGGTTTTGTACCGGTAACTTTTACCGCTAGTAAATATTTCATCGGTTTTTCCGATCAGACGGCCCTGGATATTGAGAATTGCCTAAAAGAATGTTTTAACGGTGGCAACAGTACAACCTCTCAGAAAATAAAAATACCGATTTTTGGAGAAGTTGATATTTCAAAAACTTCTCTCTTGGCCCTCACGGCGATTTTTGGAACTTTAGACGGCTTTAATCCTTGCGCCATGTGGGTGTTAGTGATATTAGTTTCCATGCTTTTGGGCTTAAAATCAAGAAAAAAGATTGCTTTGGTGGGCGGTACTTTTATCTTTGCCGAAGGACTATTATACTTTCTTTTTATGTCGGCTTGGCTCAACGCTTTTTTATTCATGGGCCAAATTTATTTAATTAGAATCGGCATTGGTATTTTTGGTTTAGTTTTTGGGGTGATGAGAATCAGAGATTTTATTAAATGGCGACCCGGCGTTTGTAAGGTAACTGAAAAAGATGCTAATTCTCAAGAAAAAATCTGGCAGAAAATACAGAACCTTGCTAAGCCAACTTCAGTGCCGGCAACGTTTTTGGGCGTGGTTGCTTTAGCTTTTGGCGTTAATATTGTTGAGTTTTTCTGCTCGGCTGGTTTTCCGGTAATGTATACCAAAATTTTAGCATCCCAGGGCATCGGCGGAATTAATTATTACCTCTATTTACTGCTTTACAATTTATTTTATATGATAGACGACTTTATTGTTTTTGGCGTGGCCTTCTTTACGCTTTCTCATTTTAAGTTTTCCGATAGATACAACCGTTATTCAACTTTGGTGGCCGGTTTGTTAATATTAATTCTGGGTATCCTATTGATTTTTAAACCTGGCCTTTTAATGTTTGGCTAAAACAAATAATCGGCTATAATAAAAAAATGCTCTACGATTTAATTATTATTGGCGGGGGGCCGGCCGGCGCTACCGCCGGAATTTATGCGGGGCGCCAAAAATTAAAAACGCTTTTGGTGACCAAGGCTTTTGGCGGGCAAATGGCTAAAAACACGGTGGATATTAAAAATTATCCCGGTTTTGAGTCTATTTCTGGCTTAGACCTGCTTCAAAAGTTTGAGCATCATTTAAAGCAGTATGAAATCGATATCGAACATGAAGAGGTTAAAGAAATTAAAAAAACAGGAAAGCATTTTATTGTCACATTAAAGGGAGCTAAAAAATTAGAAGGCAAGGCAGTAATCATCGCTTCGGGGGCTGATCCTCGTTCTTTAAATTTAAAAGGGGAGCAAGAGTTTATCGGGCGTGGTTTAAGCTATTGCGTTCATTGCGACGGCCCTTTATTTTTCGATAAAACCGTAGCAGTTATTGGCGGGGGCAATTCGGGCCTGGAAGCGGCTTTGTTTTTAAGCAGCGTGGCAAAGAAAATATATATTTTAGAATACGGCGAAGCTTTAAAAGCTGACAGGGAAAACCAGGAAAAGATAAAGAATATTAAAAAAATAGAAATTATTACCAATGTTGCCTTAAAAGAAATTAAGGGCAAGCAGTTTGTAAATGAAATTGTTTATCAGGACCGGAAAACCAAAAAAGATGTTGTTTTGCCGCTCGAGGGCATTTTTGTGGAGATTGGTTATCAGCCAGCAACCGCCTTTGTAAAAAACCTGGCCGACTTTACAGAAAAACAGGAGATAAAAACAGATATGGAAACTTTTCAAACTAAGACCCCGGGCCTTTTTGTCGCTGGCGACGCCAAAGCGGGCAAATACAAGCAGATTGTAATTGCCGCGGGCGAGGGCGCTAAAGCCGCTTTATCGGCCTTTCAATATTTAAAGAACGAGAAATTAATATAATTTAATTAGCCATGATTAAGAATATCAATAAAATCATCGATCAAACCAATATCGATAAAAAGGCTAAAGCCGCAGACATTAAAGCAACCTGCCGAGAAGCTGTTAAATATAATTTTCGGGGGGTATGCGTAAATTATCAATGGATAAAACTGGTAAAGAAAGAATTGAAAGGAGGTGACATTAAGGTAATTTGTTTAGTTGATCCGCCCATCGGTGACAGCCTGCATTCAAAAAGAATTGAAATTTGCCAAAAAGCTAAAAAAGAGGGAGCCGATGAATTAGACGTGGTAATTTCAATTCCCGACGTAAAACACGAGCGCTGGGACAGGACTTTAAAAGATTTAAAGGAAATCTGCCAGATTTTGCCTACAAAAGTAATTATTGGTTCGGGCTACTTAACCGACGAAGAAATTTTAAAAGCTTCAGAGCTTTCAAAAAAAGCGGGCGCTATTTGCGTTAAGACTGCGACAGAAAAAGATCCGTTGGATTCTTGGGAATTAAAGGAAAAAGCCCGGCATTTAAAACTAATGAGAAAGGGCGCGCCCGGGTTATTGATTAAGGCTTCGGGCAAGGTAAAAACTCTCGCCGATTTGGAATTAATGGTGGCCAGCGGCGCCGATATTATCGGTACAAGTTTTGGCCCTCAGATAATGAATAATAAAAATTAATAAAATGATTGTTTTTTCTTGGATTATTATTTGCACCTCATCGATTGTTTTAGTCGCTTTTTTCGGCAGCTTCATTTTATTCTTAAGGGAAAAACTGCTTAATAAAATTCTGCATCTTTTGGTGGCTTTTTCCGCCGGCGCGTTGCTTGGCGGCGCCTTCTTGCATTTGATACCCGAAGCCGTAATCCATTTTGGCGCAACCGAAGGCTCTCTTTTTAAAATATTCCTGGTGCTATTATCGGGCTTCTGTTTTCTTTTTATTCTGGAAAATTATATCAGCTGGCATCATCACCACAGCAAAGAACACCCGGAAATTGAGCCCTTTTCTTATTTAATCGTTTTTGCCGACAGCATTCATAATTTTATGGATGGGCTGATAATCGCGGGCGCTTTTGCTTTTAATATTCCTCTGGGCGTAATCACAGCTCTGGTGATTGCTTGCCACGCCGTACCACAGAGTATTGGCGATTTTGGCGTGTTGATTTACGGTGGCTTTAAAAAGGGCAAAGCTTTAGTTTTGAATTTAACTTCGATAGCGCCCATGATTTTAGGGGGAATTGTCGGCTATTTTATCTCAGCGCAGGTTGGCGATAAGATTTTGTACCTACTGCCTTTTGCCGCCGGCGACTTTATATATATTGCCGCCTCCGATTTATTGCCGGAAATAAAAACAAAGGAACATTTACGTTCAAATCTGAATTTTATCGTGTTTTTGCTGGGCATTGGCTTTATGGTTGTAATAAAGCTGTTGGGTGAATGATTTAAGAGGGCTTGACTATACTTTTTGCTTAATTTAAGCTAAGATAAGATAAAATAGGGCTGTGGATAAATCAAAGGCCTTCTCTTTAAGAAGGTGCATAGCTCAAACAAAGGTCGCTTTAATAATCTAGATTAAATATATTTTTCATAATTATATGGCAACAACCGCTTACTGCGTAAAATGCAAAGCGAAGAGAGATATGACCAATGAAAAAGAGGTTTCAATGAAGGGAAAGGGTGGCACCAAGAGAAGTGCGATGACTGGCACCTGCCCCAAATGCGGAACCAAGATGTTCAGAATCATGGGCAGCAAGAAATAATCATATTTTGCATTGTTTAAAAGAAAAGAGCCCGTTTAAAGGGGGCTCTTTTTTATTAAGATCAGTTTTTAGGGGTTATTTAAAGGAATTTTTTAAGGTGGCGCTGGGCGCGAAAGGTAGCACTTATAGCATGCGGTTCTTCAATTGTTTTCTGTAGTTTTTCCATCCACTTATAAAGCGGGATTAGACGTGTTGAAATATGTTCGGTTTGTTCGGGATTGGGTTTTTGGATCTTTTGGCAATCAAGACCTAAAAA
>CAZVLR010000010.1:0-27880 GCA_964628095.1 uncultured Candidatus Saccharibacteria bacterium | reverse complement strand
CCTTTTTCCATAAAAAGGGCGAAAGCTTATAACCAACAATCCGGTCTAGAATTCTTCTGGCCTGCTGGGAGTTTACCAGGTTTTGGTCGATCTTTCTGGGGTGCTCTAGCGCTTCTTTTATTGCTTCTTTGGTAATTTCATGGAAAACGATTCTTTTAAAAGACTTTTCATCCAAATCCAAAGCGTGGGTTAGGTGCCAGGCAATGGCTTCGCCTTCTCGGTCCGGATCAGTGGAAATTAGAATGTTTTTAGCTTTTAACACCTCTTTTTTTAGCGCGGTAATGTTTTTCCGCGCCTTTTGCATAATAATATATTTGGGTTCAAAATCATTTTCAATATCAACTCCGATTTTGCTTTTGGGCAAATCCCTAACGTGGCCATACGAAGACAGCACCTTGTATTTAGGGCCTAAGAATTTTCCGATAGTATTGGCTTTGGTCGGGCTTTCAACAATTACCAGTTCCATGTTTTTTGATTAAATAATAAATATTGCTTTCCGAGTTTCTTACTTTACCTTTTATTTTAAAAATGGCAAGTTTATGTTTATTAATTGAAGTCTTTTTTAACAATTACATCTTTAATACCAACAAAATATCGTTTGAGTTTTCGGCCAGATAAGCTCCCTTTTTAATCATTTGGTGCGGGCCCTTGGAATTGGGGGAGTAGATTGATCCTGGCAGCGCGAACACTTTTTTATTCTGCGACAGGGCGTAGTTGGCGGTAATTAAAGCGCCCGATTTGCTTTTAGCTTCCACCACTATTACGCCTAGGGCCAGGCCGGCAATAATCCGGTTTCTTTGGGGAAAGGTAAATTTTGATCCTTTAATGCCGGGGCCGTATTCAGAAATTACCAGGCCATCGTTTTCCACTATTTGCTGTGCTAATTTTATATTCTCTTTTGGAAAAATGCTTTGTTCGTCTATTCCAGTACCCAGCACCGCAATGGTTCTTTTTTTCATTTCCACAACAGCTTGGTGGGCGAAAGTATCGATACCCGGGGCCAAGCCCGAAACAATAGTTAGGCCGGCGTTGGTTAGATCCCGGGCTAGTTTTAGCGCCGCTTGTTTACCGTAGGGCGAAAAATTCCTGGCGCCCACAATCGCAAAGCAGTTCTCCGCTTTTTTTATTGTGCCCTTGTAATAAAGAACCTTGGGCGGGTGCGCGATGTTTTTTAAAGATTCGGGATAATCTTCCTGGTTAATATTAATGGTTTTTATTTCTTCTGTCATTATTCTATATAATGTATCATTTTAATTTCAGTTTTTCTATGGCCTCGGATAAAATCTGGCAATAAAGGTTAAGCCCTACTTGGTTTACGCTGCCCGATTGTTCTTTTCCCAAGATGTTTCCGGCGCCCCGGATTTCCAAGTCTTTTAAAGCGATCTTATAGCCCGAACCCAATTGTTCGGCTTCCTTTAGCGCTTCCATTCTTAATTTTCCTTTTTCAGAAAGCTTTTTCCCGTGCAGAAAATAGGCAAAAGCCTGGGCGTTGGAGCGGCCCACCCGGCCCCTTAATTGGTAAGCTTGGGCCAGGCCCAGCTTTAAAGCGTCGTCAACGATTAAAGTGTTAACATTGGCCAAATCAATGCCGTTTTCAATAATAGTGGTGGCGATTAAAACATCAAATTCTTTGTTTTGGAAGCTGGCCATAGTTTTAATTAATTCTTTTTCATTCATGCGGCCGTGGGCAAAATGAAATTTAATTTTAGGCAGAAGTTTTTCCAAGGCCTTTTTAACGTTTTGCATGGTTTCAACGCGGTTGTGCAGGTAATAAACCTGGCCGCCTCTTTTTATTTCTTTTTCAATGGCTTCTTTTACAGTTTTTTCCTTATAAGGCAGAATATGCGTTTTAATGGCTAGTCGCCCCTCGGGCGGAGTTTGGATTAAGCTGATATTTTTTAAAGAAGAAAGGGCCAGATAAAGCGTTCTTGGTATGGGCGTGGCCGAAAGCGAAAGAACGTCTAATAACGACCTTGCTTTTTTGAACTTTTCTTTTTGTTTAACACCAAATCGCTGTTCGTCGTCAATAATCAGCAGCCCCAGATTTTTAAAATCAATGTCTTTTGATAAAAGCCGGTGCGTGCCGATAACAATATCGATTTGGCCTTCCCTTATCTTGTTTACAATTTCTTTCTGCTCTTTTTTTGTTTGCAGGCGCGAAAGCAGGACGATTCTAACAGGGATATTTTTCAGTCGCTGTGAAAAATTTTGATAGTGCTGGCTGGCTAAAATAGTGGTGGGGCAGATTAAGGCCGCCTGATAGTCGCTGCTTACAGCTCTTACTAGCGCCCTTAAGGCGATTTCGGTTTTGCCAAAGCCAACGTCGCCGCAGATAATCCGGTCCATGGGTTTTTCCGACTCCAAATCTTCTTCAATGTCTTTTATAGCTTCAAGCTGGTCGGGCGTTTCTTCAAAAGAAAACCCTTCGCGTATTTCTTTATCTATTTCGTTATTTTTTACATAGGGCGCTCTTTCGGCGACTTCCCTTTTGGCGTAGATTTCCAAAAGGTCTTTGGCTAATTTCTCTGCTTCTTCTTTTATTTTTCTTTTAGTCTTTTGCCAAAGAGAACTGCCTAGTCTTGAAATTTTAGGCTCTACAAAGCCGACATAGCGGGATAGCTTTCTGGTCAAATCTTGGGGTACGTAAAGTTTGTCGCCTTGGGCGTATTCTAACTGATAATATTTATGATTGTTGATTTCTTCTTCCTGTCGGTAAATTCCAATACCGTGGTCCAAATGAACCAGGTATTCGCCCGGCTTTAAGCCTTTTAAATCGGAAAACAGCTTCTGGGATTTTAATCTTTTCCGCAGTTTCTCTTTGGCCGCTTTTTCATCCTCTATTTTTATTTCCAACTCCAGCAGCGATTCGATTTTGTTTCCTAAAAACTCGATTCTGAAAGCCCGCTCTGAATTTATCGGAAAAACATCCACTAGGCCGCCCCTTTGTGAAAACTCGCCGGGCTCTGAAACTTCTAACACTTTTTCATAGCCCAATTCGTCCAGCCGCCTCAATAGCAGGGACGGGTTGTGTTTTTGGTTTTTTTCCAAAAATACTATATTGTCTTGAAAGAATGATTGGGTTTTTCGGGCGGTCAGGATTTTTCTTAAATTTTCAGCAAACCAAAAATTCCCCTTTTCCAGAAAGTAGGGGGTGATGCTTACTATTAAAATCTGGTCAGCTTCTTTCACTCTTGACATTTTTATTTATTTTACTATAATATATATTAGCATTTTGTCAAAATATAACAAAAAATAACAGAAGGGAGGTGTTCGCATTATGGTAAAAGAAGACGATCTTGTAACAATAGATGGTATTGTTTATCGTTTTGGTCCAACTTCAACGATGGCTTTTAATGCATTGTTGGGCTGTGTTGAAGACGCTAAAGATCATGAGTTTTCAGCGAGAATAATAGCGCGTTTAGATGATAAAAAAATCCATCTTTTTTCAAAAGATAACCACCAAAATGCTTCGATTAAATTCGGAGTGTTAAGAAAGGCGTTGTCCGAATAAGGAGGTGAAACTCTTGGCAGAGGTTAATCAAACATTGATTGTAGGCGGAACCATTTATACTTTCGACCGAGTGGCAAGCTTTTTATTTAATGCCATTAAGGAGTGCCTTGAAAAAGGTATGCCCGAGGAGCAGGTTGATCAAAGCATCAGCTTGCTGGCGTCAGACGGAAGCAGGAAAACCTTTTGTTATAAAGAAATATCAGTTTTAGTGTAAGCAAAAAGCCGAGGAGAATTTTTTTCTCTCCTCGGCTCGTTTTTTTACTGTTTATTGCATTTATTCATCGCCCTTTCCGATCCCTCGCTTATTATCAATTCGATTGCCAAAACTGCATTATTAAAAACTTCTTTTAAATCTTTTTCTTCTTCTTTGGTAAATTTTTGCAGAACTAATTTTTCAGCCGGTACATTTTTATTTTTTTCCAAAGTTTTAATCCCCAGGCGCAATCTGGCAAAGTCTTTTGTTCTCAGTTCGTCGATTATCGATTGCACGCCCTTGTGCCCGGCTGATCCCCGGTTTTTAGATATTTTAATTTGGCCCAGGGGCAAATCCAAATCATCGTGAATAACGAAAACGCTGTCCGCCTTTATTTTTTTGTTCTTTAACAGCTTCTTTACGCTTTTTCCCGAGTTATTCATAAAGGTTTGGGGTTTAGCCAGAACGATTTTCTGGCTATTTATCGTTCCTTCTGAAATTTCTGCCTCCAATTTTTCAGAAAACTTAAAAGTGGAAAAGCCTTTTTCTTTTAAAAGTACATCTAGGGCTAAAAATCCGACATTATGCCTGGTTTTTTGCAATTTGGGGCCCGGGTTGCCCAGGCCGACGATTAAAAACATAATTTTTATATATTATAGCACCCCCTTGTGAAAACCGAAAATTCTGTTATAATTTAGTATTAAAACACTTTATTATGAAGCCCGTATTTTCTTTTATTTTAGAGGTGGTCAAGTTGGTGGTTTTGGCTTTAGCCATTGTAATTCCCATCAGGTATTTTTTGTTCCAGCCTTTTTTTGTAAAAGGCCAGTCCATGGAGCCTAACTTTGAAAACGGCAACTATTTGATTATTGACGAACTGTCTTACCGCTTTCGGGTGCCCGAACGAGGCGAAGTAATTGTTTTTAAATATCCCAATGATCCTTCTCAGCGCTACATTAAAAGAGTTATCGGCTTACCCGGCGAAACTATTGAAATAAAAGAGGGCAAGGTAATAATTCATCAGCAGGATTCAAGCGTTAAGGTTTTGGACGAATCCAGCTATCTGGGTCAAAATAGCATAACTTCCGGAGATATTAAAATTACTATTGGCGAAAAAGAGTATTTTGTAATGGGTGACAACCGCATAGCTTCCTACGATTCGCGGCGCTGGGGGTTATTACCAAAAGAAAACATTATTGGCCGTGTTTTGGTCAGGGCCTGGCCCTTTAATTTAGCCCAAACCTTTGAGGCGCCGGCCTATTAAATATTTTATTTAAATTATGAAAAAAGCAAAATTCCAAGCGCCAACCGGCATGCACGACATTTTACCCGAAGACCAGAAGTATTTCCAAAAGATTTTTCACGTGGTTCAGAGCATGGCTGATTTTTACGCTTTTGGCAAAATCGACACACCCATTTTAGAAGACAGCGAATTGTTTTCGCGCGGCGTGGGCATGTCCACCGACATTGTTTCAAAGCAAATGTACAGCTTAAGAACAAAAGGGGGCGACTCTTTAACTTTAAGGCCCGAAGGCACGGCCCCGGTAATGCGGGCTTATTTGGAAAACGGCATGCAGAACTTGCCCCAGCCCGTAAAGCTGTGGTATGCCGGCCCTTTTTTCCGCTACGAGCATCCACAGGCCGGGCGTTATCGCCAGTTTTATTCTTTTGGCTTTGAGGTGCTGGGTGAAACCGGCGCGGTAATTGACGTGCAGATGATTCAGATTTTCTATAACATCTTAAAAGATTTAAAACTTAAAAACCTGGTAGTGGAGATAAACAGCATTGGCGACAGCCAGTGCCGTTCCTACTACAAAAAGTTGCTGGTAAGCTATTTTAAATCGCGCGAGCAGGCCTTGTGCCAGGATTGTAAAAGGCGTTTAAGAGAAAATCCTTTGCGGATTTTGGATTGCAAAGAGGAAAAATGCCAGCCCGTAAAGGCACAGGCACCCCAAATGATCGATCATTTGTGCGAGGAATGCCACAAGCACTTTAAAGAAGTGCTGGAGTTTTTAGACGAGATTGAATTGCCATATCAGTTAAACCCTTATTTGGTGCGCGGTTTGGATTATTATACTAAAACTGTTTTTGAAATATGCGAAGTTAGCGATAAAAAAAGCCTGGCTTTGGCCGGCGGGGGCAGGTACGACGCCCTGTCCAAGCTTTTGGGGAAAAAGAATATACCGGCGGTCGGTGGTGCGGCTGGCATAGAAAGAATTATTGAAATAATGAAAGCTAAAGGAATAAAGTCCCACGAAGAAGCTTCGGTTGATGTTTTTTTGGCGCAATTGGGAAATATGGCCAAGAGAAAAAGCTTAAAAATATTGGAAGAATTCAGGAAATTAAAAATCAGCGTGGGCGAGTCTTTCGGCAGAGATTCTTTAAAGGCGCAACTGACACGGGCCAATAAATTAAATGCCAAATACACTTTGATTATCGGGCAAAGGGAGGCCTTAGAGGGTTCAGCCATTATTAGGGATATGGCCAATGGAAAGCAGGATACGGTAAAAATTGAAAAGGTGGTTCATGAAATTAATAAGAAATTAAAAAAATAAAGTTATGCCAGAATGCGTTTTTTGCCAGATTGCCAAAAAAGAGCTATCCTCGGATATTATCTACCAAGACGAGCAAATCATCGCCTTTAAAGATATTAAGCCTTTAGCCCCCATTCATTATTTAATACTGCCCAAAAAGCACATTTCTTCGCTAAACGATATTACAATAGAAGACAAAGATTTAATGGGCGAGCTGATGATAGCTGCCCAGAAAATTGCCAGAGAAAAAAACATTCCAGCTTACAAGCTACAGGTTAATGTTGGTCGAGACGCTGGCCAGATGATTGATCATCTGCATATACATTTATTAGCCAATTAAATAAAACAATAATTACTTATGCCACTTGAAGTTAAAAAAAACGAGCGCGAAACTGCTCAAAGCTTAATCCGCCGCTTTACCAAAGGCATGCAGCAAAGCGGGATTTTGATTCGAGCCCGGAAAGCCAGATTTAAGGCAAGAACAAAATCAAACCAGATGAAAAAAAGAGGGGCCCTGAGAAGGGAAGAGTTGAGGATTGAATACGACAAATTAAAAAAATTAGGGCAAATCAAAGAAAGAAGATGAAATTCAGAGAAAAAATACAAGCGGATTTAAAAGCGGCCTTGCTAGAAAAAAGAGAGGTCGAACTTTCGGTTTTAAGAATGCTTTTTACATCCATTACCAATAAAGAAAAAGAGAAAAGGTATAAAATCAGCAAATTGAAACCCGAGCTTCATGATTTAGAATTGGAAAAAGAAAGCTATTTGCAGGACGACGAAGTACTGGATACGATTTCTACTGAAATTAAAAAAAGAAGGGACGCGATTGTTCTTTATGAAAAAGGCCAAAGGCAGGAATTAGCGGACAAGGAAAAAAAAGAAATACAAATTTTAGAAAAATATCTGCCCGAACAGTTGTCCGAGGCTAAAATTAAGGAATTGGTGCAAGCCGCGATTTTAAAGGTTGGCGCCAAAGACGTAAAAGATACGGGAAAAATCATGGCCGAAGTTATGCCCCAAGTAAAGGGCCGGGCCGAAGGATCCTTGATAAGCAAAGCAGTAAGGGAATTGCTTTCTTAATTTATGGTGGAAATTAACAACAAGACCAGTTATTTAATAAAAGAAGCTTTTTTAAAAAAGATCGCGCAGAAAATATTAAAGGATTTTAATAAAAAACCGGGTAAAGGAAAAAGTCTTTCCATCGCTCTGGTTTTACCAAAAGAAATTCAGAAGCTGAATAAAAAATACCGAAAGAAAAACCGGCCCACCGACGTGCTTTCTTTTGAAGGCCAAAACAACGAATTGGGAGAGGTAATTATTTGCCCTGCCATTTTAAAAATCAACGCCAAAAAATATCAGGCATCTTTTAAAAAAGAATTAGAAAGAGTTTTAATTCACGGCATTTTGCACTTGTTGGGATACGACCACGAAAAATCAGAGAGGGCGGCCCAAGAGATGCAAAAAAAAGAAAAATATTATATAAATAAAATAACTTAAGCGTATGGCAAAACCCAATCTTATTATCGCTTTGGATATCGGCTCGGGCACTGTAAAGGCCTTGGCCGTGGCTAGGTCTAAAAAAGATTCCGAACTTGAAGTTTTGGGTTTTGCTGAAGAGCCGTCCTTTGGCGTTAGAACCGGCGTAATCGCCCAGGTGCCCCAGGTGGCTGAAAATATTAAATCCTTGATTTGTAAAATCGAAGAGCAGACCAAAAGAAAAGTTGATTCAGTATATGTTAATGTGGGCGGCGCCCACATTTTTTCTACCTTTTCTAGCGGCCTGGTTTCGGTTTCAAGGGCGGACCAGAAAGTTTCCAAAGAAGACGTTGATCGGGTTTTGCAGCAGGCCCGAACTATTTCCGTGGCTTCTAATAAAAAAATCTTAGAGTCTATTCCCCGGCAGTTTATCATTAATGGCGAGGGCGGCATTAAAGAGCCCCTGGGCATGCAGGGTGTGCGCCTAGAGGCGGAAGTTTTAATCCTGGGCTGCTTTGCCCCCTATTTTAATAATTTAACCAGTACTATTTTAAGCTCGGGCCTGCAGATTAACGATGTGGTTATTTCTCCTTTGGCCAGCAGTTTGGCGGTTCTAACTCCCAGGGAAAAAGAGTTGGGCGTAGCGGTTTTGGATATTGGCGCCCGAACCAGCGATTTGGCGGTTTATAAAGCAGGGGAATTGGTTCATGCGGTGGTTTTCCCCATTGGTTCAGCCCATATTACCGATGATATTGCCATTTTATTAAAAACTGATATTGACGTAGCCGAACGGATAAAGCTGGAATACGGCACGCTTTTGTACCAAGGAGGGGATAAAAAGGAGAAAATTAAGTTTAGCGACGAAGAATCCTTGGTTTTTTCGCTAAAACAGCTTTCTAAGCATATTAATGACCGGATTTCCGACATTTTTGGCGAAACCAACAAGGAACTTAAAAAGATCTACAAGCAGTATTCTCTGCCCAGTGGTTTGGTTTTGACCGGCGGTGGTTCAAAAATACCTAAAATCAAAGAAATGGCTAAAAAAGAGTTAAAGCTTCCTTGCCGCCTCGGTAAACCCCAAGGATTTTCTCCTTCGCAAAACGATCCGCGCCTGGCTACGGTTTGCGGTTTAGTTTTGTCAGCTTTGGAAGTTAATCCTTCTAACTCCGAATCACCCCAAACGTTATCCCGGCTGAAAAAGATTTTCAAGATATTTATTCCCTAAAAATATCTTTGATACAATCTGTTCTTGAGGAAATTTTTATGAATAATTCAACTAAAATAAAAGTTATTGGCGTGGGGGGTTCGGGCTGCAATGCTATTTCTCGAATGGCCAAATGCAACATCAAAGGTGTTGATTTGGTGGCTTTGAATACCGACATTCAGGATCTTCATAAAATTCACGCAAAGGAAAAAATTCGCATCGGGAAAAAAATAACCCTTGGCTTGGGAGCCGGCATGAATCCGGAAGTCGGAAAAAAAGCGGCACTAGAAAGTAAAGAAGAAATTTATTCTTTGGTAAAGGGCGCCGATATGGTTTTTGTAACTTGCGGCTTGGGTGGTGGCACAGGTACGGGCGCTTCTTCGGTAGTGGCCGAGATTGCAAAAAATTCTGGTGCCTTAACTGTGGCGATTGTTACTAAGCCTTTTTCTTTTGAAGGAAATTTTAGAAAAAAAATTGCTGAAACTGGATTGCGAAGATTGAAAGAAAAAGTTGATACGTTAGTAGTAATTCAAAACGATAAGCTTTTGGAAATCTTGGATCCCAAAACTTCCATTACCAGCGCTTTCTGGTTTTGCGATGATATCTTGCGCCAGGCAGTACAGGGAATTTCCGACCTGATTGTTTTGCCCGGCATTATTAATGTGGACTTTGCCGACATTCAGGCGATTATGAAAAATTCGGGCACCGCGATTTTTGGCGTAGGCCGGGCCAAGGGCGAAAAAAGAGCCGAGGCGGCGGCCGCCATCGCCTTGCGTTCGCCCCTGCTCGACATTTCCTGCAAAGGGGCCAAGGGCGTTTTATTTAACGTGTCGGGCGGCAAGGATATTTCGCTTTCAGAAATCGACCAGGTGGCCAAAGTTATCACCCAAGAAGTTAATCCGGAGGCCAAAATAATTTTTGGCGCCGTGCAGGACGAAAAACTGAAAGAGGGAGAGATAAAAGTAACGCTGATTGCCACAGGCTTTTAGTTTTTTAGGGGTGTGGATAACCCAAAAATTTGAATAGGGAATTGACAGAGTTTATCTCTGTCTTTTTTTGGGCTAAAATGTAATAATCTTTTAAAATTTCTTTAAACATTTTTTATTTCCAGAAATTTTTATTTCCATGCCAGAGAATAAAATCACAAAAATTAAAAAAAGGAACGGCGAGATTGTTGAGTTTGACCAAAGCAAGATTACCGATGCCATTTTCAAAGCGATCACTGCTACCGGGCAGGGCGACGGGAAAAAATCCAAGAGGTGTTCTGATATTATCGTCAAAGTTTTAAACCGTCGTTTCAAAAAAGGCGACATTCCCAACGTAGAACAGATTCAAGATTTAGTTGAAGAGGTTTTGATTTTAGAAGGCTTGGTGGAAACCGCCCGCGCCTATATTCTTTACCGCGAACAAAGAAGAATTATCCGGGAGGCGACTTCTTTGGTGGACGAATCCACCGAGTTGGTTGATAAATATTTGCAAGAACTTGATTGGCAGGTGCACGAGAATGCCAACATGACTTATTCTTTGCAGGGTTTGAATCAGTACGTGGTTTCAGCTGTCGCTAAAAAATATTGGTTGAATCGTGTTTACCCAAAAGAGGTACGTGAGGCCGCTTTTAGCGAAGATTATCATATTCATAATTTAGAAACTTTGGCGCCTTACTGTATGGGCTGGGACTTATACGATTTATTGATAAAAGGTTTTGGCGGCGTGCCCTCCAAAATCGAAGCGAAACCCGCCAAGCATTTGCGAGCGGCTTTGGGCCAGCTGGTAAATTTCTTTTACACTTTGCAGGGTGAGTCGGCCGGTGCCAACGCGGTTTCAAATTTCGACACTTTGCTCGCGCCCTTTATCAGATACGACAATTTAAATTATATGCAGGTAAAACAGGCCATGCAAGAATTTTTATACAACTGCATGGTGCCCACCAGAGTTGGTTTTCAAACGCCTTTTTTAAATGTTACTTTGGATATTAAGCCGCCAGAATTTTTAGCCAAACAGCCGGTGATTATTGGGGGTAAGCCGCAAAACGAAACTTATGCTGAGTTCCAGGAGGAGATGAATATTTTGATTCGCGCTTTTTACGAAGTGATTATGGAGGGCGATGCTAAGCAGCGGGTTTTTACTTTTCCCATTCCAACCATTAACATTACCAAAGACTTTGACTGGAAGAATCCGGTATTAGAACCCATGTGGGAAGCAACGGCCAAATACGGCATTAATTATTTTGCCAACTTTATCCATTCGGATATGAGGCCGGACGATGCCAGATCCATGTGCTGCCGCTTGAGATTGGATAACAGGGAGCTTTACAAGCGGGGCGGCGGGCTGTTCGGGGCCAATCCCTCTACCGGTTCTATTGGCGTGGTAACGATAAATTTGCCCAGAATCGGCTATGTTTCCAAGACTAAAAAGGAGTTTTTTGAGCAATTGGGGCATTTAATGGATTTGGCCAAGGAAAGCTTGGAGATTAAGAGAAAAACCTTGGAAAACTTCATGGAAAAAGGGCTTTATCCCTATTCCAAGTTCTATTTGGCTTCGGTAAAGCAGATGCGAGGCATTTATTTTGGCAACCACTTTTCAACCATCGGTTTAATGGGCATGAACGAAGCTTTATTGAATTTTTTGGGCGACAACATCGCTTCCAAGCGCGGCAAGAAGTTTGCTTTAGAGGTGCTCGATTTTATGCGCGATCGCTTGGTGGAATATCAGGAAAAAACCGGCAACCTTTATAATCTAGAAGCCACGCCGGGCGAGGGCACGAGCTACCGCCAGGCGCGGAGCGATAAGGAAAAATATCCAGATATTGTTACCGCCGGCAGCAGCAAAGTTCCCTATTATACCAATTCCACCCATTTGCCTGTGGATTATACAGATGATATTTTTGAAGCTTTAAAACTTCAGGACGATCTGCAAGCCAAATATACGGGCGGCACTGTGCTGCATTTGTTTATTGGCGAAAAGCTTTCCACTTCCGAAGCCGCTAAAAATTTGGTGCGCAAAGTTTTTGAAAACTTTCGCTTGCCCTATATTACCTTAACCCCCACCTTTTCCATTTGCCCGACGCACGGCTATTTGGAGGGTGAGCAGTTTGAATGCCCCAAGTGCACCATTAAGCAGCCTTGTGAGGTTTATTCTCGGGTGGTAGGATATTTGAGACCAGTGGGCCAGTGGAATTTGGGCAAGCAGCAGGAATTCAAAGAGAGAAAAGAATACAAAGGCATTGAGCAGATAAAATCGCCCATTAAGATTTCAGCCAAAGCTTCTTCCCAGGTTGAGGCAAAAAAATGATTCAAATCGGAGGTTTGCAAAAAGTTACCCTAATCGATTTTCCGGGCCGCTTAGCGGCCACTGTTTTTTTGTGCGGTTGCAATTTCCGCTGCCCCTTTTGCTATTCTTCAGAGTTGGTGGTGCCAGAAAGAATTAAGCTGCAGCCCAAAATTTCAGAAAAGGAATTTTTCAGTTTTTTAAAAGAGCGCCAGGGATTGCTTGAGGGTGTGGTAGTTTGCGGAGGCGAGCCCACTCTTAATAAAGATCTTCCCGAGTTTATTTTACAAATTAAAAAACTGGGGTATTTGGTAAAATTAGACACCAACGGTTCCAACCCCGAATTGTTGCAAGAACTGGTTGAAAAAAAGCTGGTGGATTATATTGCTATGGATATTAAGGCGCCCTTTGATATTAAAAAATATCAAAAAAACACCGCATCGGAAGCTGATTTAAAAAATATCATAAAAAGCACAGAGCTTATTAAAAATTCAGGCCTTGATTACGAATTTCGCACTACCGTGGTGCCCGGCTTCCATTTAAAAGAGGATATTTTAAAGATTGCCCGGGATATTTCCCCGGCTAAAAAATACTATCTGCAGGGTTTTCGGCCCGAAAAAACCATTGATAAAAAACTGGAAAAGACAAAACCTTACGACCAAGATTTTTTACTTGAGATCCAAAAAGCCATTTCTCCTTTTTTTGAAGTTTGTCAGGTAAGATAGAATAAAATATATCTTATTGGGTGTTTAGCCGGGGTAAAAGCCCCGCTTTTTGTTTTAATTGGAATTATTGAAAAGTTTTGGGATAAAGAGTATAATGGATTACTATGACTGTTGAGAACCAAATCAAAATCCGCGGGGCCCGAGTGCATAATCTCAAAAATGTTGATGTTGATATTCCTAAAAATAAACTTGTAGTAGTAACGGGCATTTCCGGTTCGGGAAAATCTTCTTTGGCTTTTGATACGCTTTATGCTGAAGGCCAAAGACGATATGTGGAATCGCTTTCACCCTACGCCCGACAGTTTTTGGGCGTAATGGACAAGCCCGATGTTGATAAAATCGAGGGCATTTCTCCTGCTATTTCAATCGATCAGCGAAAAGCCAGCCATAATCCTCGTTCTACCGTAGGAACTATTACCGAGATTTACGATTATCTCCGGCTTTTGTTTGCCCGGATTGGCAAACCCCATTGTCCCAAATGCGGAAAATTGGTTTCGCGCCAGACGATAGATCAGATTACCGATCAAGTATTAAAACTTCCCAAAACCTCAGAAATTACCATTCTGGGCCCGGTGGTCAGGGGCAAGAAGGGCGAGCACCGGGGAATTTTGGAAGAAATACAAAAAGGCGGGTTTGTGCGGGTTCGTTTGGACAACATTGTTTATACTTTAGAAGAGGTTTTAGAAAAAGTTATTGATAAGCAAAAAAAGCATAGTATTGAAGTAGTGGTGGATCGGTTGGTATTGGATAAAGATTTGGATAAATCGCGCTTGGTTGATTCTTTGGAAACCGCTTTAAAATTGGGCAAAGGTATTGTTATGGTTAGTCAGAAAAAGGGAAAGGGTTTTAGCGATTCAACTTTTTCTGAGCTTTTTGCTTGTGAAGAATGCGGTATTTCCATGCCCGAATTGGAACCGCGGCTGTTTTCTTTCAATTCACCCTTTGGCGCGTGTCCAGAATGTCATGGCCTGGGTGAAAAATTGGAGATTGATCCAAAGCTGGTGATCCCCAATGGAAATTTAACTTTGGGCGAAGGCGCCATTTTTCCTTGGGCGCGGGCTTCGCACAAGATCGGTCGGCAGGGATATTTTTGGTGGAAGATGAAAGAATTTGCCGAAGAAAATAGTATAGACTTGGATGTTCCTGTAAAAGAACTGCCAAAAGAAAAAATGAAATTGCTTTTGTACGGTAAGGGTGACTTTGAGGGCGTGATCCCTTCTTTGGAGCGGCGCTACCACGAAACTGATTCTGATTGGGCGCGCGAAGAAATCGAGCAATATATGATAGAAAAAATCTGCGAATGCTGCCAAGGCAAAAGGTTAAAACCCGAAGTGTTAGCGGTGCTAGTGGCGGGGCAATCAATTAATCAGATCGTTTCCACCAGTAATGATAAATTGAAAGTATTTTTTGAGGAATTGATTTTGAATAAAAAGCATAAATTATCGGCGCACGATTTAAAAATCAGCCAGCCGATCTTTAAAGAAATTATTAACCGCTTGCAGTTTTTAATCGACGTGGGTTTAAATTATTTAACCTTGGATAGGCGAACCGATAGTTTGGCCGGAGGCGAAGAACAGCGGATTAGGTTGGCCACTCAGATTGGCTCAAAACTGACCGGTGTTTTATACATATTAGACGAGCCTTCCATTGGTCTGCATCCGAGAGATCAGGAGCGCTTGATAGGCACTTTAAAGAAATTAAAAGACATTGGTAACACTGTATTGGTGGTGGAGCATGATCCCCAAACCATTATCGAGGCCGATTGGTTAATCGACGTGGGGCCGGGCGCGGGCAAGCACGGTGGACATATTGTTTTCCAGGGTACGCCCAAAGCCATTTTAAAAATCCACACCTTAACCGGCGATTATCTGTCTGGCCGTAAGAAAGTTGAAGTGCCGGGAAAGCCAAAAAAAGAGGAAAAACCCCAAAAATACTTGGTTATAAAAGGGGCTAAAGAGCATAATTTAAAAAATATTGACGTAAAAATTCCTTTAAGCAAGTTCGTTTCCATTACCGGTGTTTCGGGCTCTGGAAAGAGCAGTTTAATGAACGATATTTTAGCCAAATCTTTACTTAAGAAGTTTTACCGCGCCAAAGAAGATCCGGGCGAGCACGAAACGATTACGGGCATAGAAAACATTGATAAAGTGGTGCTGGTAGACCAGTCGCCCATCGGGAAAACACCCAGATCCAATCCGGCCACCTATACCGGCGTGTTTTCGTACGTTAGGGATTTGTTTACCAAAACCAAGGAAGCCAAAATCCGCGGCTATCAGGCCGGGAGATTTTCTTTTAACGTAAAGGGCGGCCGTTGCGAAGCTTGCGAGGGCCAGGGCGTAAAAAAAATAGAAATGTATTTCTTGCCCGATATTTATGTGGAATGCGAGGAATGCCATGGTAAAAGATTTAACAAAGAAACTTTAACTATTGAATACCAAGGTAAAAACATTGCCCAGGTGCTGGAAATGACCGTGGAAGACGCCACGCACTTTTTTAAGAGTATTCCGGCCATTCACCAAAAATTAAAAACCTTAAATGATGTTGGTTTGGGCTATATCGAGCTGGGCCAGGCTGCGCCTTCTTTATCGGGCGGCGAAGCGCAAAGGGTAAAGCTGGCTGACGAACTTTCCCGAAGAGCTACGGGCAGAACCTTATATATTCTTGACGAGCCGACCACCGGCTTGCACCCCGAAGACATTAGAAAGCTACTTTTTGTTTTAAAGGAGCTGGTGTACCGGGAAAACACAGTTTTGGTGATTGAGCATAATTTAGATATCATTAAAAACTCAGATTGGATTATTGATTTGGGCCCCGAAGGCGGGGAGGGTGGCGGCCAGATTGTGGCCGAAGGCACGCCCCAAGAAATTATTAAGAATAAAAAGAGTTATACCGGGAAATACCTAAAAGAAACCCTAACTTGACAAATTTTTAATACTCTGCTATATTACGGCCAGCACACAACAAACACAAATATTGAAGGAGGTGAATATTGAAAAAGAAAAAGTATTTTGAGCACATGAGGAATTTGCATGATAAAGCCGTAGCGAAACTGGCAAACGAGCCAGAGATGCTGGGCATTGAGGGCTTAAAAGCAGAAACCCTGATTTACAAACAGGAATTTCCTCATTTAAAAGGCGGAAAAAAAGAAACTGGAGATTTAATATTGCTTTGGAAAGGAGCCGACGAAAAAGAACTGGAGATAACCGTATTAGAGGTTACCGTTGGCCCTCGCCGGAGCTATAAGGATTATTCCTATAAACTGCGCTGGTCTTATGAGTATTTTAGGCAGAATTATGCAGAATGGTTTAGGAAGATCGGCCAGGAGTTTTTTCATGATTACAAGATTTTTGTCAGAACCGCTTTTGTTAATTACGGCAATCAGTTTTTGTGGGAAAAACCCTACATACTAGCCAAGAGAGGGAGGATTTATTAAAGATGTTTATAGAAGCTATAAGTGGCATCCTATTATATGATGGATGCCGCTTTTTTTATCCAAAAACCCTTGACACAATCTAAAATTTTAATAAGATAGAAAGATAGCGATTAGCACTCAAGGGTTGTAACTGCTAATTAATAAAAATAATAAATTAATGAATAATATTATGGAAATTAAACCATTAGCTGATCACATTGTGATCGAACCGATAACCAAAGAAGAAAAAACCAAGTCGGGAATTCTCTTACCCGAAACGGCCGAAAAAGAAAGGCCTGAACAGGGAAAAGTAATTGCCGTGGGTTCGGGCAAGAAATCGCCCGAAGGAAAAATAATTCCTTTGGAGGTGCAGGTCGGTCAGACCGTTCTTTTTACCAAGTACGGGCCCAATGAAATTAAAATTGATGATAAAGAATATTTAATCGCCAGAGAGGAAGACATTTTGGCGATTTTGGAATAATTAAGATTAATTTATTAAAAATTATGGCAAAAATAATTTCTTATCAGGAAACAGCCAGGAAAAAATTAAAAAACGGCGTGGATAAACTGGCTAATGCCGTAAAGGTTACTTTAGGACCCAAGGGCAGGAATGTAGTTTTGGATAAGGGCTTTGGCTCGCCCACTATTACCAACGACGGAGTTACCATTGCTAAAGAAATTGAGTTGGAAGACAAAATTGAGAACATGGGAGCTGAGATTATAAAAGAAGTGGCTTCTAAAACCAACGATGTGGCGGGCGACGGCACTACCACCGCTACGGTTTTGGCGCAAGCGATAATTTCTGAAGGCTTAAAAAACGTAACCGCCGGTTCAAATCCCCTGGCCATTAAAAAGGGCATTGAAAAGGGCGTGGAAACCATCGTAAAAGAATTAAAGAAAATTTCCAAACCCATAATTTCTAAGGAAGAAATGGCGCAGGTGGCAACTATTTCGGCTGAAGATAAAGAATTAGGAAGTTTGATCGCCCAGGTAATGGAAGAGGTGGGTAAGGACGGCGTGATTACGGTTGAGGAATCGCAGACGTTTGGCATTCACAAGGAAATTGTTAAAGGTTTGCAGTTTGACCGGGGCTATGTTTCTCCCTATATGATAACTAATGTAGAAAGAATGGAGGCGGTTTATGAAGACGTGCCGGTTTTAATTACCGACAAGAAAATTTCTTCCATTCAGGAAATCTTGCCGGCTTTAGAAGCCATAGCCCAAACTGGCAGAAAAGAGCTGGTGATTATTGCCGAAGATGTTGAAGGCGACGCTCTAACTACTTTAGTAGTTAATAAATTAAGAGGTACCTTTAATACCTTGGCGGTAAAAGCGCCCGGTTTTGGCGATAGAAGAAAAGAAATGCTGCAGGATATTGCAACGGTTTTGGCCACCAGCGTGATTTCTGAAGAGACCGGATTAAAATTAGAGAACGTTAAGAGTAAGGAACAAATGGGTTTTGCTAAAAAAATAGTTTCTACTAAAGAAGACACTACTATTATTGCCGGCGAAGAAGCCCAAAAAAGCGATGCGGTTGATAAAAGAATAAAACAGATTAAACAAGAAATAGAAGCTTCCACTTCCGAATTCGACAAGGAAAAACTTCAAGAGCGACTAGCCAAACTGGCTGGTGGTGTGGCAGTAATTAAAGTGGGGGCGGCTACTGAAGTGGAGCAGAAAGCCAAACAGCACAAAACTGAAGACGCGCTAGCGGCTACCAAAGCCGCAGTAGAAGAAGGCATTGTGCCCGGCGGCGGCGTGGCATTGTTAAGAGCGTTAAAAGCGATTGATGAATTAAAACTTGAAGCGGACGAACAAATCGGAATAAATATTTTAAAAAGGGCTTTGGAAGAACCAATCCGTCAAATTGCCCAGAACGCGGGCATTGATGGGGCGGTAGTGGTGCAGAAAGTAAAAGAAGGAAAGGATAACTTTGGCTTTAATGCCCAAACCATGGTTTATGAGGATTTAATGCAATCGGGCATTGTCGATCCGACCAAAGTGGTTCGTTCGGCCCTGGAAAACGCCGCTTCGGCCGCAGCCATGTTTTTAACCACCGAAGCCGTGGTTTCTGAAATTCCCGAAGATAAGAAAAACAAAATGAATCCGGGCATGTCGTCTATGATGCCAGAGGATTACTAAATAAAAAAGTTAGGATTCAAAGCCCCGCACTCGCGGGGTTTTTGGTTGAAAAAAGCTCAAAAAGGAATATAATATAAAGTAGAAAAAGGTCGTTTTTATTTTAATATTTTAAATAAAACTATGATTTTAGGAATAATTATCGGCATAATTGTTATTATCGCCGCTTGGGTCGTGCTTATTTTTAACCGCTTGATAGTCTTAAAAAACAGAATGCAAGAAGCGTGGTCGGACATCGAAGTGCAGTTAAAAAGAAGGTACGATTTAATTCCCAATTTGGTGGAAACAGTTAAGGGTTATGCGGCGCACGAGCGCCAGGTGTTTGAAAACGTAACCAATGCCAGATCTAAAGCCATTTCTGCCCAAGGGGTGGAGCAAAAAGGCCAGGCCGAAAATATGTTATCGGGCGCCTTAAAAACGCTTTTTGCCGTATCAGAGAATTATCCTGATTTAAAAGCCAACCAGAACTTTTTGGAGCTACAAAGGGAGTTAACCGACACCGAAGACAAGATTCAAGCATCCCGCAGGTTTTATAATACCAACGTGCGCGATCTGAACATTAAGATTGAAAGCTTTCCCTCCAGCATTGTTGCTTCCGTTTTTAACTTTAAGAAAGGAGATTTCTTTGAGTTGCAGGAAGCAGCGGCTAAAGAGCCGGTTAAGGTAAGCTTTTAATTAAGGTTTAGTTGTTAAAGCTTGGCAAAAGATGAATATTTATAATCAAGCCGATTCGAATATCCGGAAAACTTGGGTTTACTTAACTTTCTTTTTGATTTTAATTATCGGGCTTGGCTGGGTTTTCAGTTATTATTTTAACAGCCCGGTTGTTTTATTGGTGGCGGTGCTTTTTAGCTCCTTTATGAGTTTTACTTCTTATTGGTATTCCGATAAAATCGTGCTGGCCATGAGCGCGGCCAAGGAAATAAAGCACGAAGAGAATCTTCAGCTTTATCATTTAGTGGAAAATCTTTGTATTACCGCCGGTTTGCCTACGCCCAAAATTTATCTTATCAACGATCCCGCGCCCAACGCTTTTGCTACGGGGCGAGATCCCCAGCATGCGGTACTGGCGGTTACTTCTGGTTTGCTGCAAAAACTGGAAAAGATAGAACTAGAAGGCGTGCTGGCGCACGAATTGTCGCACATTGGCAATCGGGATATGCTTTTGCAAACTATCTTGGTTGTTTTAGTGGGCTTTGTAAGTTTATTAGCAGATTGGTTTTTAAGGTTTTCGTTCTTTGGTCGCGGCCGAGACAGGGAAGGGGGCTCCATTGGTGCGGTATTGGTTCTTTTGGGTCTTGTTTTGGCAATTTTAGCTCCTCTTTCTGCAAATTTAATGCAGTTGGCCATATCACGCAAGCGGGAATTTTTAGCCGATGCTTCAGGTGCGCTTTTAACTAGGTATCCAGAAGGATTGGCTCGGGCTTTAGAAAAAATTAGCCAGGATCCTAATCAATTAAGAATGGCTAATCGCGCTACCGCCCACCTTTTTATTGCCAATCCTTTTAAAAGTAAAAAATTATCAACTCTTTTTATGACGCATCCACCCGTTGAGCAGAGGGTTAAAGCTCTGCGCGGTATGGACGTTAAATAATATGAGAACTTGCCCTAAAGACAAAAAACAATTAGAAAGCACTATTTTATACAATACCGAAGTCGATTATTGTCCCCAGTGCTACGGACTTTTTTTTGAGGAGGATGAGCTGCGCCAGGCTAAAGACTCAAAAGATAACAATCTAAAATGGCTGGATATTGATTTATGGAAAGATACTAAGAAGTTTAAGGTTAACTTGGGTATACGCATTTGCCCGGAATGCCGCTTGCCGCTTTACGAAGTTTACTATGGCGATTCGGGCGTGATTGTGGATGTGTGCAATTTATGCCATGGCATCTGGCTGGACAAGGGCGAGTTCCAAAAAATCATTGCCTATTTAAAAGAGAAAGCCGGGTGGCAATCTCTTCAAAAGTATGCTAAAAACGTAGTATCGGAATTCTGGGAGGTTTTTGTTGGGCCCGAAACTTTAAGAGAGGAGGTGGAGGATTTTCTAATCGTGCTTAAAGTGTTGAATTACAAATTTGCCGTCCAATATCCTAAAATTACCGTTTTGATAAACACGACTACGGGCCTTATTCATTAATTTTTTAAATAATAATTAAATAACTACTTTAAAGGCTTATTCTTTAAGCTGTAATCAATTTTATGCCAAAAAAAATCAGGGCAGGTATTATCGGCGTAGGCAATTGCTTTGCCGGTTTAATTCAGGGCATTGAGTATTACAAAAAAAATAGCAAGAAAAAGCCGGTGGGCTTGATGCACGAGAAAATCGGCCCTTACGACTTTAAAGATATTGATTTTGTTTCGGCTTTTGACGTGGGTGCCAATAAAATCGGAAAAAGCTTAGATCGAGCGGTTTTTGCCGCGCCCAATCTTGTTAGGTGGACTAAGCTTCCCAAGAGTAAGGTGGTGGTTGGCGAATCGCCCGTGCTCGACGGTATTGGAATTTATGTGGCCAATAAAATAAATCCCTTAAAGAATCCTACGCCTATTGAAAAATTGGAAAAGGAAATTATTAAGGAAATTAAAAAATCAAAAACTGATATTTTGGTAAACTATCTGCCCGTGGGCTCTCAAGGGGCCACCGAGTTTTGGGCGGAAATTGCTTTGAAAACCAACTGCGCTTTCATTAATTGCCTGCCTGCTTTTATCGCCTCTAAAGAAAAATGGGCTGAGCGCTTTAAAAAATTAAGAGTGCCGATTATCGGCGACGATATTAAAGGCCAGGTGGGCGCTACCATTGTTCATCGGATAATTGCCAAGCTTTGTTCAGACCGCGGCGCTACCATTGATAAAACCTACCAGATTAACGTGGGTGGCAATACTGATTTTTTGAATATGCTAGAACGCAGCCGGTTGGAAAGCAAGAAGATTTCAAAAACCGAGGCGGTTACCAGCCAGATTAACAAAGACATTAAAGCCGATAAAGTTTATATCGGTCCTTCCGACTTTATTCCTTTTTTGGGAAACACTAAACTGGCTTTTATTAGAGCCGAAGGTCGGATGTTTGCCGACGTTCCTTATTCGATTGAATTGCGCTTGGAGGTGGACGATAAGGCTAATTCTGCCGGCATTGTAATCGATGCAATTCGCTGCGCGCAACTGGCTTTAGATCGGAAACTGGGCGGCTACATGGAAGTAAGTTCTTATTTTATGAAGCATCCTTTAGTTCAAAAGAGCGACGACGAGGCTCGAGAAATTGTTGAGCGATTCATTAAAAAATAGTAAAAGGTGGGGTGACTGAGCGGTTGAAAGTGCCTGCTTGGAGAGCAGGTGTACCTTCACGGGTACCGTGAGTTCGAATCTCACCCCCACCGCTTTTATGCTTTTTGATATTCTAAAAGCCATTATTCTGGGCGTGGTCGAAGGCTTTACCGAGTTTTTGCCCATTTCTTCAACTGGACACTTGATTATTGTTAATCAGGTTTTTTCATTTAGTGAAAGTTTTACTTTTCTTTTTGACATTGTTATCCAGCTGGGCGCGATTTTATCCGTGCTGGTTTATTTTAAAAAAAGATTATGGCCCTTTGGAAAAGATAGAGAAAAAAGAAAGCTAACTTTGGATATTTGGCGCAAAGCTATTGTTGGCGTGTTGCCCGCTATTTTTTTGGGCGCCTTGCTGGGCGGATTTATTGAGAAAAAATTATTTAATCCTTTAACTGTAGCTTCGGCCTTGGTTATTGGCGGTTTGGTTTTGATTTTAATTGAAAGAAAGAATAAGCCCAGCCGGATTAATTCAATTTCAGAATTAACTTTAAAAACCGCTTTTTACATTGGCATTATCCAATGCCTGTCTTTAATACCGGGCACCTCCCGTTCAGCCGCCACTATTATTGGTGCGATGTTGTTGGGCACTTCACGCTTGGTAGCTACAGAATTTTCTTTTTTTCTGGCCATTCCCACCATGGTAGCCGCTTCTGGCTACAGTTTATTAAAGCACGGTTTTTCCCTGTCTTTTAACGAGCTGTTAATTCTTCTTGTCGGCTTTGCCGTTTCTTTTTTAACCGCCTTGGTGGCAATTAGATTCTTTTTAAACTATATTGAAAAAAACAACTTTAAAGCCTTTGCCCATTACCGAATCGTACTGGGAATTATTGTGTTTTTAATATTAATTTTGCCTCTTTTTTAGCGTTTCTCCGTTCCTCGGTTTTGTGCTAAAATAAGACAGATTTTAATAAACAATAAAGAAGGCAAAACCATGAAAACAGAAAATATTTTTAAATTAATAGTTTCTCTGGTTTTATGCTATGGCGCTGGCGCTATCGGCGGGCTTTTTACCGCTCCCCAGATTAAAACCTGGTATGCTTTTTTAGATAAGCCCTTTTTCAATCCGCCCAGCTGGCTTTTTGCGCCCGCCTGGACGCTGCTCTATACCTTAATGGCAATTTCTGTTTTTTTGATTTGGAAGGAGTACGGTAAGGATCCCCATGTAAGATCCAGCGTAGTTTTGTTTTTTGTTCATTTGTTTTTTAACTTTATTTGGTCTATCTTTTTCTTTTACTGGCACCAGTTGCTTGTGGCTTTTATCGATATTGTTTTAATCTGGCTTTTTATAATTATCTTAATATTAAGATTTCAGAAGATTAATAAGGTGGCCGCCTATTTGTTGGCGCCTTATTTGGCCTGGGTCACCTTTGCCTCTCTTCTTAATTTTTCAGTCTGGATTTTAAATCCATAATTATTAATGGAAATTAAGGATAAAAAACTTCATCGGGTGGTTTCCACCGCCATTATCCATAAAGACGGCAAGTATTTAATAGTTTTGCGCAGTCCGAAGAAAAAAGCTTTTCCTAATCGCTGGACCTTGCCTGGTGGCGGTTTGGAAACGGACGATTATATTGGGAAGCCCAAAACTACTATCGACGCCTGGTATTACGTAGTGGAGGATTCTTTGAGGCGCGAAGTAAAAGAGGAAACCAATCTTGAAGTGGATAATATTACTTATTTGCTTTCCCTTTCTTTTATTAGGACTGACGGCATTCCAGTTTGTTGTTTAAGCTATTTTTGCGATTACAAATCGGGTGAGGTTAAGCTAGACGACGAGAACATTGATTACAAATGGGTTGATCTGGAAGAAGCCAATAATTACGATTTAGTAGAGGGCATACTAGAAGAAATTCAAATGGCGGATAAAATTATAAAAAAGAATAAAAATATATAAATGAATAGCCAGGTTGAAGAAATAAAAAATAGGCTGGATGTTATCGAGGTTTTGGGCGGATATATCAAGCTGCACAAAGCCGGGGCCAACTACCGGGCCGTGTGTCCCTTTCATTCGGAAAAAAAGCCGTCTTTTTTTGTTTCTCCGGCCCGCCAAATTTGGCACTGCTTTGGGTGTTTTCCAGCCAAGTCTTTAATAAAAACAGAAAAAGGCTTTCATAATATAGAAGATATTCAGGTGGGGCAAAAAGTATTAACCCATAAGGGCAGATTTATGCCCGTGGTTAGAACCATGTGGCGGCCCTATAAAGGTGATTTAATCGATATTAAAGTTAGAAAATACAACGAAGTTATTTCTTTAACCAGCGATCACGAAGTGTTTGTTATAAAAACGAAAAACTGTCCTCATAAAAGCCGCTATACGAGAATCTGCCAAAAAAATTGCGATAAAAAATATTGCCCGCAATTTTATTTAAATTACAAAATAGAAAAATTACCAGCTAAAAGTCTTTCTGTTAATGATTATCTTCTTTATCCAATTAACCAGGAAGTAAAAGATATTAAGATTATTGATTTAAACAATTACTATAACAGAAAGATTAGTAATTTGGGCTCCGATATTAAAGAAATACCAACTAAAATAGAAATCGACGACAAATTACTAAAACTGATAGGTTATTATATTGCCGAAGGAAGTAATCATCGGGCATATATTAGATTTAGCCTAGGTAATCATGAAGTTGATTTTGCAAAAGAAATAAAAAATCTAATAGAAGAAATTTTCGGCATTACGACAGCTATTTATAAAAGAAAAAATAATGAAAAGACGGGCATTGAAATTTCTGCTTGCAACTCTAAGCTGTCTAATATTTTTGAAAACCTTTGCGGCAAATATGCAAAAGAAAAGCATATTCCTTTTGAATTTCAATATTTACCACCGGAAAAGCAAAAGATAATATTAGAGGCTATCCATAAAGGAGATGGGACGATTGGAAAAGTTGCCAAATGTGTTCAAGAAAGAAAATATAAATCCATAACCACCATCTCTTTAGTTTTAGCAGAACAAATAAGAGATATATTATTAAGATTAAATATAGCACCAAGTTTTTATGCGGAAAAAGAAAAAATTGATAAAAAAGGAGTTCATCACCATAAATCTTTTAAAGTCCAATGGCAAGAAAAGTATGTATTGAATTTTTCTCAATTTTATCAAGATTCAAAGGACAAAACTTTATATTGGATTACTCCAATTAAAGAAATTAAAAAAAGGCATTTTAAAGGAAATGTTTACAACTTTACAGTTGCTAAAGATCATTCTTACATGACTCCAAGCTTTGTGGTGGGTAATTGCGGAAAAGGAGGCGACATATTCGGCTTTGTAAAAGAAATAGAAAATATTGAATTCGGCGACGCTTTAAAAATTTTGGCGCAAAAAGCGGGGATTGATTTAAAACCGATTCGAAAAGAAATCAGAACGGAAAAAACCCGGCTTTATGATATTTGCGAATTAGCCACCAGGTTTTTTCAGCGGCAGCTGGAAGCGGGCAAGCGGGGCCAGGAGGTTAAAAAATATCTTTTGGGCCGGGGCATTAGCGAGGAATCGATTAAAAAATGGCGGATTGGCTGGTCACCCGAATCGTGGCAGGGCTTGTTTGATTTTTTGCTTAGCCGGGGCGCCAAAGTCCAGGAGATTGAAAAAGTGGGATTGGCCATTAAAAAGGACAGTGGCGGCTATTACGACAGATTTCGCAGCCGGATTATTTTTCCCATTTTCGATTTTAATTCCCAAGTAATCGGGTTTGGCGGCCGGGTTTTTGAGAACAAAGAAGAGATTGCCAAATACATTAATTCGCCCGCCACCCTGCTCTACGATAAGAGCCGGGTTCTTTACGGCCTGGACCAGGCTAAAATGGCTATTCGCAAAAAAGACTCCTGCGTATTGGTGGAGGGCTATACCGACGCTATTATGGCCCACCAGGCGGGCTTTGAGAACGTAGTGGCTACTTCGGGCACCGCTTTAACCCTGCCCCACTTAAAAATCCTAAAAAGGTATTCTGAAAATCTGCTTACCGCCTTTGATATGGATGTGGCCGGGGATTCGGCCACCAAAAGGGGCATTGATCTGGCCCAGGCTTTGGGCTTTAATATTAAAGTTTTAATGTATCCGGGCGATAAAGATCCGGCCGATGTGATTGCCAAAGACCCTGGCGAATGGGATAAAATTGTTGGCAACGCCAAATCAATCTACGATTTCTATTTCGATTCCGCTTTTTCCCGGCTTGATTCCGCCCTGCCTGAAAATAAAAAAGCCATTTCCAAGATTTTGCTGCCACTAGTTAAAAGAATCCCTAATGCCATTGAGAAGTCTTTTTGGGTGCAACAATTATCAAAACGGCTGCAGATTAAAGAAGAGGATATTTTAGAGGAATTAAAGAAAACCAAAACCGAAGAGGAGGTTTACGGCTTGGAAAAAGAGGAGATTATTAACCAGGACCCAAAAACGCGTCAGGAGATGCTAGAAGAGCGGCTGGCCGTTTTAATAATTAAGTCGCCCCAGGAACTGCAGAATATTAAGGACGAAGATTCTAATTATTTTACGCCCAAGATTGCCAAAGTTATCTCTTATTTAAAAAACAATACCCCGCCTTATAAAATTCCGGCGGAAACTCCGGTCGAGGAGGCGGAATTTTTAAACTACCTTTTGTTGAAGGCGGAAATCGAAGAAGACATTGATATTGCCGAGGACTGCCGGAACTGCATAAAGGAGATTAAATTCTTAAGCGTTAAGAAAAAGCTCGACGAGATCGCCCAGGAAATTAAAAAAGCCGAGCTTGAGAACAACCAGGAAAAGCTGGAATTATTAACCAAAGAATTCGATTTAAGCTCCAAAATACTTTGCGATTTGGAGAAATTATAATAGAATCTATATATGAAAAAGAAACAAGCGAAAAAGAAAAAACCTAAAAAAGCAGCCAGAAAAAAGACCTCTAAAAAGGCGCGGCCTTCAAAAAGGAGGGTTCACAAGAAAAAAGGCAAAAAGCCGGGGAGAAAGGGCAAGGTTTTTACGCCCGAAAAAATAGAGGCTATTTTACACAAAGCCCGCGAGCGGGGGTTTATTACCACCTCTGAAGTTTTGTATTATTTTCCGGAAATCGAGCGGGATATTAACGGCTTAGAAGATTTATACGATAAATTTGAAAAGGAAGGCATTGAAGTAAAAGAAGCCAAGGGTTTTTTAGATAAGGAAGAGGATGCGCCCGAGGTAAAGGGCAAGGGACGGGCCAAGGTTATAAAAAAGGTTTCTGATATTCGCTTGGACCCCGTGCAGATGTATTTAAAGGAAATTGGCAGCGTGCCTTTTTTAACCGCTGACGAGGAGAAGGAATTAGCTAAAAAGATTGAAAAAGGAGAAGAGGAGGCAAAGAAAAGGCTGGCCCGGGCCAATTTGAGATTAGTGGTTTCTATTGCCAAAAGGTACATTGGCCGCTCGCCTAACTTAACTTTGCTGGATTTAATTCAAGAAGGGAATTTGGGCTTGTTTCGCGCTGTGGAGAAGTTCGACTGGCGCCGGGGCTATAAATTCTCAACCTACGCCACTTGGTGGATTAGGCAGGCCATTACCAGGGCCTTAGCCGATCAAGCCAGAACTATTCGTATTCCAGTTCACATGGTGGAAACTATTTCCAAATACACCCAGGCCAAAAGAAGATTGCTACAGGATTTGGGCCGCGAGCCTTTGGCCGAGGAGATTGCCGCTGAAATGGGTTTGGAAATTGACAAAGTGCGCCATATTCAAAAGATTTCCCAGGAAACCGTTTCTTTGGAAACACCGGTGGGTGAGGATGACGAAGACAGCATTTTAGCCGAGTTTATCGAAGATGATAAAACCGTGTCGCCTTCGACCGAAGCGGGTAGGACGCTTTTAAAAGAAAGATTAAAGGAAATATTGAACGATTTAACGCCCAGAGAGCAAAAGATTCTTGGCATGAGGTTTGGCTTAGAAGACGGCGTAACCCATACCTTAGAGGAAGTGGGCAGCGAGTTTGGGGTGACAAGAGAGCGGATTAGGCAGATTGAAGCGAAAGCTCTAGAAAAGATACGCGAGCACGGCAGCTTAAAGAAGTTGAAAGGATATTAAAATTATTGTATATTCTAGGCGCCGTAAAGCGGCGCACATTCCGGGGTAGCTCAATGGTAGAGCAAC
>CAZVLR010000009.1:0-35840 GCA_964628095.1 uncultured Candidatus Saccharibacteria bacterium | reverse complement strand
AGGGCGGGATATCGACTTCTGAAGCCACCACATGAATATCCCGAGTGCTTAATAACGGCTTCATGATTAATTTGTGAATATGGTCCCCGTGGTCAAACATTCTTAAAACCCTGGCTTCAATTTCTTCTCTGGGGGCTTTTTTGAATTTTAAAAAGATCGCCCGGCTGCATTTACCCGCGTCGGTAATGTAAAACCGGTGCTGTTCTTTGTCTTTCTGGCGGTCGGTATAAAATTTATCGATGATCTCCTTTAACATAAAATAGCTATTCCTTAATTGGATTTAGTAATTATATCAATTTTACTTATAATGGCAACTAGATAATTTTAGAACGACTAATTTTAAGTAAAAAAGGGCTAAATTGCCCGAATTTGTACTTCTGCTCACCCTGGCGGACGATTTTAGAACCTTGAGGCGGGAAAAGGTATTTAGTGAATCTGAGATAGCCCTTAATCAGATAAAAAAGATGGTGGGACAATGTTAGAACCTTTTTTAGGAATAAAATGCCCGGTGACGTAATTGTGCGAAGGACGATAGATATAATTTTTGAAAAATTAAGTTAAAAATCTCCTTTTCCTGCCATCTTTAATAATCTCCCTTAACTCCTTCAAATATTCTTGGCATATTAAAAATATGTCTTCTGACCCAGGCCAATCATCAAAACTGTATTTACTTTCAATCAACCCTCTATCAATAGCACTTTTGACCGGTTGAAGTTTGGTATGTGACTCGCTTTTTATATTGCCATCCCTATCTTTAACCACCATTGACACAGAATCACCAATATAAATGGTTTCTGAAGTATGTATCACATAGCCACGTCTGAACGACACAGGTTCTTTGTGTATATTAATATTTCTTTTATTTCCTAGATACTTAACTATTTTGTTTTTATCTATTTGAAAGAAATACCATTCTTTTCCGCCGTCCTTCGTTAGAACCTCCTTCAGAGCATATTGTAGAACCGAACGAGCTGACGACAAGAAAGCGCTAAGATTAAATTTAAAACTATCTTTATTCTCCTTTTCTTTCACCATTTGAGAATAAAAGTGCTCTGCTTCTTGAATTTTATCTAGTTCACGCATTGTTTTTTTGTTTTGTCGCAGCCATTATGCAGCTACGGGTTTCGGGGCTAAACTTATCGGGCATATTAAAAAGGGATTACCTGTTCAGCGAGAGACATCTCCTGACCAGGTTTTATAATATCCATTGTTTTGGGGTCTGGTTTGTTTTCAAGCATCGCTATTAAGCATTTTCCTATGTGGTAACCCAAATTTACCGGGACGGCGTTCCCAATTTGTTTATATTGTGATGCCGTAGAACCAACGAAATCCCATTTATCAGGAAAGGTTTGTATCCTTGCGTATTCTCTCACGGCTAAGGGGCGCGTTTCTTCTGGATGGCACCTTTCCGTTTGTTTCTGCGCGGGGGCACAAGTAAGCGTCAAACTTGGTTCATCCCAAGATAATCTTCTTGCCATACCTGTCTTGCCACCACCCATAAAGTAGCTTGCCTGCATATACTCTTTTTGTAAATTTTCTGGCAAATCTTTCCAGTAGCCACCGGGTGGAACAAGAGAAAGTATATCTTTTTTCCTTTTAGGATATTTTTGACCATCTGAAGTAGGACAATTTTTTAGGGCTTCACGTAAAGAAATTGTATAATCTTTTTCCTTAGGAAATAAAAACGGTATATTAAGACTTTTTCTCACCGCCAATATGATCAACCTCTCTCTTTTTTGTGGAACATCAAGATATTGTGCCCTCAAAATTTTATAAGCAACTCTATAGCCCAAATCTTTCAGAACTTTTGTTATGACCTTCAACGTTTTCCCTCCATCGTGTCGAAGGAGACCCCTGACGTTCTCGCCTATAGCTATCTTTGGCCTTACTTCTTTCACACAACGCGCAAACTCAAAAAACATTGTCCCGCGCACGTCTTCAAACCCCATTTTTTTCCCGGCAAAACTAAATGCTTGGCACGGAAACCCTCCTTCTACAATATCTGCTTTCATCCCATTGAAATCCATTTTTGTAATATCTTTCTGCAATACATTCCACCTCGGCATATTCTCCTTTATGGTTGCCGTTGCATTTTTGTCCCAATCCGTAAGCATCACGTGTTGCAACCCTGCATTATGGAAACCCAAGGCTGTTCCACCCGCACCAGCAAACAACTCTATAACTTTGTAAGGATGTTTCTTTTTCGATTTGAGTATTTTGTAGTTATTGTCCGAAGACTTCCCAGAAATTTTGTTGTGTATCCTTTTTATTTCTTCAATATCAAAAATCCGATAATTGAGCTTGGAACGCTGGGCTTTAATAAGTCCCTTCTTATTCCATCTCCTTATCGTATCCGGGGAAACCCCAATGCGTTCGGCGGCTTCTGTAACAGTGAGTAAATTAGTGTTATTGTCCATACCACCATTATAGCAAATAACCCCTGCATAATGCAAAGGTTATCAAAATACAAAAGAGGGATTGTCTAATATGCCCTGTTGAAAAATTCCATAAACAAGGTGTCTTTGGTAACTTCTTGGTGGTCTGTCCCCAAAATATCAGCTATTACCCTTGGCAGGGCAGTGTATAACATTTTCA
Source organism: uncultured Candidatus Saccharibacteria bacterium (assembly GCA_964628095.1). GTDB lineage: Bacteria > Patescibacteriota > Minisyncoccia > Minisyncoccales > CAZVLR01 > CAZVLR01. The sequence goes on along the minus strand of CAZVLR010000009.1, from coordinate 33,245 downwards.
GGGCGTCTTTATGTCCGGATGCCAAGGCATAAAAACTCTTTCCATCGATAACCCTAATTTTTTCGTTGCGCGGGCGTCGTTTTTTCGTTACGTTGTCAGAGGGTGTAAACGGCTTGTCGTATGGTTCCCCCCTCCTTGGGACTACCTCTACGTAATAACCAGTGAACCCTTTATAATTTTTATTTAATTGTGAATTCAAATTATCATAAATACTTTTCTTGTCCGATCCTTTGGTAGTGTTGTGCTTGTTTTTTATTTCGGCAATTATCTTCTTTTTCGTATTGCGGACATCTATGACGTGTCCTACCGGCAAGTTTTCCCAACCATCCATAGAGCCAAGAACTGCCTGGTGAAATTCACCCAAAGCATTCTGCATGGTCTTTTGGATTTGCCTTGTTTTCTCTTGACTAGCCCAGCCTACCAAAGTAATCTTCTGCCGCAATGCGTCAAAAAGGGCAGAAAACGGGTCTACTACATTACTATATAAATTTTCTTCTGCCAAATCGGAGGCCTGTTGGGTGGTTTCCAAAACTACCCTGACGTGGTTATACAAGTCTTCGTTGCTTATAAATGACAAAAATTGTTGCTTAGGTAAGGGCATATAGTTTAATTACGGTTATATTAAAATTATAATGTTTTTGCTCATGGGTTTATATCCTTAATTTCTAGCTTTGTTTTCCCTTCCTTTCTGCCCGGCTGTTGAAAATTGATTAAAAGACCATATTTTATCTTCATAATCTTCATATAATTCTGTAATTGCTGCTCTTCTGCCATGCCCAATTCCCCGCCGATCGCCTTTAATTCAACGATCACCCTATTATTGCCAAAATGCACCACAATATCAGGGTAGCCCTCACCCACATAATGCCCTTTATAAGTTAGTTCTATTACTTTTTGATTTTCATACTTTAATTTGGCCAAACGCATACCCACCTGCATAGCTTTATCATAAACGCATTCCTGATGGCCCGATCCTAATTCTTTATAAACATCTTTTGCAATTTTTTTGATTTTCTCTAAATTGTTTTTCATGAGTTTTTAAATTAGCTTTTTACTTATTCTGACTTTTTAATTAATTCTTTCATTTTTCTATATGCATAAATAACTGTGGTATGATCTTTCTTGCCCATAATCTCTGCTATTTTAGAAAATGAAAGGTTAAGCTCTTTACGAAGAACATACATTGCGGTGTGTCTCGGTAAAACCAACTCTGCTTGTCTACTACCACCAAGAAGATCATTAACTGAAATATTATAAATTTTCGCAGTGCTTTTAATTATTGAATCAATATTATCCTTTATGATCTCTGATGTTTTCATGCCCATTTTAATTTTGGGCTTCACATTTTTTACTTTTTTTACTTGTATATTATTAATTTTGTTTAACGCTGTCCTAAAAATCCGTTCTACTCGTTGACGAGATACTTTTAATTCGTTGGCAATCTCTTGGTATGTCAAGCTGTTTTCAATTTTCTGCCCCAGAACAAAACGCTCATTTTCGTTTAGAAATATTTCTTCCTGTTGTGGTTTTAATAAATAAGTCTGTGCCCCTATAATTTGAGAGTCTTTTTTTATATCTTCATCCATAATATCTTCTGTTATTATGTCAGCCAGTTTTTGAGTAAGCTTATCACGTAAACTAATAACTTTTTCTAAAGAAAACTTATTCTCTTTTAGAAAAACTTCGACAATTCCTTCTGCAAGAAAAATTACATGATAAAAGAAATCTGGTTTCGGTATTGTCTTCAAAATATGATATCGAGTATTAAGAATAACCATGATAGTATTTTTCTCCTTGTCTAAATAGGCTTGCTTTGCAATAAATTCATCGAGCGCTCCCCATTCGTAGTCAAAACGATATCGTTCTCCAGCAATTGTAATAAATCTAACTTTTTGAGAAGATGTTTTTTTAGGGGTTCTTTTTTTATTTTCAGTAGATTCGTTTTCTACTGTCCCAATTTTATTTACTGGGCTTTCTCTTATTTCTTTTTCTGATAAGACCCCTTTTTTATCCTTACTTCGTCTTTTCATCTCACTTCCGGGAAATGCAAGCTCTTTAAATTCTTCTGTTTTATTAAGCGCTTTTAGGATATTGTCTTTTAAAGTTTCTTTAATTTCTCTTGGAAGATCTTTAATTTTTTCTTCTTGTTGTCTTTTTTGAACTTCAGCAAGGATTGGTTTCAAGTGTTCACTAAACTTCTCGAAAAACTCAATATAGAACTCATTTTTTGTATCAAATTCTCTTTTGTTAATTGTTACGGGAATTGAGTCTGTATTTATAAAGATTTCGCCGGTTATAGACATTTTTGATGGATGATACACATAACCCAATTTTTCGTGAACTCGAATTAAACGATTGTAGCGGTAGATATTAAAACCACTTCTTTCAACTGAGCCAATCTTTAAAATCCCAGTCCAGCCTTTTATTTTTTCACTATTACTTAATTTAATTTCAAACTCTTTTTTAGAATCAGGGAAAATTTCAAACAGTTCGACTTTAATTTCGTCGTTATTCACTTTTATTTTTACTTCCTTATTGGCAATAAATGGCGTAAATCTTTCTCTTAGGTGTCTTTTTAGAATATCAAAAAAAGTTCCATAAAATTTAATCCTTAATTTTTCAATTTTTATCTTTGTAAATGATCTATTTATATCGGTTCCTTTTTTAATTTTAATCTCAAAATCAGACCAACTACCATTGGCGATAAATTCGTCTTCGTCAAAAACAAGAATATATTCCTCATTACTTCCTTTTGAAGAGGTTTCTAATGTAAATTTTTTACCTAAACTCATACAGGCGCTCTTAAGACCAATTCCAAATTGTCCTAATTCACCGGTCTTTTTGCTCGAAGCGCCAAGCTTTATACTATTACTCGCCACTTCTTCATTCATGCCACGCCCATTATCTTCAACAAGAATATGCCCTTTTTGCTTATCAATCTTAATGTTTATTTCTAATGATCTGTTTTCTTCACGGGCATCAATAGAATTATCGATTAATTCTGACAATGCCTCAGCGACGGTATAACCAGTATTTCCCATTTTTGGAAATAAAGTTTTATCCGGAGTTATATTGATTCTTTTTGTCCTAATGGTCATGTTATTACTTTCTTTCACAATAGCCTATTTTAATCTAAATTCAAGTTAAAATATGGGGATTACTCGGAGGCGCCAAATATAACCTGCATAATTAAAATGTTGGTTTTTAGCAAGTTTTTAAGTTATTAGAGCCCCACAATACTCCATTATTACCATGTTCGACCAAATAATAAATTAACTCTTTATTTGTTCTTTCTAATTCTTCTAATATTTTATCGTTTGATTTCTTTTCAAGAGTATATAAAGCCTCTTCATAAAAACGTGCTATTTCACCCAAGGGAGCGTTGAAATCAAAAGTATCACAATTTTTAAGAGAAGGCTCGTTAACGTCCCTTTCATACATGCCGATGATAAATCGCATACTATCTATACAATCAGCACAAAAAACCAATAGGGTCTTTTTGTCGCTATTGCTTATTTTTTCTAAATAATTCTTCTGCTTTTCTAACCAAGATTTCCCCCTTTTATAGCTTAAATTTTCAACTATTGCCTTTACTTCATCCTTAAAGTCTTCCTTTAATTCTTTTAAGGTATATTTATAATTTCTTCTATTTAAAACGTAATCGCTATCTTTAATGACGTCATGAAGCAGGCCCGCAATTATAGTGTTTTCGTCTTGGGTATATTTAGACAATATTTCAGCAACCCTTAAGGGGTGTGAGATATAGCAACGTTTAACACCATATCCTTTTTCCCATTGTCCCTTATGCACAATATTGGCAATAGCTATGGCCATCTCAATTCTGGGCGTCAATCTAAGAAAATTCCCATCCAAATTACATTCCGCCCTTTCTTTAAGGGCTTCGTAAAAGAAATCGTTGAGAGGTTTAGAAGGTTCGCCGTTTTCTATGGACTCAATATGGTGCATCTTTATATTGTAATTTAGGCTCCTTACTATCTTTTCTCCCAACTCCCGGGCCAATCTCTCGCCCTCTTTCCTCTCCGGCGAGTTTAGCGAAGTCGCGTGGGGAAATTTTTTAATTTTAGGTTTTTCATTTTCTTCTTCCATAATATTTTACTTAATAAGTGTTATTTTTAATTGTTTACGACCTTTACTATTCATTTTTTGATTCTATGTTTTTATTTAATAAGGCTTTCCACCCTAGCGCCTAACCCACCCCTCTTTTGTCGTCCCAATAAAAACCTTCTTCCAGTATTTTGAGCTTTAAATCTTCTATAAGGTTTCGAAAAGAACCCTTGCGAGTATATGGTGGTAAGAACAATCGCAGTCCTTGTCAAACGGTGTTTCGCATCCCAAAATTAAATCGTATATCATTTCCGCCTCATCGGATTTAATCTGCCGCTGTAAGTTAATATCTCCATCGTCCATAAAGCATTCGTGGTATAAATCAAGAAAATAAGCCCAACATTCCTTACAAAATAACAAAGACCAGCTGTCCTCTCCCCCGTCCATAGCAAGAATGGAAAAGCCCCCGAGCTTAAAGTTTTTAGCAGAATTGCAAATCTCGTGAATAAATCCACTGCCTATTACTTCTGGTTTTTGCTCTTTTTCCCCTTTATTTTGATTTTTTAAGTTTTCTGTGTTCATTTTATTTTTTAGCTTTATTTTTTAATTAATTCCGACCCTTTTGCCGCAAATAAAAAGCGGCTGGGAACTGCACCTATGATTTAATACCTCATAAGGGGTGAAGTCTCCCAACCGCTTTAAAAGACGGTTAGTAAAGGGTTGCTACTTGTGGCTTGCCAGCAGGCTTCCCTGGCAAGCTTTATTCGCCGACCACGAAAGAAGCAACCTGTTTGTATTGTTAAATTATTCTTTTGCTGTTCTTACACTTTTATTATAGCAGAGAAATAAAAAAACAGCAAGTTTTTAATGCTGGAGGGACGGCTTTCTATTAAAAATAACAGAATTCCCCTCATTGAGCCGGTTTCAAAAGAAACCGTTCCGCAGCGTGGCCGATTTTCTGACTTTCAGCAAAAGTTTTTAATACCAAGGGGACGGGCATCTCCAAAGGAGAAGTTTCCCCTATCGTTCCGACTCCAGAAAGCCGCTTGGCAGCGTCCCGATCGGAGGTAAAACCTCCATTTTCTGCTCTTTAGTATCAACCTGCTGTTCCACGAAATTAACCGTGGAGTAAAGAATAACAAAACCCAACAACTCTGTCAATAATAGGGGCCTAACCAAACCTTTTCTTTAGCTTTTCCATGAATAAGTTAAGCTCGTTTATAAACCTATTCACGTCTTCTATGCTGTAAGCCTGGTATTCCCGCTCGCTAGGCACATTAGGATGAATATTCTTCCTTATCCGCCTTAATTGTTCCAGCTTTTCACGCGATTTTAAATCGATTAAATCAAGCCTGAACCCGTGGCCGATTAATTTTTCAAAGGTAAATTCTCTGTTTCTTAGCCTGTAATCAATATTATTAACCTCGTTATAGGTGTTAATCTTTTCCCTTAACAAATCGGACAAAATCGCCTCAAATATCATGGCCAGGGTTAATAGCATGTTTTTGCACAAAAGCGACTCAATATTGTAGGTAATATCGTAGTTGTTATAAAGATAAACATTAAACTCCAAATACTGCAGGTGGTAAGCGATATTGTCCCTTTTTAAGCCTTCTTTTATGAAAAACAGCTCTTCTTTATAAAAATCAGCCAGGTGTAAATGATCCGCCCCGCTGGTATATATGCTTTTTGGGTTTTCACTGCGCTTTAAGAAATCCATTTAATTGATTCTTTTTATTCTACTCTTTCACAATAATCCTATTTTAACCTAGATTCAAGCCAAAGAAAAAACGCCTTTCGGTTTATACCCACTAGGCGTTTTTTTGTTTTTAACCACCTCGGTTAAGTCTCAATTGAATGTATCAATATAAACCCCACCCGAGCCGGTTAAATAAAATTCAACACCGACATTATCAAAATCAGTAAAATATTCGCTATTCCAGAAAGGATCCCAGTCAGTCCACGAACCATCATTAATTCTATAATGAGCTAATTTATTTCTCCACTCAAGATCAATATAAACCCACGTGTTATCGCTGTATGTGGCGAAATATTCCCGGACACCTCCACCGACAGAATATCCTATATTGCCATTCTGTTCAAAAATAATAGCAGCAAAACTTAAGTTTGGTGATCCTTCACCCCAGGGACCTTTTGAAAACCTCACCTGAACAAAAGAATCTGGACCCCAAGAATCCCTGTTTTCAGTTCTCACATAGAATCTTTGCAAGCCGTCTGAACGCGGGACACCTCTTCTTGTAATTATGCTATCACCAGAAAAATGATTTGCTAATGCTCCGGCGTCGTGATTAATAGCACTTTGAACTATAAAATTTTCGCCGTTAACGTGACTTATCCAGCTGCTCTGACCAATAATACTTCTTTCGTAGCTATAGTTGTCAAAAAAATCTCTCACGATCTGCTTATAGTAATCGCATTCATCTATTGCACCATTGCAATTATCGTCGATGCCATTAGGACAGATTTCTATATCTAGTTTATAGCGGGCAATACATTCTCCCCAAAAATAATCCTGACCACAGGTTTTTACACCTTCAGAGCAAGTACCTGGTAACCCTGTGATGCAAGATTCGGTAGAACCTGGCGCACATTCACAAGTTTCATCGGTTAACCCGTTGCAATCGTCATCTAAGCCATTACATACTTCTGTAGTTGGCTCTTTATTAGATAAACAATCACCCCAGGTTAAATCCTGGTTACAGGTTCTCATGCCCTCAGAACAAATACCCGGCAACTCTGTAATGCAAGAATCTGTGGAGTCCGGTAAACATTTTATATTCTGAATTTTCGTCGTTAATAAATCAACTTTTGCTGTTAGGTTTGCGATATTTGTTTCAATTGCTTGTATCCTTGCTTCATCCCAGCTTGGCAATCCTGGAGGTCCTTGCGGACCCTGTGGACCAGCCGGGCCTTGTGGCCCCGGAATCAGCTCAATATTATCTATCTGAGTTTGAAGATTGCCGGTTTCGCTCCAGAGATTGGTAATCTGGGTTTTAATGTTATTGATCTCTTCCCAGATCGCCGCAAAAGGATCCGGCTTTGTATCTTTCCCATAGCCTATAGCGGCAAAACAGATTAAAGCAATACATACGGTTAAAAGTGTTAGTTTTCTCTTCATTGCCCTTTCCTCCTGCGTTAAGGTTTTTGTGATACATATAAAGTTTACAAACAACTGCCGTTACCATACTGCCATTAATAAGATATGTCAAGATAAATAAAGCCCCCTTAAATTAAACCGCCTCACCAAACTAGTAAGGCAATTTAAGATGTTATAACTTAACAAATTCTTACGGTATTAAATAAGCTTTCAAGCCAAAACATACAGGCGTTGGACAGGGTGAGGTTCGCCCAATATCGACTCGGTAATAAGGAGCTACAATTTCTTTTACTGTAAATGAAGTGTTTTCTATGTTTTGCTGACTACGATCCCAATCTATATTGTCCAATGAAGGACGAATAATGGTGCCCGTGCATCCCAAATTTCCGTCTCCATAAAAAACTATCTTTGAGTAACCTTTGGTATTAATCACGGGAGAAATCTTTGCCATTGGAACCCAGGGGTCATCACACTCATAATCAAAAAGGGTTATCACCTTAGGCTCTAAAGCACCCTGACCAGCGGGAAAATTCAGCACGTTTACATCATAGGGTGGTTGAGGTGAGGAGGATTGGTTAGCAACGTTTACATTAATTGGTTCAGTGTTGGTTATAAATACATTTTGTAGCTCTGGAAAGTTTGCGACCATAACCTCATTAATTTGTTTGGCTATAGCTTTTCCTGAATTAGAAATTGCTAAAAAACTCATTAAAGAGATTACACAAACACCGATAATAGCTATTTGATATATTTTCATGTTTTTAATTGTTGATCAAATTAACTCGACCTTTAACAATTTAATATAGGTTATCAATATAAACACCTCCAGAACCACCAAGTGATTCAAAGTCTAAGCCCACGTAATCAAAATTAACAAAAGAACCACTGCCGGAAAAAACATCCCAATCTGTCCATGCCTCATCATTAATCCTATATCTTGCTTTTGAGTCACTAGAACGCCACTCGATTTCTAAAAATATCCATTCATTATCGTTATAGGTTGCAAAATTATTATAGTGAACTCCATCATAATAAGACACATTACCATCTTTCTCAAACCTTACAGAACAAAAGGGCTCCCACCAAGGCCCCTTTGTCACCCTTATGTATAAACGGTTATTATTTATCAACCAATTAGACCTATTTTCAGCTCTGATATAAAAAGCTTGTCTACCACTTGATAAAGCTGTTCCTTTTTTATAAATTACACTGTCACCTGGTGTATTATTATATATTGCCTTTGTGTCTTCAAAAGAGACGACCTCTTGAACATTAAAATTTGATCCATTTGAATAGCTCTGCCAACCGCCCCAGCCAATAATACTTCCGCTTGCATAAGCATTAAATCCATCTTGTAAAATCGAAGAAAGACCACAAGACAACGTCTCATTTGGTTTCCTGGTTAATACGCCGCAACTATTTGTATCGGTGCAGACTCTAGTTTGCTGGCCATTATTACATTGGCTCCAGTTTGCACATTGCCAATTAGGAGAGCAAACGCAAGATTGTAATTCTATTGGTTTCCCTGTTAATATGCCACAGTTATTTACATCGACACAAGTTCTAGTCTGTTGGTCATTTACACAACCACTCCAAGAATCACAAGACCAGTTAGGAGCACAACCAACTATTACTGAACAATTAACAGTCTGAGTTTGGCCACCATAGCTTACAGTTAGAGTAGCAGTTTTAGTGCCTGTTTGAGAAAAAAATTTGGAACAATTTGAGTCGTAACCAATACAATCACCGGTCCAAGAATAAGTATAATTACCCGTTCCTCCTGATATTGTCACAGATGAAATAAACGTTACGTGCTGATTTATTTGAACCGAACTAGGATTTGCTAAACAAGAAACGAAGAGTGTTGGTGTAGATGTGGAAGTGCATGATTGTATTTCACTAGGCTTTCCCGTTGTAACCCCACAGTTATTATAATCGCCACAAGTTCGTGTTTTTTGAGAATTTATACAAGAGCCCCATGAAGAACATTGCCAATTTGTAGCACAGGCTGATGTTGAAGTAGTGTTTTGAACAATTTGTTGAGTGTTTTGTTGGATTTGTTGTAATAAAGCTATCTGTTGAGTTAATAACGCTATTTGGTCTTGTATTGATTTAACTACATCGTTTGTCGTTTTAGGAGATTCAACTGGAGGAGTGGAAGTGCCAGTTTCATTAATCGCTTCCCGATCAGATTCAGTGATGCTGGAAGCTAAAATAGCATTTGCCCTTTGCCTTGAAAAAGAACCGAAATACCCTGTCTGTGGTAATTTTTCTTTAGCTTGAAATTTCTTAACCGCCTTTAAGGTTAGAGAAAAGAAATTACCGGTAATATTACCTGAATAAAACCCTTGATCGGTTAAAAAATCTTGCAATTCCTTTACCTGAGGGTCTGACTGTAAGCCATAATATAAGCTTCTATCAAAAGAGGCCCCAACAATAAAAGGAATGAATAGTAATAATGAAATTATAATAAGTTTTTTCATAGTTTTATTAGATTAATATTAAAAACCCTTATTTTCACCTTACTACTTTATAGAGGGGTTGTCACTCAAAATAAAAACCGGCAGTGAAACTGCCGGCGTTTGTGTGTAAATCTGGGGCGTCCCTCCTTATCGTTTTGCCCACTGGGGTGCGCGCCGCGCCCGCTTTAAGCCGAATTTCTTTCTTTCTCTCATCCTGGAATCCCGGGTCAAATACCCTGATTTCTTAAGCCGTTTTTTAAAATCGGTATTAAACATCACCAAGGCTCTCGATAAAGCATGCCTTACCGCTTCCGCCTGGGAATGAAACCCGCCGCCTTTTACCCGAACCTCAATAAAGAATTTATCCTGGCATTTCATTTTTTCCAAAGGCGACTGAACAATCTGCTGTAATTCTAAAATCGGAAAATAAACATTAAAGGGTTTTTTATTGATTATAAAGTCCTTCTCGCCCTTGGTAAAAAGGCGAAGCCTTGCAATCGAAGTTTTCCGGCGGCCGATCGCTTCCAAATATCTGCCTTTATCCCCTTCTTCAATTTTAACTTCCGGGGCTTTCACCTCTTTTAAAGTTTTGGGTTCTTTGGTTTCTTTTTTTGTTTTTGGCATAAAATAACTAATAAAATATAATAGCAGGTTTCCTTTAAAAAAACAACCCTGTTATAAAATAATGATTTCTTCCTCAAGTTTTACCTTAAATTTCGCCTTAACAGTTCTTTCGGCCAGATTAATCAGTTCTTTTACCTCGCGGGCTTTAGCGCCCCCCAAGTTTACAATAAAATTGGCGTGCTTTTCCGAAATCTGGGCTCGGCCGATTCTTTTGCCTTTCAAGCCCGATTTTTCAATCAGCTGCCAGGCAATAATTCTTTTTTGGTTCTTAAAAACCGAGCCGGCCGAAGGCAAGTTCAAGGGCTGCCGGCTTTTTTTATAATCCAAATTCTCCTTAATTCTATCTTTAATCTTTTTCTTATTATCTTTGACAAATTTTAAAGCGGCTGAAAGAATCACCCAGTTTGGCTTTTTTGAAAATATACTCTGGCGGTAGCCAAATTTGCAATCTTTATTCTTAATAACCCTTATCTCTCCGTCTTTTAAATCAAATACCTCCACGCTTTCAACAATGTCTGCCATTGAAAAAGCAAAGGCGCCCGCATTCCCAAAAATCGCTCCGCCCAAAGTGCCCGGAATCCCAGCTGCCCATTCCAAGCCGCAAAAACCCTGCTTTTGGGTTAATATTAAAAGCTCGCTTAAGCTAATCCCGGCTCCCGCCAAAACCCGGTTCTTTTTAACCAGCACCTCCTTGTTTTCAAGTTTAAGCACCAAGCCCCTTAAGCCTTTATCGGGAATTAAAACGTTGCTCCCCAAACCCAGAATATGTAATTTAATTTTCTTTTCTTTTACAAAACAAAGAGCTTTAATTAAGCTCTTTTTATCCTTAACCTTTAAAAAATACTGGGCTAAACCCCCGATCTTAAAAGAAGTAAAAGGGGCCAAAATAACATTTTTTTGCCAGTTTAAAGTTTTCATCTTAGTATTATCAAAAAAAGGATCGGAAGAGTTAACTCCGAGACTAAGTCTTTTGTGAGTGCTAGCTTCCGATCCAAATTCAATATATCAAAAAATACGGAAAATATCAAAAAGCCTTCCTAAAAATCAACAAACCCCGCTTAAGAGGGGTTTGGTGACGACTTAGTAAAGCTACCCTGAAAGGGCGCACTCACTATTTGCATATTAGCAAATTATTAGCTATTTGTCAAGCTTTCTATTTTGAAGGCAGGCTGTTAATAAACTCCTCTAAGGTGTCTTTATAGTTCGGGTTCAATTCAATCCCTTTTTGGGCGACGTTGCGAGCTTTATCATAATACCCTAAGTTAGCGTAAGCCACGGCTAAACCGGCCCAGTATTTGGCAGTTTTGGGCGACAATTCAAGAGCGTTGGTGTAAAGCTGGATTAAATTTTCATTGGCCTGATATTCGTCGTTTTCGCTCATATCGCTCAAGGCGACATAGGCGTTAATCATGCTGTCCAAATAATCCATGCTTTTTCTCCAAAAGAATCCCGCCTTTTCGGCCGGGCCTTCAGAAACCTTAATCTCGTCCAAAGCCAAGCGGTACTCGCCGTTCATGCTGTAAATCATGGCCAAATACCAGTGCGACTGATAATATCTCGGCTCCACCTCGACTGATTTTTTCATTAAAGCCACCGCCTCCTCTGGCTGGCTTTGCATTATTTTTACTTCAGACAAAGACCAGTAAGCCTGCTGGTTCTTGGGCGAAAGCTCAATCGCTTTTTTTAAAATGTTTTCGGCCAAAGGTATTTTAGAACCGTCTTTAAAAACATTGGCGTAATCCATATAAGTCCGGCCCAGCATTAAATGCGCCCGGAAATCTTGAGGGCTGTCTTTAATTGCTTTTTCCATGGTTTTAATCGCAGAATCAAAATCCGCGGCCAAAAGCTTTTGGTCTATGGTGGTATCGTACATCTGCTCTGCTATGGCCCGGCCCATTTGTTCTGACCCCTCGCTCAAGGCAATGGGCGAAAAAGTTAAAGCCTTTTCCAAATAAGGAAAGCCGTCCTTTAAAGGGTAGGATATGCCTTTTACAACGTACTGGGAAGCGCGGGCCACCTGGATGTTGCCCCAATAAAAAGCGGTGACCGCTAAAATAATCATTGTTATAGCCAAAGAATAATGAAGGGGGGTTTTGGCATTATTTAACTTTTCGGGTTCCTGCACCTCGCTTCTCTTTTGAGTTAAAAAAGCAATAAAGGCTAAACTCAAAAAGAACATCATGTAGCTGGAAATCATGTCAAAAACAAAAACATCCTGGATTAAATAGGCTACTAGCAGCGAAACCATGCCCAGGGGCAGCAGCATGTTTTTCTTTTGCAAAGCCTTGGGCGCAATTTTTAACAGGCCAAAAATCGCCACGCCAAAAATGGAGAGATAGCTTAAAAGCCCGAAAATGCCGGCGTTAACGGGCATATCCAAAAGAATATTATGCACCCGGTCGTACCAAATATCGCCGCTCAAGGGCAGAGCCGGAACATAATACTTGGTAAAAGCAATATTAAAGTTGTCCAAGCCCCAGCCCAGCCAGAACTTTTCTTTCCACGCCTGCCAGCCCATATCCCAAACAATGGCCCGGGCCTGCCAGCTGGTAGACTGCTCCAAAGAATCCAAATACTGCCTGAAAATATTAAATTGATTAATGCTAAAAAAAGCGATCAAGCCCAAAACAAAGAAGGCGACAATCAGCCATTTAAAATACTGCCTTTTCTGCAGCCAGGTGTAAAAAAGCAAAAAGGTAAAAACTAAAATAGCCACACCGATTAAAAAACCGCCAATAGCCCCCCGGGACGGCTCTTGGTAGGGCAAAAACAGCAAGGAAGCGATAAAGGCCATGGGCACGCCGTAAATTATCTTTCCGACCCAATTCTTGGTTAAAAACAATATTAAGCTAAAAAACAAGCTGAAAATAAGATAAGAAGACAAAAAAGAAGTATTGCCGATGGTGCCGCCGCCGCGGGCCGTCGGATCTTTGCTAATTAGAGCAAAAAGCGTCACAAACAAAGTGGCGGCAATGGCAGCGCTTAAAATAATCTCCCAATACTTTCTTTCTTTAAATGTGCTGGTTAAAACCAGATAGAAGGCGAATAAATGGTAAAAGGTTAAAAGACCGCCCATTCTTTCAAAGGTACTCCAAAAACTGCGGGAAAAATCAATTCCGGTAAAGGAAGTAACGGTTAAAACCAGTAAAAATATTGCTAAGGTTATCGTTAAAGCGTTCTTTTTAGGCCGAAATTTGGAATTGGACAGGGCCAAAAGCGCCCAAACGATAAAAACAATATCAACGCAGATCCTGAACAATATGGTTTTGGGCACCACATAAGGGAAAAAATACTTGCCGCTCATATACAGGGGCGAAAAAAGCGTCAGGCACGAGCCCGCTAAAATAAAGTAAAAATAAAACTTTTCAAGGCCGGTCAATTGGCCCGCGCTTCTTAAAATATTGGTTAAAGAGTTGTCCCGCCTTTCTTTTTTTTCTCTGGATTGTTTTCCCATAGTTATTTGTTGCTGATTATTTCTTTTAATTTTTTGGCGATCTGTTCTCTCTCTTGATTTTTAGCAAATATTTTCAATTTCTCCAAGCCCGACTGGAGTTTTTGAACGTTGGTCTGAGACAGCTTGGCAATAAAGATCTTTTGGTTGTTAGTCGCCAAAATCCCCTCTTCGGCCGTAAGGATTTCCTCAAAGAGTTTTTCGCCCGGGCGCATGCCTGAAATAACAATGGGAATATCTTTGTCCGGCTCAAAACCGGAAAGCTTTATCATGGCTTTGGCTAAATCCAGAATCTTTACCGGCTCGCCCATGTCCAGCACGAACACCTCGCCCCCCTGGCCCAATTCTCCGGCCTGCAAGACTAGCAAGCAGGCTTCGGGAGTGGTCATAAAATATCTTTTCATGTCCGGGTGGGTAATTTCAATCGGGCCCCTCTTTTTTATCTGCTCCCGAAAAATTGGGATTACGCTGCCCCGGCTGTCTAAAACGTTGCCAAAGCGGACCGAAACGAACTTGGTATGGTTCTTTTGCGAAAAAGCCTGGCAGATCATCTCGCCCACCCTTTTAGTGCTCCCCATGATCGAGCTAGGGTTTACCGCCTTATCGGTAGAAATGAAAATAAACTTTTCAATATTATATTTTAAAGCGGCTTTGGCCAGGGTTTCTGTTCCAAAAACATTGTTTTTTACCGCTTCTTCTGGCTGCTCCTCCATTAAAGGCACGTGCTTGTAAGCGGCCGCGTGGAAAACTAAATTTGGTAAATGCTCGCCAAAAATCTTTTCAATCTTTTCCTCATCGATAATATCAGCCACCAAAGGAATAATTTCTAACTTTGGAAAGCGTTTCAGCAGTTCTTCGGAAATATTAAAAATGCCGGTTTCATCCTGATCCAGCAGCAACAATTTTACGGGCTTGAATTTGGCCACCTGGCGGGATAATTCTGAACCTATAGAACCGGCCGCCCCGGTAATTAAAACTGTTTTGTCTTTAATGAATTTTTCAATGGCGCCCTGGTTTAAAGACACCGGCGCCCGGCCCAGCAAATCTTCCACCTGCACCTGGCGCAAAGAAGATAAAGAAACCTCACCGTCAATAATTTCTGAAAGCGAAGGAATGGTTTTGATCTTCTGTAACCCCGCTTTTCGCCCTAGTTCTACCGCTTCTTTAATGACTTTCGCTCCGGCCGAAGGCAGAGCAATAATCAAATTTTCTATTTTATACTCCTTTATTAATTCCGGTATATTTTCAATCTTGCCCAGCACTTTTAAGCCGTGGATTAAAATGCCTTGTTTTACCGGATGGTCGTCCACAAAGCCCAAGGGCAGATAAGGGCTGTGGGGCGAAGTTTGAATGCTTCTTAATATCTGCTCGCCCGCGTCGCCCGCGCCCACAATCAGGGTTTTTTCCTTTTCTTTTTTTTGGGCGGCCAGGGTAATCTGCAGATAAACCCGCTTGGAAAACCTTAAAGCGCCGCACAGCAAAAAAATGAAAAAGTAAGTAATAAACAAAGTTGATCTGGGAAAGCCGCTGAAAAACCGCTGGTCCCGCAATAATAAAAACAGGGCTACCAAAACCAGAAAGCTAAAAATGGTGGCCCGGGCCAAAGAAATCAGCTCGCTCGTGCTCACGTAAGTCCAGCTAAAATAATACAGTTTGGAAAAGTAAAAGATAAGTATGGTAATAGGCACGGCTAAGCCGATAATGGCCAGAATATTAACAAAATACTGCTCGGGAATCCCCAGTTCAAATCTCAGCAAAAAAGCCAGCACCACCGACAAAGCGATCAAGGCCACGTCAAAAACCAAAAAGAAAATTATTCTCAGCAATCCCCTTTTTTCGTAAAAAAAGCTTTTTGAAAAATTATTGTCCATAAAACTCTCGCACCGATTTTATCACGTATTCCAACTGCTCGTTTTTTAATTCCGGATAAAGGGGCAAAGAAATAACTTCCTGGGCCAGTTGTTCAGTATAGGGCAAAACAAAGTTGGCTAAACCCAGTTCTGCGTGCTTGTGGTTGGCCACCGAATCCTTAATTAAGGTTTCCACGCCCTTTTCCTTTAAGAAATTATATAGTTCGTCTCTTTTTTCCGCCTTTAAAACATAATTCTGAAAAACGTCAAAATGCATATTGTCGGCATCGTCAAAAAAAGGCAGCTTTACCTGGCTGATATTAGCCAAACCCTGGTGATAAATACGGGCAATTTCCCGGCGCCGCTCAATCCACTCGGGCAGGTATTTGATCTTTACATTCAAAATGGCCGCCTGCAGGTTGTCCAGCCTGCTGGTAAAGCCGTAAAGCACAATTTCATCTTTGGTTTTCCGGCCGTGATCCCGAAAGAGTTTTATCTTCTCATAAAACTCCTGGTTGTTGGTGGTAATCGCTCCGCCGTCGCCCGCTGCCCCCAGAATTTTGGCCGGATAAAAGCTAAAACAGCCGGCCAGGCCAAAAGAGCCGGCGCCCTTTCCATTAAACTTGGCCCCTAGCGCCTGGGCCGCGTCTTCAATCACAATTAAGCCGTACTTTTCCGCCAGCTCCATTATCCGCTCCATGTTGCAGGTTCTGCCGTTTAAATGCACGGGCATAATGGCTTTGGTTTCGGGTTTTATTAACTCTTCTATTTTCTCCGGATCCATTAAAAAATCCTCGGCCACCTCCGTTAATATGGGTTTGGCGCCGGCATGCTTAATGGCGGCAATGGTGGCAAAAAAGGTATGGGACACGGTAATTACCTCGTCCCCCGGCCCGATGCCGGCCGCCTTTAAAGATAAAATCATGGCGTCGGTGCAGGAGTTAACCCCTATAGCATATTTTGTTCCAACCAAAGAGGCCAGAGTTTTTTCAAAATCCTCCACGTCTTTTCTCAAAATCAAATCGCCCCGCGTTAAAACGCTTTTTATGGCGGAATCAATTTCCAGCTCCAAGTTTTTGTATTCTAAAGGATAATTTACAAAAGGCACCTTCATTTTTTTGTTTCCTTTAATATTTTTTTAATGATCATTTCTTTGTCGAGCGAATACTTTTTTCTCAAATAGTCCACGCTCCCTGCGCAGTTGGGATATTCGTCGGGTACGCCCAGAATTCTAAATTTGCCCTGCCAGTCCGATTCGGCTAAAATTTCGGCCACGGCTGCACCCAAGCCCCCGATTACGCTGTGCTCTTCTACAGTAAAAATATTATTAATGCCCTTCATTTCTTTTAAAAGAGGGGCTTTTAAAATCGGCTTTAAAGTGTGCAGGCTGATTACTTTAAAATCTTTCCCCTGCTTCTTTAAAAATTGTGCCACCTCCAGGCAAAACCCGGCTTGCAAGCCCGAAGCCACAATCAAACCGTCTTTACCCTTTTTTAAAACCGCGGGCTGACTGATTTTTATCCGGTCCGTTTCCTTGTGTAAAAACAGGCCCTTTCTTGAAAGCCTGAAATAGGCCGGCTTTTTGTTAAGATATGACTGTAAAACCAAAGCTTTGGTTTCTACCGGATCAGCCGGACAAAAAATATTCATATTGGGCAGGGCCCTTAAAACCGCCACGTCTTCTAAGGCCTGGTGGGTGGCGCCCAAGGGGCCGTAAGTAAATCCCCCGCCCATGCCGATAATTTTTACGTTTAAATTCTGGTAGCAAACGTCGTTGCGAATCTGCTCAAAGCATCTCATGGTGGCAAAAGGCACAATGGAATAAACATAGGGTTTTTTTCCCGACAAAGCCAGGCCCGCGGCCAAGCCCATCATATTCTGCTCGGCAATCCCGCAGTTAATAAACCGGTCCGGGAAGTTTTTCGCAAAAGGCTCTAAAACCGAATAGCCCAGATCCCCGCAAAGCAAAAAGATCTTTTTATCTTTCTGGGCCAATTCAATTAAAGTTTCAATAAAAGCTGAACGCATAAAATTAAACCAGCTCTTTTAAGGCTCTTTGGTAATCTTCTTTTGATAAGTTATTGTAATGCCACTCTAGCTTGTCTTCCATAAAAGACACGCCCTTGCCCTTTATGGTATGGGCGATAATCACGCTCGGCTTGCCTTCGACAAAAGGAACCGTTAAAAGAGTTTTTTCGATTTCAGAAAAATTATGGCCGTTGATTTCCCGGGCCGCCCAGCCAAACGCCTGCCATTTTTCCTTTAAGGGCTCTAGCTTTAAAACATCGTTGGTCCGGCCAAACGCCTGAAGCTTGTTGTAATCGATAATCAAAGTTAAATTATCCAGTTTATGATGAGATGAAAACAAGGCTGCCTCCCACACCGAACCTTCGTCGCATTCGCCATCGGACATTATAACAAAAACCCGGTGCTTTTTATCGTCTCTTTTACCGGCCAAAGCCATGCCTGAAGCCATAGACAAACCATGGCCCAAAGAGCCGGTGGAAACTTCCACGCCCGGTACGCTTTGCTTTGTCGCGTGGCCGGGCAGTTTTTTGCCGTCCTGGCAGTAGTGGTCCAGAATTTTAGCCGAAAAAAAGCCGCGCTGGGCCAAAGTGGCGTAAAGGGCGGCCACCGCATGGCCCTTAGATAAGATAAAACGGTCGCGATTCTCATCCAAAGCCTTTTTGGGGTTGATAGTTAAGATTTTAAAATAGAGAACGGTTAGCAGGTCGGCAATGGAAAGAGAGGAACCAATATGGGTTCCCTGGGCCAGATAGTTCATTTTCAGTATTTTTTTGCGGATTTCCTTTGAAACCTGAGAAAAATTCATTGTATTATGTGAGCTTATTGTAGCTTAAAAACAGCCAAAAAACAAGAAAAAAGCCCCGGAGTTTAAACAGATTCCGAGGCCCATATTTTAAAATAATATTCTGCTTGTCAGCGCTTTTTTAACTGTTTCAGCTTTTTCAGCTTCACATGAGCAAAGGTAGATAGGTCTCCCCTGTCTTTAATCTGGGTTTTCTGAACGATTACGGGCTTTAAAAACATCACCAGGCAGGAAATAAAACCATTGTCGTGAGAAAGTCTTTTCTCGATCACTTCAACCGTGTGGCCGATAAATCCAGCCCTTAGATAATGATAAGCATCATCGGGCCCGATTTCAACGATTTTGCACAGATCGCCTTTTTCAATCTTTGGCACGTGTTTGGCCATATAAACCCCCTTTCCTTGAGTTGTTATTTTATCTTTGCCACATCCCCGTAAATTACCTTTGCCCCCATGCCCAGGATCTCGTCTTTTAAAAAATTATCCGGTGCCGGGCAGAAAAGAAAAATCTTTCTTTTCAATACGAACGCCTCGTATATTTCCAAAAAGGTGGCACCCCCAATGTATCTTTTTTCACTATTCCTGTTTAAATTCAAAACTAAAATTGCGTCGTTGGCTTCTATTTTCTTTCTATGCAGACGGATCATCCGGGCCTTCCATGTTCTGTGGCGTTTTGAACCTTCTTTTTTCATTTCTTCTTCCATTAAAGGACTTTTAAAGCTGTTGGGCAGAGTTACTTTGTGGCCGAGCTTTTCCAGCTTTATCTTGATAAAACGGACTTGAGGATAAAAAATCTTGCTGCAGCAAATCATAATGTTCATGGCAACCCCCCTTTCTTTAAAAAATAGGTGTTTTTGGCAAAAAGCGCTAACTAATTGTAAAACAGCTGATATTTAAATTAAAACATAATCCGATAATTGTCAAACTAAAATAAAAAGCGGTTTGAAGTTATCGCCCCGCTTATTTTAAAAATCTCTTTTTCGCTTTTTTCAGAAGGTCAGCACCTCGTTGACACTGTGAACGCCCCGAAGGCCGCCTACCACCGTCAGATGCTCGTGGTCTGTAAGAATATCGGCTGAATCAAAATCGTCTTTAATAGCCCGAACAATGCAGGTTCTTAAAATATTGCCCTGCACCGCCAAAAAAACCAGATCCACATGGTCGCCCACGTGATAAAGGCCTTCCTGGTCTTTTACCGGTAAAAAAGCTTCCTCTCCGGCTGCTCTGTTGGTAATGGTCAGAATTTCCGGCATCTTTTGAATGTCCGTTAAGCCGTTGGGAAGAACGTTCAAGACTCTTTTGCTTTCAATGCCCACCAGCAAAACATTCAACTCCATAGCGCTCCCTCCTTTCCTTAAAAACCTCTTTTTGGTTATTTGTAGAGTTCGATGCTAACTTTCACCCATTTTTTTTCATCAACCCAGCAAAGCAAGAACCCGAGTATAGGCGGATAATACCAAAAGCTGATTCTAAGCTTACGCCAGCCCCGTTTTTCATACCTCAAACTGAGCTGAGATTCCACCAGAGAACTTCTTAAAAGCTTTATTTCGTTTTTATCCAGCCACTTTAACAAATAAAAACTGGCTGTATTTCCTGTCTCAACAGCTGGTAACTTTCTCAGCTCGTTATCAATTTCTGCTTCTAACGTGTTAATTAAATGTTTAGATTTTTTTCCTAAGTCTTTTGGGGATATTGCCATTTTAATTCCTCCCTTCTCAAATTGGTTGGCTTTACCTCCCTCCTTTTTAGGTGCAATAACCCACGTATGAGGCCAGATTGAATAAAATATCGTAAACCCAGAAACCGCAATATAATCCTTCGTTGCAATAGCAGGCCAAAGGTATCCAAAACAAAGAATCGATCGCAACATTAAAAGCCAGCCCGCCACACAAGTCCCCGTTCTTAAAAAAAAGGTAACCGATGTAGGGAATTAAAACCTTTTCGAGCAGTGGCTGTACCAGCCAGATCGGCTCACAAAGCTTCATCCGGCATTCATAAGGCGTTCCGCAGGGCAAATCCCCGGGCACATCTTCCTCGAGCAGGGGCTGAAGAATCTCCTCAATTTCCTTGTTTGTAAAATCGGCTTCCTGGCCCAAAACAAAGCTTGGCCAAAACCATAGAAAAACAACGCATATTATCACCAAAATTTTGCTTTTCATAAGACTCGCCTCCCTTCCAATCCTTTATTGTTAATATTAGGTGCTTTAATACCGCTTACTTTAAAATAAATATTGTCTTTTGTCAAGAAGAAAATAAATAAAAACTGCCGCGTTTATCGGCAGTTTAATCTGCGCTTTTTTTATAATAATTAGGAGCGACTTTTAAAAATTAACGGCTTTCGTTTTTTCTCCACGTATATAATACGCCACCAGAACTTGCCCAGAAAATAGCCGCCGATTAAACCCAACAAGGACAAAATTATTTGCAGAACTAGAGGCAAAAAACAATGAGGAGTTAAAGAATTGGCCTTGGGCACAACTCCCTGTTTTAAAAGATTGTCGATATACCAGGTTTCAATTCCAGCATGAGCCAAAAAAGACAAAAGCAACCCTAAAAACATGGTTAATATAATATAAATGGTTTTTTTAATTTCCATGATTTAAAAAATCGCGGCTTTTAGGGTTTTAAAGATTATCTTTAAATCCAACCAAAAGCTTTTCTTTTGAACATATTCCTTGGCCAGTTTTAACTTCTGGGGCTGAATTAAGCGGCGGTAAGCCTCGTGGGGATCTACCTGCCCTTTTAAAATTTCTTCCTCGTGGACATTAGATAAAGTAGCTAAATCGGTTAAACCCGGCCTGACCGATAAAATAATCTCCTTAGTTTCTTTATCGTATAGGGCGACTTCGGAAGGAACTTCCGGCCTCGGCCCGACAAAAGACATATCGCCCTTTAAAATATTTAAAAATTGGGGCAATTCATCCAGCTGGTATCTTCTTAAGGTTTTTCCGATTTTAAGCAAGCGGGGGTCGTCTCCCGCGGTCGAGGGCCCGCCTAATTTATCGGCGTTCATTATCATGGAGCGAAATTTGTACATTTTAAAAACCCGGCCGTTCTTCCCCACTCTTTCTGCTTTGTAAATTGCCGGGCCCGACGACTCTTTTTTTATCAAAAAAGAAATAACCAAAAGCACGGGTGAAACCAGCACCAGGCCAATTAAAGAAAATATGATATCAAATAATCTTTTTAGCATTGCTGAAAATAAAAACTACTTTAAAGGCAAAGGATCGGAGAAAAGGCAGTAAAAACAGTGCCCGATCCACTCCTTCTAATAATCTTAATATTAATTTGCCCCCGGGTAAATTCAAAAGGGGGAAGGCCAGCCAGGAAATAAGATGGAAATAATAAACCTGAACGTTGCTAAAATAATCTTTGGCCAGTTCAATGTCCGATTTTTTAAAAATGTGGCTTTGCGCCCAGGCAGTTCTTTTTTGGCTTAGCTTCCTTTTTAAATTGGTTAAAGGGTTATGCCCGAAGGTTTCAATGCCGATTAAAACGCCCTCTTTTTTTAAAACCCGGGTAATCTCAGAAAAAGCCTTTTTTGAGTCCAGGGAGGAAAAGGTGCCGCCGTCAAAAACCACGTCAAAATAGTTCTCGGGCAAACCGGTTGATTCGCAGTCGGCTATTTTAAACTCAATAAGATTGCCAATCCCCTGTTTTTTAGCCAACTCTTTAGCGGCCTGCAAAGATTTTTCAGACAGATCAATGGCAATAATTTTCTGGGCGCCCGCTTTTACCAAAAAGGACAAATGTATGCCGTTGCCACAACCATAATCCAGCACTGTTTTATTTAAACAAAAACGGGGCAAAAGATCGTATAAAAACTTAAAGCTGGCCAGCTGCCCGGGTTCAAAGCCCTCAAAATCGCCCGAGCCCATTTGAACTCTTTTGTTATAATATTCCGCCTCTATTTTTTTACGCTCGTCCATTAGTTTAAAATTAATCTTTTAACAGTTTTACCAGCCCGTAAACCGAACCCAGGCCATAGCCAAAATGCCGCAAAATAAAGGCCAAAGGCATAAAAGCCAGCAGGCCCAAGCTTTTTTCCCTCCAGGCAATCTGCAAGGAAAACAAAAGAGTTAAAAAAAGATAGGGATAAAACAGTATTAGAAAAATAAACGACAAAAAACCGACAAAAGGAGAAAGGAAAAAGGAAAGGGCTAAAGACAAAACAAAAAACAGGGGCAGCAAATGCCTTAAAGAAAAAGCGGCCAATCCGAATTTTAAAGGCAGTATTACCCAAATGCCGTCTTGAAAATTATGGCGGAAAAAGCCATCGAGAGTGGCGGAAGGATAATAATAAGAAACAATGTCGGGAAAAATCATGATTTTCCCGCCAGCCCTTTTTAACCTTAAATTGAATTCCAAATCCTGGGAGCGGATCAGCTTTTCGTTAAAATAGCCGATCTTGCTAAAAATTTCCTTTGGGTAGCAGCCGCCAAAAACCGTGTCTGTTTCCTGGGGCTTTTTTACCTGCAGGCGGAAGGCGGAAGCCGCGCCAAAAAAATGAGACAAGCTGTGAGCAATGGCACGGGCCGAAAGCGTATTTTGAGCGGGTTTCGTTTTTACGACGCCTCCGACATTCTGGGCGCCCGATTCCAAAAGATGATTAACGCATTTTAAAATATAGTCTTTGGAATAGCTGGCGTGAGCATCGAGCCTGACAATCACTTCCCCCTGGGCCGAACCAATGCCCAAATTCAAGCCAAAGGGCGTAAACTTTTTGGTGTTTTGCAGTAATTTTATAAAACGGTATTTTTTGGCGTACTCTTCAACGATCTCGCTGGTTTTATCGCTTGAAGCGCCGTTAACCACCAAAATTTCCAGCCGTTCTTTTGGAAAATCCTGCTCGAGTAAGGAATTCAAACAGGCCGAAATAAACTTTTCCTCGTTGCGGCAAGGAATAATTACCGAGACCAGAAATTTTTCTTTTGTTTTTAATTCCATAAAAGAATTAAATGAAGTAATCGTCAAAATCGGCAATCGCCTCTAACTTCTCAATCTGCTCGGGCGACTTTATCATCTTGTCAGCCCAGCAGTTAAAAGCGCCGTAAACGCAGTGCACGTCTTTGCAAAATTTCTTGGCGTTAAATTCCTGCATTTTCTTTTCGCTGTTTTTGGCCAATTTCTCCAAATAAGCGGCACCCGCTTTTTTGTTAACATCAACCGCTTTTAGATTTTCAAAGCCCCGCCAGTAAGAGCATAAAAACACGCCGCCGGGGTTTGCCACGGTTTTGAAAAACTGGGCGTGGCAGGTTTTGGGCTGCTTTTTCATAACCTGACCCAGCTTTTTGTCGTAAAAGCACAATAAATTAATGCTTTCCACTACGCGAAAAGTTTTATTATCCAGCTTTTTGGCCCTGTTTATCTCGTTTCTAATCTCCTTTAGATTCTTGGGTGAAATAGTGGTTTTCCGGGTGCCTTCGGGGCTGATAAAGGGCTTGGGGGCAAAATAGCTAAAGCCATTATCTCGGGCGGCTTTGGCGGCCAGGAAAATCTCTTTAACGTTGCCAACCAGCTTTGTCTTGCCCACTTTTTTATTGTCGCCGATAATTAAGAAGGAAAAGCCCATCTG
This sequence comes from uncultured Candidatus Saccharibacteria bacterium, assembly GCA_964628095.1. Lineage (GTDB taxonomy): Bacteria > Patescibacteriota > Minisyncoccia > Minisyncoccales > CAZVLR01 > CAZVLR01. The sequence continues at coordinate 9,271 of CAZVLR010000009.1, read as the reverse complement.
AAACTTATTATTTTTCTTTCGCATTTTCTTAACTTGGGCCAAAATGCTTTCCAAAGAAACGTCCAGGCGCGGATGATGAATCTGGTCGTAAGTTTTATTGGTGGCCGCATCAAGAGACAACCTTACCCAGTCTTTTTTCTCGAGCAAATGGCAGATGTTTTCAATGCACTCTAAACGGCTGCCGTTAGAAGCAATGCCCACCTGAAGATTAAGCTTTTTTAAAAACTTTATCATTTCCTCGAATTTGGGATGCAATGTCGGCTCGCCCCCGCCCACCACAATCACTGATTTTAAGCCCTGCTTTTTCCAAAAGGAAATAACATTTTTTAAATAATTAAAATCCAGCTGCTGCCCGGTATTAAGCACGCTTTTGTCGATGCAGTGGTCGCAGCTGTTGGAACAGGCCGAAGTTAAGTCTAAATTCAAGCAAACGGGCGCAAAATTAATGTCTTTTAATTTTTTTTGGCCCGACTGCCACATCAAATAATCCTTTAGCTGGGGAAAAACCGACTTTTGCAGCAGCTTTTTTGAAAATTGGTGGATTGAATATTCTTCCATAAGATTATTTAAGATTATTTTTAGCTTCGATTATGGCTTCCTTAAAAATTTTAACGATCAGGTCGATTTCTTTAAAACTAACGTTATAAGGCGGGGCGACCATAATAGCGTCGCCGTCCCCGCCCTTTACAAACCCTACGGCAAAATATAAATTCAAGCCTTTTTTCATGGCCGCCTGCACGATTTTTTCTGAAAGCATCTGCTTTCGGGCAAAAGGCTTTTTGGTTTTTTTATCTTCCACAAATTCCAAAGCCGTCATCAATCCCAATCCGCGCGCATCTCCCACAATATCAAGACTCTTTAACTCCTGCAGCTTTTTTAATAAATACTTGCCTTTTTGTTCGCTGGCCCTAACCAGATTATTCTTTTTAATGTATTTTAGCACGGCATAGCCCACGCCCATTAAAAAAGGATTATTCTCAAAGGTAAAGCCGTGGCTGAAATTTCCGCTGCCGTTTTTTATGCCCTGCAGTATTTTTTCGGTGCAAAACACCGCGGTTAAGGGCGCAAAGCCGCCGGCAATCCCCTTGGATACCACCACGATATCTGGCTCAAAATTCCAGTGCTGGCAGGCAAACCATTTGCCCGTTCTGCCAAAGCCGGCCATGACTTCGTCCATTACCAGCAAAACATTGTATTTTTTGCAGATTTTTGAAATTAAGGGAAAGTATTCTTTTGGCGGCACTACCGCGCCAATGGAGGCGCCGATAACGGGTTCGGCAATAAAAGCCGAAACGTTTTCCGGGCCCTCTTTTTTTATCGCCGTTTCCAAAGCTTTAGCGCATAATAAGCCGCAGCTAGGATAATTCTTGCCAAATGGGCAACGGTAGCAGTAAGGCGCGGGTATGGCCGGGAAATCCAGCAGATACTCTTGCTGGGGGCGCCGCATACCCTCTTTTGACGTTAAAGAAAGAGCTAAAAGGGTGTTGCCGTGGTAAGCCGGAGCCCTTCTTATCACCTGGTACTTTTTCTTATTCTGAGTGTCGTAATGGTATTGCTTGGCCAGTTTTATCGCCGTTTCAATGCCTTCAGACCCCCCGGTAACGAATAAAACTTTGCTTAAATTCTTGGGCGCCACCTGGCAAAGCTCTTTGGCATACTGCTCCATATCATCTGTAATAAACTGGGCGCCGTGCAGATAAGAAAATCTCGAAGCCAAACGCTCCATGTCTTTTGCAATTTCTTTTATACCGTGGCCCAGGTTTGCCACAATCGCCCCGCCTACTGCATCAATATATTTTTTACCATTGCTGTCCCAAAGATAAATGCCCCGGCCCTTTTTAATTCTGGGATAATCAAAGCCGAGCCGGCGGTGGAAAATATTGGTTTTGATTTCTTTTTTCTTTTGGTTTTTGGCCATATGTTTTTTAATCTTTTTTTAAAATAATATTTACTGCTTCCAAAATGTTTTTGGCGTAAAAATCGGGCTCAACCTCCGGTTTTTTAAAATACTTTCCTTTTAACATAATAGTTGTTTTTAAATTGGCTCTTTTCCCGGCAATCACGTCGGATTCCGAATCTCCGACAATAAAACTTTTGCTCAGATTGATTCCGTATTCTTTGGCCGCTTTTTCCAGCATACCGCTGCCGGGCTTCCGGCAAAGGCAATTGTCTTCCGGTGCGTGGGAGCAATAATATATTTTATCTATTCTGATTTTTTTTCCTTTGAAAAATTTTAGCAAACGCTGATTGTATTTCTTTAATTCTGCTTCTGTAAAATATCCTCGGGCCACCCCCGACTTGTTGGTTACGACAAAAATTTTGTAATCGGTTTTCGACAGTTTTTTAAGGGCAGGAATTACGCTGGGAAGAAAATTCAATTCTTTAACGTTATAAAACGCACCGGGCTTATTAGACACGCTGATGGTTCCCCCTTCGTCTAAAAAAACGGCTCTGACATCGGGCTTGGAATAAATTCCGATAATTTTCTTAATCAGATTAGAACTTGATAGTCCCGGCACTTTTTTTAACTGGTGGATTTTTCCACCGGCTTCCAAAACTTCTTTTTTGGCTACATAATTTTTAATTGAATAATCCGGCCCGATGCAATGAATATCGGGCTTAATTTGCGATAAAATTTTCTTAGGGTTAATCTCATCAAACAGCACCACATAATTAACACATTCCAAGGCCGCCAAGCTTTCGGCCCTGTCTTTTTCTGAAATTATCGGGCGGTTGGGGCCTTTATAAGACCGCACTGATTTATCGCTGTTTAATAAAACAATAAAAACATCGCCCTGAGCTTTGGCTTCTTTTAAGGAAACAATGTGGCCCCAGTGCAACAAATCAAAAGAGCCGGTAAAGGTAACTACTTTCCTTTTTTTAATCTTAAAAATCTTCCTCAAATTCACTATTTCTTTTTGGCTTTTAATCTTATTTGATTTCATCTGCTAAATTCCCGTTTTTATTATTTTTAATGATTTCCTCCAATTCTTCTAACAAAACCACGGCCGTGCCGATTTTCCCGACCGCCAAGGAACAGGCCTTGGCCGAAATCGTTAAAGCATCTTTGGAGCTGGCCCCGACAAATTTAGCCAGGGCAAAAACCGCCAAAGCCGTATCGCCCGCGCCCGAAATGTCCCGGGCTTTTTTATTCAAAGCGGGAACGAAAATAATGCCGTTTTTTTCAAATAAAGTCATGCCTTTGGAGCCCTGGGTTACCAAAAGGCTGTCCGAGTTCATTTTTTCAAGCAGGTCTTTGCCGGCCTGAAAAAACTGCTGGTCGTTTTCAATATGGAAATTAACAGCCTGGGCCAGTTCCTCTTCATTAGGACTAAGGCTGGTGCAGTTAATGTATTTTAAATAATCCTTTTCCCAGCCCCTGGGATCCACAAAGCATAAAAGATTTTCCTGGCGCGCCAGATCGATAATGCTTTTTGAAAGAAAAGGAGTTACCACGCCCCGGGCGTAATCGGAAATAATAATAAAATCAACGTTCTTAATATTTTCTTTAACATAATCCAAAATCTTGTTTTCCAGATCAGAAGTAATTAGCTCCCGGCTCTCAAAATCAACGCAGGCCATTTGCTGGTTTTTGGCAAAAAGCCGGGTTTTTACCGTAGTGCGGCGCGTTGAATCAATAAAAACACCTTGGGTTAAAATCCCTTTTTCTTCCAAAATCTTCTTAAAGCACCGGCCCTTGTCGTCGTCCCCGATCACCCCTGAAAGTAAAACCTTATCAGCTAAAACCTTTAGATTATAGGCAACGTTAGCCGCGCCCCCTGGATGAAAATTAACTTTCTCCACGTTCAAAACCGGCACGGGCGCCTCGCGCGAAATCCGGTCGACTTTCCCCCAGAAATACTCGTCCAAAATCAAATCGCCCACCACTAAAACTTTGGCTTCTTTGAATTTATTAATGATGTTTAACAGTTCTTGCATGGCTATTAATTTTAGCAAAAATTAAGCTATTTTTCAATTTATTTGCTTTATTATTAATATCTTGCTGATTTCCTCAAAAACCTGCCCTGGCGTTATTCTTTTTAAGCAATCGTGCTCATAATTCTCCCGATAAAGGTGCCGACAGGAAGATTTTAAAACCCTGACCTTTGACCCCCAAGGCGCGTAAAGCTGGGGCTCTGAAGGGCCGAAAATAGAAATCAAATTAACGCCCATGGCCGAGGCCAAATGCCCCAACCCGCTGTCTGAAGCCACAAAAACCCGGCAACAACTAATTAAGGCCATGGTTTGTCCCAGTGAAAAATCTGTCGCCAAAAAAGCGCTTTCTCCGATTTCTTTTTTTATCTCCCGGCATAGTTCTTTTTCGTCCGGCCCGCCAAAAATTATTATTCTGGCATTTTCAAATTTATTTGAAATCTCCCGGCCCAGTTTTATAAAATACTCTTTGGGCCAAAGTAAATAACTGTGCACTTTTTCCGCGCCCGGATGAAAGCCGATTAAGATTTTATCCTGCCAGCTTTGACTTTCTATCAAATTTTTAGCGAAATTCCGAGACGCCTCGTTTATTTGGCAAAAAACTTCGGGCCTTTCTTTTAATTTAAAACCCAGCGAGGAAACCAAATCCAAATTAATTTCAACCAAATGCCGGCCTTTTGTCCTTGGTATTTTGTAATTATAAAATAAGGCTTTTGATTTTTTATCGTAAGTTCCCGCCCGCATTCGACTACCGGTTAACAAAGACAAAACTCCGCCCCTTAAGGGATTAACCAGGCCCGTAACCAAAGATAAATCGTATTTTTCGCGCCTCAAGGATCTTATTAATTTCACCCTTTCAAAAAAACCACGCTCCTTCCAATTGAAATTAATAATCCGGCTGATAATAGGGCTCGATTCTAAAACCTCGGCAACATGAGGCCGCCCCAAAATCAAAAGGTCGATTTGAGATTTTGGCAGGTTTTCGCGGACAGCTTTTAAAGCCGGGGTAAACATTATCAAATCGCCAATGCCCCAAGGATGAATGACCAGTATTTTTTTAAAATTATTGTTTTCCATTATTTTAAATCCTTAATCAAATTAACCCAGTCTTTGGCGAATTTTTCAGCGGTAAATTCTTTGGCAAAGTTATAACCGTCCTGGCCCATTTGCTTTCTGGCTTCCGGGTTTTTTAACAAATGCTCCACTTTTTCCTTTAATTTTTTAAAGTCCGGGCAGACAATTTGTTTGGCCCCTTCAAGCAGTTCTTTGCTGCCGCCCAAGCCCGAACCCACCACCGGAGTTTTTAAAAGCAACGCTTCGTGGGCGGTACGGCCCCAGCCCTCTTTTATCTTGGACATAAAGATTACCAAAGAAGAAGCTTTTAAAAGCTTTAAGTATTCCCGGTATTCAACTTGAAGGTTTTTAGCCGGGATCTCAATGAATTTTTCGCCCGAAGTCACCAAGAAAGCATCCAAATCTTTTAAAGCCTCGTAACTTTCTTTTACCCCTTTGTCGGCCTGGCAATTGCCAAGATAAATAATAGGCTTTCCTTCAAGCTTATGTTTTTTCTTAAACTCCAACACCTCTTGGTCTGTAATTTGGTAGCTTGCCAAATCAAAGCTGTTGTAAATTTTATAAACATTTTTAAACCCCCTTTGTAAAAAATGATTCTTCCAATATTCGGAAACCGTAACAATAAAATCGGCCCTCCTCAGCTTCCAGTAAGTCAGTCTTTCAATGAAATAATCAAAAGCCCTGCCCAGGCCCGAAGACTGCGAAAAATCGATGTGATGAATAAGAACCAAATTTTTACCTTTTAACTTATCCCAGCCCAAGGTTAAAAGCGTATAAACGTCTCTTATTAAAACATCCTTTTCCCCTTTTAATTTTAAAAGAGAAAATAAAATGTCGGGCGCCCGGAAATAACCTTTTTTATTCGGATCAGTGCCCACCAATTTTAATTCGAAATCAAAATTGGCGGCCAAGGCTTTTTTGGCTTCCTGCTCGTAAACCCGGCCCCCGTATTTCCTTGATAAAATTTCAATCCATCCGATCTTTTTCATGTTTTTTGGTTTAACAATTGATAAAATTTTAAAGTTTCCCGGCCATAACTTTGATCAAATAGAAAACGGCCGGTAGCTCTGGCATTTTCCCCCATTTTTTGAGCCAGCAAAGGATTGTTTAAAACCTGAATCATTTTTTTTGCGTATTCATCCGGATTATTATAAGCGGCTAAAAAACCGTTTTGGCCTTCCTTGATAAAATCGGGTGGGCTGCCCAAATTCCCCGAAACTAAAGGCCTACCCAAAGCCAAGGTCTCAACTAAAACCAAGGGCCCGAATTCGCTGGGCCACTGCTCGGCCACCACCACCAAAGCGTTTTGTAAAATAAGGTTTAAAACCTCTTCGCTGTTCTTTTGTCCTAAAAAAACCACCCGGTCTTCCATTTTAAGAGTTTTAACGAGCGCCTTTATTTCATTTTGATCTTGAGAAGAACCAGATCCCACTACTTTTAAAATGGCTTTTGGAACCTCCATTAAAACCTGCTCCATGGCGTACAAAACAACTCTTAAGCCTTTGTGCTCGTGAAAACTGCCAATAAATAAAACTGAATTAGGCCTAAAATCAGCTTTTTTGTCGGCAAATTCTTTTGGAATGGAATAAGTATAAATTACCTTTATTTTATCGGGTTTAAAACCAAAACTTACCAGTCTTTTTTTGGAAGTTTCGGTTAAGGTGATAAAGCCGGTAATTTTTTTGGCCAGATTCCGGCTCATCCTGCTTTCCATAATTTTCATAAAGGGTGCGCAACCAGAACAAATAGCCGGGTTATTACAAATCTTATTATCCCCTTTTTTAAAGTTGGCCTGTGGGCAAAGCAGATAATAATCCAGAAAAGTAAAAACGGTGGGGATGTTAAACAATTTATTGGCAATCATCGTGGGAATAAAAAGATAATTGCAATGCAAAAAATTAATAATGTCGGGCTTAACTTTTTTTAAATAATAAAAAACATATAAAGATGCCCAAACTATATAAAGAGGCAAAAGCATTTTTTTAAAAATATTCCGACCGGCCACCAAAATCGGCACCTGGAAAACCTTATCTTGTTTTTTATTACCGGCTTTGGTGCAAAGGTAAAATATCTCCTGCTTTTCTTTTGCTAAGGATTTAGCCAGGGCGTCGCAAACTTGCTCGGCGCCCGACCAAGTTTTATGAAAATTCACCAAATAATCCGATATTAATAAAACACGCATAAAATTATGAATGGGAAAAATAAGATTCGGCCGCTAATAATTCCTGGGGATTGTTGAAATTAAAATAGGTGTCGCAGATAATAAACGACTTTATAGTTTTTCCACCGTTAATCGCCGCTTTTATCAAATCGGGCAGCTCCTGCTCGCCCCGGTTAGGGTTTACCGGCGTTTTGGGAATAAAATCAAAGATTTCAGCTCCAAATAAGCAATTGCCCGTGCCCATAATGTTCCGGGTAATTAAGCCTGAGTTTTTAATCTGTTCCATGTCGGGCTTTTCTATTAAATCGATTATTTTCCCGTCTTCTTCGCGCAAGCCGTAAGTTTTCTGAATTAAGCTTTCGTCTTGAACCTTTAGCACCCCGCAAATGCCAAACAGACTTTCTTTTTTAAATTTTTCGATCATTAAACTATGTTTTGGGTTTATCATTAATTCATCGGCCAATAATAACATAAAATCAGATCTGCCCACCGCTTCTTTGGCGCAAAAAATCGCGTGAACCAGGCCTTTTTGCTCTTGCTGCCTTACGTATTTTAAAGGTATGCCCTGGTAATTGGAACCAAAACGATTAATAACGTCGTCGGCTTTATAACCCACCACCACCACAATTTCATCCATTCCGTTTTGGCGGGCGCAATCCAAACTATAGGCAATTAAAGGCTTGCCCATAAACTCAACCATGCATTTGTTTTTTTCTTTGGACAGCAGCCCCAGCCTCTTGCCGCGGCCACCCGCCAGAATAAGCGCTTTCATATATATGTTAGACGACTTTAAATAAATTAATGTTTTCCTTTATCCAATTAACCAAATTGGTAATTCCCTCTCGGGGCAGAGTTTTAGCTTCCCAATTCAGTTCTTTTTTGGCTTTCTGGGTGTTGCAGACAAAATAGCGAAGGTCGCCCATCCGATCCTCGCAGAAATTAACCTTAATATCTTTGTTTAAGATTTCCTTTAACAAATCAACGCATTCAAGCAGAGAAATGGCGGTTTTGGAGCTGCCGCCAATATTGTAAATCCCGGGCTTTTGATTTCTGTAAAAAGCGTCGAAAGCTTGAACTACGTCGGGCGCGTAAATTATGTCCCGCACCTGCTTGCCGTTTCCGTAAATGTTTATTTCCTTTCCCAAAATCGCGCGGATGGCGAAGTTAGCCACCCAGCCGTGATCCTCGCCGCCAAACTGCTGGGGCCCGTAAATGCCCGTTAAACGAAAACTGGCCAAGGGCAGATGATAGGTGTCGATAAAAGTTTGAACGTAAATATCCGCGGCCCTTTTGGAAGCGTGCAGCGGGGTTAACAAGCCCTGAAGCGTGGGATAGTCTTCGCCAATTTCAGCTGGCTCCCTTAAGTAGCGATTGCTCCCCTCTGTTAATTCTTCGTTAATCTTGTTTCCGTAAACATGCACGGTAGCGCAGGAGACTGCCGGAATTTTGTATTCTTTGGCCGCCAGTAAAACGTTAAAAGTGCCCTGAACATTGGTAGAAAAATCCAGCTCCGGATCTTCCCAGGAAATAGTCATGGCCGGCTGGGCCGCTGTATGGATAATAAAATCGCAGTCTTTAGCTACCTCAAACAAATGCTTTTTGTCCCGTACGTCGCCCTTTACAAGTTCAACGCCCATTTTCTTTAGCAAATTCCAGTTATGGTCGCGCGCCTGATCGGTGGCATAGCCGGTTCTGGTTAGCTCGTATTTTGTCATGTTGTCAAAAGCCACCACCTGATCCCCTTTTTTTATATAATATTCGCAGCAGTGCGAGCCCAAAAACCCGCAGCCGCCAGTAACTAAAACTTTCATATATTTTGGGCCAAGATCGAGCCTGGCCCGACCTCAACCGATTTATTTTTAAATTTATTATCTCTTTTTATTTTATTGTTCTTTGAGTTGTAATAAATCGTCCCGTCTGTTAGCTTGGTTGAAAAAATTCCTTTTTGGCGGTTATTTTCTTTTAAAGCAGCTTGATAACCAACAACCCGCCCGCCAGATTCCTTCCAAGAAGCTAATTGCGGCTGGTTAATACTGTTGATTGAAGAGTCGGAAATTAAAATTAATAATTTATATTTTTTTAAGGCAGAATCTAATATCATAT
>CAZVLR010000008.1:0-41097 GCA_964628095.1 uncultured Candidatus Saccharibacteria bacterium | reverse complement strand
ATCACCGCCAATTTCCTTCCGATTGTAAAAACCAATCTCTGTATTCTTTAAAAACTCCTAGAGTATAGTTTACATTTTCTCCGTTAAAGAAATTGTCTGCTGTATTCTTATAAAAAGCGATCTGCTCCTTAGTTTTAAAGATTTGCTTTTCATAGTTTAAATTAGCAGTTTTAAGGTTTTTTAAGCCACCCTCTTTAAAAGATGTGAGGGCCAGAACAAAAGCGCTTTTACCGTTATTTAATTCATTAGTTAGCGTTTTTATCTTTGAAGTTAAAACAGAATAAGTTTTGTTTTTTATATTTTTCGCCCCAGAAGTTAACCCATCTATATATGTATATGTGCTATATGAAAAATCGTCTATAAAATTACCTGTTAAATTTTCGATTCTTAAAGTTGTTTTTTCAAAAGCATTGATCGTTTTTTGAGTTTGACCAGAAAAAGCGTCTGTAAAATTAAGAGCTAAATTTTCTATGGTACGGTTCAACTCCCCAAAATAAGGTTTTATTCCATTAATATCATTCGATAAAATATTTTTTCCAAAAATAAAAGCCGAGCAAACTAAAGTAAGAGCTAGGGCGAAAACAAAGGACGTGCCCACTCTTAAATTAAAATTGGGCCAATTAATCTTTTTAGGTAATTCGGTTAAGTTATTAAAATTAGGCAGTTCGGCAACGGGTAAATTTTCAGGCGGCAAAATAATCTTTTGATAGGCCAAATGTTCGTTAACATAATTATCAACCTGTTTTACATAATCATTAACCCAATTTTCTTTTGTCACCCAATTTCGGCCAAGCTTTACAGCTTTTAATTTTCCCTGACGAGCCCTTAAAGATAAATACTCCTGCGAATATTGGCAGAGTTTCGTCGCCTCCTGTAAAGAAATATAATTTTCTTTAGAATCTTCTGACATTTTTATAAATTTATTTTTATCCACAATTGACAATTGATGAAAGCGTTCTAAAATAAAATAAGGCAGCCCAAAGAAAAAATCCTTTGGAAACTTACACACTTTTTTTAGGATACTTCGGGGCTGTCTTTTTTTACCTCGAAATCCTTACATACTAGTCACTATCTTTATATTATTATCTTATTTAAGAAATAGAGTGTCAATGGGATAACCTGTGGATAAGTATCGGATATCGGATAAAGCAAAAAACAGCCATTAATATGGCTGCTTTTTTATAAGTTAAAATAGGTTTTTTAATGGGTTTTAATGCTCTGTAAAATACCTATACCGATATACCCAGCTAGTAAGCTAGACCCCCCATAACTTACAAAGGGTAGAGGGATACCAATAATTGGAAGCAGCCCTAAATTCATACCAATATGGATAAAAATTTTGGCAATAAAAACTATGGCTATACCGGTAGCAAAAAGACGGGGAAAGTTGCTACCAGAAGCAATCGCTATTTTTATTATCCGCCAGATTATAATAAAAAACAAAAATAACATAACCGATATACCTAATAAGCCATATTCTTCGGCAATGGCTGAAAAGATAAAATCGGTTTGAGGCTCGGGCAAGAAGCCATAACGGCTTTGGGAGCCATTATTAAAACCCTTACCCCAAATACCACCCGATCCGATAGCTATTTTTGCCTGGTTCTGACTCCAGTTAATGCCTAGTGGATCTTGCTGGGGCTGTACAAAGCTGATAATCCTTCCTTTTTGATAGTCTTTTAATAAGAAAACCCAGCTTAAAGCAAAAATGATTAAACCGCATAAAAATAAGATTAAAAAATGCCTAATTTTAATCCCAGATACAATTAAAATCCCCACCCATAAAAATAAAACGATCAAGGCTGATCCTAGGTTGGGCTGAAAAAATATTAAGGCAACTGGAATCAAAACATATAAGCCCGAAAAGATTATGTGTCTTATCTGATACATCTCAATATGCCTTAATGAAAAGTATTTGGCCAGAATAATGGTTAATATAATGATTGTAAACTCTATCGGATCAATAGATATGGGGCCTATCTTATACCATGCCTGAACTCCTCTAATTGCTGGCGCTAAAAAGAACAAGCCAACCAAAGATAAAAGACATAAAAAATATAAAGAAAGCAATAAATAGGAGCTTTCTTTTATTGCCCGCCAATCTAAAAAGGACAATCCCAACATTACCAAGATAGAAATTACGCTAAAGATGATCTGTTTTTTAAAGTTTAAAAAATCATTCTTTTGGGCTGAATTGCTCCATATAGAAAGCAAACCGAAAACAATCAAAAGAAGAGTAGAAACAAACAACACCCAATCAATTTTTTTAAGCTGAATAAAAAAAGACATAATTATTTAATGTCTATTATCATCTTAAAGAATTATGGTTATTTTAGCAAATTTAAAAATTCTTCTTCGCTCAAAATTTTAACTCCTAACTTTTCCGCCTTCTCCAATTTTAATCCGGGATTTAAACCTAAAACTAAATAGTTGGTTTTTTTTGAAACAATTTCAGAGGCCTCTCCATTAAATTCTCTAATTTTTTCTTTCGCCTCTTCCCTGCTCATACTTTTAAGATTACCTGTTAACACAAAGGTTATGTTTTTTAATTTTCCTTGATGCTGAGTTTTTTCTTTTTGAATTTTAACCCCCGCTCTTAAAAGTTTTCCTAAAAAATATAAGTTCTTTTTGTCGTAAAAATAATTATAAATCGACCTAGCCATAATAGGGCCGACGTCTTGTATCTTTTCCAAGTTTTTAAGTTGTTCTTTTTTTAAAGTTTCCAAGTTTTTAAAATTTATGGCAAGGTCCCGAGCCGTCTCCTCCCCCACACCCTTAATGCCTAAGGCAAATATAAATCTGGCAAAGTTTATTTCTTTTTTTTGTTTTATTGATTCGATTAAATTTTTTGCTGATTTTTCTCCAAACCTTTCCAGGGATAAAATATCCGTTTCTTTTAATGTAAAAATGTCGGCCGGATCAGATATTAACCCCCCTTCAATTAGCCTATTGATAATTTTAGGGCCCAGACCAGAAATATCAAAAGCGGCTCTTGAAACAAAGTGGTAAAAAAACCTTCTTTTTTTGGCAAGACAATCACGATTTAAGCACCTCCAAACCACCTCGTTTTCTCTTTTTTCAAGCTTTGTTTTACAAACCGGACAATACTTGGGAAAAATTACCTCTTTTTCCTTGCCAGTTCTTAAATCGGGTAAAACCTTTAAAATGTCAGGTATTACATCCCCAGCCCTGCCTACTACCACGGTATCACCAATTTTTAAGCCTAGTCTTTTTATTTCATCTTCATTATGCAAGGTGGCACGAGAAACCATCACCCCGCCCACTTCAACCGGCTTTAAATTGGCTACAGGAGTAATTGCTCCTGTCCTACCAACCTGAAAAGATACTTTTTCAACGATAGTGGTCGTTTCTTTTAAGGGTAATTTAAAGGCGATAGCGCCCCTGGGAGCCTTTCCCACCACCCCTAGTTTATCAAATAATTTATTACTATTTATAATCACTACAATTCCATCGATTTCATATGGTATTTTATCCCTAATTTCCTGAACTTTTTTATGAAAATTAAAAACTGCTTCCAAGTTTTTACAATGTTTATTAAAAATATTGATTTTAAATCCTAAAATCTTTAAAATTCGGTGTTTTTGTTCATGCGTTTCAATTTTTAAATCGGAAATTAAATCATATGCAAAAGAATCCAATTTACGCCCTGCGGTTATTTTAGGGTCCAATTGCCTAACCGAGCCGGCTGCCAAATTCCGGGGATTAGCATATGTGGACAAATTTGCTCTTTTTTGCTCCTTATTGATCGCTTCAAACTCTTTTTTTGAGATAAAGGCCTCGCCCCGCACAATAATCTCTTTAAAATCTTCCTTTCCAAAAGAAACAGCAGCCTCTTTAAATCCCTCTTTTTTAAGACCGACCAAAATATCCTCCTTGTCCCTAATTTTTAAAGGCATTGCCTCTATGGTTTTTAAGTTTTGGGTAACGTTTTCACCGATTTTACCATTGCCCCTTGTAGCGCCTAAATTAAAAAGCCCATTTTTATAAACCAGCTCAATAGCTAGGCCGTCAATTTTTAACTCGCAGAAAAAATCTATTTTTTCTCTTTCTTGCGGAGTTAAAAACTTTGATATTCTTAACAACCAATCCTCCATGTCTTTTTTTGAAAAAGCGTCGTTAAAAGAAAGCATGGGAAAAGCATGCTCCACTTTTTTAAACTTCCCCAAGGCCTTTCCGCCGACCCGCTGAGTAGGTGAATCAGGCGTGATAAATTCCGGATATTTTGTTTCCAAATCAAAAAGCTCCTTTTTTAAAGAATCTGAGGCAGCGTCGGATATCACCTGCTTATCCAGTACATGATATAAATAACGGTAATTATTAATTACCGTTCTTAGTTTTTTTATTCTTTTGAGGGTTTTTTCTTTATCCATTATTAAACTTTAAAAGCCAAGATAGCGCGCCAAGCCCCTAACTATACCGTTATAATTACCCCAGGCTTCATAGCAAATGGCTATGCTGGGGTCAGGGCAATCAACCGTATTGCCCGGCCGGCCTTTTACCGAATATAAAACCGGAGAGCCTGCGCTTATTGGCTGCGGCCCAATGTCAAAGTTAGTATTGTTTTCTATATAATACTTATAAAGCCCTTCCTCCAAGCCGGTATCGGCACCGTAAAAAGCCGCTACCGAATAGCCCATTTCTCCAACCATTTTAAACTGGCCCACAATCAAGGTACTAATGCCCAAAGCCAAGGCTAAAATAATGGTCATAATAATCATTGAAAAGTAAAGCGCTACGCCTTTTTGAGAATTAAAATGTTTTTTTATTTTTTTAAAAATCATGAAGCTAAGGAGCGATATTAATGTCTAATAATCTCTGACTTACTGTGGTTTGGATTTTAAGCACTGTTTTATCGTTGGCCTTCATTCCCTCAAACTCCATAGAAATAGTTATTCGAGGCTGTAGAGCGTCTGTTTGATCTCCTCCTATTACATTAAAATTGAGTTTGTTTATTTTAACGTTTTCCAAAGAAGTTAAATCATAAGTAACTTCTTGGGCGGTACCAATTTTTTTCCTATATTGTAATTTTCCGGAACCAAGATAAATTTCTTCACAAGCCATAATGGCATCTGATTCAAAAGAGGTAATAAATTGTATTCCGGCGCCAGCCCTAGTTATTTCATAGTTTTTACCAAATGCGGATAAACAGCCAACCGGCAAATCGTTTGTTTGTTTCCAGGCCAATCTTAAATACCGGCTCATTGATTCCATGGCAAAACTAGTCTGATCCATCATAATTTGAAAACTTAAAGCTTTAGCCTGCTGCCTGACGCCGAAAATAAAAAGACCAATAATTGTACTCACCGCAAAAAGAAAAACGGTAATCGCCACCATCATCTCAACCAGAGTAAATCCTCTTTTTTTATTACTAATTTTCATACTGCCTATTGGTTAAAATTATATAAATTAGCTTGAGCTGAAAAATTATTAGACTTGCCCTTTTCCTGCCAATTAACATCGACTTTTACGTTAAGAATATAAGCTGCGGGGTACGAAAGCGTAATGGTTCTGGTAAATTTAGTATCGGTACCGCCGATGTAATTATAGTAACCAGCCGCGTTTATTTTTAAAAACCTGGGCGAACCGGCTATGGTTAAGCTAGAATCACTATATTGAACTTCATAAGCCCCATTAGACAAGTTAAAATCAAAACTGTTAGAGCTCAACCAGTTGGTATCCCTAATATTTCTTACAATCTCGACGCCTTCTTGCGCCAAATAAGCTGCGGTTAATTGTGAAGAAGAAAGACCGATTAAATTAACCACGTTTAAAATTAAAGTCATGGCGCCCAAAATTCCTACTAACAATACAAAAATCGCTATTAATGATTCAAAAATGGTAAACCCTTTTTTAGTTTTCAAACAGTTTATCTTGTTAAACATTTTATTTAATATCAATCATTCCCACTGGATTAACTTCGATTGTTTTAGTTAAAGTTGCGCCGTCTGATAAAATAATCTGCCCCAGATTACTTGTAACCCCCGGAGCGCTTTGTATTTTTATCGTTGGCGCCGGCTTTCTAAAATTAATACAAACAGGGTCCGGGTTAACGCTTTGAATGATAATCCTTTGCTCTAAATCAACGGTTTCAACAACAACATCGTTGCTGGGTTCGTAAAAATTGCTACCATCTATGTCCGCATAAATAATATAGCTTTTATCCGAAACGCTTCTATTTACATAAACCCCGTAACCCCAGGGCAAATTTGCACCAATTTTTTTAGCCGCCATGGCCATTTCGCTTGTCCGGCGGACGTCTTGGGCTAGCTTGTAAACCGATCGCTGCAAGGCAAATTGGTTTTGGCTTTTCCGATAATTATACAGAATTATCAAAGAAAGAATCCCCATAATGATTGTCACTATCAAAAGCTCAAAAATGGTAAATCCTAATGATTTTTTGTTTTTTATTCTTATTGTCATTTGGTTTTAATAAAATAGCTTTAAGTAGGCGCTTAAAATCCAGCTACTAAAAAGAAAGGCGGTAAGGGTACCAAATATCAAAAAAGGGGCAAAGGGCACTTCCGAGCCCAGCTCTTTCTTACCTATTATAATCAGTCCTAACCCTATTATAGCACCGATAAAAAAAGCTAAAAATAGGGCCACCAGGATAGCCGGATAGCCCAAGAAAAGGCCTATAAAAAAGGCCAGCTTAATATCCCCGGCGCCCATCCATTTGCCCCTAGAAACCAGCACAATCAACAAAAAGGGCAGAGCGGCAAAAAAACCCGAAGCCAAAGACAATAAAAAAGAATTCAAAGAATCAAAGTATAAATTAAAAATCAGGCTGTAAATTAGGGTAATTAATATTAAGGGATAAATTACGCTGTCTAAAATTAAAAGGTGCCTTAGATCAATCATAAAAATCACCACTAAAAAAGAAACTATTATCAGTAAGAAGAAAAGTTGCAACCAGCCATAGGGTAAAAAGTAAAAAGAAAAAACAAAGAATAAAATACCGGTTAAAAACTCAACCAAAGGATACTGCCAGGAAATTTTTTGCTGACAATAACGGCATTTGCCCTTTAAAAAAATAAAGCTTAAAATCGGCACCAAATCAAACCAAGCCAGCTCTTTTTTACAGTGAGGACAAAAAGACCGGCCCTTTAAAAAACTTTGTTCGTTTTCCAAGCGGTAAATTACACAATTTAAAAAAGAGCCGATGATTAAGCCCAAAACAAAGAAAACCGAATAGAAAAATATGATCATTTTAAATTAAACTGTTTTAATCGCACAAACAAGCGTTATTGTCGCTACACAGCTTTTGACATTTTACCAAAACGCCATCGGCATCCTTTTGGGAAATTAAATTGCTGTCAGTACACCAAAAACCACCAGTAGGCAAAGACGAAGAGACACAATAGCCCGAACCGTCTTTATTAAGATAAAAAGCATATTCCCCTTTCTGAGCAACAACATCCTGACTTATTTTCTGGGCCACCTCTGTAGCTTCAAAGCCCGTGTAATTGCCCTTATCCACGTAATAAACTTCGGCCGCGCTTCTTAATTCTTTCATTTTGTTGGAAATCTCTTGATCTCGCTGCCGCTCTCTTTTACCCTCAAAGGAAAAAAAGACCAAACCGCCAAATAAAGCTAAAATGCCGATAATAATTAACACTTCCAGCCAAATTGTATTCTTAAAGTTGTTTTGTGCCATAATTTTACTTTAATGTTTTATTATATCAATTATAAATAATAATTTAAAACCGGTTTTTAAGCATTGCCCATACGCTTCTGAAGCCGTCCCGCCACCACCTGATTTTTTTCCCTTTGCTAAAATTCCGTGGATAATAATTAATCGGCACTTCTTTTATTGTAATTCCCTTTTTAACTAACTTAGCGGTAACCTCCTCGCAAAAAGCAAAGCGCTTTTCTTTTAAGTTAAGACCCAACAACACGTCTTTTTTTATTACTTTGTAGCCGGTATTAATATCGGTTATTTTAGCACCGTAAATAAAATTAAAAAGGAGGGTTAATAGCCGACCACCTAAGAAATAAAGCTCGGTGGAATGAGGGTTTTTCTTTAAAATCCGGGAACCGTAAACAGCCTCGGCTTCTTCTTTTAAAAAGGGCTGGATTAATAAATTATAATCTTTTGGATCGTATTCCAAATCCGCATCCTGGATTAAAACAATGTCGCCCGAAATAATACCCAAACCGGTTTTTATAGCATCGCCCTTGCCTTGGTTTTTTGAATGCTCCTTTAAAATAAACTGGTGGGCTTTTTTAATCTTTCTTAAAATATCTTTGGTGCCGTCATTAGAGCAATCGTCCACCACCACAACTTCTTTTTCCAGGGGTAGAATTACGGACTCAACCCTTTTTAAAATCTCTTCGATCGTATCTTTCTCATTAAAAACTGGAACAATAATTGATAACTTCATACTAATTTACAAAAAGAATATATTTTAAAAAAGATTAAAAAGGGAATCGGTGACACGTTCTTCCTTTTAAGTAACTTAAAGTTGTTATTTAAAATAAATTTTTCTATTTCTTTGGTATTATGAAAATGCGTACCGGCACAGGGCCCTTTTTCCATAGAAAAAGTTCCTTTTATTAAAAATCTTCCTGTTTTATAGAGTAAGCTTTCGGTCGGCCCAGAAACAATAAACAAGCCGTCCTTCTTTAAAATCCTTTTTATTTCAGCCAAGGGCTCTGTCAGGCTCTTAAAATGTTCTAATGTATCCAAACAGAAAATAACATCGAAAAAATTATCGGGAAAATTAAGCATCCTTAAATCGCAAATTTTAACCTCAGCCCTTACAAATTCTTTAATTTTTAAAACTTCCGGTAAAATATCAACACCGTAAGTATTTAAATTTTTAAAATTGCTTTCTAAAATCTTAAGTAGGTTTCCATTGCCACAACCTAAATCTATCACATTTAACTTTTCTTTTGTTTTTAATTTTAAAGAAGCTAATTTTACCGCTATTTTAAGTCTTTGATAAAATAACCCTCTAACAAAGATATTTTTTGAATTGTATTCTGGTACTATTTCTCCAACATTCATAAAATAGGCTCTAGTTAATTTTAATTGTTTTACCCTCTAAAACATCGCTTTCGGTAATCTTAACTTCGTATTCTCGATTGTTAATTTTTAGCTTATAGGGCTGGGCAAAAACCGAAAACTTAGTCTGGCCAGCCAAATAACCATCTTTGCCATAAGTGGAATAAGGCACGATAAATTCAAAATTACCATTTTCTGCTTCTTGGCTTTGCTCATAAATAAACTGCCTTTGTTGATTAGTTAAAATCATCGTAGAAATTGATATTTTACTACCCGACTCTGCTTTGCCTGAAACTTTAGCCCCTTTTACATATTCAAAAATCTTAACTTCCTGCAATTTATTATCGTTATTACAATAAACATCTACTGAGTTTTCCGATTCAAAAACCAAACGGAAACGAGAAAGATGCTTAATGTTAAAATTAATTACTTTATTATCTATTAGTCGCTTGGTGGTGGTGGCGCGGCCATCAAACAAATATAATCTTGCCGACATAGAATTATCAAACCGACTCGGTACCTCAGCCCCATCCTCAACATAGCCCTCTAAGCTACTTTGTGCCCATAAAATATCAGACTTAAAATAACCATCGGCAAGCTTAAACCGACTATCCATTATAATATAACGTGCCCTTAATTGATCTAAATAATCTACGGCTTTTAGCTCATCATTTTCTAAAAAGAAACTGGCTTCGCCAATTTCAATGTTTTCGCCACTTTTAATTTTACCAAAGCCCTGAGCAAAAGGATTAGAAATAGGAATTCTATGGGCATAATAAGTGATCACGTGACCCATATCCCAGGGCGCCACAACCCCGTAGGCGCTTTCTGGATAAGAATAAGGCTCAATTTTACCAGTTTCTTTATTTACTTTCGGCTCTTCGTATAAAGCATAATAATCAACTCCTGTATCCGGAGTATTGTCTTTTAGCCATTTCAAAGATTGATACCAATCTTCTGATTTTACATGAAGTGAACTTTTGGCCGTGGCTATTACATTACTAAATCTTAAAGGTAAATTATCGGGAAAGGTTTTCATTATATTAAAAGGATACGGATACAATAAAAAGAATAATACAATAAAAATTATGAAAACCGAACCGACCAAAAAATATGGCTGAGTATTAGATTCTTTTGGTGTTCTAGAGGCTATTCTTAGGGACCTCCAACCAAATTCAAAGCCTTTTACGATAAAATAGGCCGTTAAAATAGCGATATTAATGCCCAAATACACAATAAAGCGCCTTTGCCCAATAAGGGGAATGATACCCGTCATTAAGGCTATTACTAGAGTCCAGATAATAATTAATAAATAAGAGGGGTTTTTATTTTTTAAAAATCGCCATACTAAAAAAATTAAGGCGCCAAAAGAAATGAAAAAGAAGGTTGAAAAAATATCAATTGCCGCTTGCAAGGTAAGTGGGGCCATTTCATTAATGAGTTGCCTTGCTAAATCATTATAAGCCATACCCGTGTTTATTCCTTTTAAAATTTTAACGAAACTATCAAATAAAATAGGAAGGGCTAATTTTAACATTAAAAGAACTAGAACAAAAACTGCGATTAATCCTGATAAAAAATAAGAAGCAATTTTTCTGTCTTTTTTTTCTTTTAAAAGTGTCCCAAAGAACCATAAAAGAATAAAACAGATTAAACCACCTAAAAGCGATGCCAGATGAGACAGATTATACATACTGTTCCGTAAAATATCAGGATGATTGAAAAATGGAACAATAATCAATAAAATTATTAAAAAAATTAGGGAGCCTGCCAATAAAGCCCACTCTGGGTTTTTTCCTGAAAAATATCCGATTAAATAATAAAGGGAAAAGAATAAAAAAATAATTAGTAAAAATAGCAAAGCGCCAGTCCAAGCCAAAAAATAAAGGGCGAAAGAAATACCGGTTAATACAGACAAAATCCAAAATCTCTTTTCCTGTTTTATTTCTTCTTTAAAGCCTAAAAATTTGTCTTGGCTTTGACGAGAATTCAAGGCTAAAATTAAAAACATCATACCCAGGGTAGAAAAAAAAACTTCGGCCACATGATGGTCATTACTGCCAATGAGAGACTGGGCCAAAAAAGGACCTGAAATTATAGAAAAAAAGGCGGCCAGTAACCCAACCTTCTGGCCCCACAAAGAGCGCGATAAAAAATAAACCGGGAAAATAATTAAAGCGCCTAATACGGCCGGATAAAAAGGAGCTATTTTACTTATGATTTCTAATGTTGGCTTGCCCAGGCTAATAACCCAAATAATAGTAGCTAATAAATAATCGTAAAGCGGCGTAAAATGAATATAAGTACCGTAGGGGAAATAAGTATAGGGGTCAAAATAAATTCTTTTGGGGAAATGCCCTCCCAGTAGCTGATTTTCCACCAGCCGCATATGATAAACGCCGTCGTCGGCCGCATATTTTATCGGATCAGAAAAAACCACCCCATAGGAAAAGTAAATCCTTAAAAACAAAGCTAATATAAAAATAAAAATTAACAAGAAAAAAATGAATATTTTTTTCATAATGTTTTCCAAAATAGGTTTTGCTAGCTACTAATATATCAGATTTTTCGGCTTTTTTCAAGGCAAAAACCCGTTTTACAACGGGCTTTGCAAAATACATTCGAAAAAATCAAAGATATTAATTACAAGCTGAATTATTGCTAGTTGCACGAGCTGCAACGCAATTGGCATAAGCCGCGCTACCACAAACCGATCTTAATGCCGAATCTGAGCAGCAATAACCATCGTTGCTTAATTGCGCTGTAACACAATATCCTGAATTATTATCCCATTTTACACAAGCATAATTACGACCACCCTGACTAACAATGTCGCCATTTAAAGTGGTGTTAATATCAGCATTGCTACAAACAGTGCTGTAATTTCCAGCAGAGCTGTAAATAGTTTCTGCCACTGAACGTACCTGGGCAATATCAGTCTGTACTCTGGCATCCCTGGCTCTGTTTCGAGTTCCCTGTAAAGAAACCAGCACGATTGAAGCTAAAATACCAATAATGGCAATTACCACCAACAATTCGATTAAAGTAAAACCTTTTTTGTTCATTTTTTTAATTTTATTATATTAATATGTATATTTAATTTAAGTTCGACCTTTAGATAAAGTCTGCTTATATTCATTATATTTTAAACGCCGAAACCCGCAAGTAGGCTGTGGATAACTTTTAGCCAAAGTTATAAACGGACTGGTAAAGGGGCAAAAGCACGGCCGCCATCAAAAGCCCCACAATACCGCCCAGCACCACGATCATTAAGGGCTCTAATACTCTTGTAAAGTTGTCCAGAGACCGCTCGGTTTCTTTTTGGTAAAAATCGAAAACATTAAGCAGGGCCGTATCCAAACGGCCGGTTTTCTCCCCCACCACCACCATTTGAATAAAAAGCGGGGAGATTTCATCGGGATAGTGGTGCAAAAAAGTACTAATCTGCTCGCCTCTTTTTACCCCTTCGACGGTTTCTAGAATAATGCTTTTGTAAACTTCGTTTCCTACCACCTCGCCCGAAATTTCTAAAGCCTGCACAATAGGCAAGCCCCCTGAAATTAAAGTGGATAAATTCAAGGAAAAACGGGATAAATGAATTTGCATTAAAAACTGCTTTATAAAAGGTATTTTTAAGAGAATCCTGTCGAAAAACTTTTTACCCTCGGGCGTTCTAATGTAATAGACCCCCATTAAAATCAAGCCGATTAAAACCGCCAAAATTACCCCGCCATACTGCAATAATAAATTGGAAAAGGATACTAAAAACTTGGTAATCGCAGGCATTTCCGTACCAGTTTCAGCAAGTAATCCACCCAACTGGGGAATAATGTAATAAACCATGGCAATAACCACGCCCAAGAAAACCAGCAGCACAAAAGCTGGGTAAATCATCACCCCCTGTATTTTGCTTTTAAAATAATAATCTTTTTCCAAGTGGTCTGCCAGGTATAAAAATACGTCAGATAATTTTCCCGACGCCTCGCCCGCTTTTACCATATTAATGTAAAAGGCATCGAAAATTTCAGGATAAGCGCTGAAGGTTTTGGAAAGCGAATTGCCACCCTCGATTTTCTCAATCATGCCCAGAATTTTTTCTTTAAGAGAGCGGTTGTTAGTCTGCTTGGCTAAGGTCTGAAAGATTTCAATTAAAGCAATGTCGGATTTGAACATAGTAGCTATCTGGCGCGAAAAAAACACGATGTCCCGGCGAGAAACCCGATCCAAAAAACCGACTTTTTTGGCATAAAAGGGCACGGAAACTTCTTCTAGAGAAGTAACGTAAAGCTGGTAAGAATGCAGCAACTCAACAGCCGTATCGCGCGAAGATGCTTCCACTACGCCCGATTGGATTTCGCCGACTTTATTCCTGGCAATATAATTAAATTTCATATTTTCAGCTTATTACTTTATATCTTTTACTATTTTCCCCTTAACAGCGTGCGCAGCTCTGAAGGATTAATCGAATAATTCAAAGCGTTTTCAATAGAAACTTCCTTTACTTTGATTAAATTAGCCAGATACCGGTTCAAGGGTATCATGCCCGCCTCTGAAGAAGTTTCGATTACCAAAGGTATTTCATGGACTTTATTCTCTCTGATTAAGTTGGCCACAGCTGGCGAGTTAAGCATGATTTCGCAGGCCGGAATTAAACCGCCTTTTACCCGAGGAATCAATCTTTGGGAAACAATGCCCAATAAGGAACCTGACAACTGAGCCCGAATCTGGGACTGCTGGTTGGGCGGGAAAGAATCAACAATGCGGTGCACGCTTTGGGCCGCCGAATTGGTGTGCAGAGTAGAAAATACCAAGTGCCCG
The DNA here is from genome assembly GCA_964628095.1 of uncultured Candidatus Saccharibacteria bacterium. Lineage (GTDB taxonomy): Bacteria > Patescibacteriota > Minisyncoccia > Minisyncoccales > CAZVLR01 > CAZVLR01. The sequence goes on along the minus strand of CAZVLR010000008.1, from coordinate 27,254 downwards.
GTTTCAGCCGCCGACAAGGCAATGGAAATGGTTTCGGGGTCGCGCATCTCGCCCACCATAATAACATCGGGGTCCTGCCGAAAAGTCGCTCTTAAGGCACTGGAAAAACTCTTACTGTCCTGATAAACTTCCCGCTGGTCGATAATCGAACGGTCGTCAGTAAATAGATATTCGATCGGATCCTCAATAGTAATAATATGGTCTGGCCTGGTATGGTTGATTTCATCGATTATGGCCGCCAGCGTGGTGGATTTGCCCTGGCCCGACGGCCCAGTTACCAATACAAAGCCCTGGGTCGGCTGGATGAATTTATGCATAATTTCGGGCATGTTCAACTCTTCAATGGTCGGGATATTTACCGGAATTAAACGCAAAGCCGCAGAAATATTATTACGCTGGTAAAACACATTTACCCGGAATCGGGCGCGATCGTCAAGAGTATAAGAAAAATCAATTTCTTTTTCTTCAAAAAAACGCTGTTGCCGGCCCTCGTCCATTAAGGCCAGAATTATCCCCTCGGCATCCTTATTGGTTAGTTTTTTCATTTCCTTTAAAGGCACTAAAACATCAGAAATCCGCAAAAAAGGCGGGTGCGCGGCCGATAAATGCAAGTCAGAGGCGTTGGCCCTTAAGGTTAGCTCTAAAAGTTCTTTTAAAATTTGTCCGTAATCTGCCATATTTTTTATTCTTTAATTATATGATTATTATAGAAACTTTTCGATCTCTTTTAAAATATCGCTGGGCGTGTATTGGGCCTTGATCAGGTAGCCGCTCGCCCCCATTTCCATGCCTTTTTCCACTTCCGCTTTCTGGCCTAAATTTGAAAGAATAATGACCTTTAAATTTTTTAGCTGGCTGTCCTCTTTTATCTGCTTTAAGATTTCCCAGCCGTCCTTTTTGGGCAAAACAATATCCAGCAGAACCAAATCGGGCCAAGGCGCTTCTTCTTTTTTACCTTCGGCGTTTTTCTCTTTTAATTTTTTAAAAACCGCTTCGCCTTCGCTCACCACCTCCACCTCATAGCCTGCCTCGTTTAATTTGGTGGTATAAATATCGATCAAGAAAGGATCGTCTTCGACTAATAAAATTGATTTCATTTTTATATAATTTAAAACTTTTAACTATTTTGCTTCAGCAATCTCCAAAACCTCTTCAATGGTGGTTAGCCCTTCCAAAACCTTTAATACTCCGTCTTGCATCATGGTAATCATGCCCTGCCTTTTGGCCTCTTCTCCAATACTGGCTTCGCTGGCGTCTTTTAAAACAATCTCGGCCAGTTGATCGGTCATTTCCAAAATTTCAAACACGCCAGCCCGGCCGCTGTAGCCGGTTTTATTGCATTTTTTGCAGCCCACTGCTTCGTAAACTGAATATGAATCGGATATAACCATTTCCTCTTTTACCAAAGCCGGCAGTTTTTCCAACTCTTTGTCGATAATGTCTTTTGCTTCCTTGGTCGGTTTTACTTTTTTCTTGCAGTCTTGGCAAAGCACCCTAACCAATCTCTGGGCAATAGCAATACTTAGAGTGGGCGGGATTAAAAACGGCCTAACGCCCAAATCAATCATGCGCGGGATAACGCCAAGAGCATTGGAAGTATGAATGGTAGAAAAAAACAAATGGCCGGTTAAGGTGGCATGCACGGACAAAGAAGCAGTTTCCTCGTCGCGGATTTCGCCCACCATAATAATATCGGGGTCCTGCCTGACGGTAAAACGAAGTCCGGAAGCGAAACTGTAGCCGATTTCTGGCTTGACTTGAGACTGATTAATGCCTTCGATAAAATACTCCACCGGATCTTCCAAGGTCATCATATTTACCCCTTCCTTGTTTAAAATTCTTAATAAAGAGTAAAGTGTGGTGGTTTTACCAGAGCCCGTCGGGCCCGATATTAAAATCATACCGTAAGGTTTTTTAATGGCTTTTTCGATTTTTTTAAAGTTCCTATCATTAACCCCTAACTCTTTAATATCAACCAAGGCCTTTTCCGGATCAAGAATTCTCAAGGCTACCTTTTCGCCCAACACCGTCGGAAAGGTAGAAACACGAAAATCAATATCTTTATTGCTGACTCTCGTTGAAAATCGGCCGTCCTGGGGCACGCGCGTTTCGTCTATTTTCAAATTGGAAAGAATCTTAATTCTGGAAACAACCGCCGGCAAGATTTTCAAAGGCAAAAAAATGCTCGAGTGCAGAATGCCGTCTAAACGAAAGCGTACCCGCACCTTGTCCTTTACCGGCTCAATGTGAATATCAGAAGCATTGCCATCCACCGCATGGCGCAGCAAAACCGCCACCACTTTGGAAATCGGAGCTTCCTCGGCCATTTTTTCAAAGTCGGAAACAGGCACCTCTTCAGTTTCAATTTTTTCCTCTTTTAATTCGGTTTCCAGCTCTTCTAACGCCCGGCTCACCTCGCCCTTTAGGGTTCGGTACTTTTTAAGCAAATTTCTGAAATCGGAAAAGGTGATCAAGAATATCTGATAGGTAAGCTTTTGCTGACGGGCTAAAAATTCCAAAGCCTCCCGCGCTTTCATATCTTCGGGATAAACCATACCGATTTCTAAAATATTTTCCCTCCGCGCCACCGGAATCATCCGATAGTATTTGGCCGAATCTTCGGGAATTAATTCCAAGACTTTTAAAGAAACATCGTCGGCATAGACTTTTTTTAAAGGGATCTTTAAGCTTTCGCTCTTTAAACCAAAAAGAAACTCTTCTGAAACAATTCTTTTTTCCAAAATAACTTCTTCTTCCTTCTTTCCGGAATTTTTAACTTCGTATTCAAGAGAAGCTGCGTTCTCTTTTTCCAAGAGCCCTTTTTTAACTAATTGCTGGATTAAATTCATGGTTAATATGATAAAAACGGGTTGGTTCTGCCCTTTTCCCCCACAAAAGGAACAATATTATCAAATGGCTGCAAGTCCCGAAAAATCGGGTTTTCTAAAATGAAAAAATCAAGTTCTGGAATCCGATAAACTTGAGCAACTTGAGTTTCGCCCCCGGTAACCGGCGTTGCGGGCTTCCTGAAAAAACCAAACCAAACAACAACAATGGTAATAATAACTACTGCGATTAATATTAAAACCAGTCTTTGTTGTTTTTTTCTTTCTTGAATAAAGGTAATGGCCATATTTTTTGATTAATTAGAATAAGTTGTAATATATAGATTATAAGAAAAGTCTCCTTCTTTGCCCGGAGAAATAAAATCAATCGATTCGATATTGAAAAGCTTGGCGTTTTGGTATAAGACGGCGATGAAGTTTTTAAGCTCGGCATAACCGCCCTTTAAAGACAAATTGAAGGTGATTTTTTGTATGTTTAAAATTTTGGGGTGGGAGGACTCGCCCGAAATACTGATAGAATCTAAGGTTAAACCCATTTCGGTGGTAGTTTTTTGTAAAAAGTTAAAAAGCGCCGCCTCGGTCACGTTTTTATTGTCGGTTAGAATAGAGTCAATTATGGTTAACTTTGGCCGCTCTTGATCCAGCCTTTGGGAAATCTTTTCTAATTCAGCAAAATATTTTTCCTTGTTCTGAAGCTCATACCGCTGGTTTTTAACAGCGCCCGCCAGACTGCTGATCTTTTGATATTTGGGCTGCATTAAATACAAACCGCCCAACACTAAAACCAGCGCCAAGAATATAATGATAATATTTTTTTGTAACATTATTGGGGCATCTCCGGACCAATATTCGTAGAAAGGCTTAGGGAAAAATCAACCGCGGTTTTCCCCACTTCCTTACTAAGAGAAACGCCGGAGAGAGTTATGCTTTTAATTTGCGAATTATCTTTAAATATAAGTAGTTGCTGGCCTAAGGCCTCATAACTGGCTGCCTGCCCGGAAACAGTAATTGATTTATTTTCCGCATGGAAAGAAAACTTAGAAAACCAAACCTGAGGATGGGTGCTTTTTTCAAAAAGGTCAAAAACCTCGATCACGTTGGAACGTTCGTTTAATAAAACACCAACGCTTTTGAACTTTCTTTCGTAATTAAATATTTTCTGCTCTAGCTCTTGTTCGCTCTCGGTTCTTCTTAGGGATTCGGACAGCTTTACCGCTTCGTTTTCCAAGTTTTTCTGGTAAATAACCATGATAATATAGCCGGCCACAAATAGTGCCGTTAAAAAAACCAGAAAGTACAGCAAGAAATCGCTTATTGAAGTTTTTTTACCCTCGGCCTGAGATGAAATTTCTATTGCCATGTTTTTGAAATGTTTTTAATATTAATCCTTTTTAAATTTACCTGCTTCCTTATATATATTTTAAAGTTTATTGTCTTTTTATTCAAGCCCCTTTAAGCAAAGCCCCACAGCAATGGCAAAACTTGGCCCCATTTCCGTTAAACTTTCCCCTAAAACGGCTTCGTGGGCAATGCTGGCAAAGGGGTTGGCAACCTGAACTTCTTTTTTTAATTCATAGGCAACGTATTCTTTTAAACCCGGCATTAGGGCTGAACCTCCGGCCAAAACCACCTTTTTAATCCGCTGGCCTTCGGTGTTGTAATAATTGTCGTCGGCCCGGCGCACTTCCAACAAAATAGAATCAACTAACGGTAAAAGGGTATCTTTAACGTCTTCCTCTACTTTTGTAGCCGACATTAAGCCCACTCTCTTTTTCAATTCATCGGCTCTTTCATAATCAATCCTTAATGATTTGCTTAAAATCTGAGTAAATTCATTACCCGAAACGTTAATACTGTGGCTCATTTTTAAAAGGCCGTTTTCCAAAATATTCACTGTCGTGCTTCTGGCGCCAATATCCACCAAACAAACAGGTTCCTCAATCCCCCTGGCACAAGCCCGAGCCAAAGCAAAAGCTTCCGCTTCCAAGTTTTTAATATCTAATTTTGAAATGGCTGCGATCTCTTTGTAGTTGTTAACAATCTGATTGCTTATGGCCACCACTAGAACTTTTACCGGGCTTTTTTCCTTTCCCGATAAAACTCCTTTATCGTCTTTTTTATTAATCAAAACCCAATCTAAAGTTACTTCTGATAAAGGCAAGGGGATATAAGATCTGGCTTCGTATTTTACCACCTTGGAAAGCTCGTCTTTGGTCATTGGTGGTAGTTCAAAGCTGGTGTAAAAAGAAGAAAAGTCGGGCACGGAAAAATTGGCGTATTTTGTTGTCATGCCCGCTTCCCTTAAAATCGTAGTAACAATCAAAGCCACCTCCTGGTTGGTTATTAAAGAGCCGTTTTGCATATTGGCGGCAGCAGGCGTTTTAAAAATCTGAGAAGTTTTTACCTCGCCGTAATTTTCCAAAGTAAAAACATCGTCTTTTTTGTTTATTTCCACCACCCTAATGCTGTAGGTACCAATATCAATACCCAAAAAATTCCTTATCGGTTTTTTGATCCTAAAAGGAAACCATGCCATTAAATACATTATATCAATTTAAAAAGGGAAGGTCTATGTGGAAAATCAAAAACTCGGTTATACTATAAAAAGGTAAAATATGCTTAACTTTATCCAAGATCTTATTTTCCCGGTCTTTTGCCAAAACTGCCAAAAAGAAGGGGAATACCTCTGCCCAGACTGCCTAGATTTAATTGATATCCCACCTTTAAACTTCTGCCCTTTTTGCTCTCCCCCGCGCCAAAGCCTTGATGGTAAGACCTGCCCGGGCCACCAAAAAGAAAAACATCTTGATGGCTTGTTTTTTGCTGCTTCTTACGAAAACCCTTTGGTAAAAAAACTGATCGCCGCTTTTAAATATCCGCCCTATGTCAAAAACCTGGCAAAAACCCTAGCCTCTTTAGTACTAAGGCGATTACAGTTTTTAGAACAAGAATTAGCAATTCAAAACAGCGCTTTAATTCCCGTGCCCCTGCATAAAAAAAGACAAAAGCAAAGGGGCTATAACCAATCAGAAGAAATCGCCAAAGAACTGGCTTTAACCTTTAAAGCTCCCTTATTAAAGGATGTTTTAATAAAAACAAAAGCTATTCAGCCTCAAATGGAATTATCTAAAGAAGAAAGAAAAGAGAATATAAAAAGTGCCTTTTCAATAAAAAGCGCTGAAGATATAAAGGGAAAAAAGATATTCTTAATCGACGATGTTTTTACCACCGGCTCCACTGTCGAAGAATGCGCTAAAATCTTAAAAGAGGCCGGCGCCCAAGAGGTTTGGGCCATTACCATCGCGCGTGATTAAGATTACTTTTGCAGCTGGCCGACCAACGGATACTTGGTAATCGCACTTTTAGCATGTCTGATATAAAATTCGTTGGTTAAATCCTGGCCGGCCAAATGCGAATAATGGCTGCCCTGGTAAAAAACGCTCGACACATCGTAAATTAAACCGTCTACAGCTACATAGGCCTTGTTCCCATTCCGGCCGTCATATTGGGCTAATTCCGCTAAAGTAAAAACTTTGAGTTGCGATTGGTTCGAAGAAGAATTATTAACCGGCTGGTTTTGAGAGCTAGAAGTTACTCCATCGTCCTCATCGTCTTCTTGGTTTATAGTTTGAGCTTGCTGATTAATGTTCTGGTTTTCAGTATTTTGAGCTTTTTGAGGAACATAAAAACGGTCCACCCAAACAAAGAATAAAACAAAAAAGGCGTAAAATAGAACAAATAAAACCTTGGTAACTGGATTCCAAATCTTCCAACGCTTAAAGGCCAAATGAATGGCAAAACTGGTATGGACCACAAAAGCCAAAAGAAGAATATAGGTTAAAATCTCCACATGGATTTTAGTGGCTAAAACCGGATCAATAATACCCTTGGTCATGCCATAGCCGGTTATAAAATACGAAATCAGGCCCAGAAAAAGAACCCAAGCGGCCAATCTATCAATTTTAACTAAATATTTCATCATAATTTTGAAAATTAGAACCTACTATAAGAAGACATTAGGGTTTACTAATTTTATCATTAACCATATATAAAAGAGTAAAAGATTTAATGTACCTTATCGAATTAACGTGGGCGGAGGGGGTGAGATTTGAACTCACGAGAGCCTTTCGACCCTACCGCATTTCGAGTGCGGCCCATTCAGCCGCTCTGGCACCCCTCCATAGCTCTAAATTATCACCAAATTAAGCATAAATCAATTTATTTTGCTTTTTAAATTTTATCGTCTATAATAAAAATAGAAACCATATGAATGGTCCATACTATCAAACCGTAATCGCCTCTTTGGATTTGTTTTTCATATTTTTAAGCTATCTAAGGGTAAGAAGCGAAGCCTCTGAGAATAAAAAAAACGAGAGTGTTCAAATGCTTTCGGCCGCCCTACTTTTTCTAACTCTATACATGGGTTTTACCTTAATAGCCGACATTTCTTATTTTTTTAACCCTCTGGGCGTGAAAATACTGCATAATTTCATTGCAACTGTATTGATTTTCATTACCATGGGGCTGTTAATTAAAATTCCCGCATCTATTTACGTTCCAAAAGTTAAAAATTTTATTCCCTGGCTTACCGCTTTTTACGGTTTGATCATCGGCGCTATCAATTTAAATTTTGGCAAAATACCAACGTCTCAAATGGGTGTCGTCTATTTAAACATGCCTGATTGGGTGGTGGCAATGAACCTTATCTTGGGCAGTATTATGCTTTTATTTACCTTCCTTTTTTTCTTAGACGGAGCTTTGGATAGTAAAAACAAATACAGCCGCAAACGATATTTTATCTTCGCAATATCCACTTTATTAATCTTCGTCTCTATCTTGTATTGGGTGCCAAATTACTTAATAATAATTCCGACGACAACCCTGGCAACCTTTGGCTACGCTTTAATGTGTTTTGGAATTTATTTAAAGCCGCCCGAAAGCAATAAAACATATTAAAGTTTTTACAATAAAAACCGAGCCCTAATAAGGCTCGGTTTTATTTGGTGGACCGTGCCGGACTTGAACCGGCGGCCTCCTCGATGCCATCGAGGCGCTCTGCCAACTGAGCTAACGGCCCAAACGCTCTCTTTTTATGCCCCTGGTAGGAATCGAACCTACATCTAGACCTTAGAAGGGTCCTATTCTATCCATTGAACTACAGGGGCAAGAGATTATTATTTTAAAACAATTTTATCGTTTGGTCAATTTTTAGGAGTCGAAGTTGAAACTTGAATGGTGTTCTTAATAAAAGGGTTCCGGTAGCTTTGAATTCCGGCACGGTCCAGCTTTTCCTGTCGCCCCTTCCATATTTGAATGACTTTTTGCAAATTATCCTCGTCCAAAACAATTAAATTGGCATTATTCTCCGCTTTCTTCTTTTCGGCTAAAAAGCTGTATTTATAAAAGACTATTCCGCCCAAAACAAAGGCAATAACAATAAGGATAAGAAAAGTTAAAAAGTATTTGGCCAGCAAAAAATCGGCTATCTTGCCAAAGAATTTAAATGAAGGCTTTTTAGTTGGTAGTTTTAACTCCATTTTAATATGTTTTGAAAATTATTTAATGTAAACCTTAAGAATAACTGAGGCAAAGTTTTCGTTAGTGCTAGTTTTTAGCTCCTGCCCGCCGGCCTTATTGGTACTAAAATCGGTTATTTCAATCAAGTAAGGGGCGCTTTCTATCCTCTCAATAAACTTTAAAATGTTGGGGAAAGAACCGCTTAGGGAAAGATTAAAAGTCATATTCGGCCAAGGGTCTTCATCGCTTTTTTTATTCAAGCTGGAGCTTTTTACTAAGTTAACATTGGAAGACGAAGCGTTCTTTTCCAAAAAGCTGATAAAATCCACGGGGAAGCTAGAATCAACAAAAAGCTTGTCTATCTTATCAAGATCGCCCTGATAGTTTTTATAAACAGCTTCGATATTCTTAAAATTTTCCTTCTCAAAAGATAGGGCGTTCAACCGGCTTTTTTCTAAAACCAGTTCTTGCGAACTATTTCTTACCTGGTTAAAAAAGGGGTAAATCAAAAAAACAACTGATAAAACAACTATAATAACTAGGCAGAATAAGGAAAGATAAATTTTTTGTAAAGATTTCATGGTTTGATTTTTACCTTAAAACTTACCTGAAAATCAATATTTGCTGGATCCAGCCAGGCCGAAGACGAAAAAACCACTTCTGAAAAGTTAGCGTTGGATTCTAAATTGTTTTTAAGCTCAAAAAGATTTTCCCGGGTGGACGAAAAGCCGGTAATGCTAACTTGTTCGTTCTTTCGCGACCAAGAGATTTTTGTCAGATTAATTTCATTGGGAATTTGCTTGGAAACCTCTTCTAAAATCGGCATTAAGCGATTTTGCTGCTGGTAAAAATTGGCCAACTGCCCGACAACCTGATTGCTTTTTTTAATTTGCTCTTTTAAGCCTTTGACTTCTTCGTTTTGAAGAGGCTTCTCTTCTACCGATAAAACCAGTTTGGTTGATTCAACCTGACCGTTAATATAAATTTTGATTGAATACAAAATTAAAACCAAGGCCAGTAAAAAAATCACCAGAATAAATCCAAAAACTATGACCGTTCTCCATTTTTCCTCCAGCTTTAACTCTTTTTTATACTGTTGGGGCAATAAATTGATCATTTATTTTATTCCTTTTAAGGCCAGACCCAAGGCGGTGGTATAAGCCAAAGAATCCTGGAACTTTAACTGGGGCACCTCTTTTAGTGGCGGCTTTAAGATATTAACCCATGGATTCCCCAGAGACACGGGCATTTTTAACTCCAAAGAAAGAAAGTTGGCCAGCCCTTTTAAATTCGCTCCCCCACCCGAAAGCAAAACGCTTTCTATGCCGCTTTCTTCGGGCAAATGCTCGTGCGAGGTATGGGTTTGATAAAATTCACTCCATTTTTTAATCTGGCCAACCAGATCGTTCAAAAGCGGCTTTAAAGCTTCGACCACTTGCTTAGCCTCTTTGCTTTTTTCGTCCTTTTTTAAAGTATTGCCAAGCCCATATTTTATCTTTAACTCTTCCGCTTTTTTAAAATCCACGTTCAGAGCATGGCTGATGGCTTCGGTTAATTGATCAGAAGAAATGGGTATGGAACTAGTAAATCTTAACGCATAGCCGGAAAAAATAATAAAGCTGGTTCTGGTAGACCCCAGATCGATTAAAAGCGTGGGGAAAGGAACAATTTCGTTTTTTACCAACGCTCGGGCAATGGCCAAAGATTCAATTTCCAAGGTTAAGGGTTTCAAACCCGCGCCCGAAAGCACCGACAAATAAGGATCAACGGTTTTTTTAGGTAGGGCCGCAATCAAAACATCGCAGTGGTCTAAATGGTCTTTTATGGCCGGAACATTCTGAAAATCTAAATAAACATCTTCGATGGGCAAAGGAATATAGTTTTCCGCCTCGTAGATTACCGCCGATTTTAAATCAGCTTCTGGCATCTTGGGCAGCTGGATCACCTGCAAAAAGGCTTTTTCCTCGGGCAAGGAAGCTGCCACATATCTGGTATCCAATTTTTTGCCCCTTACTTTTGATAAAGATTCTTTAACTATCTTAATCAGCGCCTTTTCGTCTTTTATTTCTCCGTCTTTAATAAGGCCGGGTTCAATTTTTGCCGTGCCAAAGGAAGACATAGTTAAAAACTTGCCCTTATTTTTCAAATTGGCAATTTTCAAAGATAAATCGGATATATCCAAACCGAAAGCTTTTGGTTTTAGCGATAAAAAATCCATGTAATCTACTCCATTATAACATTAAAAATTCTGATTAATAACTCTCTTCCCAGTGTTCAACTGTAACAATCGGCGAATAGCTCGGAGTAACCGCAGTACCGTTTATTTTATACCCTAAACCGTATAAAATTTTATCGTTGTCGTAAGTAATATTAAAGCTCTGCCACAAGCTACTCAGAGTTATTTTCCGGCCAATCATGCCACCCACCAAATTAAAACTATTGGGCAGACTAATAATCGTCATTTCGTCGTTAGCATAAAGCACGCCCTCAATATTAATATCTTGAAAAGAAGAATAAATGCCAAAGCTGATTTTCCTTTTGGTTAAAATGCCCGAGGGAGTGGTGACAGTGGGCTGGTCCACGGTAATTTGCGAAAAACCGGAAGTGGTTATTGAACCTTTTTTCCAGGTTAAGCGCTCCCCGATTGTTACATTGTCATCAGCCACCAAGGTTCCATTCACCACCAAGCGGCGGCCGCCCTTTAATTCAACCCCGCCGGTAATATAAGTGATATCGCTTTCTAGAGTAGCCGTACCGTTTTGGCCAATATCCCATAAAATATTTTCAAATTCAGTCGAAGTTAAAATGCAATTATTGGAACAAATATAAGGGGTATCGCCGGCTTTATGGCATATAATCTGACACTGCCCCGCATCTTGGGCGGCTTGAGCCCGACTTTTAAAAGAATTGGGGTCGTCCGAATCAAAATCCACCACCGGCACTGAAGCCGATTCGGGCGGGCAATTATCAGACCCTGGAACATAACCTTCGCAGTTTAAAGTACACTCGTTTTTAGCGCATACGGCGGTATATTCACTAATCTGCCAAAAACCTTGGAGATTGTTGGAAACCAAAACCTGACCCTCGAGATCACTCGTACTTAAGTTGTCGTAAGCTTTAACTGCACTGAAACCATTAATATTCAAATTATTATTGCAAAAAAGATTACCGTCAAAAATATTCAAAAGTGTACTATTAATATCAATGTTCTCGCTCGGCCCGCCGGTAAAAATAGCGCTGTTTTGAATCGGACTGGCCAAGCCCTTAAAAACAGTGGTTTTGACGATTCTTTGCGACACTTTGTTGTTTCCGAAAGTGGTAGTAGCGGCTACAGTAATTTTGCCGCGGGCCTGGGAAGTATTTTCAATCGTAACACTATAAGAACCGCCCAGCACATCGCTTTTGGAAAAGGAAGCGGACCAATAGGTTCCATCTGGATAAGGATTTTTAGCCGGATCAACAAAATCGCTTTGCCAAGCCGGATCGCCATCCAAAACCGTATCATCGTTCTTTAACTTCCAAATGGCTTCATTGATTCCAGCCTCGGCCAGATAATAAGTATTAACGCCGGTTTTGTAACTTTGGGAAATTTTCGATTCGGTTAAGGTAAAATTTAAGAAGTAAGAAGCTAAAAGCAGTAAAACACCAAGCGTTAAAAAGGCGATGATAACTATTTGGCCCTTTTGGAAATGATTCTTTTTCATAAGTTTCGCCCAAAAATACTGGTCATAAACTCTATGCTTTTTTGTTGTTTTTGCAAGGTTAAAGCGATACTGATAACATTTGCCCCCCAAAATTCCAAAGTACTTACGTATTCGCCAATAATGCGCGGCTCTTCCAATGTTTGAACCTCGAGAGTTTGCCCAACGGGCGGTATTGAATTCCAAGCAACAAAAGTATTGGGATCGCCAGAAAAATAATAAGCCAAAACTTCTCTCCAAACAATATTATTGGTATCCCGGTAGTAATGAATATAATAATAATTCGTATCGATTTTATACTGGGAATCGGCATCGGGCAAAACTTCCCAGGTGCCCTCAATTTTAGCGACTTTGGTAGCGCCGTTAAAGCTCACTATCTTTTTTATTTGCCCTGAACCGGATCCGGAAGTAATTTTTAAAAACATGTATTTATAATAATCGTTAACATTGGAAGAGGTCGCTGATAAAGTGGCGCTGTTTTGATCTACCCCCTGCAGATTGGATATTTCTGACAGCAAAGAAAGATGGCCGTCGTGGAATAAAATTTCAGAGCTCGGGTTTACTCGGTCTTCGGGCAAAACCGTAACAATCGATCTGGCCTGCCTGATCTCCCGGCTCATTCTTTCAATCATCACCCGGCCGTTTTGGTTGATTTCAGCCGCCAGCTCGCCTTGAATGTAAGCTTTTTGGTTTAAGGCGTAAAGCGCGTAAACCGAAGTTAAAATCGCCACTGCGATAAAAATAACAATGATTGATTCGGTTAAGGTAAACCCGTTTTGATGATAATATCTTTCTTTTTTCATTTTATCTTTTGGAGATTAAAGTGAAAATCTCAACGTTTTTATTTAAAAGGCCCAGCGCTATCTGCCAACTGACTTTCACCCGGACCATTTTAATGTCTAAATCCTGGGTAGTGGTAGCCGAAACTGCCGGATCGTAATAATTCACCTCGGTTTCTCTTGAATAGTTTTCAAAAGGAGAAGACAAGGATTGTCTCGGCTCAATCGTCCCGACTGAAATCTCGCTGTAAGACTGGGACAAAATTTCTTCCATTTTCTCCTGGGCCAATTCCGAAGCCACGGTTTCCATTTCAGAGCTTTTTCCAATCCGAGTGCCTAGGGGAAAAGCGATAACCACGCCGATAATGCCAATAGTTAATATAAAAAGCGCTACTAAAAGCTCGGCCAAGCTGAAACCATTTCTTTTATAATTCTTCATGAATTTCTTTAATTTAAAATGTTAATAAAGCCCGAGGGCTTAATTTCCAACACCGTGGTGGCATTCTCGCTGTTTTGCAAGAAAACCGTGCCCGAAACATCAACCGAACCGTAGGGATTGTATTTTACTACATTGTTATTGTCCAAAATCTCCTGGCTTAAAGTAAGGCTGGATATTTCTCCGGGCAAAACAACTTCTTTTATCGTACCAGTAGCCGCTCCATACTTTACTATTTCATACTTTTTATCCAAAGGATAAAAATAAATTCCGTATTCAACCTGTTCAGCCACCGCCAGCTGCTGGGCATAGCGAAAATCGGTTACCAAATTCCTGGCGCTGCCGCTCAACTGAAGGTTGGGCTGGTAAGATTTAAAGGCCGGAACCGCCAAGCCAACCAAAATTACTAAAATCGCTATTACTATCAAAAACTCTGGCAGTGAAAAAGCGCTTTTTAATTTGTTCTTTTTATTCTTATCCATGTTTTAAAACCTGCTTACTTTATTCCCTCTAGCATTGAATACATGGGCTGGATCATGGAAATGGCAAAAAGCCCAATCACGCCGCCAATGATCAACATTAAAATCGGCTCGACAATAGAAGAAATATTCTTGGTGGCATTCGCCACCTCTTCCTCGTAAAAATCGGCGAGTTTGGCCAAAATCGCCGAGGTCTCGCCGGTTTCTTCGCCCACTTCGATCATCTGGACCACCAAATGAGGATACAAATTTTCAGACCCCTTTAACGCTTCGTTGAGCTTTTGCCCTTTTTTAACCTTGTCGATGGAATCAAAAATCGCTTTTTTAAAATAAACGTTGCCCAAGGTATTGGACACAATTTCCAAAGATCTGACCAGGGGCACCCCGGCCGAAATTAAAGAGCTTAGAGTACGGGTGGTGTAGGCGGAATTAGTTTTTTTAACCAAGACCGAGATAATCGGAATTTTTAAGATTACCGTATCGATGATTCTTTTGCCAAATTTAGTTTTAAAAAAATACCTGAGAGCCAAAACCAGAATAACAACCAATAAAATCCCTATGTACCATTTTTGAGCCAAAAAGGTGCCCAAAAAAATTACGGCTTTGGTGGTGGCCGGCAACTCAATGCCAAAATCCAAAAAAGTCTGGGCCAGTTGCGGCACCACCATAACCAACATGGCCAAACCAATGCCAAGCATGGCAAGAATGATAACGGCCGGATACATTAAAGCGCCCAAGATTTTAGACCTTAATTCATTATCCCGTTCCATTTGCAGGGTTAAAACTTTTAACACCTGCTCCATGGTGCCCGACTCTTCCCCGACTTTCATCATGTTTTGGAAAAGATCAGAAAATATTTCCGGGTGAAGCGCCAAGGATTGAGAAAAACTGTTTCCCTTTACCACCTCTTCTTTAATCTCGTTAATGGCTTTTTTAAATTTTTTCTTGGTCGATTGTTCGGCTAAAATCGTCAAAGCTCTGGGCAGGGAAAGGCCGGCTGAAATCATCACCTGCAAATTCCTGGTAAAAAACATTTTGTCTTTTAAGCTAACTTTTTCGAGAAAAGAAATAGAGATATTAAAATTTTTTTTCTTGCCGTCTTTATTTTTTTCGGTTGAAATCAAAATCAACCCCTCTTGATGGAGCAGGCGGGATAATTCGTGCAAATCCTTTGCTTCCATAACGCCCTTTGTTTCCTCCCCTTTTTGAGAGCGGGCAATGTAAAAAAACTTTGCCATTTTGTTTATTCGGTAATCACCCTAAGAACTTCTTCAATAGAAGTTAAACCTTGGGCAGCTTTTAAAAAGCCGTCTTCCACCATGGTTCTCATGCCCTCTTTCCTAGCTTGTTTTTCAATCTCGTCGGCGCTGGCTTTTTTAATAATCAGCTCTTTAATGGTCTCGTTCATCACCAAAACTTCAAAAATTCCAATGCGGCCGCCGTATCCCTCGTTTTCATCCTTTGTGGCTTTGGGCCTGAAAAAGGCAACTTCCTCAAAAATAGCTTTGGGCTTTACTATTTTTTCCTCTTTTAAGAGATTTAAAATATTCTCTAAGTCGCAATATTTTTCCAAGTCTTTTACCTCCGAATCTTTTAGGGTGTATTTTTCCTTTTCCCCGGATATCTTGCGCACCAATCTCTGGGCAATCACTATGTTTAGGGTAGAAGAAATCAAAAACGGCTCGCATTCCATATCGATTAATCTAGGGATGGAACCGGCGGCGTTGGTCGTATGCAAAGTAGATAAAACTAAATGGCCGGTTAAAGCGGCGTTAATGGCCAAACTCGCTGTTTCATTGTCTCGGATTTCGCCCACCATAATAATATCGGGGTCCTGCCTGACCAAAGACCTTAGGCCTGAAGAAAAGGTCAGGCCGATTTTCGGATTTACCTGCGTTTGGTTTACCCGCGGCATACGATACTCCACCGGATCTTCTACGGTTGAAATATTAACTTCGGGCGTGTTTAAAATCTCCATCATGGAATACAAAGTGGTGGTTTTACCAGATCCCGTAGGCCCGGTAACCAAAATCATGCCCACTGCCTTTCTCAAATTTTCCTGAATCTTTTCTAAGGCCGCACCGTTTAAACCAATACCCTCCAAAGACACCGCTTTGCTGGTTTCGGGAAGTAAACGCATAACAATTTTTTCACCGTCAAAAATGGGCAAAACCGACACCCTGATGGAATATTTATAATCTTCCGTTTCTATTTTAAACCGGCCGTCCTGGGGCAGGCGGTGCTCGTCCAACTTTAAATTAGACAATACCTTGATCCTGGCCACAATACCCGAAGCCGCGTTTCTGGGCAAAGTCATGGCATCGTGCAAAATGCCGTCGATGCGATACCGCACCACTACCTCCTTTTCCGTTGGCTCGACATGAATATCGGAAGTCCGCTGCAAAATCGCGTGCTTCATTAAGGTGTCGACAATCTTAATCACGGGCAATTCCTCGGCCGCTTTCCTTAACTCTTCTTTTTCCTCAACTGTTTCTTCATCTTTTATGGTTTTAATGCTGCCGATTTCTTTTTTAATAATATCGCCAAATTCGGCTTCCAAAGTCTGTTGGTACTGGCACAAAACGTTCTTAATGGATTCAGGCGTGGTTAATCTTGGAAGTATTTTTAAGCCCGGTTCTTTCTTTTTAATAAAATCGATGGTCCGCAAATCCTCGGGATCAAGCATGGCTACCTCAAGGCTGTTGCCCTTTTTCCTAAAAGAGGCGATGTTGTGCGATCTGGCGATCGGTTCGGGAACTATCTTTAAAATTTCCGGGGCAATTTGCTCCTTTTCCAAATTAACAAAGGGAATGCCTAAAATATAAGCCTTGAGCTTTATTAATTCCTCCTGAGTAATCAAAGAGTCTAAAACTAGAATATCTTCTACTTTCTTTTTGCTTTTCTCCGCTTTTTTTAAAGCTTTTTCAAATTGGTCTTCAGACACCAAGCCTGCGTCCAATAAGAAAGCCTTTAATTGCTGCGGTTCAACTTTCATATTGTTTTTTATCTAGTCGTTAAACACCTTTTTAATTTTATCAACCACTTCTTCTAAGCTATACTGGGCTTTTACCAAATAGGTGGTCGCCCCCAGCTCAATGGCCTTATCGATATCGGTCATCTCTTCAAGGTTGGTTAAAACAATAATGGGAATGTTTTGAGTTTCTTTATCTCCTTTTAGCCCTTTTAAAACTTCAAAGCCATGCATGCGGGGCAAAACCAGATCCAAAAGAATCAAATCCGGCTTTTGGCTTTGCGCCATTCTTAAGCCGCTCTCGCCGTCCAAAGCCGAGGTTACTTCATAGCCCTCCTGCTTTAAAACCTCGCCGATGGTTTTTTGAAGCGTTGGCTCGTCTTCGATAAAAAGAATTTTTTTCATATTTTTATTAATTAAATATATTAAGTTAAATTTAACGGGCAATGGGCACGGTAAACCAGAAGGTCGACCCTTGCCCTTCTTGGCTGATAAAACCGATTTTCCCACCCGATTTTTCAATAATTGATTTGGCAATATAAAGGCCCAGACCCGAACCCTGAGTTTGATGCCGTAAAACGTTTTTGGCCCTAAAAAACTTCCTAAAAATATATTTTTGGTCTTCTTTGGGTATGCCGACGCCGCTGTCTTTAATCTCAAAATAAATCTTGCTTTCTTTTTGCGCCAAAGATATTTGAATTACGCCCTTTTCCCTAACGTAACGGATGGCGTTATCCAGCAAGTTCTCTAAAACCAGCCGCAATTGCGCCTGATCGGCAAAAATCTGGGGCAAAGCCTTGCCTGAATCGAATTTAATTTCAATGTTCGAAGCTTTGGCGAATAAATTATACTGGGCGATAATATTCTGCACCACTTCTGCCAAGAAAAACTTTTCCTGGTTTAAAGGCAAAGTAGCGCTTTCTATTTTTGAAACTACCAATAAATCCGACACCAAATCGCGCATCCGAGAACTGTTTTCCTTTAAAAGCTTAAAATACTCTGTTTGCTTTTCTTCAATTGGCCCCAAGCGCCCCGACATTAAAAGATCGATTACCCACCTTAAATTGGAAAGCGGCGCGCGCAGCTGGTGCGATACAATGCTGACAAATTCCGACTTCATACGGCTGGCTTCGGCCAACCTTTCAAAACTATTGGTAATAATAAAAGCCAAAACCATTAAAACGGTGGTTAATAATAAAACAATTAAGGTAACAATCTGGGGGTCGGTAATATAGTGGTTGCCGATTTGATAGGTTAGCAAAGAAGAGCTGACAATAAGCAGGCCCATTATCAAAAACAAGAAATTGGGGCACTGCCAAAGCGGCAAGTTGTATTTTTTGCACTGGCCAAAAATGTTAAACTGGCTGAAAAATTCTTTAAATTTCATAATTTATCTTATTATATCAATTGACTGAAAGAAAAGAAAGTGATATTTAACAAATAAACAAGGATTTGGCGCTCTAACGGGGGCTGGTGTAACGGCTAACATGCTCGCTTTGGGAGCGAGTGACTCGCGGTTCGAATCCGCGGCCCCCGAAATTATCAGATTTTAAAGTTTTTGCGCGGGTGTCGTATAATGGTTATTATGCAACTCTTCCAAAGTTGAGATGGCGGTTCGATTCCGCTCACCCGCTTAACAAAAAACAGCCCCAGGGGGGGCTGTTTTGTTATTAACTTATCTGGCGTATTCCACCACCCGGTTCTCCCTGATTACCGTTACCTTAATTTCGCCCGGATACCTTAAATCCTCCTGAATGCGGTCCGCCACATCCTTTGCCATTTTTTTAGCGCCCAAATCGTCTATCTCTTCAGGCTTTACAAAAATCCTGATCTCCCGGCCCGCTTGAATAGCATAGGCCTTTTCCACGCCCGAAAAAGAAGTGGCAATGCTTTCTAACTCGCCCAAACGCTTTAAATAATTCTCCAAGGTATCTTTTCTGGCTCCGGGCCGGGCGCCTGAAATCGCATCGGCCGTCTGCACAATAATAGATTCTAAAGTTTCGTAAGGGTATTCTTCATGGTGCGATTTGACCGCCTGAATTACTTCTTTTTCCATGTTGAATTTTTCCAAAATCTTAACTCCAATATCGGTATGCGAACCCTCAATCTGGTGGTCCACTGCTTTTCCAATGTCGTGCAATAAACCCGCTTTCTTAGCAATTCTGGTATTAGCGCCTAATTCGGCCGCCAAATGGCTGGCTAAATAGGAAACTTCGATGGAGTGCAATAGAACGTTCTGGCCGTAGCTAGTACGAAATCTCAACCGGCCCAGCAACTGAACTATCTTTGTGTCCAAACCGACCACGCCGGTTTCGTAAATTGCCGCCTCGCCTGCTTCTTTTATTTGCGAGGTTATTTCCGATTGGGCCAATTGAACCATTTCTTCAATGCGCGCAGGCTGAATTCGGCCGTTTTGGATAAGCTTTTCCAAGGCGGTTTTGGCAATTTGGCGCCTAACCGGATCAAACCCGGAAATTACTACAGCTTCTGGCGTTTCATCAACCACGATTTCCACGCCCGTCATCCTTTCTAAAGTCCTGATGTTCCGTCCTTCCTTTCCAATAATCCGGCCCTTAATTTCTTCGTTGGGCAAATTAACAGTAGAGGTGGTAATTTCTTGAGCCTGGGAAACCGCCACCTTTTGAACGGCCAAAGTTACCAATTCCTTGGCTTTTTTATCAAACTGCTGCCAGCCCTCGGCTTCTAATTTTTTGATTCTTTCCAAAATATCTTTTTGATAAATCTTTTCAATGTTATCAATCAGCTCCTTTTTGGCGTCTTCTTTTGAAAGATTGGCCACCCGCTCTAGATTATCAACCGCTTCCTGCCTCAGCTTCTCAATACTTTCTTTTATTTCTTTTAATTTCTCCACTTTAAAATTAAACTCTTTTTCTTTTTTGTCCAAAGAGGTTGTTTTTTCATCGAGAACATTTTCCTTTCTTAAAAGCAGCCTTTCGGTTTTCAAAAGATCCTGCCTTCTCGCTTCTTCTTCTCTTTTTATCGTTTCTAATATCTGGCTGGCCCGCTGCTTGGCCTCGCTCAAAATCTCCTCGCTTTCTTTTTTAACTTGAGAGATTCTTTTTTGTAGTTTTTCTTCAATGGTTCCGGACTGCCGCCTAGCAATAGACTGCCTGGCGTAATAGCCGAGAACCGAACCCAAACTTAAAGACAAAAACGCCACAATAAGTGGAATAAGTATATCCATATTTTTTTCTAACCCCGTCAAGAACCTTCAATTCCGGTGAGCTGTAATTTTTAGATTTCTTTTGACAAAAAATTTGTTCTAAATTGCACAAGAACGTAAGCTTTCCAACGGGGACAGTGTTATTAATCATTATTGATAAAGCGCTTTTGGGCTTTCTTTTTTATCGTAAAACAACCTGAACGCTTTACATTTTGATATTAACAACAAAACTCCCGCCTGTCAAAGGCGGGAGGAAATTATGATTTTTTAATTTATTTTAACGAAAACTTAATAAGCTAAAAACTTTAGAAAGAGAGGCTGCAAAAGCATTAAAAAAAGAAAATGTCTTTGGCTCGCTTTCAACCCGCATTTGTTCAATGGGACCAGGGCCGGACGCCTTTACAGTTAGCTCTTTAATAAGAAAACAAACGTTGCCATCGCCATCGGTTGCGACTAGGGTAATGTTATATTTGCCCCCCGGTGAAAAACTTTGATTCGGGTTCTGGACCGTACTTGGGGTACCTGTGGCAAAATCCCACCACCAGCTATTACCCGAAGCGGTAAAAAATTGCGTTTCGTCTTTAAAGTAGACTATTTGATCCCTAAAAACGCTTAATGTGGAACAATCTTGCCAGGGGCCGGTTGAAGAAATTGAACATTTAAATTGAACTAAAGGATAATAATGAACGGGCGTGATAAGCTGCGGACCACTAACCCATGAAGAATAAGCCGTACCATTCCAAAGCCTTAAACGCCAATAATAAGTTGTGCCCCAACTTAACGAGTTAGAATTAGTGTAGGCGTCTACCGTACTAACTACAAGGCCAGTAGCGATTGTGGGTGAAGAAAAGTCTGAATTGTTATCAACTTGAATATCATAACCAACCTGAACGCCGTCAGGATTATCATCCCACTTAAAACGCACTCGCGGATTAGTAACATATCCGCACATGGTATTATTAAACGGAGCAATTGTTAAATTCACCGGCCCAAAAGCCGACGCCACGCCAGATATTTTCACTTTATAATTTGAAGTCCCGCAAACGCCCTGGTTTAAACAATTAAAACTAACCCAGCCAACATTAGCTTCGCCATCGGTATCGTCTCCGCCCCAGGCCCAATTTACCACTTCTTCGCTGGCCTGGTTGAATTTTAATCCGTAGGTAGCGCCGCTTAACTTAATCCAGCCGTCCCAGCCGCCGTTACCCGTAGTATTCAAAGCGCCGCTGCAGCCTGATTGAAAAACCGCGCAAGCCCGGGCCCAACCCGTAATCGGGCATTCGCCCCCAGAGCAAGAACTTATATTTAATTTAGCTTCGCAAGTGCCCGAAGGGCAGCCGACTAACTCGGCAGAGTTAAAAGTAATCCAGCCAATATTGTCCGACCAAGCATACTTTGAAAAAAGCCCGGTGCCGGTATCAACGCTAACGCCATAATTTGAAGTTCCGCAAACATTTTGGTTTGTGCAATTAAAGCTAATCCAGCCGATATTTTCCGACCACGCCCAGCCCGTTACGTTATCAGTAGCGGCAGCATTTACCGTAAAAGACCCTAAAACCAAATAAAAAACGAAAACTGTAATTGCCAATAAATATATTTTTGAATTCATAATTATATTATTGTAATAAATTCTTAATTATTCTACTATTTTTATTTGGCTGGGGTCAGCAACAACTATTTGCATAACAGGCATGGAATTTCCGTTTTTAATGCTATTTGCTTTGTCTGAAGATATTTCAATCGTTTTGCCAACAAAACTATCGATGGTTTTGAATTTTGAAGCATCTTTGGCTAAAATCAATCCTTGATTCGGACAATATTCCGTGTTATCCGGGCATAGTTTAAGAAGAATGTCTCCGTTTTCTTTTTTTTCAACTCCTTCCAATTTGCTTAAAATTTGTATGCCTTGATTCTTTGATTGGAAACCAGTCTGATTTACAGAATTATTTTGTTGGGCGTTTTGCGCAACCTGATTATTCTTGGCCTGATTTGTTAAAACAAAATAAATTGTAGCGCTGACAATAATAGCCAGTACAATAAATCCCAACAGAATACCCCAAAATATTTGGTTGTTTTTTTTATTTCCAGTGTTTTCAATTTTATTTTCCTGCATATTTTCTTACTAGTTTAATTATTTGCAACAGATAACATAGGTGCTTATTCCTGTAGGTAAAACACAATTACCAACCCATTCGTTTGTAGTGCCAGGATAAGACCAATGAATTGTCTGTGCAGCACCCCAACAAACTACGCCACCACCGGTAACATTATAATTAGAAGCGCAATCACAAGTATTGCTTCCTACTCCTGCCGCATTACATTCTCTCCGATAGCAATACAGAGACCAATCATCTTTACAGGTACCGTTAATACAAACCATGCCGTCGGCATCAACCCTAAACTTAGTACCACCGCCGTATTGATCAACCTGAAATAATGTAGCGCTAGGATTACTCTGTCCAGTCGTTATCCTAAGTCCTTGACTGGCATTTCCTTTATTAATATCCAAAACCCAACCTGTATCACCTCCACCGCCAATAGAAGTATGCTCTCCATCATTATAAAAATAATTGCTTGCTTGCCAAGCTCCGGAAGCATATCTTAAAGTGTCGCCATCATTAGCAGCTGGCAAACCGCCACCTGTATTTTGGTCGGTGGCACAAACCAACCTTGAACCATCCCAATAAACTTTACCGGTTATGCTGTTGCCGCAACCGCTAAAACCAGAGGTGTTCAAACCCACTGTTGCATCTCCGCTTGAGCTTCCACCGCTCAAACCATTGTTGGTGTAAACTCCGGTAATATCACCGCTGCCAGAGCCAGAAGGCCAAGTATTTCTACAGCCATCTGAAAGACAAACCGAATAACTGCCCATCTGTAAATTCTGAGTCGCCGTATGATTGCCCAAGTTATCGCCACCACTACTAACTGTACTCAAGCATTTACCACTATCAAGACAAACATCTGTATTGGCGACAATTGACCCAGCAACATATAATTTAGCGCTCGGATGCGTATTAACTGTGCCGATAGAAACACTGCCAATGGCTGGCTGGATTGAAAGAGTTGTCCATGCGCTACCGGCATTATTGTTAGCCCCGATTGCCGCTACGCCAGAATACGTACCAATCCTAACCTGATTCCCGGTTGCTGCTCCAAAAAAACTTGCTGCCCATGTATCAGAGCCAGCTACTACTGTAAGTTTATTATTCGGTATTATTGTTCCAATGCCGACGTTACCAGAAGTTACCATTAAACCTTTTCCGCTAACTACTTCAACATAACTCTTATCATAACCCGCACCAATGCCCGTACCTGCGCCCAATTGAATTCCTGTATCAAAATTTATTCTAAGTTGTTGAAATGTATTGCTAGTCCACGCTCCTGCGGTTCTATATATTCCATAGGCTGTCGGACTAGGATTATACCAGGTAATTCCATCCGCGCCGTTGCTTCCGTCATCCAAATTATTGAAACTAAGTTTAGCTTTAGGGTCTGCCGTCCCGATCCCCACATTACCATTGGCATCAATCAACATCCTAGTACATCCGGCCTTGCTAATATTACTATCGTCTGTGTTGCAATTGATTCCGGCCACGTTAAATTTCATGTAAGAGCCTTCCCAATCGCCTACCTTACTACCCACTTCTATTTTTCCTAATTTTCTTGCCCCTACATCAGCACTGTTATAAAAAGTACCGGTCATCTCAATTCCTGATATTCTTTGGTTTACGCCGGAATTTACTTGCAATTTTAAAACCGGATTATCCGCCGCTATGTCTAAATTCGCTCCCGGATTTATTGTTCCAATGCCCACATTACCATTGCCTCCGGCACTGGTAGGATTTAAAACTAAAGCGGTCGGCCAAGCATTAGGGTCTGAAGGGGGCCGAGACATATCTACTCCGTCTCTTACTGCCTGGATGGCAAAAACATTTTCTGCTGGCCTGTAAATAAAAAGATTATCGTTTGACAAGGCCACCCTTAAACCGCTATTTATCTTGTAATCAAAACCTGTTGAGCCACTAATTTGAAG
The DNA here is from genome assembly GCA_964628095.1 of uncultured Candidatus Saccharibacteria bacterium. Lineage (GTDB taxonomy): Bacteria > Patescibacteriota > Minisyncoccia > Minisyncoccales > CAZVLR01 > CAZVLR01. The sequence goes on along the minus strand of CAZVLR010000008.1, from coordinate 3,305 downwards.
TTTGGCGCCCGGGTTACTTGTCCCAATTCCTACATCTCCCTTATCCACAATCAAGCCAATAGCCGCACCGCCGGTGTTTAAAATTACGCCTCCGGTTTTTGACTGGCCAATGCTTCCAGAATTTATCGGAGCCGCCACGTTGCTATTGGGCGGGGAAGCGGGCGCATCAGTCCAGGCCCAAATTCCCGCCACCACCAGTAAGGTACTGATGATTATGGCGGGCAAGGAATAGATAGGGGATATTTTTTTAGTCATGGCTATAAATTAATTACTATATTAAATTTTTAATTATTCCACTATTTTTATTTGGCTGGGATCAGAAAGAATAATCTGGCTTATGGAAATCGGCGGCCTACTAGAATCAAGGTTTTCCGGCTGACGACCTGCAATCCTGTCGCTTTGAATGGTAATTGTTTTACCTATATAGCTGTTTAAATCTTTAAAATTGTCTTTATTTTCTTTCGTAATTATTCCCTCAACGCTGCATTCCACGTCAGCGGGGCAAAACTTAATAATCAGATCGCCCGATTTTGAATTCTCTATATGATCTACTTTTCCGGTATTAATATAACCTGTAATTTCCTTTGAAGAAGTTTTTTCCGCATTGTTTTTATTGGCAGAATCAGAAACAATACCATTCTTTTGATTTACCAATCCGAAATAAACAAAAACTCCGATTATCAAAGCTGCAACGGTTATACCCAAAAAAAACTGGTTTTTTTTAAAAAATTCGTTCATAAATTTTTGTTTAATAAAGTATTAATAATCCTTACAACAAATAGCATAAACTGTCATCCATTGCCCTGGGTTACAATTTCCCCACCACCTATAATCAAGAGCTGGGTCTGGAGAGCTGTCATTTAAAGATCCTGTGACTCCCTCAGCAGCACAATCAACTCCGCCACCAGTTAATTTCCAACCATTATTATAATCACAATCAACAGAGCCCCAATCCCAATATTGCGCACTTACTTTTGTACAGCCCATAGTAAGACTACCGCCACCCCAATCACTTCTACAGCTTCCGTTTATACAAACTGTACCATCGCCATAAATTAGAAACCTGTTGCCCCCGCCATATTGGTCAACAGCAAACAAAGTAGCGTTAGGATTGCCCTGCCCAGAAGTCACCCTAAGACCTTGACTGGCACCTCCTTTATTAACATCCCAAGCCCAGCCCGTATTACCCGCTCCGCCTACTGAAGCATATGTTCCATCGTCATAGATAGAAGAGTTTCCCAAAGAGGTTGCGCCTGTCCATTTAGAAATATAATTACTGGTTCCCGAGCCGGTCAAACTACCGCCCCCGGTTTGGTCTGTACCGCAAGTTAATCTATTATTGCTTGAGTCCCAAATAATTTTTTGAGTTGAGCCATTGGTACAACTTGAAATACCACCTGTATTCAAACTTAGAGTTACTGTACCGCTGGAGCCGCCTCCAGAAAGCCCAGTACCTGCATTAACGCCTTCAATATCACCCGAACTGCTGCCCACTGCTATACAACCAACGTTGCCATTAACATCAATAGTTTGAATAGCATTTCCAGCGCCACAATTTCCCACCCTTCTTTGTATTGTATTAAAATCAACATTTATCGTACCGGTGGTAGTAATCGGCCCGCCAGTTAAGCCAACTCCTGTACCTACGCTAGTTACCGTGCCACTGCCACTCCCTACCGTACTCAAACATTTTCCCGCCGCAGTACATACGTCGTTTCCCACTATATTTCCAGTAGCCTCCAAGCCCATAAGCGCTCCCTGGTTATCAAACATGTAGAATCTCCGCGTACCGCTGGTGGCTAACTCAAAAGTGCCTTCGGCAACACATCCATTATGAAAAGAAATGCTCGCGGCTTTGCCTGTTGGAGTCGCGCCACAAAGAGTGTTTTCAGCCAAAGAAATAGTTGAGTCGTTTCCGCAACATTCGCCAGTGCCATCTCTAGAAAACGCTGATTTGCCGATTACTTGCAATTTAGTCCCAGGAGTAGTTACGCCAACGCCTAAGTTTCCTGTAAAATAAGAATTCCCAGCGGCAGCAGACTGAACAAGGCTGGTCCAGCTTCCAGAAGGATTCCATAGTTGCAAATTGGCCGCCACATTCCCAGAAAGCACACCGTTGTTGCTAGCATACCACCTGGCGCCTCCGCCCGGATCAAGAACAAAAAGCAGATTGTCATTAGTATCAGAATACTGCGTCCATACATTGTTTTTGTAATAAGTGCCCGCGGAAAGATATACTTCAGAGTCCCACGGCAAAACACTGAAGGCAGGCTTGGAAGCGGCTTTGGTTAAAAGCAACGTACCATTGCCAGTATTACCATTATCAATATGCAGTTTAATCTCAGGCGCTGTCGTTCCAATACCAACATTGCCCTTATCCACAATCAAGCCAACAGCCGCACCGCCGGTGTTTAAAATTACACCTCCGATTTTTGATTGGCCAATGCTTCCAGAATTTATCGGAGCCGCCACGTTGCTATTGGGCGGAGCCGCCGGAGCGTCGGTCCAGGCCCAAACTCCAGCCATTACCAACAGGGCACTGACAGCAACAATAGGCAAAGAATAAAGAAGAGATGTTTTTTGCTTCATAAAATATATTATTTGTTTATTAATTACTGGGCGCTGTTAATTTATCGATTATTTCATCTGGCACTTGATCTATTGGCGTAGTAGTGGCATCTGTTGTGCTAGTACCTGTTTTTGGTTTGGTTGTTTCTGTTTTCTTTGGAGGGGGAACGGAAAGATTATTTATCACCTCCTGTGGCACTGGTTCTACCTCTGCATTTTGAGGCGCTGTTGTATCTTCAAGGGCTTTTTCAATTCTTTCCTCTTCGCTCGGCAAGGTTTGTTCTTTCTTTGTCTGTAATTGTTGGATAAAATAATAAATTATAAAAACAATTACCAAAACAACGATAAAAATACCGACCAGTAAAAAAATCTGCTTTTTATTTAAATTACCAGGCATATTTATTTGTTAAAATATTATTTATTTTGCAAATGATATATTTTAAATCTCAACCCAAGGCGGCGGCGAGCATTTGGAAAAAGTGCAATCGTCTTGGCAATTTTTAACTTGTTGGGGCACCGAACAAGCGTATTGGCCTCCGGGCGGATCGCATTGTTCGCCTCCTTCTCTTGCGCCATTCCCACAACAATTGCCATTAAGGCAGGTTTGGCCAGCCGAACAAAAACAATCGGCACAATTTAAACAGTCTTCTCCCACTTCACAGACTGCATTGGGACAAACGGGACCGCCAGGGACACAAGTGCCGGCAACGCATACTTGCCCGCCTGGGCAAGAACAA
>CAZVLR010000007.1:0-51209 GCA_964628095.1 uncultured Candidatus Saccharibacteria bacterium | reverse complement strand
TTTTATCCGGAAAATCCGATTCAATTCGATTTATTAAAAGACTCTTTGGGAAAGCTGAAGTTAAGCGATGCCGCTTTAACCTATGAGCCGGAAATGAAAGAATCTCTGGGTCGGGGTTTTCGTTGCGGCTTTTTGGGTACCCTGCACGCTGAAATAATTTCTGAAAGACTGCATCGGGAATTTGGGCTTGATTTGGTGATTTCTACGCCTTCGGTGGTTTTTGAAATTCTGCAAAATAACGGCCGGCGCTATTTTATTTATTCAGCCAGCGATTGGCCCGATCCGGTTTTAATTGATGTAATGCAAGAGCCTTGGGCAAAATTAGAAGTGTTAACGCCTTTGCCTTATATGGGAAACATTTTGGAGTTGCTTGAGAAAACCCAAGGCAAGCAGGTGGAGACTAAATACTTTGGCCAGGACTTGGTTTTTTTAATCTACGAAGTTGCTTTGCGGGAAATCATTTCGGGTTTTTACGACAATTTAAAAGGTGTAAGCCAGGGGTATGCTTCCATGAATTATGAGTTAATTGGCTACCGCCCGGCCAAATTAGTAAAACTTGATATTTTAGTGGCTGGTGAAAAGGAGGAAGCGCTTTCCAAAATCGTGCCCGAATTAAAAGCCGAACAAGAAGGCCGGAAAATTGTAAAGAAGTTAAAGGAAACCTTGCCGTCCCAGTTGTTTTCTGTGCCCTTGCAAGCGACTATTTCTGGTAAGGTTATTGCCCGGGAAACTTTAAGGGCCAAGGGAAAGGACGTGATTGCGCCGCTTTACGGGGGCGATTACACGCGCAAGAAAAAACTGCTGGAAAAGCAGAAAAAAGGCAAGAAAGAATTAAAGGCCCGGGGCCAAGTAAGAATTCCCCAAAAAGTTTTCTTGGAGATGTTCCGGGGTTGAAAAAAGCTATAAATAGTCTAAAATAGGTTAGAATAAAGTATAGGCTACCAAGGAAAAAATAGTGCTTAAGGCAACCAGGACTATCAGGATTATCCAAACCACCCTTATTATTTTTTTAGAAAAGAAAGATTGCATGTTTATCTTATGATAACAAAACCAAAAAAAATTAAAAGAGAGAACCGGTTGATGAACATTATTATCTCGGTTTTTTTAATTTCTCTTTCGGTGGCCCTAGTCGGGCTTTTGGTTTATTCCAATATTAAGATCAATAAAAAAAGGGCGGAAATGACAAAGCAGATAGACGCTTTAAAGAAAGAAGTTCAAGAGCTGGAAAACAACAAAGAGGCAATGGAATCTTCGCTTCAGCAGACGCAAACCCAGGAATTTGTCGAAAAAGAAGCTCGGGAAAAGTTGGGGTACAAAAAGCCGGGCGAAGAGGTGGCAGTAGTGGTGCCGCCGGCGACCAACAGCGAAGGGGCGGCAGAACCCTCAAAAAGCTTTTGGGAAAAGATACTTAACAAAATCGGCTTTTAAGGGCGCGGGTGTAGTATAATGGCAGTACGTGACCTTCCCAAGGTTAGGGCGTGGGTTCGATTCCCATCACCCGCTTGAAAATTTTGCCGAGGTAGCTCAATGGCAGAGCAACGGTATCGTAAACCGTAGGTTGGAGGTTCAACTCCTCTCCTCGGCTCATATGAAAAAAACCTTATTTTTATTAAGCATTTTCTTAATTTTACTAAGCGCTAATTTTGCCTTGGCCGGCGTTCAAGAGTCGCCCGCGCCTCCTTCGATCATTATTAATCAAACTACCAAAGAATGTACCAATTTTTGGTTGGGAGACGAATGTGTTAGGTGCCAAGTCCCAACAAATTGGGAAACATATAATTCCAATTATTGCCCCATAGATTACAAAAGGGTTGATTTAGATGTTGATTGCGAACCTTTGAAAACTTCTTTTTGTTGCTCTCAGTCGCATTCGGGCGGCGACGGTGATTGCGAGGATTTAATAATTAATATTAACGAGAAAAAATGCTCTTTTGTAGAAGATATTAATACTTGTCCCAGCCTTGTTCAGGGGTGGCAGAAAGTTGAGGATTTATGCCCTTTGGACTATCAATGGGTTGATGGTTTAGCCTCTTGCCAGGTTGTAATTAGCAACAATCAGGCGACTAATACTCAAGAGCAGAACAATAGCACTAGCACCCAAAAATGGTGGGAAAAGTATAAAAATTATGCCCAAAACAAAACCTTTCTCTCTTTATTGGCCTTCTTTGTCGTCTTGGCCGTTGTTTATATTATTTTTAAAATGAGGCAGGGCGGTGGGCACTAAAGCCTGATTGAGCCGATTTTTATCTTATTTCTCGGCTCTTTTAATTTCAAAAAAATCGTGTTATAATCAAAAAGACATGAAGAATATTTTATTAAAGATCGAAGAGTTAAGCAAGCGCCTCCACACGGTTGAGGACCGTCTTTGACGCGGCCGATAAGAAGATAAAGCAGGAAATGGGGGAGTTGGAAAAAGACCTGGCAGATTTACGAGAATTGGGCCAGAATCCCGATTTGGAGGGTGAAATTGAAGAGAAGATAAAAGAACTTGAAAACAGAATAAAAAGCAAGGAGTTTGAGGCTTTTTTATCGGGCAAGTACGATAAGAATAGCGCGATTTTGTCGATTTACTCGGGCGCGGGCGGCCAGGATGCTCAGGATTGGGCTACCATGCTATTGCGCATGTATCAGCGCTACTCCGATATTAAAGGATTTAAAACCGAAGTGTTAAGCCAGTCTTTTGGCGAAGGTGGTGGGCCTGAGGGCCGGATCGGCACCAAGTCCGTTTCTTTGGAAGTAAAGGGTAAATATGCTTACGGCTATTTGAAAAAAGAAAGCGGGGTGCATCGATTGGTCCGAATTTCGCCTTTTTCCCAGAAAAAGCTTCGTCATACTTCCTTTGCTCAAGTTGAAGTTCTGCCTGAATTTGGCAAAGAAGCGGAAAAAGAAATTATAGTTTCTTCTCAGGATCTCAGGGTTGATACTTACCGCGCTTCGGGGCCGGGCGGGCAGTATGTTAATAAAAGAGAATCGGCTATTCGCATTACTCATTTACCCACGGGTTTGGTTGTTACTTGCCAGTCCGAAAGGCTGCAGGGCCAAAACAAAGAAAGAGCGATGAAAATGCTAATGGCGAAGCTTTACCAATTAAAGGAATTAGGGCAAAAGGAAGAAACGCGCCAGTTAAAGGGCGAGCGTCAGGCAACGGCTTTTGGCAGCCAGATTCGCTCTTACGTGTTGCATCCCTATAAAATGGTAAAAGATATAAGAACCAAAGTTGAAACTGGGCAGCCCGAAAAGGTTTTGGACGGATATTTGGAAAGTTTTATCGAAGCGCAAATTAAGTTAAAATAAAACAATGATTAAATTTGAAAAAGTCACTAAAATATATCAAGGGAATAAAACCGGGGCCAATAAAACCTGCGCTTTAGAAGACGTTTCTTTTGGAGTAAAAGAAAAAGAGTTTATTTCATTGGTGGGCAAGTCGGGCGCCGGTAAGACCACTTTGTTTCGCTTGTTAATGGGCGAGGAAAGGCCCGACAGCGGCCGGATTTTATTCGACAGTGTAGACGTGCAAAAGATTAAAAAATCCAACCTGCCTTATTTGCGGCGCCGGGTGGGCACGGTTTTTCAGGACTATAAACTGTTGAATTCCAAAACCGCCTACGAGAATATTGCTTATGCCTTAGAGGTAATCGGCGCCAGCGATGAAGAGATCAAAAAAAACGTTAACGAAGTTTTAAACATTGTCGGCTTACCCGATAAAGGTAATAATTTTCCCATGGAGCTTTCAGGCGGGGAAAAGCAGCGCGTGGCCATTGCCCGGGCTTTAATTCATCGGCCCGAAGTAATTTTAGCAGACGAGCCCACTGGGAATCTCGACCCTTACAATTCGTCCGATATTATCCAATTATTGCTCAAAATTAACGAATTGGGCACGACCGTGATTTTGGCCACTCATAATAAAGACGTGGTTAATAATTTGGGCAAAAGGGTAATTACTATGGAAGAAGGCCGGCTGGTTAGAGACGAAGCCAATGGCCGATTTATAATTTAAAAAATATGATTTCAACACTTAAAAAAATAATCAGGTCGGGCTGGAACAGCTTTAGAAGGCAGGGTGGCTTGTCTTTGGCCACGGTTTTTATTTTAATGATGACTATTTTTTTAGTCACCTCGCTTTTTCTTTTTAAGCATTCCAGCGACCAGGTGGTAACGCAGCTTCAGGAAAAGGTTGATATTTCAGTTTATTTTAAAGAGGGTTCGGCCGAAGCCGATATCTTGGGAGTGAGGGAAGAAATTACCAAAATGCCCGAAGTAAAAGACGTAAAATATGTTTCACAAGACGAAGCTTTGAAAGATTTTATGGAAAAGCATAAAGATAATCCGGTTTTAATCCAGTCGCTTCAGGAAATCGGCACCAACCCTTTGCTGGCCTCTTTGAATATTAGGGCGGTTGGGGCCACCCAGTATGCGGCTGTAGCCAATTATTTGGAAACCGCGCCCTTTAAGGATTTATTCGAGAAGGTGGATTATTATCAGCGCAAATCAGTGATCGAAAGGATTTTTTCTATCAGCTCGGCCATTAACAGAACCGGTTTATTTGTTTCCCTGCTTTTAGCCCTAGTTTCTTTTTTAGTGGCCTTTAATCAGGTACGCATGGCAATTTATAACGCCCGCGAGGAAATTTCTATTCAACGCTTGGTCGGTGCTTCCAATTGGTTTATCCGCGGTCCTTTTTTAATCCAGGGGATAATTTCTGGCATTATTGCTACGGTAATAACTTGTTTGTTATTTGTTCCTATTCTTCTTCTTTTAAATCCTAAAATCGAAGCGCTTTTCCCAAGCTTGGGAGTTTTGCAGTTTTTCTTTAATAATTTCTTTATTATTTTGTTGATACAATTAGCAACCGGATTGTTTCTCGGTGTGGCTTCCAGTTTGATTGCCATGAGAAAGTATCTGGAAGTTTAGCCTCATGCGCCCTAAAATCTTATCTAAAAAGTCCGAATACAAAAACAACTGGCTAAAAATCGAGGCGGTAAAGTTGAAGTTTCCCAATGGCGTTGTGGCCAACTGGCAAAAGACTTCCTTAACAGATTTCGTTACCGTTATCGCCATTGATAAGCAAAAAAACATTTACTTTTCAAAGGAGTGGCGCCTTTCCTGGGGGCAGGACGTAATCCAGGCGGTGGCCGGTGCCTGCCCTTATAAAAGCGAGAAAAGAATACTTTTGCAGGCGCGGAACGAGTTGAGAGAAGAAATTGGTTTGGACGCTAAAAAATGGTACAAGCTTACTAGCGCCTGCCACAATTCTCGGATTAAGATTACTGTGCATATTTTTTTAGCTTACGACCTGTTTCCTTCTAAAAAGAAAAATGAGGAAGATGAAATTATTGAAACGGTAAAAATGCCCTTTAACCAGGCTTTTGAGCAGATGTTAAGCGGCAAGTTTAAAACGACTACCTGTACAATGCTGGGCATGCTGCTGGCCAAGAAGAAATTAAAAATATAATAAAGAGATAAAAATTAAAGGTCGAAGCATAATTTAAATAATATTACTTACATGAAAATTATTAATTGGATTGCTGTTATTTTAGTAGTAATCGGCGGCTTGAATTGGGGACTGGTCGGTTTGTTTGATTTTGATCTGGTGGCGGCGATTTTCGGCTCAATGAGCCTTATTTCAAGAATTGTTTATGTTCTGGTCGCCCTAAGCGCGATTTACGTTTTGGTTTATTCTTCCAAAATGGTAAATTGCTGCGGAGAGAAAAAGGCTTAATACATAAATTCCGCTATTTTAGCGGTGTGCCCCCCAAAAAAAAGGGGCGCATTGCGGGGTCGTCTAATGGTAGGACGTCGCGCTCTGGACGCGATAATCTTGGTTCGAATCCAAGCCCCGCAGCAGTCTAGTGCTTAGTATCGAGCTATCAAGACATGTCAATGGCCTAAAAGGCGGCTTTTTGATAAGATAAAACAATGAAAAATCCTTTTTGTATTTCTAAAGATGATCTTATCCAAATATTTTGGGGACAAAGTACCGATAAAAAAATTAGTGATATTTTAAAGAAGTTTGGAAAGCAATATTCTCTTCTCAAAATATGTCAGCAGATGGAAAATAGACAAGGCGAAGTTGGGGAATACTTTTCAAAGGAATTGGAACGATTTTCTAAAAAGAGTACACACGAAGAAATTGCACACGCAATTACGCTTGCTGATTTCTACTTTTTGAAATCAAAACCAGTAATTTGTTTTGAGATGAAGAGAGCATTCAAAAAGAATCAGGTAGAAACATTTGAGGAACTACTTGAAAACATTGAAAACGATACTGAAATTGACTGTTTATTGAAAGATAGTCACGCAGAATTTCACTTTCAACTAAAACAATATCCCGAAAAGTATAAAGAGTGGAGTGCTTACAAGGTCTTAGAATATATTAAAGAGGCAATTTTATCTAAAAATAAATATAATAATGAAAGTAACCACGATTTGATCATTATTATTGCGATTAAACCCGAGCCAGAATCAAGATTTAAAGAGCTTGAGGATTTTAAAGTGATTCATAATTATTTGTGTTCGGAAAGTATTAAATTACGAGAGATAAATTTTCTATATAACCGAAATAATGAATTTATGGTGTGGTATCAAGTATATCCGCGAAGTGGACATTATAAAATCCCCTGGGAAAAACTCTCATATCATCAAGCGAAAAAAAGAAATAAAAATCTATATGAAAATCATATGTAAAATGTGCCTTCAGAATAAAGAAGGCGTTGACTCTCATATCGTACCGGCAGGTTTTTATCGATTTATAAAGGATGATAGTGATGAGCCCCTCGAAGTGCGTCCTTTAGAAGAAGGAAAATACAAAAGACGATCTTATACTGGTATCTACGACAATACTATTTTATGCAGTGACTGTGAAAGATTATTTCAAAACTTTGACGATTATGCCCAGCGCTTGCTTTTACCGAATCCTAAAGGGGCAGAATACATTTTAAACCAAAAGGGGGAGACAAGAGGATTCAAATTAAACGCAGTTAATTACGACTACTTAAAATTATTCTTTTTATCAGTTTTATGGAGAGCATCTGTATCAAATAGGGAGGAGTTCGTTAAGGTTGATACTGGACCTTTTGAAGAAGAATTAAAAAGAATGATAAAAAGTAGAAATCCAGGCACTCAAGACGACTTTTCAGTAGTCGTTTCAAGGTTTAATGATTATTTAGGAAAAAGATTTTTAATGAATCCTCATAAGGCCAAGATTACGGGATTAAATTATTATATAGGTTATCTGGGCGCTGGCTATAAGTTCTATATTAAGGTTGATAGTGGGCCACAGCTTGGAGAGCTATCAGCTCTTATTTTAAAACCCAGCCAGCCGTTTTACATTCCTTTTCTCGAAGAATTTTCTGAATCAAAAGAGCTAAATCTTTTAAAAGAAATAGTAATGAAAAATAAAAAATGAGACATTCCACAGTTCTTTTTTATAGTGTCTCATTTGTTTCATTTTGTGCTAAAATCCAAATATAAGCCTCCTGGCCGAGATGGGTTAGTGGGTGCATCAGAAAGCCTCGAAATTCCTCTTAAAACTCTTGTTCTAGACAGATGGTCATAGCCAAAAATAATAATTTTGTTATATTAAATCTATGGAACACAAAGAAGCGATTGCTGTTTTAATGGATATGTTAAAAAAGCACTCGTTCAATGCCAAGGAGAAAGAAGCAGTTTTAAATTCCATTGGTCTTCTTGATTGGGCCGCTCGGGCAAAAAATAGAATAAAAATGCTAAAAGACAAAAAAGACAAGAGCGTTGAATAGTCGCCTTAAAATTAAACTTGACAGAATAATCTTTTTAGGTTATTCTTTTTTTAGTTCTTAAGGTTAAAACAACCATTAAAACATTGTTAAAACGAGAGGAGGAGCGTATGGAAAATAATGCCGATTTTTGGAAGCAAAAGGTGGAAAAGATTTTATCAGCCGTCAATATTTGCGTTAACAGGGGCATGGACGGCGATATAATAGTTCATAACCCCGGTTTTTACAAAAGGGTTTTAGCCCAGGGATCTCTTGGCCTGGGTGAATCTTACATGGACGGCTGGTGGGAATGCGAGCGGCTTGATACTTTTTTTTACAAGATACTCAAAGCCGGGCTGCAGGAGCGCCGGGGGTTTCACTGGAAAACTCTGTTAACGGGAGTTCTGCCGGCCTTAATTTTCAATCTTCAGTCTTCAAAAAGGGCTTTTATAGTGGGCGAGCAGCATTACGACATTGGCAACGATATTTATCGGGCCATGCTCGACAAGCGCATGACATACACTTGCGCCTATTGGCCGGGCCGGGATCATTTACGGTTTGCCTATGCTAATTTTCTTGATCAGGCCCAGGAACACAAGCTGGAGCTCGTTTGCCAGAAGATCGGTTTAAAAAAACGAGACCAGGTATTGGATGTGGGTTGCGGCTGGGGCAGTTTTGCCAAGTATGCGGCCGAAAAGTACGGCGCCGAAGTTGTTGGCATTACCATTTCCAAGGAGCAGGTAGAACTTGCTAAAGCCCTTTGTGCCGGCTTGCCCGTGGATATTTGGCTGGCGGATTACCGAGAAGTTTCCGGCCAGAAGTTTGACCATATTATTTCTCTGGGCATGTTTGAGCATGTTGGCTATAAAAACTACCGGACCTTCATGCAAATTATGAGCGAAAGCTTAAGGGGCGACGGCCTGTTTTTACTGCAAACATCGGAAGCAACAGAACGGTTTTTTCCACCGATCCCTGGATTAACAAGCATATCTTTCCCAATGGCATGCTGCCTTCGATAAAGCAGATCGGCAGCGCTATCGAAGGGTTGTTTGTGATGGAAGACTGGCACAACTTCAGCACTGATTACGATAAGACGCTTTTGGCCTGGTATGGTAAATTTATTGAAAGCTGGCCCCAGTTAAAATTATATTACGACGAAAGGTTTTTCCGCATGTGGACGTATTATCTGCTTTCTTGCGCTGGTTCGTTCCGAGCCCGGCACAACCAGCTTTGGCAGATTGTATTTTCAAAAAAAAGATCAGGAGGTTATTTATCAATCCGTTAAGAAAATGAGAAAATAAAAGCCCCGACCGCAAAATGTCGGGGCTGTTTTATTTTTACAGTTAACGGTTTAATTGTTTTATGATAGAATAATTGTATAAAATTAGTACTTAAAACTAATTATAATGTCAAAAATATGAAAAAATTAATCTTGATTATTATTTTAATCGCGGTAATTTTAGGGGTTCTTTTTTTGGCTTTTAGAAAAGCTGATAATCAGGCACCAAAAGAAGAAAACCCCAAAGAGTACCTAATTCAGGGTATGAAAATAGAGATCTTAAAAGAGGGAGCGGGTGAAAGCGCCAAAAACGGCGATAAGGTGTCGGTTCATTACACGGGCACCATGCAAAGCGGGCAGAAATTCGATTCAAGCCTGGATCGGAACGAACCTTTTTCTTTTACTTTGGGCGCCGGGCAGGTGATTAAGGGCTGGGACTCGGGTGTTTTAGATATGAAAGTGGGGGAGAAAAGAAGGCTAACAATCCCGTCCGAGTTAGCTTACGGGCAATCGGGCGTTCCCGGGGTAATTCCGCCGGGCTCTACTTTAATCTTTGAGGTGGAGCTTTTGGGCATTAACCAGTAGTTGACAAAAAAGATATAAATATATATAATTTACGCATTAACCGATCTTATTATTTAAATACTGAAAGGAGGTGGGCGTATGTCAGCGCATGAAAGTTGTTTAAGGTTTACCACAATAAACAGGGGTCCGGCCGGTTTTTATTTCAGCTTCAATTTTTCCCAAGAAGAGGTAATTTCCAAAGTAACCGAAAACTATGCCAGTGCAGGCCTTGTGGTAAGAGAGCTTTTATCTAACGCTTCGAGCGATTACCTTTCCGTTTTAGATATTAGGCATCTTTACGGCAGAGAGCTTTGGGAAGTTTATCACAGAATCTGCGGCCGGGACATTTCTCGTTTTATTTACCACATTGAAATGGAGTTACCCTGCCAGATTTGTGGCAAGCTGGATTTCTTGTCGGGCAAGAGATTAATGGAGATGACCGAACAAGAAAAAAAGCTTCATTGCTACGTTAGGCGGTTTGGAAGCCCTGGCTCTTTTTGGGCTTTGGAAAATCCGCCGGTTGAGCCAGAATATCCCTATCCACTGATTGTTTTACCGGTTCAGTTTATTATAAAATAATAAGTTTTTGTTTTTAAAAAGCCCCTTCTTGTAAGGGGCTTTCATGTTAGCAGGGTTTTATTTTAGGATGTTTTATAATAAAATATATTTAATTATGACATATCAAGAAATAATTAAAATTTTAAAATCTCAGGCTAATCCCAAAAACGTGGCAGGTATGGCGAGATTTGGTATCAGCGCCAAAAACACTCTGGGCATTAGCATGCCTTATTTGCGTAACTTTGCTAAAAAAATAGGCAAAGATCATAAGTTAGCCTTGCAGTTATGGAAGTCGGGTATCCACGAGGCGCGGATTTTAGCGGCCTTAATTGATGAACCGGATAAAGTAACGCCGGCTCAAATGGATAATTGGATAAAGGGTTTTGATTCCTGGGACGTTTGCGATCAGGTTTGCATGAATCTTTTCGATAAAGCGCCTTTTGCCTATAAAAAGGTGGTTGAATACGCCAAACGCCAGAGAGAATTTGAAAAACGCACCGCTTTTGCCTTAATGGCTTCTTTGGCTTGGCATGATAAAAAATCTTCTGATTCCAGGTTTAAGATGTTTTTTCCCATAATTAAAAAGGCTTCTGGCGACGAAAGGAACTTTGTTAAAAAAGCGGTTAACTGGGCGTTGCGCCAGACAGGCAAGAGGAATAAAAATTTGAATAAATTGGCCATTAAAACCGCCAAGGATATTTTAAAAATTAAATCTAAATCGGCTCAGTGGATAGCCAAAGACGCCCTAAGAGAGCTTGAGGGCGAGGCGGTACAGCGGCGTTTGACAAGCTAGAGGCAAAGAAGTAATTTTAAATATTGAATTGAACAGCACATTAAATTTAACAACAAGAGAATCTTTAGGAGAAAGGGGATTGCCATGAAAAAACTGGCTTTAATCTTTGTTTTTATGATTTTATTGGGCAGTGTGTCTGAAAAAGAGTACCAGAAATTGAACGTGCATCAAATTGTTCATCTGCACGAGCGGCTGCAAAAAGAGCTGCAGAGATTATTCCCCGATTGCGCCATTACCCAGATAATAGAAGCAAACGAGCAGGGGAATATTAATTATTACGGCGCCTGCCTGGAAGAAAAAAAGAAGGAAAAAGACAACAGAATTTAAAAAGGAGGAAAATGATCAAGATAATTTCTATTGTTATTTTATCAGCCGGCGTTATTCTTTTATGCCTTGGGTATTATTTTTTAAGCTACGATATTTTTATCTGGGGCTTGAGCGTTACTGGTATCGGCCTGGTATTTTCTGTGGCCTATTTAAAAAGTACTCCGCCTCCGCCCGAATACGATCCAGCCTTGCAGCAAAAAGATTCTTTTAAAAGGCGCTCAGCAGGTTTTCAATCCAAGGGCGCCTCTTTTTTTGAATAAAAAAATCGCGCCTATAGCTATTAAGGCGCGACTTTTTAGCGTTATTGGAAAAAGTAGAAATTAAATCCATTTTTCCGAGTCAGGTCCTTGGCAGCCTTTTCTGCAAAGAATTAAGTGTCCCTGTGATTCACCGTGAGCATCGATGATATCATCGGCCCAGCAAGCGGCTGCACCAATGGCGCTCCACTGCCAATCTTCATCATAGTGGATGGCTTTATCCATCAACTTATTCAGTATTGGTCTCATTGCTTGGAGCATGCCGATGGTGAGCAGGTCGTCTTCTTTGTAGGCCTTTTGGGCGATTATGCCAGCGATACGGCAGGCGCTTCGGCGGATAAACCAGGTATTTTCGTTGATCGCGCCGATCATCATGACTACAGACAGCGGGTTACAAAAATCCTTCATTGTTTCAAGAGCTTCCAGTTTCTGCTCCAGATTTCCTTCCCGGAATAATTTTATACTCCTTAAAAAGATTTCCCTTTTTTCTTTTTCTGAGCAATATACATTGTTAATTTCTTTGTACAGATCTTCGGGGTTGAAAAGGTGGCAGAATTTGATGGCCATATCTTCTATGCTTGTTGTTTGGCCTAAACGAAACAAAAAATCAATCAGTATTTTGTTTGCATCAATCCTGAATTTGGTTTCCGGTTTAAGGTGGTAACGTTTTCGGCGCAGCGTCTCGTCGGAGATAGGAGAAAATCCCATGTTTACCATAGTTCTTAGGGCTTCTTCTATTCTGTCTTCGTCTTTCAGTTTTTCCAGCTTTATTCCTTCAAAGAAAAACTCCGCAGCAGGATACTCGTGTTTTGTGTCTTCATACCAGATGTGCCAGCTTATCTCCCTTACCTGTCCGGCGAATCCGAAAATTATTCTTCCCGTTAAGTCTTTTTCGTTTTTAACTGGGCCTGCCAAAACTGTAATATCTGTAATCATTGTCACTCCTCCCTCCGTTTTTGTTAAATTTCCCAACGACGCTTTTAATGTACAGAATATAATACTATATTATTAAATTATATATTTGTCAATATAAAACATTCCTTGTTCTATATTGACAAATTTTATTAAACATGTTATATAATATACTATTAGTACCCTATAAATTTAATATGAAGGGAGGTGAAGAACATGCCGCAAAAGATAATTATTTGTTGTGTGGCGATTATTCTTGCTTTAGTGGTTTTTTGGCCGGCGATAAATGTATCGATTATTGAGAAAAACAAGGTTAAAGCGGAAGCTGTGTTAGCTGATAAAATCCAGTCTGAACACGGCGGGAATTATGTTGGCACCATCGTTGAGGGGCCCAGAATGTTCAGTGACGACTTTTTTACCATAAAAGTTGTTCCTGAGCACAACAAAACTGTTGTTGTAAATGTTGTGGGCGCCATTTCTTATTCGAGGACCGATCTTAAAGTTGGCAGGATAGTTGAATATCGGCCTTGTGATTGGGTTAACGAAAATGCCCCGACAACTTTTAGCTACTTTCTAATGAAGTAGTAAATAGGGCGTCTAGTAGGTTTTTAACCGAGCGACGCCTTATTTTTTTACTTATTTTTGTCTTGACAGACCCATTTTAAAGGAACAAGCTGAGATAAAGGGAGCAATTAAAAGATATGGATCAAAAATATACTGTAAAGCATATCGAATATTGCCCAAAGTGTAAAAAAGTTATGGAATATAGAATAACTGATGAAATTGGAGGATGGCTCAGCGTTGAATATTTTTGCGTGGATCATCCAGAACAAAAAAGGGAAATTTCAACCCAAGACTATATTTTTAACAATAAGCAAAGCTTTGGGACTTTTGATTAGTTTTTCACCTTAAAAAATGAATATGGAGGTGTATTATGAAAGCAAAGAGAGCATTTCAAGAATTATCTTTAGCAGTAATAGCTTTTGGCGGAGTGGTGTCGATTCTTTATAGTTTAAAAGTTATAAAAACCGGTGCTTCCCTGTCTGTGATTGGAGGATACCTTTTAGGCGGTATTATTATATTAGTTGGCTCTTTCTTTTTATCCAGTAAATTAAAAAATTGAACATCAAGACGAAAAGAAAAATCATAATAAATTTATTAATATTTACAAGGGAGATCCTATGGGGTCTCCTGTTTTTTATATTTATCAAGATAAAAATTGATTCTATTTTAAAATTAAGTTAAATTAAAGTATAATCTTATTTTTTATTTATGTTTATAAAAGTTAAAGCATATCCGGATTTTGACCAAGACGAAGTGGTTGAAAAATCAAAAGACACTTTTGAGGTTTATACCAAAGTTAAGCCTATTCAGGGCCAAGCCAATCAAGCTATAAGAAATCTTTTGGCGCAGCATTTAAAAATCCCGGTAAAAAACCTGCGCCTTGTTAAGGGCGCCAGGGAACGAAACAAGATTTTTGAAATAAAATAAGAGCGGAATAATAAACTTTCGCAGGTGTATTTTAATTGACATTTTATATTTTAATAGATATAGTATCAACATAACAAAAATACTCTTTTTTATGATGGGGGAGTAAAGAACAGCAACTTTCAAAGTTAATAAGGAGGAGATGCTATGAAAAAAAGGAGAAGAAGTATCGGCTGGCTGTTTATAATTCTGTGCGCTGTTTTTCTTATTGGTATTGTTTTTAACCTTAAGGCTTCTTTTGGCGAGCAAAAGGGACCTTCAAAAGCAGACATCGATAAGGCTAAAAAGGCCCTAAAGGTTCTTCTTTGGGCCAATGGAAACGATAATCCGGCTTTAAATCTGGCTGCATTAGTTTTAGAGCAACCCGAATTGCCTTCGTTTTTTAGCGAGCATGGCTTTGTTGCCGGCTTTGATAAAAAGGACGAGCCGGCCAAGGTTGTTACCACCAAAACGCACGATTATTTTACAGGGACCACTCACAAGGTGGAGGAATTAACCGCAAAGGAAATATTGAGATTCAGAAAGTTTCTAAAAAAATTTCATAAAGATTTCCAGGCAAAATATATTGAAACAAACGCTTCATTCTGCATGAGCAACGGTTTTAAAGCGGCAATGTGCGAATGGCTAATTTACCAGGCCGAAGACCGGGTAATCCAGGAAAAAACCTATTTAATGCAGCGCGAGGGGCAGGATTTAAAAATTTATGTGGTTGAAAAAGACAAACGCAAATTGCTGGCGGCAGAAAGAATCTTTTTTGGAGAATAACAAAAAAATATCTAAGAGATTAAGAACTCCAAAAAAGAAGGAAGGAATGTTATGCAAACGACAGCGTTGTTTACCAAGATGAAAGTTGAAATACATTTTTCGCTCGAAGTCAGGGGCAAGTTCGACGAGAACGAAAGGTTGACTTACGTGCAGGCGAAAAAGGAATTTTTAGAGGGAATGGATAGTGGAATCGGTGGAATCGAACTTGTAAGAGCAGCATATAATCGTTTAGACAGTATAACTGATGAATATCTTAAAGATAATCCAATTGTTTGTCATGCCGGTTGCGGTTGGTGCTGTTATCAATTAATCTGTTGCACCACCTTAGAAATGGAGCTTATAGTTGAACATATTAAATCGTGTATCAGAAACATTAGGCGCGATTTAGTTAAAAGAATCAGGAAAGAAGCGTTTTGGCTTAATCGTTTTTATCAAGCAGAAAGAGCAAAACTTTTACAAAATTATACTATCTTGCGCTGGGAACAATTAGCCAAGCCTATGCAAGAAGCATATTATGGGAAGAGACCGTGTCCATTTTTGAACCAAAAGAAAGAATGTTCTATTTATCCGGTGCGGCCGATTGACTGTCGAATTGCAAAAACCGATGAAGAGATATGTGGGCAAAGAACATCGCAAAAGGTAAATAAAATGGGGATTCGGCTTTTTGCTGATCAGATAGCATCGGACGTTATTATGGACGAAGAGAATAAGATTTACGGTGAACGTCAAGTAGTTCCATTGGCCGCCTGGGCGTTAACGGAAAGATTTAACAAAATATTTTTCTAAAACGTAATTTTAAAAAAGCCCCGCAGGATAATTTAATATCTGGCGGGGTTTTTCTTTTGGGTTGAAATATTTTTATAGTAAAGGTAAGCTGAAAAAATGATCAAATTTAAGATTGTAAAAAAATCTAAAAAGAGCCGGGCTCGCTTGGGATTAATTGAAACAGAAAATGGCGTAGTAGAAACGCCGTCTTTGGTGCCTGTGGCCACCCAGGCGGCTTTAAAAACTTTAACTTCAGAAGAGGCGATAGAGGCCAAATGCCAAATTTTAATCTGTAACACTTTCCATTTACATTTAAGGCCGGGAGAAGAAATCGTTAAAAAAGCCGGTGGCCTGCACAAATTTATGAATTGGAAAGCGCCTTTGATGACCGATTCAGGCGGTTTTCAAGTGTTTAGCCTGGGGTTTGGTTCTGATCTGGGCGTGAGCAAGATGATAAAAGGAAAGAATAAAAAGCATAAAATGATCAAAGAAGCTGCCCAGCCCAAGAATTTAAAGATTACCAATGATGGAGTATATTTTTCATCTCCCCATAACGGCCAAAAATTGTTTTTGGGGCCGAAAGAATCGATAAGAATACAGGAAAAATTGGGTGCTGATATTATTTTTACCTTTGACGAATGCCCGCCGCCTTTAGCCAGCCGCGAATATATTAAAAAATCTTTGGAAAAAACTCATGCTTGGGCCAGGGCCTGCCAGAAAGAGTTAAAGTCAAAACAGGCGCTCTTTGGCATTATTCAGGGTTCCAAATTCAAAGATTTAAGATTGGCCAGCGCCAAGTTTATTAATTCGCTTGATTTTCCCGGCTATGGCATTGGCGGAGAATTCGGCAAGGATAAAAAAATGATGAAGCAGATTTTAAATTGGGTAATGCCAGAGCTGGATGAGAGAAAGCCTCGGCATTTGCTGGGCATTGGCTACTTGGAAGATATTGAAGAAATTATTAAGCAGGGGATTGATTTATTCGACTGTATTGTGCCCACGCATTATGCCAGGCACGGAAGCGCTTTTACTTCTTTGGGCCGGTTAGATATGAATAAAAGCGTTTTTTTGGAGGACAAAAAACCACTGGATGCAAATTGTGACTGTTTTGTTTGCCAGAATTATAAAAGAAACTATATCTGCCATTTATTAAGGGCCAAGGAAATTACCGCTTTAAAACTTTTAACTTTCCATAATTTATACTATTTCAATACTTTTGTAGAAAGAATCAGGGAAAAGATTAAAAAAGGGCAGCTGTAGTTTATATATTTTTTGGATTATCTTATAATAAGTAACATGAGAAGACTAATAGTTGTTTTAGCATTATTCTTTTGTTTGTTTGGCGGAAGCGTTTTGGCGCACCAGCCTCAAATTGTAAAGGGGGATACGATTCAGGTTTTAAACCCCGAAGTTTCCAAGGCCTATTATGATGAATTAAGGGGGCAGAAAAAAACCTATATTATTGATTCGCCAAAGGAATTTTTGCTTTATTTAAATTTATTGGTGCCCAAAAGCACTAATCCCGAGGGCCGCTATTCGGCCACCCTGTATAAAACCGAGAACAACCAAAGATCTCTAATATATTTTTTAGACGGCCAGGGGATCATTTGGAAAGAATATTTTGAGGAATACGGTGGCGACGATTACTATATGGGCTCTGAATACGAAACTAATTTAATGCCTGGCCACTATGAAATTGAAGTTGTTGGCAATAATCTACAAGGCAAATATGTTTTGGCGATCGGCAAGAAAGAAGAGTTTCCACTAGGAGTAATTTTAAAAACATTAGTTATTCTGCCCCAGCTGAAAATTAATTTTTTCAATGTTTCGCCGCTGGAATTTTTCTGGAAAAGCAAGTTTGGACCCCATGTCTTGATTTTATTATTACTTATTGTTTTAATTGTACTAGGGATAGTAATTTTAATAATTAAAAAAGTTAAAAAAAATAAAATATGAAAAAAATCATAATCGCTTTGTTAATAATTATAATCATAGTTGCAATAGCCGGTTGTTTTTACTGGAATTGGCTAAAAAATAGGCCCAAATACGAAAATATAAACAGTTATGAGGATTGTGTGGCTTTGGGTTTTCCGGTGCCGTCAATTTATCCGGGAACCTGCTGCACGCCAAACAATAAAAAATGCTTTACCCAAGATATTGGCGACGAATTAAATAAAATGGATTTGGTAATTGTGGATTTTCCTCGGCCGACCGCTGTGGTTGTTAGCCCTTTGGAGATAAAGGGCGAGGCGCGGGGCACTTGGTTTTTTGAAGCTTCTTTTCCCGTTGAATTATTAGATGAAAACGGCAAGGTTATCGCCACGGGCATTGCTCAGGCAAAAAGCGATTGGATGACTGAAAATTTCGTACCCTTTGAATTAAAGCTTGAATTTCAAAAACCTGAAACAAAAAAAGGAAATTTAATTTTAAGGAAAGACAATCCTTCAGGACTGCCCGAAAACGACGATCAGTTTCGCATCCCGGTGCGTTTTGAGTAAATTGTATACAGCCAATACTTTAAAAGCCGGTGATAAAAAACCGGCTTTTTTGTTTGACAAAAACCGATTAAAATTATAACTTTTAATAAAGCATTATATTTTGATTTATGCCAAAGAAAAACAAAAAGGTTAAAAATAAAAAAAGCCAGAAGAAAGTAAAAGGAAAGAAGCTAAAGAAGGTAACGATAAAGAAAGTGGTAAAAGCCAAACAGGTTTTGCCAAAAGCTTCGGCTTTAAAAGAAAAGGTATTGCCGCCAACAAGCGAAGCAGATACTATTAAAAAAACTAAGGTGCGGGTGATTGGCATTGGCGGTGGTGCGGGCAATATTCTTTCAGAGATTTCTTCTAAGGTTAAAAAAGCCACCTTTGTAGTGGCCAATACCGACTTGCAGGCTTTAAAAAACGCTAATCGCAACATTGGGAAATTTCAATTCGGCCAGCAGTTTACGCACAATCTGGGTACGGGCATGAATACTGAAATAGCCAAAGAAGCGGCCGATGCGGAAATTGAAAAGATAAAAAAAATGCTTCAGGGCCAGGATTTATGCATATTCGTGGCCACTTTGGGGGGCGGCGCCGGTTCGGGCGCGGTGCCGGTTTTTGCCAAAGCCGCCAAAAGCCTGGGCCTTTTAACTTTGGGTATTTTTACCTTGCCCTTTAAGTTTGAGGGCGAGCGGAAAATGGAGATTGCCAGAGAAAGCCTGCAAAGGGTAAAGCCGTATTTAAACACTATTACTATTTTGCCCAACGAGCGTATTTTCCAGATTATTGAAAAGGATACGCCCCTAAGGGAGGCGTTTTCAGCCATTTATAAAAACTTGTCTGATAGCTTGGAAGGCTTAATTGAAACAATTTATCAGCCCGGTTTAATTAATATCGATTTTGCCGATTTGAATACTGTGCTGCAGGGCCAGGGCCGGCTTACTTATTTGAATACCGTAGAGGTGCATGGCGCTAATCACGCGGGCGAGGCGCTAAAAAAGGTTTTGGCTTCTCCTTTGTATCCCTATACAATAAAGGGCGCCAAGGGCGTGCTGTTTAACATTAAGGGCGAGAAAGAAATCTCGCTTTTAGAGGTTTCCCAGATTTCAAAGAGCATTTCAGAAATGGCCAACAGCGAGGCCCGGATTATCTTTGGCGTTTCTCAAGACAAGCAATTCCAGGATAAGATAAAAATAACCTTGCTGGCCACCGGTTGCGCGGCCAAAGTTTTTCCCACTGATTTGGAGATTGAATCGGAAAAGCCGAAATTAAAGAAAAAAAAGAAAAAAGTGGTGAAGAAACAGGAAAAAGAAAAAAATCCGGCAAAACCGAAAAGAAAGAAAGTAAAAACTAAAACTCAACCAAAAGCAATACAAGAAAACGTTTTAAAAAGCGAAAGCTTAAATCAAGACTACTCCTTGCCTTCAACCGTGGAGGTAAAAGTAAGGAAAAACGCGCTTCAGGTAAAAAAAGAAAGCGAGGAAGCAGAAAAGGAAATTCTGGAAAAAGAGCGCTTTTGGCAGACCCCGCCTTTTTTAAGAAGGTCTCGGCCGGAAAACCCGCCCTTGAATAATGACCAATAAAAATCAGGAAATCAAAAAAGCCATTATACCGGTAGCGGGTCTGGGTACCCGTTTTTTGCCCTTATCCAAAGTGGTGCCCAAAGAGCTGTGGCCTTTGGTGGAAAAGCCTGTGATTCAATACATTGTGGAAGAGGTGAAGAATTCTGGCATTGAAGAGATAATTTTTGTGATTTCGCCAGATAAAAAGCTGGTTTTGGATTACTTTAAAAAGTGCCCTAAAATAGAAAAGATTTTAAAAGAGAGAAAGCGGGTTAATTTAATTTCAGAGCTGGAAGAGCTCGATGAGATTTGCAAAAAAATATCCTTTTCTTATGTTTTCCAGAAAAAGCCCTTGGGCGACGGCCACGCCCTGCTTCAGGCAGCTGAAAAATTAAACAAAGAAGAAAGCGCAGCCGTGCTTTGGGCCGACGACGTAGTGGAGTCTTCCGAACCGGCCATCTTGCAATTAATGAATGTTTTTAAAACCTGCCAAAAGCCCGTGCTGGCGCTTTACAAACTGCCCAAGGAAAAGTTGTCTTCTTATGGCGTGGTGGAGGTGGAGAAAATTGCCGACCGGCTTTATAAAATAAAAAAAATAGTGGAGAAACCCGAGCTCGGGCAGGCGCCTTCTAATTTGGCGGTGGTGGGAAAATACGTGTTAACCCCCGAGGTTTTTGAATATTTAAAAAAGGCCAAGCCTGGACCCAAAAAAGAAATATTGCTGGCCGAGGTTTTTGATAAAATGATTAGCGACGGGAAGGTTTTATACGGCTGCGAGTTCGAGGGCAAATGGTTAGAATGTGGAAGCAAGGCCAGCTGGCTGGAATCCAACACTTATTTGTCTTTAAAGCACCAAAAATACGGGGAGAACATCTCCAAATTAATTAAAAAATAGGGGAGAGAGAATTTAATTGAAAACAGGCTTAAATTAAGCACCCTTTTTAGAGGGTGTTTTTGTTCTGCTTTAACTTGACAAAATGGGTATTTTATGTATAATATAAGTATAGGAATGCAGTACATTTTAAGCTAAATATATAACAAGAAAGGAGGTGATTTGAATGCCCAAAGTATTGGTTATAGACAGCAACGAAGACAGTATTCTAGAGGCGATGATAGGCGCAGAAGAAAAGGGAATGGAAGCGGATTTTTCAAAAGACATGGTTTCGGCTTTGGAGAAAATGGACAAAGAGGATTTCCTGTATGTTTTAACTGATATGGAAATACCTCGATATGCTAATGGCCCGTTAGACGAAAAAGCCGGAGAAACAATTTGCCGGGAATGCCAGAAAAGGGGAATTACAGTGGCAGTGGTTTCAGAAGGCAGGGTTAGGATACCAGACCCGGCAGTAAGGCAGCATTATTCTAACGAAGCGCCGATCAGCTTCTGGGAGATCGCCACGTACTACCGAGGTAAGAATTCCGATACCTGGAAATACACGATTTCTCTTTTGAATGACATCGGCAGACTTCCGCACGATTTCGTTTTAACAGCCCGCCAGCACGGAAAAACATTTCAAATTATATAACCTTCAAAAGAAAGGGCAATCCAATTATTTTAAGGATTGCCCCTCTCTCCAAGTTCATTAATTTTTAATGAATTTGGTAAAGAGCACATTAAATATATTAACCTTAAATAGGGAAAGGAGTGATTGTATGAAAGTAAAAATATTTGTGAATGTTGGCGAGGACAGAGGAAAGACTTTAAAAGCAGCTATTGAGAAGGTGCTGACTACTCTGCTTGAAAGGGTGGAAATGGTTGAGAGCGCTCAAAAGGCGCACTTGATTATTGCTACTGAAAAAGTGCAGATTGGCAGCGGCTACGACCCGGAAAAGTTTTATGCGGTAATGACCCTCGGGCCAAAAGAAACAGAAACAGAAAACGCAAAGGCGCCGGCCAATGTTCGGTACATTTTTTTCTCCGAATTCGTAAAAGACGTGATAGTATATATTTGCGAAATCGAGGAAAAAGTAAAAGCCGAAGCGGTTGAAGACGTGGAAGTTGAGCTGCTGCCTGATGCCAAAAGCATTCTGGTGGTTGAAGACACGCTGCGCCACCGCAAATCTGCTGCCAAACTTTTAGCCGGGCACAAGTTGACCATTGCTAAAGGATACGAGGAAGCGATGGAAATTATGGCCGGCAACAAGTTCGATGTCGTGCTGACAGATTTATACATGCCCATGTCTCCAAAGACATTAGGGCAAACGGCATTTGAGCTGGGCAAGGTGGTTCCCTACGGCCTGCTGCTGGTTTTAGAAGCTGCCAGAAACGGTGCCAAATTCGTTGCAGTAGCTACTGATTTGGGCCATCACGATGATTACATGGCTGCAGCTTTTGACCACTACGGCCGCTTTGATTTCAAAATCGAAAAGGCCAAAGTACGCTTTTTTCACTGTCCGATGACCAGCATTGACGGTGAACAGGAAAGCGTGAAGGACTGGAAAGCCGTACTGGAAAGAATTACCGGGAAATAAGGTTAATAGAAAGGGGAATCTTCTTGAAATTTAATTCAGGAAGATTCTCCCTCTCTCCAAGCTTGTTTCATTTCAGAAATAGGCTTGGTAAAGAGCAGCACATTAAACCAAATTAATATTGGAAGGAGGAAGAGAAGAAATGAATACCACCATTAAGATTCAAGGAATTGAACAACTAATGCAAAAGGAAAATTTGCCCGTGATTCCGCCTTTGGTCCAAAAGTATCTGGGCATGGGGAAGGATCACAATCCAAACGGCAAATTTTTCCAGGTGAAGATTAACCAGAAAAGCAATCCAGTTAGCGGCCACGGAATTGCCTATTCCAACGAGCTGATTCTTGAGAAAAGAACCGGTGAAAGCTGGAAGCAGGTTGATTCTACCGGCATGCTTTGCTATCGCGGCGCTTATGCCAGCGATATTGATAACTGGGATTTGTCTTTTGGCGCTCCGGCGATCCTGGAAGAATCGGTAGAAAAAGTGACCTACGGAGTAAGAACCGGGGCCGGCAACATCAAGATTTTTTCTTTTGTGAAAAAAGGGCAGCAGCTTGAGAATTTTAACCTCAATAATTACGAGAAGACCCAAAAGAGGATTGAACTGTTAAAGCAGGTTCTGGAAGATCCGCAAGCGGCCAAAAGCTACATCGAAAAAGGTCTTGGCCACAAATGGAGCATCCGGGACGGAGAAAAAGTTTTCTCTTTTAAAGAAGAGACCGTTAAAATGTTTGTTGCCCAGCATTCAGACCGGGATTACGATGCACTGAGCGACGAGTACCAGATGATTTTTTGGGTAAAGGGCTTTGGCATAGGTTCTTCGCCAAGCTTTAGAACCAAACTGCAGCATCCCTGTGGCGCCAAGTTCTATTACATCGGTTTTGAAGCAGAAGCGGAACTTATTTCAGCGGGTTCAAATTTCGTTACCATAAGATCAAAATGCTGGAATGCCAGACAAGGATGGACGGCCGAACACGAATTCCGGATCGAATGGCAGGGCGGTGAGACGAGTCAGTTTGAAAAAGAGTTTGACGAGGCGATGGCAGCAGTAATTGATAATCGCCAGCACAACCACCCGCTTTTTAAGCCGACTCGGATTACTGAGTGCAAAATCAACGGCAAGATGGGAGCTTTCATTCTTTTTGAACAGATTGATACCGACCGTTTAAGCGAGCAGGGCGAAGGCTGGCTGGGCGATCAGTTCCGTTATTCTGTCTGGAAGATAGAAGAAGGAGGAAAGCCAGTTCAGCTTTTTGAGGATCACGCCTATATCCGTCCCCGGACAGTCAGCAAGTTGACCGGTACCCAAGGCCGCGATTGCAGCCTAACCAACCTGGTTATTGAAAAAGGGAAAATCAGAGTAAAAACCGCAGAAGGCAAAGACCTGATTTTCTAACATCCTTCCAAGCAATAAAGGGCAATCTTTTGAAATAAAGATTGCCCCTCTCTCCGAGTCCGTTTCATTTTTGAAATGGATTCTGAGGAGAGGCAAACAGCACATTTTTAAATTAAAAAACGAGAGGAGGAATTTATATGACAAGATTGATAAGTAATAAGCTTGAAGCATTATTGTATTTGCTTTCAATGCGGGGGAACAACGCCTTTGAATATTTTTTCAGGAGCGAAGCCTCGCCTTATCATCTGTGTGTTTATGCTGAGGAGTTGGCTCCGGTTGTTAAGGAATTATATCTGACAATTCATCAGCCCATCAGGAGCGGATATAGGCAAGGTGCAGATAAATTCAGCTTGAGGCTTTGGATTGAAAAACCGGAGAAATCACACAGTGGCCATCCCGATTGGTGTCCGAGAACAGCAGTTTTTGAAGTCTGGAGATCGAAATCTGAAATAGTATCAGAGATCGAAAAACGCTGGCCCAATGCAGAAAAAGAACTTTTAATGTCTCCCGGGAACCAGTTCTGTGAAGAAATGGTAATATACACAATTAAATCTCCAAAGTAATAAAAAGCTTCTTCTCTTAAAGGGCAATCTTTATTTAAAAAGATTGCCCCTCTCTCCGAGCTTACTTCGTTTCAGAAGCAAGTTCGGTAAAGAGCAATAGCACATTAAACCCAAAACAAGGAAGGAGGAGTTAGTTATGAAGAAAGGTAAAGTATTGATTGTAGACGATGGGGCGATCTGGTTAAGCGAGGGCAAGAGAATTCTGGAGCAGGCCGGGTATGAAGTTGATACCTATCTTGTTCAGAACCCGTCAAAAACCATGACTGCAGCAGAACTGAATCCGGAGGTAAAAGAGAAACTGGAGAAAGCCGGGATTCTGCTGGTGGACAAGGATTTTGGCGAGAACACCGAGAGCACGCTTTTTTGCTGCGCGGTGCGCCATGCCTTTGCACAAATGCCTATTATCCGGTGGACTGGCGGCTGGGAAGACAGCGAATACATGAAGCTGCTGGGCGTAACCTGCATCCAGAAACCCAACAAAAGGGTTGATCGGGACAGCGGGAAAACCAGGTTCGATGTTTTTCCCGAGATTTTTGCCAAAGCCCTGGCCGAGCAGAAAGTGATCATCGGCGGTCCCATGGAGATATTCAAAATGGCGGCCAAAGAAAAGAAAGAAGACGAGCAGAGCAACAAATCGCACGACCACCGGCTCCAAGAACTCCAGGAAATCAGCGAGCTGGGCAAAGACGGCTGCAACAGTTATGGCCGCTGGGGAGTTTACGGCCAGGCAGTCGGCGTTACCAAGCACGAGCTCGGGCATGCTATCTGCGATGGCTGTTTAAAGCCTGAAGAAGTGGTGCCTTTTATGCCGCTCTTGAAAGTAGTAGTTCAGAAACTCAAGAAAAACGGCGAGATCGACAACCGCTTCAGCACCTGCGCCGAGTTCATTCTCAGCGATGCCCCGATTGAGCAGATGGAGCTGATTACCAACTGCTATTAACAGTTACTGACATAGCTAACTCTTAAAAGAAAGGAGGTGAAAACCTCAAAGAGGGCAATCTTTATATTTTAAAATAAAGATTGCCCCTCCCATTGAGTCCGTTTCATTTTTGAAATGGATTCTGAGGAGAGGCAAGCACATTTAAATTTTTAAAAAACAAAACACGAGAGGAGGAAGAGAAATGAATGACAAAACAACATTAGTTATGAGCTACAACGAAGTAGAGGGTTTTAAGCCCGGCAGCCACGGAAACGGCAGAGTTGTTATTATGAAAATCAACAAGGCAGATTTTGAAAAGCCTGTTGATGAAAACGAGGGTTTTGGCGTGTATTTCCAGACCTGGGGTTTGTGCAAGCGCATCGAAGACGCCTATATCTACATTGGCGACTACGAAAGCGAAAACGACCCCCGCTTAAAGGCTTTCATGGCCATGCTCAAGACGGCTTCGGCCCACATCAAAGACAGATCAAAAATCACTTTGGTGGGTTGCAACTGCGAAGGCGAAAGGAAAAGAGCTTTTGCCAAATCCGGCGGATGCCCGTATATCAATTGCGAATGCGGAGGTAAGAAAACCCTGGGCCGGATTGTAAAAGATATTCTGGCCACACTGCCCAAAGAGCCCGAGCCTGTTGCCAAGCCGGTTTTAAAAGAAGAGTTTGTCACGCCCGACACCATGGAGTACGGAAACGCTTTTGTAAAGTTTGCGTCGGTAAACGGAGTGATCTTTGCGGGCCGGTACGATGGCTTAATATTCGCCAAGAATAACGGCCACTGGGAAAAAACCGGGTTAAAGCTCAAACAGGGAGTGAACGTGATGGTTCCGGATAAAAATTCGCTTCTTTTGGGCGACGGCTCCTGTTGTTCTGGTGCAACCTGGCGGTTGAATCTCAACGGCAGCTTTGAGCAGATTGTTGCTATTGACGGCCAGCACCCCGACGGCAAACACGATTGCAAAACCGATCTGAACGGCAATATCTACGGATTTGCCCGCCTTGGCGATGAGCTGCTGGTGGGCGGCGGCGGTTGCTGCGGCACCCACATTTACCGGCTTAACAAAGACGGCAAATGGGAATACCTGCCCAACGATCCGGAAAAGTATGTTACCGCTATGGTGGCTGCTTCTGACGACAAGGTTTATGTTGTAATGATGGACAGCAGCGTAAGGTACATTTACTGTTACAACGGCCAGAAGTTTGAGCGTCTGGGTTATGTTGGTCAGGGCAGGGGCATATTTGAGCACCAAGGAGCTCTTTACGTGGCCTCTACCGACAGCGGTATGATGTATCCCACCAGTTTTTCCAACGGCTGTATTTACAAAGTTGAAGGCGGCCAGGTAAAACGAGTGTACCAGGGCAACGGCGGCATTGACGGGTTCTTTACCCATAAGAACCAGCTCTATGCTTTCGGCGCCAGCCATGTTGACTGGTCAACCCAGGTTTTAAAGCTCGCAGACGGCGAGTGGCAGCTGGTGGCAAAGTTTGAGCAGAACCTTGAATTCTTCTGCCACAACGACATTGTCTATGCCGGCGGAGAAATCGGCAAAGAAAAAGAAAAGAAAGCTGTAATCTACAACGTAGAAAACCTTTAACACAATTTTCAGCCTCTTCTCTCAAAAAAAGGGCCTCTTTGCAAAAGCATCGGGGCTCTTTTCATTTATCCACATTGTTTTTTATTTGGGGTGTGATAAGTTAAATTAAAGAAAGCATTTCTTAAATTTTAATGCTCGAACCAATTAATTTTATCTTGGTTTCTCTGTGGGAAATAATAAAAACCTGGTGGTGGGTATTGCCCCCGATTTTGCTTTGGCGCCCCTTTCTTTTTGCCTGGCTCTGGTGGCGCCAGGAATTATGGGAGCGAGATTTGGAATATGTTTTATTGGAAGTAATACCGATGGCTGAAACTATTGAGCCGGTATCGGCCATGGAGCAGGCCTTATCTGGCTTATGGGGTGTTTACAGTAGTATTGAAGGTATTAAGCATTTTCGGAAAAAATGGATTTGGGGCCGGAAACTTTACCATTTTTGTATTGAGATAATCAGCATTGGCGATCGGCCGCATATTTTCTTAAGAATTTTAAAAGAGCACGAGGATTCGGTAAAGGCCGCTTTTTTCGGGCCTTATCCGGCCATTGAAATTAACCGAGCCAAAGACGATTACACCCGGTACATTTCTCATAATGTGCCCAATTCTGATTGGAACCTTTACGGTTTGGATGAAAAACTGATGAGGCCGGACATTTATCCGATTAAAACTTACAAAATGTTTTTTGAAGAGCGTCCGGAAATGATTCGCGAAGAAAAAAAGAGAATCGATCCGATTGCTACTTTATTAGAAGGCATGTCGATGTTACACCATACAAAGGAGCAGCTTTGGGTGCAGCTAAGGATTACGCCGGTAAGCTCAAAAGACCATGATTACATGAAGGTGGGAAAAAAGTTGGTGAATAAATTGGTGTTTCGGGCCCAGCAGGAATCCAAATCTTCAAAGCCGGGCGAAAAAGGCTTTATTCCGCCCGAAATGAAATTAACCCCGAGAGAGCGGGACGTGGTAAAGGCGATTGAGGAAAAAATATCAAAGCCGGCTTACGAAACCAATATTCGGGTGCTGTATTTTGGTAGGCCCGATATTTTTAAAGCGGGTCGGCGCTCTTTGGCGGAAAACTATTTTAACAGCTTTGCGACTCGCGACATGAACGGGTTTAATAAGTGGAGTAAAACCAAAACCCGGATTTACCACTTTATGGTGGGGCGCCGCCTTTATATGCGCCAGCGCAATATTTTTTGGCGCTACATGATGAGGGAAATACCTTTGTATCCTAGAAAGGGCGGCACTTTTATTTTAAACAACGAAGAGCTGGCTACGATTTTCCATCCGCCCGTAACTGTTAGGGCCGTGGGCACTTTCTTGCCCAGGATTAACGCTCGTACTGGCGAAGCGCCCGTGGAGCTGCCTACTGAAGAAGATGAAAAAGACGACGGACCAAAATTATATGAGCCCTCTTCAGAGCCTTCCGGGCCGATTAGGTCGAGAAAGGGCGAAGAGCCGCCCGAATTAGCAGAAACCCCTTTTGAGCAAAGCCAGGAGCAACTAGAAGAAGAAAGCTCGCAAACAGAATAATTAAAACAATATGGCGGATATCTTACAAGAATTGGTAAATAAAATAATATCGCCCAGCCTGCAATTAACTTTATTGCCTATAAAGATTGTTTTTATCTTTTTCAGTATTTTTGTGGTGGCTTTTTGGATATTCTTTTTAATGGATACCAAATGGCTAAAGCTAGTGGCGCTTTACCCCTGGACAGAGTTTTTTACCAGAAGGATTTACGGCGCCTCTCGCACGGCCCGGGCCTGGAAGAAAATTAAGAAGTTAGTTGAAAAGAAATCCTTAGTTAACTTTGAAAAGGCGATTGTGATGGCCGACAAGCAAATGGATAAATTATTAGAGCGCTTGGTAACGCTGCACCAGAAAAGAAACTACGAGGAGCGCTTGGACTGGCTGACCTTTGAAACTTTTGCCAATATTGAAGAATTGAAAAAGGCGCACCAGATTCGCTTGAAAATTGAGCATGAGCGGGATTTTGAAATTAACATTGAGGAAGCCGAGCGCGTTTTGAACGAATACGAGCAGGCTTTTAAACAATTGAATATTATTAAATAAATTAAAATTAATTATGTTTAAAATTACCAAGGAGATTCTAAAAAGCGTTTATTACAAGAGGCCCTTAGATGCCAAAAAGTACGACTTCGGATTGTTGTTAGTGATCGGCGGTTCAGAATTTTATTCGGGCGCGCCGGCTTTGTCGGCTATGGCGGCTTTTCGCGCGGGCGTGGATGCGGTTAGAGTTATCGCGCCCAAAAGGGCCGCTGACATTATTGCTTCTTTTTCGCCCAATCTCGCCGCTTATCCCTTAAAAGGGGATTGGTTAAAAAAAGAGCACGTGTCCACTTTATTATCCATGGCCGAGAGCGCTAAAACCGTATCTCAGGGCAAGGCGGCCGTGGTAATTGGCGGGGGCATTGGCCGTTCTGAAGAAACCCAGGAAGCGATTTTAGAATTCTTGTCCGAAGTTTCTTTGCCTGTGGTAATTGACGCTGATGCCATGCATGCGATCGGAAAGAATCCGGAAATCCTGGCCAATAAGCCTTTTTTGGTAACTCCACACACTTACGAATTCTTTCTGCTAACCGGCCGGGAGATCTACAAGCTTTCTGACGAGGAAAAGCTTGAAATCGTGCAGGAGGAATCCCAGCGCTTAAAAACCACGATTTTATTAAAGGGCAACGTGGATATTATAATTTCCGACGGCAAGGTGGTGGCTTTAAACCACACCGGTACGCCCAAAATGACCATAGCCGGTACGGGCGACACTTTGGCAGGCATTTGCGGAGCTTTAATGGCCCGGGGCGTGCACCCTTTTACCGCTGCTGAAGCGGGCGCCTACATTAATGGTCTAGCCGGTGAAGTTGCCTTTAAGAAGTTTGGCGAGTCGCTAATCGCCACCGATTTGATCGACGCTATTCCGGAGGTGATAAAATAATCTAATGGACAAACGATTAATTTTAATAGTTTTAGTTTTTTTATTGATCGCTCTAATTTTTATTTTTATTAAAGTTATTACTAATAATGATAATAAAGATGGAGATAATCAACCACCCCCTAAAAGCACAACAGAGAGCTGCGAAAATATTAAAGTAGTTTTAGAGTCGGACAATATAGTTGTCAATGATAATAATTTTTTATTAGCTAATATTCCTAATAAAACAAATCCGGTTCAACTAAAAGCTTATAAAGTAGTGGGCGGGACTAAAACCTTTTTAAGTAATGACGATGTTACTTATTTGGTCGATCATCCGGTTACTTGGAGGATTAATAAAGAGCAAGCCTCTCAGATAATTTCTGTTAATTTTCAAGGACAGGCACGCTATCTTAGCGAGGGGTATGTTTTTGTGGTAGCAAATTATAACAAATGCAATATTTCTTCTAACAAGCTTTTTTTAGCCACAGGTGATTTTTATAAAAATTCACAAAATGACAATGTGGTTGCTGTTTGGCCAAAGGATTTTAAACCTTTAAATAGTTCATATTCGTTTAACCAGCTAATGACTGGATATCCTAATTATTTAAGAAATATTAATAAAGCTTATGATGTAATGGCGGAACTTTATAGGGGATTTAGACCATTTAATGGCAACACGCAAGTATTGGCTTTATTGGACTTACCAGAACATTGCGGTGGTAATATGAATCCTTTAGAAACCGCCCCCTGCTGTTATATGGAGTGCTCAAATGGAGAGCCGCAATATAATGTTGTGGTTCATGAAGTGGGCCATAATTTTAGCTATTCTTTAGGCATGGAGCAATTAACAACCGCTAATAATTCTAAAATCGGCGCAGCTGGTTTTGGCGAATGCGTAGCTTCTTTGCCGGTTATTTACTATGCCAAAGATTTTTATACAAGCCCGGAAAAATACGGTTTTTCTAAGAACAATTTTGAATGGCAATACTACAAAAAATTTCTAGAAGGTGACATTCCTTATTCCCAGGGCACGTTACAAGATTTTGAGAACATGATAAATAACAAGCAAATAAAAGGTGTTTTTGATAATAATGGTAAGTTTGATGGAGTGGCAGTTTTTTGTAGTTTTTTTCAGCAGTACGCCTACGAATATGCCAGCAGTACAAATTTATATAACCATAATATGATTAGAAGGTTTTTACGGTTATTCGACGACCAAAAACTTTATAATTTTAACGATAATAAAATTGAAACTTATTTTTCTGCCGCCTTTAGCGCAGCTGCCGGCTTGGATTTGAAAGATAAACTTCAAAATTGGGGCTTTACAATCGACAGCGATTATTATCAGCAGCTTTATCCTTATTTATTAAATAAATCTAATAATTAATAAAACCGCTTCAAAGGGGAGCGGCTTTTTTTATTAGATTGATTGTTTTTTTGGTGATATAATAACATAATACAAATTAATTTATGCCCCAAACAACAACCGTTCATAGCTGGAAAGTGAGCTTTGAAGAAAATGCCAGAGAGGGGATTCGCTATTTAAGAGACGAGCTGGACGATAAAGAGGCCAAGGTTTTCTTCGACCAGGCCAGGCAAAAGGGCGCGGTTTATTTTGAAGATGACGATAGCCGCGACTTCACCCTTTTTTACAAGAATAGCGCCTATACTCTGGTTCGGAGATAAATCAGCCCAAGGTTTTTAGCGTTAAAAAGGAATGCTCTTTTTTAATATTTTAAAAAAACAAAAGAACATTATACACGGCGTTAGTGAAAAGCGAGACGGCTCAATGGATATTTTTTCTGATTTTGAAGCAGTCGGCAATATTTTAAAAGCAGTCAGAAGGGCTGGTTTTAAAAAAGCTTCAATAGAGAATTTAGTGCTGGCCGAGCAGGTTCACGGTGCCAATATTTTTAATTGTCCGGTTGGAGTTGGGGGTTTTATTAAACTTCAGTGCGACGGGTTGGTGGGTAAAAATCCAGAGCAGATTTTAATGGTAAAAACGGCCGATTGCGTACCCTTATTAATTTATTCAAAAAAAGAAAAAAAAGTCGGGGCTTTGCACGCAGGATTTTTAGGAATTGCAAAGGGGATTATTGAGCATGGAATAAGTAAGTTTAAAAATCCCAGAGATTTAATTGTAGCTATCGGGCCGCATATTAGAAGTTGCTGTTATTATTTAAGGGGCGAATCGCAAAAATATGCCAAAAAACCTTATTATAAAAAATACATTGAGAAAAGAGACGATAAATTATATTTTGATTTAACAGAGATAACCATTGATAAATTAATAAAGCTGGGAGTAAAAAAGGAGAATATTGAGGATTGTAAAATCTGCACTTTTTGTCAAAGTCAAAGATTTTTTTCTTTGAGGGCTAGTGAAAAATTATCCACAGCAAAGGGGGATAAACGCTTTGGTAGTTTCATTGGTTTGAGGTAAAATACATTAATGGAAAAAATTGTTATTAAATCAATCGAGGCGAGAGAAATTTTGGATTCTCGTGGTAATCCGACGGTTGAAGTAGAGCTGGAAACCTCACAAGGTATTTTTTTGGCTTCTGTGCCTTCGGGCGCTTCAAGGGGAAAATACGAGGCATTGGAGTTAAGAGATGGCGGTAAAAGATATTACGGAAAGGGCGTGTTAAAAGCGGTGAATAATATTAACCGCATAATTGCGCCCAAGGTTTTAGGCTTGGAAGTGAAAAAGCAAAAAGAGATTGACGATTTAATGGTAAAATTGGACGGTACTTCTAACAAATCAAAACTCGGGGCTAATGCGATTTTAGCCGTATCTATGGCTTTGTGTCGGGCCGGCGCCCAAGCTTCAAATCTGCCGCTTTATCGGTATATTGGAAAGTTAGCCAAGAATAATCGCAAAAAACTGCCCCAGCCAGCTTTTAATGTGATTAACGGCGGTCAGCACGCAGGCAGCGATCTGGATTTTCAGGAGTTTATGATTGTGCCTCAAGACAAAAACTTTAAAAAGTCCTTGCAGGTTGCCTCTGAAATTTACCACGAGCTTAAAAAAATAATTAAAGAAAAATATGGTAACTTGGCGGTTAACGTGGGAGACGAGGGGGGATTTGCTCCGCCCTTAAAAGAACCCGAACAGGCTTTAGATTTAATAATGGAAGCGGCTAAGAATTTAAGCTATTCGAGTAAGGTAAAAATAATTATTGACGTGGCTTCTAGCGGGTTTTTTGATAAAAACAACTACAAGCTAAGAACAGGCTTTTTAAACAGCCATAACCTGGCCACATACTACTTAAACTTAATTAAAAAATATCCTATAATAGGCATAGAGGACGGGTTTGCCGAAGACGACATAAAAGGCTGGAAGAATTTTACCGCTCGAATTATGGTAATTGGCGATGATTTGTTGGCCACCAATCCCGAAAGGATAAAAATGGCAAAAAAGGAAAAGCTGTGTAATAGCGCCATTGTTAAAATAAACCAGATTGGAACTGTAAGCGAGGCCATTGAAGCAGCGAATTTAGCCAAAAGATATCATTGGAAAACAATCGTATCGCATAGGTCGGGCGACACCTGCGACGATTTTATTGCCGATTTTTCAGTGGGGGTGGGTGCCGATTTTATTAAATCGGGCGCGCCCTGCCGAGGAGAAAGGTTGGCAAAATATAACCGGTTATTAAGAATTTAAAATATGTTTAAACCCTTAAAAAAGAACGCGTTTACCATACTGGAATTGCTCGTAGTTATAGTTTTATTGGGTTTGCTTGCCGCTGTTTTAGTTATCGGTATTAAAAGCAGCATTGACCAGGGCAAATTGGCCAATATCGCGTCTTACGGTTCTACCCTGTACAGATCTTTATCAGATAGCGCTATTGCTCTTTGGGATATGGATGAAGGCTCGGGAAACGACATATACGACAAATCAAATAACGGTTACAATATTATTGATTCAGCCGGAATAGATTCTGGTTTTATTACTTGGTCAGACGAAAGTGCCTATAGAGAAAGCGGCGGCGGCACCAGCAGAAAATCTTTATCGTTTATTAATTCTGGGAGTAATAATTTAGTAAGCAATAAAAGCCTGCCAGGTTGTGATAGGTTTACTATTATTGCTTGGGTTAAATGGAATAAAAATTATATTGGTAGTGCAGGAACAATTTTTTCAAGATCATCAAGTAACGCAATGGCCGACCCGGGCGATATTCTTTTTTCAAAAAGATCTACGGACGTGATAAGAATTGATATTAGGGGGCCAGTAACTACCTATCTTTTGCAGGGGACCACTAATATTAATGATGGCAAATGGCATTTAATAGCTGCGGTCTACGACGGTTCTTCTTTTAAATTGTATGTGGATGCTAAATTAGATCCAAACAGTACTTATGTTCCACCGATTGCCGGCATATTAAAACCTGCTACGCCCAATAACAATCTTCCTCGCATCGGAAATTATGGGGCATCAATAAACGATCGCTGGAAGGGGTGGATTGACGAAATGCACTTATACTCAGATTCCTTTTCTCAGGCTGAAATACAAAAGCTTTATGCTAAAGGATTAAATTATCATTTATTCGTTAATAAATAATAAAATAAATAAAATAAATTTATGCAAAAAAAAATTAAAACAGGTTTCACTATTATCGAACTTTTAATAATCATTACCCTGGTTGGTTTATTGGCCGGTATTGTTATTGTTTCAATAAGGGGTGTACGCGAAAAAGGACCGATTGCCAATACGGTTCAATATGCTGCTACATTGTATCGTTCTTTGTCAGATAGTTGTTTGGGTAAGTGGGATTTTGACGAAGGTACAGGATTTGACGCTAAAGATTCTTCAGGAAACAAACAGGACGCTCTTCTTGGATGGGGTCCTTGGAATTGTCCAAATCCCCCGGATAATACCGGATGGTGCCCCTCGTGGAAGGATGATACGCCGTATAAAGAAGTTGGCGGTGGGGCCGGAAAAAAATCATTATACTTTGATGGTGTAGACGATTTTATTATTGTAACCAGTGGTATAGTTAATAATTTTTCACAGGTAACTGTTAGCGCTTGGATAAAATGCACCATGCCAAGTGGAGCTGGCCAAGGCATTATTTTTAGAAGGGGAAATTTAAGCGTTGCTGGCGACTTTCAATTAATTAAACCAGCTAATTTAAATATCGCAAGGCTTATCTTTCCGGCAATGGTGGCTCCAAATTATGTTGATACAACCAAGGCGATAAACGACGGCAAGTGGCACTTTTTAGTGGCCAGCTACAACGGATCTGTTTTAAGAATCTATATTGACGGCCAATTAGATGGTGCCCCGGTTAACACCACGGGAGGTTTTTCTGCGGGCAGTAGTAATGCTTACAGGATGGGAGACACGTATATGGGTTATATGGATGAAGTAAGATTATACACTTCAGCCTTAACCCAGGCGCAAATTGAAAAATTATATGCTGAAGGCTTGGAGAAAATTCAATTGGCGGAAAAATAGTTATGAAAATAATCTTGGTTGTTATTGACGGATTGGCAGATAAAAGAATAAAAGATTTAGATAATAAAACGCCTTTGGAAGCTGCTAATACGCCGAATATGGATAAGATGGCAAAATCTGGCTTAACGGGCCAGGTTTTTCCTTTTATAGAAAAAGATAAACTACCAACCTCTGAAGATGCTCATTTGGCGCTTTTAGGGTATGATCCGGAAAATGATAATCCGGGCCGGGGCGTTTTTGAGGTGGCTGGCATTGGCATGGACATTAAAGCGGGCGACGTAGCTTTAAGGGGAAATTTTGCTACTTTGGGCTTGGATGGACTAATTCTTGATCGGCGAGCCGGAAGAATTGAGGAGACCGAAGAATTAATAGAGGCTATTTCCAATATTAAAATCAGAGGCGTGGAGTTTTTAATTAAAAAAGCGGTTTCGCACAGAATCGGAATAATAATGAGGGGTAAGGGATTGTCATCAAAAATTAGTAGCGGAGACCCCAAAAAAGAAGGTGCGGCGCCTTTAAAAATTATGCCCAGGGACAATTCTCAGGAAGCTGTTTTTACCGCCGAAGTTTTAAACGAATTCTTGGAAAAGTCATACGATATTTTAAAAAATCATCCTAAAAACAAGCAAAAACAATTACCAGCAAATTACATTTTAGTTAGGGGAGCGGGAACACCGAAAAATATAACCAGTTTTTCAAAAAAATACGGATTAAAAGCGGCTTTTGTGGCCGGTGGCGCCTTGTACAAGGGCATTGCCAGAATCTTGGACATGGAAGAGATTAAAGTTGAGGGTGCCAATGGTTTACCCGGTACCAACCTGTCAGGTAAAATTTTAGCGGCCAAAAACGCACTAAAAGAATACGATTTTGTTTTTTGCCACATTAAGGCGGCCGATAATTTGGCCGAAGACGGCAAATTCAAAGAAAAGAAAGAGCTTATTGAGAGAATCGATCAGAGTTTTGGGCCGTTTCTTGATTTAAAAAATACAACAATCGCTGTTACCGCCGACCACGCTACTTGTTCGGAGTCAAAAAGCCATTGTTTGGAATCGGTGCCGCTGTTAATATATAACAGTGAAATTAAAAACGATAACCGGGTTAAATTTTCAGAAGCCAGTTGCAAAGAAGGGGAATTAAAAGGCATTGAGCAGATTGATTTAATGGAGATCATATTAACTATTGCAAAAAAAATATAGTTTGATATAATTACAATATTAATAATTAAATAATTAAAAATATGCAAAAAAACCAAAAAGGATTTTCAATAAATTTAATAGCAATTATTGTGGTGGCTGCGCTGGTGGTAGCGGGCGGTATTTGGTATTTTGTAAATAATTCCGGGCAGATTTCTTCAAAAGCAGCCGGTGAAAAGCTGATAAAATATCTTAACGAAAAAGAACTGCCCGAAGGCATGACTGCTTCTTTGGTGGGCGTGGTGGATGAAAAATCGGTCTATAATATTAAATTTACGGTAAATGAGCAGGAGGTGAACGTTTTTATGTCAAAAGACGGGAAGTATTTATTTCCCCAATCAATTGATATGGAAGCTACGCCTCAGAATAATGATGGCACGGGCCAAACTACAGAAATTCCCAAGAATGACAAGCCAGAAGTCCAGCTTTTTGTCATGTCTTTCTGCCCCTACGGTAATTTAGCCGAAGATATTACCAAGCCGGTGGTAGATTTACTTGGTAACAATATGAATTTAACTGTTCATTATATCGTTTCCAAACAAGACAGTACCTATGTTTCGCTTCATGGCGATCAGGAATTAAATCAGAATGTGCGCGAGCTTTGCGTGGCCAAGTATCAAAAAGACAAATTCTGGGCTTTTGTCGGAAAAATTAATTCAGATTGTACCGCTCAAAACGCCGATACTTGCTGGGAAAGCGTGGCCAAAGGGCTTGGTATTGATACGGCCAAGATAAAATCGTGCGAGAATTCGGAAAAAAGCGCCCTTTTGGACAAAGAAATAGAATTAACCACTCAATTGGGCGTACAGGGTTCGCCCCAGCTATTTGTTAATGGCGTAGAATACACAGGCCAAAGAACTGCAGAGGATTACAAAAGCGCTATTTGTTCGGCTTTCAACAACCAGCCCGAAGCCTGCAAAACGGTATTAAGCAGCGATCAGGCTGCGGCTCAGGGCGGTTGCCAATAAAATGCCAAAAATCAGAGTTTTTTCAACTCCGGTTTGTCCCTATTGTCATACTTTAAAGGCGTTCTTAAAAGAACACGGTTTTGATTTTGAAGATTTAAACGTGGCTAAAGACGAAAAGGCCCGGGAGGAACTGGTGAGGTTATCCGGTAAAATGGAAGTGCCGATTATTGATATTGACGGAGAAATTATTGCCGGCTTTGACAAGGTAAAAATAGAAAAAAAACTTAAGATTAATAAATAATTAATTAAAATACAAAACTATGAAAAAAATCATCTGGCTGGCAATTATTGTTGTTTTAGCAATAATTATCGTCGGTTATTTAGTCGGTTTTTATAACAATTTAGTAAAGCAAAGCACGGCCATTGATAACCAGTGGGCGCAAGTTGAAAATCAGTTTCAAAGAAGATTTGATTTAATTCCCAATTTGGTGGCTTCAGTGCAGGGCGCGATGGCTCAAGAGCAAAATATTTTTACGGCTTTAGCCGAGGCGCGCACCAAATATGCGGGCGCTCAAACTATTGATGAAAAAGCTACAGCCGCCGGAGAAGTAGAGGGCGCTTTGGGCAGATTGTTGGTTATTATGGAAAACTATCCCCAGTTAAAATCCATTGATACGGTTCAAACCTTAATGGTTCAGCTAGAGGGTACAGAAAACAGGATTGCCGTTGAAAGGGGGCGTTATAACGATGTGGTGGCTGCATACAACGCCAAGATTGCCCAGGTGCCGGGCAATATTTTAGCTCCAATATTCGGATTTAAAGCGCGCCAATATTTTAAAGCGGCAGAGGGCGCTCAGACAGCTCCGCAAGTTGATCTAATAAATTAGCCTTGATGAAAAAAGTTTTTTTCAGCCTTCTAATCTTAATAGGGGCAGTTGTTTTCAATTCTGTTTTTGCCTATTTTTCACCCGGTATGCCTACCGGGTTTGTTAATGATTACGCCGACCTTTTAAACTCAGAGCAGAAAAACAACCTTGAGCAAAAGTTGTCTCAATTTGAAAAAGAAACCTCAAATGAGATCTCTGTTGTCACGATTCAAAATATGCAGGGCGATACGATTGAGAATTTTGCCGTAAAGCTTTTTGAAGAATGGGGAATAGGAAAAAAAGACAAAGACAACGGTATTTTGATATTAGTGGCCAAGGACGAAAGAAAAATGCGCATTGAGGTGGGCTACGGCCTAGAAGGGGCATTAACCGACGCCCAGAGCTTTTGGATTATTGATCAGGTAATGAAGCCGGCTTTTAGGAATAACGATTATTACGGCGGTTTAAACGAGGCCACGGATAAAATTATGTCTTCAATAAAGGGCGAATTCCAAATTCCCCAGCAAGATAGTGCTTCAACTTTTGACGAATTAGCTCCCGCGGTAATTTTAGCCGTTTTTTTTATTATCTGGCTTTCCCTATTTTTTCTTCGCTTTCTGGGAGTATTAAGCAAAAGCAAATCTTGGTGGGGCGGGGGAATTGTAGGCTTATTAATGAGTTTTGTTATTAGTTTATTATTGGGTCTGCTTTATGGCTTTATCAGCGCAGTTATATTGATACCGCTTTGGTTGTTGATTGATTATTTGGTTTCTAGAAAATACAGTTTTTACAAAGAGCAAAAAAGAAAAACGCCCTGGTGGTTGTCGGGTGGCGGCGGGCACGGCAGTTCGGGGCATGGTGGCGGTTTTGGCGGTTTTGGCGGCGGGAGCTCGGGCGGCGGCGGCGCTAGCGGCGGCTGGTAAAAGGGGCTAGATTTTGTATAATTTAATAAGATAATTAATAAATAATTTTTGTAAAAATATGGCAAAAATAGCAATCAACGGATTTGGCCGCATCGGCCGTTTAGTTTTTAGAAACATCTTAGACAATCATCCGGATTTAGAAATTGTGGCGATTAACGATTTGTCCGATCCTAAAATTTTGGCGCACTTGGCCCAATACGATTCAATTTACCGGATTTACAAAAGAACGATAAAAGGATCAGAGGGCGAGTTAGCGGTTGATGGCAAGAAAATAAAGATTTTTGCCGAAAAAGATCCAGCAAAATTACCCTGGAAAAATCTGGGCATTGATATTGTTTTAGAATGCACGGGTGAATTCACCAAATATGATGAAGTTAAAAAGCATATAGAAGCGGGCGCCAAGAAGGTGCTTATTTCCGCTCCTTCTAAAGACGCTGATAAGATACCCTCATACATTTTCGGGGTTAATATGCAGGATTTTAACATTAAAAAAGCCGATATTTTCGATATGGGCTCTTGCACTACTAATTGTTTAGCTCCAGTAGTAAGGGTGCTTAACGATAACTTTGGCATCGAAAAAGGCTTTATGAGCACCATTCACAGCTATACTAATGACCAGCGGATTTTGGATTTGCCCCATAAGGATTTAAGGCGGGCCCGGGCCGCGGCTTTAAACATAATTCCCACTACCACCGGTGCCGCCAAAGCCATTGGCAATGTTATTCCCGAAATGAAGGGCAAATTAGACGGCATTGCTTTTAGGGTGCCCACGCCCACGGTTTCGGTGTTGGATTTGATCTGCCAGATAAAGAAAAAAGCGACAGCCGAAGAGGTTAATTTCGCTCTAAAAAAAGCTTCCGGACAGAAAGAAATGAAAGGGATTTTGGGGGTGGAAGACGCCCAGCTGGTATCTTCGGACTATATTGGCAATTCTTTTTCTTCAATTGTCGATGCTTCCTTAACCATGGCAAGCGATAACTTGGTAAAAATTGTGGCTTGGTACGATAACGAATTTGCTTACGCGGGGAGATTGGCCGAATTCGCTGATTTAATCGGGCAGAAGTTATAATTTAAAGTATTAAAAAGCTATCTTAAATGATAGTTTTTTAATTTCAATTAAGCTATAATAAATAAAAAGGAAAAAATATGGAAAAAAGAGACAATTTATATTATCCCTCAAAAGAATTTTCGCAAAAAGCTTGGGTTAATAACAGCGCGGTTTACGAGGAAGCCAAGAAAGACCGTGTTAAATTCTGGGAAGAAAAGGCCCGAGAACTTTTTTGGTTCGAGCCCTGGGATAAAGCTTTTGAGCATAACGCCCCCTATTTTAAATGGTTTTTAAATGGGAAGACCAATATTACCAGCAATATTTTTGAAAACAATCAGCAGGGGTTTGAAAACATTAAAGATAAGATTGCTTTTATTTGGGAGTCCGAATCGATTGAGGAAAAAGAAAAAACCTTTACCTACAGCCAGCTTTTTACCGAGGTTTGCCGTTTGTCTAACGCATTAAAATCGCTGGGCGTGAAAAAGGGGGACAGAGTGGGAATTTATCTGCCTATGGTTCCCGAGGTTTTAATATCTCTTTTGGCCTGCGCCCGTATTGGTGCGGTGCATACGGTGGTTTTTTCGGCTTTTAGCGCTACGGCTTTAAATGCGAGACTCAACGATTCAGAAGCCAAAGTTTTAATTACTTGCGACGGTTACTTTAGGGGCGGAACAGTGATTAATTTAAAGAATAATGCCGATCAGGGAATTTTGGGAACCAAAGTTGAAAAAATGGTGGTGGTAAAAAGAGCTGGCAATCAGGTGAGTTGGCAGGAGGGCCGGGATTTATGGTTTGATGAGCTGGTAAAAGATATGCCTTCAGAATGCGCGGCCGAAGTCATGGATGCGCAAGACCCTTTATTTATTCTTTACACCTCAGGCTCCACCGGAAAGCCCAAAGGCTGTTTGCACGTGAATGGCGGTTATATGATTCAATCCTATTACACCACCAAAGCTATTTTTGATTTAAAATCAGAAGATATTTTTTGGTCAACCGCGGATATCGGTTGGATTACCGGCCATACCTATAGCTGTTACGGGCCGTTATTGTGCGGAGCGACCTTTGTTATTTTTGAAGGCTTGATTGTTTATCCCGAACCTAACCGCTGGGCTAAAATTATTGATAAGTATAAAGTAACGATTTATTATACCGCGCCTACGGCTATTCGCATGTTTGAAAAGTACGGAACAGAGGCTTTAAAAAACTGTAAAATGGACACTTTAAGATTATTGGGGTCGGTCGGCGAGCCGATCGATGAGTCTGCCTGGATGTGGTATTTTAGAGAAGTAGGCAAGGAAAAATGTCCGATTGTTGATACTTGGTGGCAAACCGAAACTGGCGGTATTTTGATTACTTCTTTGCCGGGTCTCGGACCCTTTAAGCCCTCATATGCGGGTTTGCCCCTACCCGGAACTAATTTTGAAATTTTAGATGACAAGGGAAAAGTTTGTGGGCCAAATCAACAAGGAAACTTGGTTTTAAAAGCGCCTTTTACGCCCGGGCTTTTTAGGGATATTTGGCAAAATCAGGAAAAATACAAAGAAACTTATTGGAGTCAATACGGGCCAGAAATATATTTTACTTCCGACGGCGCTTTTTTTAACGAACAGGGTTTAGTGCGCATTGTGGGCCGGGTG
Organism: uncultured Candidatus Saccharibacteria bacterium; assembly: GCA_964628095.1. Lineage (GTDB taxonomy): Bacteria > Patescibacteriota > Minisyncoccia > Minisyncoccales > CAZVLR01 > CAZVLR01. The sequence goes on along the minus strand of CAZVLR010000007.1, from coordinate 9,814 downwards.
GACGACGTAATAAAAGTAGCTGGGCATCGGGTGAGCACGGGAGAGATGGAAAATGCGGTGGCCAAGCATGAGAATATTACTGAATGCGCGGTGATTGGAGTAGCCGACGCCATTAAGGGCGAAGTGCCCCTGGTGTTTATTACCTATTCCGGGGCAGAAAAAACCGTTGACGAGTTGAAAAAAGAAGTAGTGGATCAGATTAAAAAAGAAATCGGCCCGATTGCTTTGCCCAAAGAAGTATACATTGTAGAAGACTTGCCCAAAACCCGTTCGGGAAAGATTATGCGCCGCATATTAAAAAAGCTGGTGCTGGGCGAGGACCTGGGGGATTTATCAACTTTGTCGAACCCGGAAAGCGTTGATAAAATAAAACAGGCAATAATAAAATGACGGGAGGGCGGAAAAACGGTTTTTTGGTTGTATTTTTAGACTTTATTTTCTTGGCTGCGGCTATGGCGATTGTTGTATATTTTTTCATCCACGATAAAAGCGTATTTATAAGCATTAAAGACATGTTGGCCGCTTTAATAAAATTTTAATAATATATGGCAAATAACAAAGCAAACGTTTTATTCTTTAGCGAGATTTCAAAGGGCGACGTGGAGCAGGTGGGCGGTAAAAACGCCTCAATCGGAGAGATGTATTCAAATTTATCTTCAAAGGGCGTGCCCGTGCCCAATGGTTTTGCGGTTACCGCCAATGCTTATCGATACTTTTTAAGACATAACAAGCTCGATAATAAATTAGAAGAACTTTTTAAAAAACTTGATACGAGGAATATAAAAAACCTTCAGGAAACTGGAAAGAAAGCGCGAAGCCTTATCATAAACGGCCAATTCCCAAAAGATTTGGAAGAAGAAATTTTAAAATCATACAAAAAGTTGGGGCAGGAGTACGGCCAGAATCCGGACGTGGCCTGCCGCTCTTCAGCTACGGCCGAAGATTTGGCCACCGCTTCTTTTGCCGGCCAGCACGAAAGCTTCTTGAATGTTTCTGGAGAAGCTAATTTATTAAAAGCCGTTAAAGAATGCATGGCTTCTTTGTTTAACGATCGGGCTTTTGTGTATCGCGAAGAAAAGGGCTTTGAGCATTTAAAAGTTTATTTGTCCGTAGGAGTTCAGAAAATGATCAGATCTGATCTTTCTTCCTCGGGCATTATTTTTACCCTAGACACCGAATCGGGCTTTGCCAATGTGGTGCAGATAAATTCTATTTACGGCGTGGGCGAGATGATTGTAAAAGGTAAAATCATTCCCGACGAGTTCTATGTTTTCAAGCCCATGCTGGAAAAAGGCTACAATTCTATTATTGTAAAGAATTTGGGCAAAAAGAATAAAAAATACATTTATTCCAATAGCGGGGGATTAAAAGAAGTTCCGGTGCCTTCAAAAGACCAACTGGCTTTTTCCATAACCGAACAAGAGATTATTACTTTGGCCAAATGGGCGGTTGAAATAGAAAAGCATTACAAGCTTCCCATGGATATTGAATGGGCCAAAGACGGAAAAACAAACAAGCTTTTTATTGTTCAGGCGCGCCCTGAAACCATTCATACGGCAAAAAGTGCCAAGACTTATGAAGAATATTTGATTGAAACCGATAAAAAGCCGATTTTAAAGGGCATTGCCGTAGGGGGCAAAGTTGGCCAGGGCAGGGTGCATGTGATCCCTGAAGCTGCTAAAATATCTAACTTTAAAAAAGGAGAGGTATTGGTTACCAAAATGACCGATCCCGATTGGCTGCCAGCCATGAGAATTGCTTCAGCGATTGTAACTGATGAAGGGGGAAAAACCTGCCATGCAGCCATTATTTCCCGTGAGTTGGGCGTACCGGCCATTGTGGGGGCGGAAAACGCAACTAAAACCTTAAAGAATGGGCGCGAGATAACTGTGGATTGCAGCAGTGGGCAGGGCCGGGTTTTTGAAGGCAAGGTTAATTTTAAGATTAAAAAGTATGATTTGGAAAAGATTCCCCAGCTGCCGGTAAAAATTGTAGTTAACATCGGAGCGCCCGAGATTGCTTTTAAATCTTCTTTTTTGCCAGTAGAGGGCGTGGGCTTGGCCCGTCAGGAATTTATTATTGCTGAAAAGATAAAGGTTCACCCTTTGGCTCTTTATCATTTCAACAAGTTAAAAGATAAAAAAGTTAAAAAAGAAATAGCGGAATTAACAATTGAGCACAAAGACAAGCGAGAATATTTTGTAAAGGAATTAGCCGAAGGCATCGCTCAGATTGCTGCTGCCTTTTGGCCCAAAGATGTTATTTTGCGCCTGTCTGATTTAAAAAGCAACGAGTATAAAGCTTTAATCGGCGGCCAGCTTTTTGAGCCCAACGAGGAGAATCCGATGATTGGTTTACGGGGCGCTTCGCGGTATTACGACGAAAAATTCCAGCCGGCCTTTGACATGGAGTGCGAGGCGATTAAAAGAGTACGGGATGTTTTCGGTTTAAAAAACATTTGGTTGATGATTCCGTTTTGCCGCACGGTTGAAGAGGGGCAGAAAGTTCTTAATTTAATGGAAAAAAACGGCTTAAAAAGGGGACTGGATTTAAAAGTGATTGTTATGTGTGAAATTCCTTCCAATGTTATTCTGGCTGATCAGTTTTTGGAGATTTTTGACGGCATGAGCATTGGCTCTAACGATTTAACCCAATTGGTGCTGGGTTTGGACCGGGATAACGGCCATATTGCCCATATTGGCAACGAATTTAACGAAGCCACCAAAGACTTTATTCAAAAAGCGATTAAATCCTGCCGGGGTAAGAAAAAATACATTGGCATTTGCGGAGACGCTCCTTCTACAATTGATGGATTTGCCCAATTTCTGATACAATCTAATATAGAGGCGATATCTTTAAGCCCGGATGCGGTTATTAAAACTATATTAAAATTAAGCAAAAATAATTAAAATTTAAAATAAAAAACTTATGGCAAAAATCACACTTTCCATTATTAAGGCAGACATTGGTTCTATCGGCGGGCATATTCGGCCCAGCGATGCTTTGTTAAATGAAGTAAAAAATTATATTAAAAAATACAGCAAGGGTTTGATTATAGATCATTACATCGGCTTTACCGGCGATGATATTTCAATTTTAACTACTCATAATAAAGGAGTGGGCAATGAAAAGATTCACAAGCTGTGCTTTGATGCTTTAACCGCTGGCACCAAAGTGGCCAAATCCCAAGGATTATACGGCGCAGGCCAGGATTTGCTAGTCGAAGCTTTTTCAGGAAATGTTAAAGGCATGGGTCCTCAGGTAGCGGAAATGGAAATTGAAGAACGGCCGGCCGAACCCTTTTTAATGTTTATGGCTGATAAAACCGAGCCTGGCGCTTTTAATCTACCGCTATACTTAGCTTTTTCCGATCCAATGCATAATGCCGGTTTGATTTTATCTCCCGGCCTGAAAAAGGGTTTTAAATTCGTAATTATGGATGTGTCTAATACCGAATTCGACAGAGTAATCGAGTTAAACACGCCTGAAGACATTTACGACATCGCCATTTTATTAAGAGACACTGGAACTTATGTAGTAGAAAGTATCTGGGCGCGCGCTTCGGGCGACCAGGTGGTTTCAGCCAGCACTACCAGGTTGCATAATATTGCCGGTAAATATGTGGGCAAGGACGACCCGGTAATGTTGGTGCGGACCCAGAAAGATTTTCCGGCTACGGGTGAAATTCTTTCGCCCTATACCATCGGTCCATACGTGGCTGGTTTTATGCGGGGCAGTCACAACGGCCCCTTAATGCCGGTTAAAAAAGATTCGCCCATTTCATTTTTTGACGGTCCTCCCGTAATCAGCTGCTTGGCATTTTGCGTAAAAGATGGTAAGCTAACAGAGCCAGCCGACGCTTTTGACCATCCCTATTGGGATTATGTTCGCAAAAACGTGTCCAAGAAAGCCGAAGGCATCAGGCGCCAGGGGTTTTTCGGCCCAGCCATGCTTCCCATGAGCGAACTGGAATATACCGGAGTTATGGAGAGCTTAAAAGAGCTGGAGAAAAAATTTAAAAACAGGAAAAAATAATTAATTAATCCGTACTTTATTTAAAAATATGGACAAAAAAATAATTATTTTACCCGTAGTAATAATTATCCTCGCAATAATTTTATGGGTGGGCCTGGATATCTATTACAGCAATCAAGTTTCTGTTTTGGTTGATAAGGCCGAGTATTTAAAAACTGACGCTTTAACCGTAACCCTTGAAAACAATACCAAAAAAGACGTTTGCGTTTCTAGTTGCAAGCCTTATGCTATTGAGAAAAAAAACGGCAGCTGGGTTGATTACCAAGTATTTTCAGGTTGTCCCAGCCAAACCACGAATGAAACCTGTTTAAAAGCCGGCGAGTCCAAGAGGTTTAAAATAGATTTATCAATGTTTGCTGCAATTACTTCTGGAAGCCATCGTTTAAAAATTCCCTTATGCGTTGGTTGCGAGATAGGGCAGCCATTTCAGGAAAAAAGCAGTTTTTATTCAAACACGTTCATTATTAAATAACTTTAAAACAATTTAAAATATGTCAAAAATAATCCTTGATAAGGAAAAATGTATTGGTTGTGGCTCTTGCGCCGCCGTCTGCTCCGATTTTTTTGAAATGGGGCCAGATTCTAAATCTCACCTTAAAGATTCAACTGATATTGGAGAGGGGAAAGAAGAGCTTAAAACTGATAATTCAGCCTGTGCGGCTGACGCCAAGTCTGCATGCCCGGCTGAAGCCATTGACGTTCAATAATTGATTATGATTATCTTAAAAGCTAAAATTCGCAAAGAAATAGGGAAAAAAGTAAGTAAAACAAGAAGTGGCGGGCTCATACCCGCGGTTTTATACGGGCCCAAGATTAAAGAGCCTCTGAATTTGAATTTGGACTACAAAGAATTTGAAAAGATTTTCAAAGAAGCAGGGGAGAGCACCTTAATATCGCTTGAGGTGGAAAGTAAAAAATTCATGGTTTTAGTTCATGATCTTCAGCGGGACCATATGAGCAGCTGCTTTACCCACATTGATTTTTACCAGCCACTCCTTGATCATGAGATAGAAGTAATGGTACCAGTGGTTTTTGAAGGAGCAGCACCGGCGGTAAAAGAACTGGGTGGTACTTTGGTAAAAAATATTTCAGAATTAAAGGTAAAGGCCTTGCCTCAGAATCTTCCGCATGAAATTAGAGTTAATATCGACGGCTTGAAAAACTTTAACGACCATATTCAAATAAAAGATCTTAATTTGCCTTCTACGGTTAAAGTTTTAAAGGCATTGGATGAAATTATCGTTTTAGTTTCCGCTCCGTCCAAAGTCGAGGAAGAACTGGAAAAACCGATTGAGGAAAAAGTTGAAGAGGTGGAAAAAATTGAAAAGAAGAAAGAAAAGGAAGAATCGACAGAGACAACCGAAGCACCAAAAGAGAAATAGCCTTATTTTTAAAGGATATGTTCAAAAATATATCCCCAAAAATATTTATTCTCATACTATTCGTTGCGTTTTTTACGCCGGGCTTTTTGGCTTTAGCTCTTACCCCCCAAGAGGAAAAAGCCCAGCTTGAGAGCGAATTAAAGCAATTGGAGAGTTTGATAACTCAATACGAAAACGATATTACCAAAACTCAGCAGGAAAAGAAAACTTTGCAAAACGAAATCACCATTTTTAAAAATAAAATTGCCAAGCTTAATCTTCAAATTAAAGAAAGTGGTCTGATGATAAAAGATGTAACTTCCCAGATTTTCGACACCGAATCTTCAATCGAAAAAACTTCAAACGACATAGAAGATTTCAAGGGGAAGTTGGTTGATCTTATTAGAACAGTTTATGAAGAAGACCAAAGATCTTTGCCCGAGCTTGTTTTGTCCGGAGAGGATATTTCCGACTTTTTTAATAATCTGGCGTCTTTAGATACGGTCAACCTTAAAAATCAGGAGATTTTAGAAAATATTAAAAGCCTAAAATCAACCTTAGAAGGCCAGAAAGTTTCCTTGGACGATGAAAAGGGTGATCTCCAGAGTGTTTTAAAAATCCAAACCCTGCAAAAACAGGAAAGCGAACAGAATAAAAAAGACCAGGAAAAGCTTTTGGCAGTTACCAAGGGGAAGGAGTCTGAATATCAAAAGCAATTGGCGGCTACCAAAAAAAAGGCGGCTGAGTTGCGGGCGCGGATCTTTGATTTGTCTGGCGTTACCACGGCCCCGACCTTTGGAGAGGCCCTAGATATCGCTAAATCCATTGCCAATTTAACCGGCATTCGCCCGGCTTTTCTTTTAGCGATTTTAGAGCAGGAATCAGCTCTTGGAAAGAATGTCGGCCAGTGCTATTTGGCCAACGCCCAAACTGGATCCGGTAAAAGTATAAAGAGTGGTGCTACAATTTCCAAAGTGATGAGCCCGGGCAGGGATGTGCCGCATTTTTTAAATATAACCTCGAATTTGGGCCGAGATCCTTATAAAACGCCGGTTTCCTGTCCTATGAGCTTTGGTTGGGGCGGCGCTATGGGCCCAGCCCAGTTTATCCCTTCTACTTGGATGATTTATGACGATCGGGTAAAAAGCGTAATGGGCAGCGCCGATCCTTGGAATATTAAGCACGCGTTTTTAGCCGCCGCTCTTTATTTAACCGATTACGGAGCCGACGATAAAACTAGAAACAGCGAATGGAAAGCGGCTATGATGTATTTTTCCGGCTCTACCAACTCCAAATACAAATTCTACGGCAACTCGGCTTTGACCCGGGCTGATAGGATTGAGGGTTGGATTAAGGATATTGAAAGCGCGGAGAATTAAGCGAGCTCCTGTTTCTTATCTTGCCCTGAAAGTGCCGCAACGATATTTTCTAATTTTCCATCCATGACACCTTCAATGTGGTGCCAGCTTTTTTTTATACGGTGATCGGTAACTCGATCCTGGGGGAAATTGTAAGTTCTAATTTTTTCCACTCTTTTGGCTAGGCCAATTTGGGCCTTTCTTTTGCCGTGGAGTTTGGCCGTATCTTCGATCTCTTTTTTTCTTAAAACCCGTGCCTCGAGAATAGCCATGGCATTTTCCTTGTTTTGCAGCTGGTTTCTTTCATTTTGAGAGGTAACCACGATATTGGTGGGCAAGTGGGTAATTCTCACGGCTGTTTCTCGCTTATTTACATTCTGTCCGCCTTTTCCCGAAGAGCGGTAAAAATCAATTCTTAAATCGCCTGAATTGATCTTAATTTCAGTTTTTTTAGGCTTTGGGAGAATGGCTACAGTGGCGGTGGAAGTGTGGATGCGGCCAGTTTTTTCGGTTTCCGGGATTCTTTGTACGCGGTGTACGCCAGCCTCGTATTTTAAAAAAGAATAAATATCATTATCTTCGCCCGAACCCGGCTTTATTTCAAAAACTATTTCTTTAAAGCCGCCCAGTTCGGTGGCGTGGGAGTCGAGAGTTTTTTGCTGCCAGCCCTTAATTTGGGCAAAACGCGAGTACATGCGGAATAAATTAGCCGCAAACAGGGCCGCTTCTTCGCCGCCCGTGCCCGCCCTTATTTCTACGATTACCGCTTCAATATTGTGGTTGCCTTCTTCGATTTCCTGGCTACCCCTAACTAAGCTTTCCAGGTCTTTTTCCATGTTTTTTTTCTTCTCAGTCAGCTGGGAAATTTCCGTTTCGGCCAAAGACATTAAATCCTGGTCTTCTCGGCCCGCAATAATTAGTTTGTTCTCCTCCATTTTATTATTAATTTCATTTATTTCTTTTTCTTTTTCCAGGATTTTTTCTATTTTAGCTTTTCTTTTGGACAATTGTTCGAATTTATCCCAATTTGAAATCAACTCAGGGTCGCTGAGTTGATTAAGTAGTTCAGAATACTCCCTTTTTATGCTTTCCAAACCCGCTTTTATATCCATAAAGAAAAAAGCTTTTTAGTTTATTTTTTCTTCTGGACTTGGCCCTTTTTAGCCAATCTTTTCTTAAATTTTTCTACTCGGCCAAGGGTATCGATTATTTTTTCCTTGCCCGTGTAAAAGGGGTGGCACTTAGAACAGATTTCCACTTCAATATATTCCCGGGTGGAACCGGTGGTAAAAGCGTTGCCGCAAGCGCATTTTACTTGGGCCTTTTGATAGTATTTTGGATGGATGTCTTTTTTCATAAATTATGTATTTCTTATTATATATCAGATTTATCCAAAAAAGCAAGAAGGAAGCCCTAAAGTCTTGATTTTAAATCATAATTGTGCTATTTATTATTGTATATGGCAAAAGAACAAAAGGAAAAAAACGAGATGGCGTTCAACCTTGAAGATATGATCAAGGCCGGTTTGATTTTTGGCCACCAAACCTCCAAAATTCACCCCAAGATTAAGCCCTATTTGGCGGGTAAAAGAAACGGTATTAACCTTTTTGATTTGGAAAAAACCAGCCAAAAACTGAAAGAGGCTTTAGATTTTGTCAGCACCCTTGTATCAGAAGGCAAAGTTTTGCTTTTAGTAGGCACTAAAATCCAATTAAAGAGCCTGGTTAAGGAAATTGCTATTGAATGTGGCCTACCCTATATTTCCGAAAGGTGGCTTGGAGGTACCTTTACCAACTTTGAAACTCTTAAAAAAAGAATAGAATACTTTAAAAAACTGGAAAAACAGCGAGATGAAGGTGAGCTGGTAAAATATACTAAAAAAGAGCAGTCGCTTTTTAATCAGGAAATCAGGAAAATGGAAATTAAATTTGGCGGCATTAAAAACATGGATAAGCTGCCCGATGCCATTTTTGTGGTGGATATGAAGGATAACGAAACCGCCATTAAAGAAGCTAAAGCCAAAAAAGTTAAAATTATTGCTATTGCTGACACCAACGTTAATCCAGATTTGGCTGATTATCCAATTCCGGCCAACGACGATTCGCTCATGGCCGTAAAATACATTTTAGACTTATTAAAAGAGGCGGTAATAAAAGCCAAAAAATAACTAAAATGAATCTTATTGATAAAATAAAGCAGCTGAGGGAGGAAACCGGGGTTTCCATATCAGATTGCAAAAAAGCTTTAATTGAAACTCAAGAAGACATGGCAAAAGCCAAAGAGCTTTTGTTAGAGTGGGGCAAGGCCCGGGCTGAAAAGAAAGGGGAGCGAGTAACTAATCAAGGCCTTATTGAAACCTATATTCACGGGGGCAAAAAGATCGGCGTTATGATAGAATTGAATTGCGAAACCGATTTTGTGGCCAAGGGAGAGGATTTTAAGAGATTAGCCCACGAACTTTGTCTGCAGATTGCGGCGATTGATCCTGAAGAAATACCGCTGCTTTCTCAAAAATGGATAAAAGACGAAAGCAAGAAAGTTGAAGATTTAATCAAGGAATCTATTGCCAAGCTTGGTGAAAACATCACCTTAAAAAGGTTTGCCAGATTCGAACTATGATTTCAAACACCTTGCTATTTTTATTGTTAATTGCGGGCTTTGTCGGAGCCGGAGTTATTGTTTTGAGAAAAATACCCCAACTGGCTTCTTTACCAGAGGAAATAATTACCCCGAAGGATAAATTTCTTCCAAAAACAGTAGAGAGGGTTAAAAAAGTTTCTTTTTTAAAGAATCTGTCTTTTGAGGGTTTTTTGCAAAAATTCCTTACTAAAATCAGAATCTATATTTTAAAGATCGAAAGCAGGATTTTCCAGTACCTTTTGCATCTCAGGGAAAAAGGTAAAATCAAGAAAAAACTGGAAAAAGATAATTATTGGCAGAGGATAAAGAATCAGACAAGAGAAAAAGAAAACAAATAATACGCGGAGGTTTATCTGCCAGCGTAGCTCAGCGGCAGAGCAACTGTTTTGTAAACAGTAGGTCGTCGGTTCAAATCCGACC
>CAZVLR010000006.1:0-54902 GCA_964628095.1 uncultured Candidatus Saccharibacteria bacterium | reverse complement strand
GGCGACCAGCCCAAAGCGATAAAAGAGCTGGTAAAAAACGTAAAAGCCGGCATTCCTTACCAGGTGCTTTTGGGCGTTACGGGCTCGGGCAAAACCTACAGCATGGCCGAAGTAATTGAAAAAACCGGGAAACCCGCCTTGATTATTTCGCATAATAAAATCCTGGCGGCCCAGCTCTACCAGGAATTCAAAGAATTCTTCCCGCAAAACGCGGTGCATTTTTTCGTTTCCTATTACGATTATTACCAGCCCGAGGCCTATCTGCCCCAAACCGACACCTATATTGAAAAAGACGCCAAGATAAACGAGGAATTAGACCGGCTGCGCCACGCCTCGGCCCAGGACTTATTAACCAGAAAAGACGTAATTGTTATTGCCTCGGTGTCCTGCATTTATAATATCGGCTCGCCCGAAGATTATCAGGAGGTTTCTTTGGAAATTAAAAAGGGGCAAATAATCTCCCGAAGGGATTTTTTGCGCAATTTAGTTTCCCTTCAGTATTTGAGAAACGATATTGATTTTAAACCCGGCGCTTTCCGGGCCCGGGGCGATATTGTTGATATTTTCTCGGTTACCGGCTTTGAAATAATCCGAGTTGAAATTTTAAATAATAAAATAAATAAAATACAAAAAGCCAAAAGCCCGCTCGAGCCAAAATTCGAAAACTATAATCTGCCCCTGAGGCTTTTCCCGGCCCACTTTTGGGTTACCCCCCAGCAAAAGCTAAAAATCGCAATTGAGAATATAAAATTAGAGCTCCAGGAAAGGATGCAGGAATTAAAAAAACAGAATAAATTGATAGAGGCTCAAAGATTGGAACAGCGCACCAATTACGACCTGGAAATGATTAGAGAAACCGGCTGGTGCCACGGTATTGAAAACTATTCGGGCCATTTAGAATTCAGAAAGCCGGGGCAGCCCCCTTACGTGCTAATTGACTATTTTCCCCAAGACGCCTTAATTTTTATCGATGAATCCCACCAAACCCTGCCCCAGCTGCGCGCCATGTCCCAGCAAGATAGGGCCCGGAAAAAAACCTTGATCGATTACGGCTTTCGCCTACCCTCGGCTATTGATAACCGCCCTTTAACTTTTGACGAGTTTGAAAGCAAGACTAAAAATAAGACATCTAAAACGGGGCGGCAAACCATCTATGTTTCAGCCACGCCAGGAGACTACGAAAAGCAAAAGGCTTCTAAAAAATACGTTGTCGAGCAGTTAATCCGGCCCACCGGGCTTTTGGAGCCCCTAATTGAAATTAGGCCCACCCAAAACCAGGTAAAAAACCTGATTGAGGAAATAAAGAAAAGGCTAAAAGAAAAAGAGAGGGTACTGGTGGTTACTTTAACCAAAAGATTGGCCGAGGCTTTGTCGGAATACTTGGCCGAGGAAAAGATAAAAGCCCAGTGGCTGCATTCAGAAATCAAAACCTTAGAAAGGCCAAAAATCTTAAAAGAGTTAAGAGAGGGGAAATACGACGTATTGGTGGGCATTAACCTGCTGCGGGAAGGCCTGGATTTGCCAGAGGTTACCCTAGTGGCGATTTTAGACGCCGATAAAGAAGGCTTTTTAAGGTCGGAAACCACCTTAATTCAAACTATGGGCCGGGCGGCCCGGCACCCCAAAGGCCGGGTTATTCTGTATGCTGATAAAACAACCTTCTCTATGGAAAAAGCCATAAAGGAAATTACGCGCCGGAGGAAAATCCAAGAGGATTATAACAAAAAGCACAAAATTGTGCCCCAGGCCATTTCCAAACCCATTAGGGATTGGCCTTTTGCCAAAAAAGAAAAGGAGGTCGAGGCTGAATTCTTGCAGATTAAAGATAAAAAGCTGCTGGAAAAGGAAATGAAGGAGGCGGCCCGCAATTTAGACTTTGAAAGGGCGGCTGAGATTAGGGACTTGATTAAAAAATTAAAATAGTTTATATTAGAACCACTATGGCCATTACATCATCGGCTAAAAAGGCCCACCGGCAGAGCGAAAAGCGCCGGATTAAAAACATCCAAAAATCGAGAAAATTAAAAGACGTTGTAAAAGAAGTACGTGTTTTGGTTGCAGAAAAGAAAATACAAGAGGCTAAAAAGCTGTTATCCCAGGCATATCAAATATTAGATAAATCGGCTAAAGTTGGGCTGATAAAAAAGAACAACGCTTCCCGGAAAAAATCCCGCTTGACCAAATTGGTCAACAAAGCTCAAAAGTCTTAAAAATTAGCCAAGAATAAATCCAAAGCGGTTTCCGCTTGCAGCTTCCCCGTTTTAATATTCAAATCTGCCATGAATAGCCTCTGGTAGATTTTTTTTAACTCTAAAAAATCAAAGCGCTGCGCCTGCCAAATGCTCTTTTTTACAACAAAGGGATGCAACTTGGTTTTTTTAACAATTGCCGCATAGGGATAATTTTTATCCGTCATTTCCTTTATCACCAGCAAATTGCGCAGCTGATAGTTGATCATTTTTAACAAATACAGCGGGTGCTCGCCCTGTTCCAAATGCCTTTTAAAAAGATTAATGGCTTCTTTTTTGTTTCTTTGGGCCAAAGCGTCAATACTTTTGAAAATATCGCTTTCTATTTCTGGCTTTACCAGTAATTCAATGTCTTTTAACTGCAACGGCTCTTTTTTACGGTAGCTCACTAATTTCTGGATCTCGTTTGAAAGCTTCCAGGTGTTGTTTCCGGCAAAATCCGCCAGTTTCTCTACAAAAGCGGCATCGGCTTTGCCCCCGATATCCTCAATCTCTTTTTTTATCCAGTTCTTAAGCTTTAATCCGTCTAAAAAATCAAACTCTTGCACCTTGGTGCTTTTGGCCAACTCCTTAAAAAGCGGGTCGCTTTTTAAAACCTTTTCTTCTTGAAAGACAATTAAGATGTTTTGCCCTTCGCTTATCTTCTTGTAATCTTTAATGAATTTTTGGACAAAGTCCTTATTAGAAAAAATATTCTTTAAAACCAGGAGCTTTTTTTCCTTAAACATGGACTGCTGCCAGAATTCGCCATTGAATTCCTCCATTTTGGCGTTTTCTTCAAAATACCTTAAATTCAACCCACTCGGATGTTTTTTCTGGTAGGCCCCGATTATTTCCTTTAGTTTTTGCCGGGCCCGAAAAGTGTCGGGGCCATAAATAAAATATATCATTAAATTTTGGCGTCTTTTAACGCCTGGCCACAAGAGCAGTTTTTTTCTTTTGGCATTCTTTTTATCATGTCCAAGATCACCTGTTTTATTCTTTCGTTATTCTCGCGGAAAATCTTTAGCACTTGAGCGGTGGTAACAGATTTTATATCCTTTCGGTGCTTTAACCCTACGTCGTAATCGGTTACCAAAGAAATATTTACATAGCACATTTCCAACTCCCGCGCCAAAACCATTTCCGGATATTGGGTCATATTAATTACATCGCAGCCAATTTTAGAATAGAACTCCGATTCGGCCTTAGTGGAAAAGCGCGGGCCCTCAATAATAACTACTGTTCCTTTTTTATGGCAATTGATTTTATGGCTCTTGCACGATTGAATAGCAACCTTTCTTAATTCTGGGCAATAAGGCTCGCTGCCTGAAATGTGGACCACTTCCGGGCCGTCAAAAAAAGTGCCTTCTCTTTTGGTCCTGTCAATAAACTGGTCGCAGACCACAAAGTCACCAGGCCTGATTTGGGGCTTTAAACTTCCCACGGCCGAGGGCGAAATTATTCTTTGGCAGCCCAATTTCTTTAAAGCAAAAAGGTTGGCTTTATAATTTATCTTGTGGGGCGGAAGCTGATGCTTTCTTCCGTGCCGCGGCAGAAAAAGAATTTCCTTTCCTTCGTATTCTGAAATAAAAATTTTGTCAGAGGGCAAACCGTAAGGGGTTTTTACCTCAACCTCTTTTCCTTTTAAAAACTGGTAAAAACCCGAACCGCCGATAATGCCAATGATAGTTTTTTCTTTTGCCATAATTTAGTAGTGAATTAACGATTTTACGGGATATTTTTTGATTTTATCCCGCCCCTTTAAAAAGTCCAGCTCGATTAAAAAAACAATGCCGCAGATCCGGCCGCCCAATTTCTCCACCAAAGCAACTGTTGCCTCCATGGTGCCGCCTGTGGCCAGCACGTCGTCAATCAATAAAACCTTCTGGCCTTTTTTAATGGCATCCTTGTGCATTTCCAAAGTATTGGAAGCGTATTCTAAGACATATTTTTTACTCACGGTTTTATAGGGCAACTTTCCTTTCTTCCTTACCAAAGCCAGGCCAGTACCCAGTTTGTAGGCCACCCCTGAAGCTAAAAGAAACCCTCGGGCGTCAATTCCTACTACAATATCAATTTTTGATTTTAAATATGGTTTTGCCAGCTCATTAATTAAAGTTTTGAAAAGCTTTTTATCTTGTAAAACTGGCGTGATGTCGCGGAAAATCACGCCTTTTTTAGGCCAGTTTTTAATGGAGCGAATTTTTGATTTTATTTGGTTAACCATAACCTTCTAACAATTCTTTTTTAAATTATAAATGCTGGCAAAAACTGGAAAAGAGGGCGATTTTTCCCTGGCTAAAACCTTAAAAAAACCGTTGAATTCTTTTTCAAGCTCTTTTTGGGTCGGCTCGCGCCAGCTCTTTTGGGGCTTTTCAGGAAAAACCTTAATTAAATTTTGATAGATATTTTTTGCTTCTTTATCAGAAAGTTTATTTTTTTTAGCCTCTTTTAAAAATGGTGTTCGATATTTATTGCCATATGTATTGGTTTTTTTATCGTAATTCTTAATAAGCAATAAAATATTAAGCTCGCTCAGATTAATTTTGCCTTTTTCCATTTTCTTAAAAACTCTTGCCAAAAGAACATCTAAAATCTCGTCTCTCCCAATTTTATCCCTCTTTAGGGCGTAAAATATTCTTGAGACAAAAACGCCTTTTGTATTTAACGACTGATAAATATTATTCCACCAAGCTTTATATTCTTGCCAAGAAACATTGCTTGCCACTCCATCGCCCAAAACCGCATCGTAATAATTTTCTTTAAAGGGAGTATTAACCCAAGACCCTTTTATCCAAATTTCTTTTTGGTGCGCTTTTTTATTTTTCATTAATTGTGCCATTGCCATTATCATGTCCACGCTAATATCGCAAACGGTTGTCTGAGCATTAAATTTTGCCGCTAAATCTCTCATTTCCGGAGTAGCTCCTAAAATTAAAATCTTGGGCTCTTTTTTATTTTTTAGAGACTGCCTTAAAAACTTTTCGTAAATTTTAATATCTTTACCAGACGGCCTAATCGGCGGCGCTACCTGGCGCCATTGGTAGGATAAATTTTGCCAATATTGTGGATTACCAAATATCTGCATATTATTTTTTCTTTAACAAATAAATCCGATAAAAATCCTTATAAACTTTGTGCTTCTTTTCATAAACCTCTTCAGCTATCAGAAAGTGCTTTTTTAGAATCTCTCTTAATTTACTTTGAGAATAGAAAGACACCATTAGCTTGCCAAAGCCGAAAGAAAGAAGTTTTAGCTCCTTTTTTGATATTTCTTTTTGGTAAAACTTATTAAAATATTCTCGATCCAGCCCTCCAAAATCAAACATGTTATTTTTTATAGAGTTTAAACTAAGATCAACGTAATCGTAGGCCCGGTTTAAATAATTCTTATAATAATCGGGGTTTTGTTTTACCTTTTTTATAATTTTAGAAAAGGTAATTTTTGATTTTGTTCTAACGGTGGAGGGATTTTGTAAAATAACGGCTCCGTCGTCTTTTAAGTGTTTTTTTATGTTTTTAAAGTAATTCTGATAGTCTTTGGGCTGTAAATTACAGGTGGTAGAATCGCCTATAATTAAGTCGAATTTTTTATTTAAGTTCATCTTAAGCCAATTATTAAAAACAATTTTCTCGGGGCTTTTAGTTTTTCTCAAAGAAGTCATCGCCCTTACCATAAGCGGGCTAATATCAACCAGCATTACATTAAACCTTAAAGAGGCCAATAAATCTCTTACCCTTGGAGTCGATCCTAAAATTAAAACATCCCTTCCTTTAACGTATTTTTTAATTAAAGACCTATAAATGTTTATTCTTTCCTGAGACGGCACCCAAGGCGCATAAAAAGCTCTCCAGGTTTTAGCCCAAGTTTGCCATTCTTGCTTTTTTACCTTAGAAAAAGATTCCATGTTATTTTTTAGGCCGGCCCAAGTAAGAGGGCATATATTTGCAGAATTTATAATCGGCACACTGCTTTAAGGGCAGAATTTTAAAATATTTTCCAAGCAACTTCTCTAGGTCTTTTTTTAAAAAAAGCAGGAGCGGTTTTGAACTACCAAAAACTTCATGCATCCAATTATAAAACAAATTTGCCAATTCGTATTCTTTGCCCAATTTTTTAATATTGTTACCCAAAATAACAATATCCATAAAGCTGGGCGATTGGGGGTAGGGGTTTAAATAAGATTGGTATTTTAAAAACAAATACAGATTAACCGAGTCGATCTTTTTATCCTGCCAATCATAAAACAGCTTTAATGCCTCTTCTTTTGTTTTAATTAGGGGCTGTTTTTTATCGCGAGACATCTCTCTGATTAAAAGAAGGCCTTCGGACTTTAAAGCTTTAACGATCTTTTTCAGTAATTTTTCCATTTTTGCTTTGTTGGATACCTGCCCCAAAGCCGCATCTCCCAAAACCAAATCAAAACTATTGTCTTTAAATTCTATCTCAAACCAGTTTTTAACAATTCTTTTTTCTTTTGAGCGGTTTTTATTTTTTACCAGCTCCGACATTGCCTTCATCATGTTTTTGTTAATATCAATAGTTACGCTTTCCATTCCCAGATCCAAAACTAAATCTCGCAGCTCTGGGGTTGCGCCCAAAATAAGGGCCTTGGCCTCTTTAGGGTTTTTTATATTTTCTTTAATCGCTTGCCGCCAAATTTGAAGCTGGCTCAAGCAGGGCCGACCGGGCCTGGTAATATGCTTTTCCCAATTTTGCGCCATTATCGACCAGGTCGTAAAAGGATATTTTTGAGGCATAATAGGTTTAAAATCTAAAACCAGCTTATCACTTTTTAATTAAATAATCAAAAAGCGCCGCAGAGATTAAATCCTCTTTGGCGCCTTTAAAAAACTCTCGGAAAACAAACCACTCAGTGATTAATCAGCGCTTCAACATTCTTTAGCGCGTCTTTTAAATCTTCGAGGCCCTCTGTCTTCTCTCCGACGCTTATCCGCACCACTACGCCGTTCTCTGCTGGGCTGTATTTTGCTAATTCTCCGATGAAGGGAAAAATTCTCCAGTCTTCACCAGCAAAACTAGCTGCAATACTCCAGTTTTCAGAGAGGCCCAGTAAGTCGGTTAAATAAGCGGCTGATTTTTCATCTTTGAAAACAGCATAGATGATACCGCCGGCTGCGCCATAGCACTGAGTCCGAATAAGTTCGTGATCAGGATGGCTGTTAAGGCCCGGGTAATAAACGCTTTGTACGGCCTTAGATCTTTCAAGCTCAATCGCGGCATCTGTAGTTTTTGCAGAAATTGTGTGGAACTTTAATAGGCCCCGTACAAAATCTATGCGCTCTGCAACTATCGGCTGCATTACTACCTGCCGGTAATAAGATGAATCTTTTATGGACCGGATAAAGCTTTCTGAGCCGGAAATTCTCCCTCCGGCAACGCGGTCGTGAAGCGTCTCCCATTTGGTTAAAGAGGCCACCTCAATAACTTCGACGTCTTTGTTCTGCCTTAGGAAGGGCTTGAACGCCGGATAAAAGGTGGTGTCCACAACCATTTTTGTTGAGTAATAACCCAGTATCCCTAATGTTTTATCCCAGTTGAGAACCGGCATCCTGAGCGAATTGCCGATTACTTCGGCAAAATACAGTTTTGGCGCTGGGCCACTTCCGTTATCAATCTCGGAAATCAAGCTGTTGAGATCTCCAGGATCCACCCACCTTACCAAGATGTTCTTTTTCTCCTTTAACTCCTTTATCAGCCGAAAGGTGCCCGGATAACAGGCAGTTGAAAAAAGCGCCGTGTCTCCGTAATTCAGAAGCTGGTCGAAAACGCAACCAATAGCGGCCATGCCACAGTTGGTTACAGCTGTCGCCCCGGCGGAAATGTTGCCGGAAATTCTTTTTTCAATTTCGATCTGAGCCGGGGCATCAATTAAATAATGCCCCCCTTGAAAAAACTGCTCTGAAAAACTTAATGCGTCATCATAGGTCTTTATAATCCCTTGCCAGTTCATGTGGTGCCCTCCCATCTTTTTGTTAATGGTTTGTTGTTTTATCCCTTATTTTATTTACAAATTGCTATCTATTGTGTTTAAATTATACTATAAATAGTATAAAAAGTCAATAGCTGGCCCGAAACGACGCACCTGGACAAATTAAGGCTAATCAGTTAATAATTAATACAATATGACTACCAAAAAATCTAGATGAAGCCCACGGTCTTCCGATGACTCCCTGTTTATTACTTAAAGAAAAAATAATATGAAAAACAAAATTCAGCCCTGGAAACCCCAGGTGGCCAATTCAAGAGGACAAAAGAAAAACCGATTTTCGCCCTTTGCGCCATCAAAAAATGAAGCAAAATTATATCAAAAATTTTGTAATTTAACTGCTCAAAATAAGCTTCTGCCCAAAAGAGCTTTAACCTTGGGCGCCACGCCAGAATTAAGAGATGCTGCTATTCGCGCTGGTTTGGAAAGCTGGGGCGTAGATATTAGTCCCGAAATGATGAAAAAGTTATCTTTGTTGATGAGATATAAAAATAGCCCTAAAAACAAGCAGGTGATAAAAAACTGGCTAAAAATTAATTTTGCAAAGAATAGCTTTGGTATTATTATGGCCGATGCTTCTTTTATAAATTTAGCCAGTAAAAGAGAGAATGAAAAAATAATAAAAATATGTAAAAACATCCTGAAGGTAGGTGGTTTTTTAGCTTTACGGCAAATAGTTTATCCTGAAAAATTCCTCTATAACACGCCGGCTGAAATTTTAATAAAAAAATTCCGCAAGAAAAAAATAAGCTGGACCGACTTTTTTTCTGATTTAAGGGCGACGGCTTTTAAGAGTAAGGTTTATAATAAAAAGACTTTCCAGTTTGATGCTAAAAAGAACTTTGGATTAATAGATGAATTGTACAAAAACAATAAACTAACAAAAAAAGAGTACAAAAAAATAAACGCTTTTCGGAATGAAATAATTAATACTTTTTATCCGGAAAAAGAATTTATAAAGTTAATGCAAAAAAACGGCTTTAAATTAATCTCCAAGCTCCAAGATGGGCCTAATTATTATACAAAGTTCTTGTATTTTATGGCTTTTAAAAAAGTATAGCCTTTTAGCTTTTTCTTAAAAGAAATATGGGTGACTCTTTAGCAATTTCGTAATCATTAGAAAATAAAATCTTCTCAACTTTAAAATGCTTTTTGATTATCTTTAACAGGCCGCCTTTTGAATAGTTAATCCAATACTTATCTTTCATTTGCCACCAGGACCTCAAAAACCAATTAAATACCAACCTTAAAGTTTTATCTTTTGAGGCCCTTACTTTTAGGGCGAAATCATTTATCTCTTTCTCAAAATAAGAAAGAGAGATTTTATTTTCTTTATTTTTAAACCAGCCGGCGAAAATCACATGGTTGGCAAAATAGCTGGAAGCCTCGTTTACGGTAAGTTCTTTATTTTTTACCTTCTGAGTTAATCGTTTTAGCTCCGTTTCTAGTTTTATTTTTTTTCTTACGCGGCCTGTCATCCATTGGTCTCTAACAATAAAATAGCCTTCCCCTGTAAGAATCTTTTTAATTTCTTTGTAAAAATTATCTTCAAAGCCTCCAACGTTTCCCCTTACGTAATCGCCAATTACCACATCGATGCTATTTTGTTTTATTTTTTTTGATAATTCTAACCAATTTACCTTAACAAGTTTTTCTTTGGGATTCTTTTTCTTGATAAAACTAGACATGGCCCGATAATTATCCTCTAACATATCGGCGCAAATAATTTTCGCCCCCTTATTTTTACTATAAATATAAAGTAATTTTCTAATTTCAGGCGTGGCGCCCAAAACCAAAATAGTCGGCTCTTTTTTGTTTTTAATCGCTATCTTTAATAAAATATCAAAGTTCTTAATATCTTCTTGGCTAGGACGCCCCGGCTTGGAAAACAAGGCCCATATTTTTGCCATTCTCTGCCATTTATATTTGTGCTGTTGAAAATTAGCCATAATTTATTTCTGGCAGGCCGGGCAAAAATGAGCGGACCGACTGCCAATTTTAATTCTTTTTATTATTCCGCCGCAATTGCATTTCCGCCCCTCACGGCCGTAAACTTTTAACTTTGGCACAAAATTTCCTTTTTTCCCCTCGGCGTCGATATAGAGATCAGCGGAAGTACCGCGATGTTTAATCGCCAGCTTTAGAATTTCAATAATCTTTTTGTAAACTTTAGCCATTTCTTCGGTCTTTATATTTTTTACCAAGCGCGTCGGCAAAGCGCCAGCACCGAATAAAATTTCATCGGCGTAAAGGTTACCAATGCCGGCAACAACCTTTTGATCCATCAATAAAGGTTTAATTTTTTTATTCGGATACTTTTTTAAAATTTCTTCGAATATTTTAAGGGTAAATTCTTTATTTAGGGGTTCTGGACCGTAAGCTTCTTCTTTTTCCAAAAGATCTTCTAACTTTTGAAGCGGCACCAGTTTTACGTAGCCAAACTGCCGCAAATCGTTGTGAATTATTTTTGAACCGTCGGTAAAATAATATATTAAATGGGTATGTTTATTATCCTTTCCTTTGTATATTATCTGTCCCGACATTTTCAAATGCATTACCAAAGCCCAGCCATTGTCCAGTTCCCAAATTAAAAGCTTGGCCCGGCGCCTAATACCCTTAACCTTGGCGCCAATTACCGCCTTTTTAAAGGTTTTAATATCGGCCCTAACTAATTTGGGCAAACGCACCTCAACGGCTTTAATTTTCTTGCCAATAATTCTTTTGGCCAGCTGCCTCTTAATTGTTTCAACTTCCGGTAATTCGGGCATAATCTTAAAACAAGGTTGGATTTTTAATTTCCGGCTTTTTCTCTTCTTGCCCGGGCAAGCGCGGTATTAGGCTAAAAAACTCGTATTTTTCCAAAAGCTGCTTAGCCGCTTCCTTATTATAATCTATCCAATAGCATTGCTTTAAATCAAAGCTTATTGGAACGGAAAGTTCCAACTGGGACAGTTTTTTTGATAAAAAAGCGTTTTCTTTATTAGAAAGTAAAAGCTCTTTGATTCTGGGAGACATTTCTTTTGATTTCTCCAAATCTTGTTCTATTTCTTTATAAAGATTTTCTATGCTGCCAAAATTTAGAATAAGCTCAATGGCAGTTTTTTCGCCAATGCCTCGAACGCCAGGAATATTATCAGAAGCATCGCCCCGCAAGGCCTTATAATCCACCACCTGAAAAACATCCAAGCCTTGGTATTTTTCTTTTACTCTGTCTTTGTCATATAGCACCGTATCTTTTACGCCTTTCCTTAAAAAGTAAATTTTAACCTTGGAACTAACCAACTGCAAAGAATCCAAATCTCCGCTCAAAATAATAACTTCTGCTTCATTTTTTTGATTTGCAATAGTGCCAATAATGTCGTCTGCCTCAAAGCCTTCTTTTTCGAAAATAGGAATATTAAAAGCGCCTAAAATTTCTTTTACTTTGGGGATTTGTGAAGATAAATCCGCGGGCGTAGGCGGCCTCTTTCCCTTGTACTCTTTAAACTGCGCGTGGCGGAAAGTAGGCTTGGGCAAATCAAAAGCAGCCGCAATGTAGTCGGGCTGAAAATCTTTTATCGCCCGAAAGAGCACCAATAAAAAACCGTAAACCACATTAACGCGCTCGCCAGATTTAGTAGACAAAGGGGGTAGAGCGTGGAAAGCGCGGTGAATAACGGAGTTACTGTCGATAATAATTAATTTTTTTTCTTTCATTTCTTTTTTAAAAAATATATCGGCATGGTTTCGGCATAAATATCGTCTGTTCTCTCTATAGATAAAACCTCAAAATATTGATTAATAAGTTTTTTCCACTCCACCTCTGTTGGGATAAATAATTTAAAGTTAATATTTTCCCACCCTAAGTCTGAAAACTTTTTAAAATCTTCTGCTTTAATAATTTTATCGGAATATAATTTTTTAAGTTTGGTGAAAACGTCTTTAAAAGAGAAGTTTCCTGTATCCATTGCCTCAAAAGAAATAAGCCCATTCATCGTTGCTTCTAATATATTTTCGTAGGGGAGTTTTTCATAGTAACTTTTAAAAAGTTCCTCTAAATTTTAGTATGACATCTTAAAACAAAAATACTGCTTCGTTATAAAAATACCGTTTTTCTTGAGCGCATCCGCTACGTTTTTCAAAAAAATAGAAACATCCTCTCTTTTTAAAACTCCGACGGCATGATCGGCAACCGCTAAATCAAACCTCTCTTTAATGTTAATTTGAAGCCAATTGCTTTCGATGAAACTTTCATTAATGTCTTGGTGGTGCATAAACCTGTTTAAAGCCCGATAATTTTCCTTATTATAATCAACAACGGTTGATTCAACGTTTTTTTCAAAAGCCCAATCTCTAAATTCCGGGGTAGATCCTAAAATAAGAATTTTTGCTTTTTCTTTGAGATTGTTCTGAATTTCTTGTAGGTGTTTTGAATACAATACAAGTTCGGCAAACGACGGCCTGGCCGGTGGCACATTATATTGCCAAACAGAGCTAAAAGAATTTCCCCAAGGGTTTTTATTTTTTGTCATAAAATAAAGGATTTATTTAATAATAACTTCTCTTTGGTTTTTGCCAAGGTGTTTGAATTCTAAAGTTATTCTTTCCTTAGGTAGGGCACCTTTAATATTCTCGGCCCACTCAATTGCTACGATGTTGTTTGGATTTTTGATGATCTCTTTAAATCCTAAGGTAAAAATCTCTTTTGATTCTTCCAAACGGTAGCAATCAATATGATAAAAGTGTAAAAACTGGGTTTTAGGGTTTTCAATTTCAAACTTTTTTAAAATAACAAAGGTGGGGCTTAAAATCTGGTCTTTTACCCCCAGGCTTTTAGCCAGTGTTTGTAAAAAAGTGGTCTTGCCCGCGCCCAAATTACCCTTTAAGGCCAAAACTAGGGCCTTTTGGGCTTTAGTTTTTAAAATTTCCCGGGCTAAAACCCGGGCTACGGCTTTTGTTTGCGCCGGACTGTGAGTTGTGAATTGTAGCTGATTGACCATTAAAATTAAATAATATAGACTTATATAATTAATAACATTTCCATATTAGAACAATTTTTTGAATTAATCCAATGATTGAGGAAAGAGAAAAAATTACCGGCCAAATCCAAATTCCTGCGGATAAAGTCGCCCAGCTCCAGGCAGAAATTATTAATATTGATGTTTACAAAAAAGAAATTGAAAAGTTTATCGCCACCAATGTTACCCAGTTAATAGAAATTGTTTTAGCGGGCGCAGTTTTCTTGGACTCCTCGGATATTCATATTGAACCGGAAGAGCAAAACGCCAAATTACGCTTGAGATTAGACGGCGTACTGCAAGACGTTTTAATTTTAAACTTAAAATCTTACCAAACATTATTATCGCGGATAAAACTGCTTTCGGGATTAAAACTAAACATCTCCAATCGGCCCCAAGACGGCCGTTTTACTATTTTAATGGGTAAAATCGTTGTTGAAATCAGATCTTCTACTCTGCCCGCCCAGCACGGCGAATCGATTGTACTAAGACTTTTAAACCCTAAAAGCTTAATTGAAATCGAAGCGCTAGGCCTGAGAAAAGACTTGATTGATTTGTTTAAAAAAGAAATTAAAAAGCCCAACGGCATGATTATTATTACCGGCCCTACCGGTTCTGGTAAAACCACCACGCTTTATGCCATTTTAAAAAAGATCAATAAGCCCGATGTCAAAATTATCACCATTGAAGACCCGATCGAATATCAATTGGAGGGATTGTCGCAAACCCAAGTCGACCCCTCAAAAGGATATACTTTTGGCAGCGGATTAAAATCGATTATGCGGCAAGATCCGGATGTAATTCTAGTGGGCGAAGTCCGGGACTTGGAAACCGCAGAAATTGCTTTGCAGGCCGCTCTAACGGGCCATTTGGTGTTCTCTACTTTGCATACTAACGACGCTGCGGGAGCGGTAGCCCGATTGGAAGATTTGGGCATCCGGCCGGTTTCAATCGCTCCGGCTATTAATATGATTGTCGCCCAAAGATTGCCCAGAAAAGTCTGCCAAAAATGCGTAAAAATGGTAAAACCGCCCCAAGACGTTTTGGATAAAATAAAAAGGAATTTAAAGAATATTAACAAAGAATTACTGCCCGCTAGCCTTTTAAAGGATGACTTTAAGATCCCTCAAGCCCAAGGCTGCCCGGCCTGCAACCTTACCGGCTATAAAGGGCGTCTTGGTATTTTTGAGGCATTTTTGATTGATGATGAAATGGAAAAGTTCATTTTAAAGTCGCCTGCCATTGCCCAAATGAAGGAATTAGCGATTAAAAAAGGCATGGTGCTAATGTATCAGGATGGCTTAATTAAGGTTTTAGAGGGCGTTACCACTCTCGAAGAAATTGAAAGGGTGGCGATGGAAGAATAAAAAACCCCTGAGCTGGGGGCAACTTGGTATTTGGAACGCAAAGTTTAGAATTTTTCTAAGGA
Organism: uncultured Candidatus Saccharibacteria bacterium; assembly: GCA_964628095.1. Taxonomy (GTDB): domain Bacteria; phylum Patescibacteriota; class Minisyncoccia; order Minisyncoccales; family CAZVLR01; genus CAZVLR01. Next base: position 40,234 of record CAZVLR010000006.1, on the reverse strand, counting down.
ATAATCCCGCTCGCGCCGGATTATCCGTTAAAAAAAATTCCACGCCCCCAGCTCAGGGGTCCTTTATTTAATCCTATATTCTAACAAATTATGGTAATTTTGTCAATAGTAAGAAGCTTTCTCTGCTTTCTTGCGCTTTTGACCCCTTTTGCTGTTTTGGCCCAAAACAAGCCCAATATTGTGATTAACGAAATCGCCTGGATGGGCCAGAAAGTGGAAAATGTCGACCCTAAAAACTACTGGCGCTACGAATGGCTTGAACTTTATAACAATACCGCAAAAGAAGTTTCTCTTGAAAACTGGCGGCTTGAACTTTCTCGCCAGAATTTGGATTGGTCGTTGTTATTAAGCGGTAAAATTTCTCCTAACTCCTACTTTTTGGTGGTAGCCTCAGACAAAATCTCTCCCGTTTTTGATTTAAACTACCAGAACTTGGGCGGAAAATTTAACAACCAGGGGCAGCAAGTTGTTTTAAAAGACAGCCTTAACAATATCATTGACGTAGTTGATTGTTTTACTTCTGAAAAGTGGTTTGCCGGCGACAATAACAGCAAACAAACCATGGAAAGAAAAAATCCTTTTATTTCCGACTCTGAAGCTTCAAACTGGCAAACCAGCGCCAGCCCGGGCGGCACGCCAAAACTTGAAAACAGCCAGGCCCAAGAAATAATTGTAAAACAAGAAGAAAATATTAAAAGCCCGGAAATAACACAGCCTGAAATTTCCTTTCCTTCGGGCGTAGTGATTAATGAATTGCTGCCCTCGCCCCTGGGCCCGGACGACCAGGAAGAATGGATTGAAATTGCCAATCAAAATAATTTCCCGGTTGATGTTTCTAACTGGCAAATTGAAGATCTAAAAGGCAAAACAACCGCTTACGTTTTCCCGGAAAAAACTGTGATCCCGGCCATGAGCTTTATTTTACTATCAAGAAAAGAAAGCAATATTACACTAAACAATGATGAAGACGGGCTAAAACTATCTTGGCCCAGTAAAAAAACTGCTGACCAAGTAGATTATAAAACCGCTCCTAGAAACCAATCCTATAATAGGGGTGGCATTGGCTGGTTTTGGAGCGAAAAATTAACGCCGGGAGAAATTAATCGAGCCACGGCCAAAGAAACAGAAGAAATAGCAACCATTATCGATAAAAGCTTGCCAAATAAAGAAATTAACGATACAAAGACGTTAGCGGGAATAAATAAGGCCTTCCAAAACAGTTATTTTACGCCTTATTTTATTGCCACAATAATCGCCTTGTTTTCAGGCGTCCTAATTGTAACCCTTAAGAAAAACTTAATTAAAAATAAACCAAGTTAAATTTATGTCCGGACATTCGCATTGGAGTTCAATTAAACATAAAAAATCTATCACCGACGCCAAAAAAAGCAAATTCTTCTCCAAAATGGCGCGCGAAATCACCTTGGCGGCAAAAGAAGGCGGAGGCAGTAATCCTGAATTTAACTCAAAATTAAGGTTGGCCATTGATCGGGCTCGCTCGGTTAATATGCCCGCTGACAATATAGAAAAAGCAATCAAAAGAGGTTCTGGCGAGCTGGGCAGTGAAACTTTAGAACAGGTTATTTTCGAAGCTTACGGTCCAAATAATGTTGCCGTAATCATTGAAGGGATTACCGATAATAAAAACCGGACGCTGGGAGAAATTAAAGGAATTCTTAATCGTTATAATGGAAAACTAGTCGGCGAAGGAGCAGTTAGATGGATGTTTGAAAAAAAGGGCTGGATCGGCCTGGATTTAACGGCTCAAAAAGAAGAGTTTAAAAATGAAGAACAAATGGAAATGTTAGCTATTGAATGCGGCGCCCTGGATATTGATTCCAAAGAAAATCTTTTAGATATTTATACCAAGCCCGAAGAATTAGAAATGGTAAAAAAGGCTATGGAGGGAAAAGGAGCAAAGATTGAATCGGCTTCGTTGGACTGGGTTGCTAAAGAAATGGTAAGATTAGACGACTCAACTAAAACAAAATGTGAAGAATTGTTTAATGCTTTGGACGAGCTGGACAGCGTTCAACAAGTTTTCAGCAATCTTGAAAATTAAAATTTAAAATAAAATAACAATGATTATTCTGGGGATTGATCCTGGCACCGCCAGCACCGGCTATGGCGTTGTAAGACAAATAAAGGCGAACAACAAAAACGGCATGGTTCTAGAATGTTTAGCTTACGGCCTAATAAGAACCTTCCCCACCATGCTGCGGGGCGACAGGTTAAAGCTGTTGAATAACGAACTTAATAAAATAATTAAAAAATATCAGCCCGAAACCATGGCGGTAGAAAGGCTTTATTTTTTTAAGAACTTAAAAACCGCTCTGCCGGTCAGCCAGGCCGAGGGCGTTATTCTATTAACAGCAGCCAAGAAAAAAATACCGGTGCGTCAATTCACCCCTCTTCAAGTTAAAATGACTGTTACCGGCTATGGCCGAGCTGAAAAAAAAGAAGTTCAAAACAAGGTAAAAAGCATTTTAAAATTAAAAGAAATACCCAAACCCGATGACGCTGCCGACGCCCTAGCAATTGCTATGACCTGTTTTTTAACTAAAGAGGCTTAAAAGTGACCTTGTGCATTATTCACTATTGACAAGGCCCTTGGCTTAATTATAATTAGGCGTAAGCTAAGCAGTTTTAAAAATATTTCCCCCTTTTAAGAAGGGGAAAGGTCGAAAAAAGCAACCTAATTTCAATTATTACTATGATTTACGAGGACGAAGAGATTTCAAATCCCTTTGTCAGTCAGGAAAGCGAGGACGACGATATCGATATAGACACTGGCGACGAAGTAGAAGACGATAAAGAGACAGTTGAGTAAAAACCAACCCCGCCCCAAAAGCGGGGTTTTGTTATATAATAAAGATTAGATAGTTTAACGTATAAATTGTTTTTTTATGGCTAAAAGAATTTCCCATAAAGAGGTTTATAAAAAAAATAAAAAACCTTTTTGGGTTTTATTAAAACGTTATTTAAAATGGGTTGGCCTAGCCTCTTTGGTTTTAGTTATTTTCGTTTTGGCTGTTTTTATTTATTTTGCCAAAGACCTGCCCCGCCCGGAAAAATTTACCGAAAGAACCTTTGGAGAGTACAGCCAAATTTACGACCGCACCGGGCAAGTTGTTCTATATGAAATTTACGGCGAAGAAAAAAGAATCATCGTACCTTTAAACACTATTCCCGATATTATGAAAAATGCGGTAATTTCTTCAGAAGATGCCGATTTTTACAAACATATCGGCGTTGATTTTAAAGGCGTACTGCGTTCGGTTTTAATTAATTTTAAATTGGGCACGTTGACTTACGGCGGCTCAACCCTTGATCAACAATTAATCCGTTCCACTTTTTTCTCGACTGAAAAAACCGCCCAAAGAAAAATCAGGGAATTGATTTTAGCCCTGGAGTTGGACCGCCGCTATTCAAAAGACCAAATTTTAGAATGGTATTTAAATCAGGTGCCTTTTGGCCAAAACACTTACGGTGCAGAAGCAGCCAGCCAAGTTTATTTTAAAAAACCAATAACTGAAATTTCTCTGCCCGAAGCCGCCGCACTAACTGCCCTGATCCAGGCCCCCAGTTATCTCTCGCCCTACGGAAGACATAAAGACGAACTGCTAAGTAGAAAAAACCGGGTTTTGGACCGAATGGCTGATGCGGGATATATTAGCAAAGAAGTTGCAGAACAGGCAAAAACTACTGAAATTGTTTTTGCGGAAAACTTGCAACTAATCAAGGCGCCCCATTTCTCTCTTTGGGTAAAAGAATATTTGGAAGAAAAATACGGCGAAGACTTTATTAAGGAAAAAGGATTAAAGGTGTACACCTCGATTGATTGGAGCCTCCAGGAAAAAGCAGAAAAAATAGTAAAGGAGCGGGCCAAAATTAACGAGACCTATAAGGCTTATAACGCCGCTATGGTGGCGATTGACCCAAAAACCGGTGAAATATTGGCAATGGTGGGATCAAAAGATTTCTTTGCTAAATCTTATCCTCAAAACTGCAACCCCGGATCAAATTGTTATTTTGAACCCAATCCCAATGTTACCCTAAGAGGAAGACAACCAGGCTCTTCTTTTAAACCCTTTGTTTATGTTACCGCCTTTAAAAACGGCTATACCGATCAAACTATTGTGGTTGATGAAGAAACTAATTTTGGCACAGAACAAAATCCATATACCCCCCAAAATTATGACGGTTTATTTAGGGGGCCGGTGACACTAAGACAGGCGCTGGCCCAATCTTTAAACGTGCCATCGGTAAAAGTGTTAAAGGATATGGCCGGCTTGGAAAACAGTATCCAAACCGCCAGAGGCTTTGGCATTACCACCCTAACCCAACCCGCTTCGTATTATGGCCTGCCTATTGTGTTGGGTGGAGGCGAAGTAAAGCTTTTAGATATGGTTTCAGCTTACGGTGTTTTTGCCACTGAAGGATATCAAATACCGCCGGTTTGGATATTAAAAATTGAAGATGCTCAGGGAAATATTATTGAAGAAAATAAAAAAAGTCCTAAAAGGATCTTTGAAAAAGAGCCGATTCAAATATTAAATAGTGTTTTATCAGACAACCAGGCACGTGCTCCAATTTTTGGATATAATTCAGCTATGTATTTTGAAAATGCTACGGTTTCAGCTAAAACCGGGTCTACCCAGAATTATAAAGACGGTTGGATTGTTGGTTATAATTCCTCTATTGTTGTTGGAGCTTGGGTGGGAAATAACGATGGCACGCCCATGATAAAAGCACCGGGCGTAGTAGTAGCGGCGCCAATTTGGAGAGCGTTTATGGATGTCGCACTTTTAAAATTCCCGAATTAATTACTGTAAAAATTTCTCTAATTCTCCAACCAGTTCTTTTGGAGTATAAGCTGTTTTTATTAAATAATCTAAGGCGCCTAAGAAAAGGGCCTCTTTTTTAGTTTTGGGTTCGTCGTAATTGGAAAAAGCCACTACTGGAATCTTAGAAAGCTCTTTGTCTTTTTTAATTCTTTTTAAAAAGGCTAACCCATTTTCTTTGGGCAAAAGAATGTCTAATAAAATTAGATCGATTTTTTTTGTTTTTAAATATTTTGTGGCTTCTTCTGAAGAAAAAACCACGTCGGCCTGGTGGCCCGCTTCTTGAATCTTATCTCTGTACATTTGTGCTAAGATTTTTTCGTCTTCCACAATTAATATTTTAGACATGTTTTTAAAATTAATTCTATTTACCCGAAGCCATAATAGGCATTACCACATAGAGGTAATTCGGATCGTCGGCCGCCTTTAAAAGGGCTGGCTCGTCTTCTTTTTTTAATTCAAAAACCACTTCCGGGCTTTTTATATTTTGTAAGCCGTCAATTAAAAATTTGTAATTAAAAGATATTTCCATATTTTCACCTTTTATCCGACTATTGATTTGGGCGTGATGCTCTCCCAGATCTGGGCTTTGGCTAAAAATTTCTAAAACCCCCTTTTTAGCATCTATATTTAATTTAATTTCATTGATTTTACCGGTAAAAAGAGCGGCTATTTTTAACTGGTTTAAAAATTCATTTTTATTTATAATTATCTGGGTTTGATGTTTTTTAGGTATTATCTCCTCATAAGAAGGATACTCTCCCTCAATTAACCGGGAAACAATTTGGATTTGCGGATGGTTGGTCTCCTCCATTTGATTTTCTATTAATATTTGGTTTGGAGAAAAATAAATCTTTACCCGACCGCCCAACTCTTTAAAAATATTAATAATTTCTCTGGTGGTTTTTTGGGGAAGAATAAATACAATTTTTTTATTTTGCGTTTGAATATCTAAATTTATTTCTTTGGGTAAAAATGTTTTTTCGGCCAACCTAAATGAATCTGTGGCTGTGGCCCTAATGGCGTCTTTTTGGATATTAAAATATATACCAGATATTTCGGGTTTAGTTTGTGAAATTGAGGCAATGTCAACCACTTTTTCCAAGCCCTCACAAAAAGGAGTAATATCTAATTCAATAAATTCTTCCCTGGAAACCTCTGGGATAATAGGGAAGTCTTCTGGTGAATTACTTTTAATTTGAGTGTTTAAATTATCACATTCAAAATTTAAAAAATTATCCTTTTTTTCTATAATAATTTGTTTATTGGGTAATAATTTTAAAAAATTAGATAAAAGATTAATAGGAATGGTGGTGGATCCATCTTTTTCAGTTTTTACCAAACCCCACCAATTAATACCAATTTCTAAATCAGTTGAAGAAAGTCTTAAAAAGTTCTTTTTTGTTTCAATTAAAACATTACTTAAAATTGGCAAGGAAATAGATTTCCCGGAAATTCTTTCAATAATATTTAAACCTTTTTTTAATTTTTCTTGTAGTATTAATAGTTTCATTAATTAATATATTATTATTGTTATTATGTATTTTTTTATTGGGTTTAAATTATTTTTTCATTACTATTTTATTAGAAAAAGATGTGTATAATCTTGTGGATAAAACTGGTAACAAGGTTGGTTTTAAAATAGTTAATTATTTTTTAATTATTTATCCTCTTTTTATTAGATGTTTATCCCTAGTTTTTTCCACAATTTTTCAACAAAAATCAAGCGCTATAAATTCTTTGTTTTATTAAATTTAATTCCTCGTTTAACTTTTCATTATTAACCAACTCTTTACAAATTTTTTCATAAGAATGAATTGCGGTGGTGTGGTCTTTTCCTTGGAATTTTCGGCCGATAAAAGGATAGGAACATTTTAATTCTTCTCGCAATAAATACATTGCTATTTGACGGGGAAAAACAATCTCTTTTTTTCGAGATATATTTAATAATTCTTTTTCTTTTAGGTCATAAAATTCCGCCACCATTTGGATGATTTTTTTAGGGTTGGTAATTTTGGGTGGCGACAAAGATAAATTTTTAAACAAAGACCTCATAATGTCCATATTTGGGGATTGGTCGTTTACCTGTCGATAAGCCACCAAGCGGTTTAATACCCCCTCTAATTCACGGATATTTTTTTGGATATTGGTAGCAATATAATGTAAAACTTCATCTGGAAAATCTAATCCTTTTTCTCGGACTTTTGTTTTTAAAATAGCTACTCTAGTTTCAAAATCAGGCAAACTAATATCGGCAATCATACCACCTTCAAACCTAGACCTTAGTCTTTCGGTTAGGGCGGGGATGGTTTTGGGTGGCCGGTCAGAAGATAAAATAATTTGCTTGTTTTTTTCGTATAAAGCGTTAAAGGTGTGGAAAAATTCTTCTTGGGTTTTTTCTTTCCCCGCTAAAAATTGGATATCGTCAATTATTAAAACATCCATTTGGCGGTACTGGATTTTAAAATTTTCCATGTCATGGTTTCTAATAGAAGAGATGACGCCAGAGGTAAATTTTTCCGCCGGAATATATTTTACTTTTTTGTCGGGGAAGGCTTTTCCCACTTCGTTTCCAATCGCTTGTAATAAATGTGTTTTCCCTAAACCAACACCGCCGTAAACAAATAAGGGGTTGTATATAAGGCCCGGCTTTTTAGCTACGGCTTGGGCGGCAGCATGGGGAAGTTCGTTAAACGGACCAACAACAAAATTATCAAAAGTATAGCGAGGATTTAAATTAGTATCTTTATTAATTTTAAATTCCTGAAATTCAAGCTGATCAATGTTTGGAATAACCACTCTTTCTCTTTTTGGCGATTTCAACTCTTGCTTGCCAACAATATATTTAACCTCTTTTATTTCACCGCTAAGAGCGTGGAGTATTTTAAAAATAATCTTATTGTATTTTTGCTCGAGCCATTCTTTGGCAAACGCGTTAGGGGTGGAAATTATAACCTCTCCTTCTTTTAAGTTCACGATTTCAGTATTTTTAAACCAAGTGGCAAAATTAGCCTGAGAAAGGCTTAGTTGTATTTGGGCAAGTACCGCTTGCCAAAGTTCTTCCTTATTCATAATACGGTTCAAAATTTAAAAGTCTTATTTGAGGACTTTTAATATTATTTTTACCCCTTAATATTCTTATTTTGTCCTATATTCCAATTATACTCAGGTGTCAAAAAAAGTAAAATAAAGCCAAAAACAAAGCCAATGTTAATTATTTGTTAATAAGTTGTGCAAAAGCTGTGCAATTGACTAAAAAATGTTTTAAGTATAGAATAAACCTTAAAAAGACAAAGTATTTTATATTAATTAAAAATTAAAGAATAAAAATATGTCGAGAACCTACCAACCCAAAAAAAGAAAAAGGAAAAAATCACACGGGTTTTTAGTCAGAAGCCGAACCAGAGGCGGGCAAAGAGTGTTATTGGCCCGGCGCCGGAAAAAAAGATGGAAGCTTACAGTTTAACCTTCTTATGTTGCCCAAAAACAACAGCCTTAAAAAGAAAAAAGATTTTGATTTTGTTTTTAAAAAGGGCAGAAGTTTTAAAGAAGGTTTTTTAGTTTTAAAAATTATCAGTAATAACCTGGAAAAAAGTCGCTTCGGAATTATTATTTCGCAAAAAGTTTCCAAAAAAGCGACGGTTAGGAATAAAATTAAAAGACGAATAAAGGTTTTAATCGCTAAAAAACTGCCACAATTCAAAAAAAATGCCGATTTGGTTTTAATTGTTATTCCAGGATTGGAAACAAAAGATATTTTAGAAACAGAAAAGATGATAACTAAATTATTGCAAAGGGCAAATATAATTAATTATGTTTAAAAAAACAGCATTAATATTAATTAAGGCCTACCGGGCGCTTATTTCGCCCCTTTTGGGCAATAATTGCCGTTTTTATCCCAGCTGTTCGCATTATTCCTACCAATCCATCGAAAAACATGGTTTAATTAGGGGTAGCCTTTTTACCTTAAAAAGAATTTTAAAATGCCACCCATGGAATCCGGGCGGTGTTGATCTGCCATAATAAAAAAATGAATATATTTTCTTCGGTTTTTAATACAATACTTTATCAGCCGCTTCTTAATATTCTGGTTTTGTTTTATCAATATATTCCAGGTAAGGATTTTGGGGTTGCTGTAATACTTTTAACCGTTTTAATAAAGCTGTTACTTTATCCATTGGGCAGTCAGGCTTTAAGGGCCCAGAAAAATTTAGCTACGCTTCAGCCTAAAATCAAAGAGATAGAAGAAAAGTATAAAAATGAAAAAGAAAAACAGGTACAGGCCACGCTCGAGCTTTATAAAAAAGAAAAAATCAATCCGTTTTCGGGGTGCTTGCCTGTTTTAATCCAGCTGCCGATTTTAATCGCTCTTTATCAGCTTTTTTGGAGAGGCTTTAAAACAGAAGAGATAACCAGCAATCTTTATGGGTTTTTATTACACCCAGGGGTTATTAATACCAGCTTCTTAGGATTATTTGATTTGGCCCAGCCCAATGTTTATTTGGCGGTTATCGCCGGTATTTTACAGTTTATTCAGTCAAAAACCATGCCTGCTTCCCCAAAAACCGCCACGGGCGCTAAAAACCAATTCGGCGATATGATGCAAAAACAAATGCTTTATTTCCTGCCGTTTTTTACCGTTTTAATTCTTTGGAATTTGCCTTCGGCCCTGGGCCTGTATTGGGTAACCACGATTGTATTTTCAATTATTCAACAATACCTAATTTTTAGAAAAAAAGAGAAAACCGTATGATTATTCAAGAGAATTTCAATAAAATAAAAGAGGCGATTGAAGTTTTTTTCAACAAACTGAGCTTTTTGGCCCAAATTAATATTTCTCAAAAGGAAGAAAACTCTTTATCGGTTGACGTTAAAACCGACGAGCCCCAGATTTTAATCGGCGAGCGGGGCGAAACGCTTTATGAAATACAGCACCTTTTAAAATTATTAGTTAAAAAAATAACCGGTTCAAAAGACCTGATTTTCATCGATTTGGACATTAACGATTATAAAAAGAAGAAAGCTTCTTATTTAAAAGAAATGGCGTGCTCTGTCGCAGATGAAGTGGTTTTAACCAGAAAAGAAAAAACCCTTCCCCCAATGAGCGCCTATGAGAGAAGGATAATTCATTCTGAGTTAGCCGGCCGAGACAATATTATTACCGAAAGCGTGGGAGAGGAGCCGGAAAGAAAGGTTGTTATCAGGCCCTCTCTTTAATAGTTAATTTTACAAGGCCAGTTTTTCAAAAACCGCTAAAATTTTGGCGGTTGTTTCTTTTTCTTTGCCATGGGCGATTAAAACAAAAATAGTCCACCAGGGTATAAAGCCGGCGATAAACTCAAAAATTATAGAATAAATAAACCTTCGGTAAAGAGTTCTTTTAACACTGCCCACCTTTCCCGACAGCCATGTGCTAAGCATTAACCATATAATAATATTCAACGACCAAAGAATCGGGATTATAATTATTCCCAGAAAGCCGAGAGTGGCAAAAGTAAACAAATAGCCAAAAATATCAAGAAGATCTTTTATTAGGGCGCAAAGGAAAACTCCAGCCGGAAATGAGGGCGACTGCAGGCCCTTGCCATGGATCTCAATTGTTTCATCGTCGGACAAATCTCCATCAGGGCCTAGGGCCTCGTTTAGCTCTTTTTTAAGCTCGTTTGCACTAACATTTCTAGCCATAAACAATTACTGTTCTAAATTTTTCTTTTCAGCTTTTATTCTTAAAACTTCCTCTGGCGAAGTGGTGATAATCTGGTCTTCGGTATATGAAGCCACCACCCGAATGGCCACGTGTTTTGTGCCGGCAAAAAATAAGCCCTCGCCCACCGGGCTTTCTAAAAGCAAGTATCTTTCTTCATCGGTTAAATTAAAAGTTTTTTGGACTACGTCGATGGTGGCCGCGCTTTGTTTCATTAACATTAAAAGCGCGGAATTAGTTACAATCGGCTGGCCGTAAGTTGATTTAATAAAATCGTTAACGTCTTGGGTGATAGTGGTTACCCCCAGCCAGTATTTTCTGGCTCTTTTTACCGTGCCAAAAAGAAAGGAGGCGCCATCTTCGTTTTTCATTAGCCACCAGGCTTCGTCAACTATTAAAATTCTTTTTTTGAGCTCGGAAGTAATTGTTTTCCAGATGTATTTTAAAACAATAAACATAGCCATGGGCCTTAATTCTTCTTCCATGTCTCTTATGCCAAAAACCACGAGCCTATTTTGCATACTAACGTTGGACTGTTGATTGAAAAATTCTGCATAAACTCCGCGGGTGAATTTTTGCAGCCGGGTGTTTAAAGATTCGGCCCCCTCCATGCCAGACAGTACCTCTTCCAAATCGGAAAAAATGGGCATGGTAACGCCTTCTTTTTTGCCCCAAAAAGAAGGATCCGAATCGCGCGTAATATCCTTGGCCGCATAAGTTTCAACGAGGGCTCGGTCAAGAATGGCGTCTTCTTCGGCAGTTAAACCGCCCAACATAATTCTCATTAAGCCGACCAGGTTTACAATATTAGTTCTTAAGACATCTTCCATTCTTTCGTCCTCTCTTGGTTTGGGCAATTCAAAAGGGTTTAAATGATGCGGGGAAGTAAGGGACATATTAAAGAAAGACCCGCCGACCGCATCCGAAAGAAATTTATACTCGTTTTCCGGGTCGACAATAATCATATCTACGCCCAACATTAAATACCTGAGAATTTCTAACTTTATCGCATACGATTTTCCCGATCCGGCCACTCCAAAAATTACTGCATTGGCATTCATTAAGGTAAACCGGTCAAAAAGCACCAGCGACATATTATGTTTGTTTAGGCCGTATAAAATACCTTCATTAGAAGTTAAATCAAAAGAAAGAAACGGGAAGATGCTGGCTAAAGTTCCCGTGTTTAACATGGTTGAGCTGAAAAGCTGGTCTAGGGCGTAGGGCGAGGAAGAAACAAAACCTTCTTTTTGCTGGTATAGGGCGGGCTTAATATAAACTAATCTCGCTTCTAAAATCGATCGCAAGGTTGTTTCCATGTCCCTTAATTCTTTTTCATTGTCGCCGTAGATTGTAATGTATAAGCTAAAATGAAACATTCTTTCCTGGGCGGTCTGCAAGCGGTCTCTTAATCCCTCCAAATCCCGAAAAGAAGTTTCCAGTACCGGATCGCGAATTAATCCCTTTTGTTCGTTTTCCATTAATTCGGCCTGAATTTCAGTTACTTTTTTACGAAGCTGCTTTAAGATTTTTTCCGTTTCTATCGGGTGGAAATGAAAAGACACATCAAGCGGATAATTAATATTAATCACGGGTGAAAGCCAGGCCGTGCTTAAATATCGGGGGTAAGAAAAAACAAAGTATGTTTTTGCAAATCTTTCGCCAACTTTAAAATAATTAGGGCTGACCTCAATTGAAGAGGGCGCCACCAAGTCGGTGGGGCGGATAATTTCTTCATCAAACATGCCCTGGGGCATATCCACACCTTTCTTTTTTAAAAAAGGAATTTTCATTTTATAAAATATTTAAGTTAAGAATTCTGGCGGAATTTCAGGCGCGTAACCCCTTTCCGACTCTACGGGGTGATAATAACTCCAGAATAATTCAATAATTTCTGCATTATTTAAGGGTAGCGCTTGTAGTCCGCACCTTCTTAGGCCCAGGGCTACAAATTCGATTCTTTGGTAAAGTTGGACTTTGGCCCTTTGAAACACTTCTTCGGTTAAGTTGGGCATAACTTTGCTCGGCTTTAATTTTTCTATGGTGCCGCCACCCTGTATTTCCCAAGGGATAAAGGGCACCACCACAAAAAAAACTTTTTGCATAATATCTCCCCCGGTCATTATCGATTCGATAAAATTTTTGTATTCGGCAATTTGTATTTTAAGAAGTTCGTTTTCTTCCTTTTCGCCGATGTCTTTTAATTTTTCCAAATAACTTACCATGTTAATCCTTCTTGAATGAACTAGAATTTGGCATGAAAAATCCAAAGAGTTTAAAAAAGTCTGGAACTGAAAAAGCGTAGCATTTTGTTCGTCCTCCGATTTTAAGGCAAAATTTAAAGAAGACACCATTAAGATCCCTCTTAAGGTTTTGTTTTTTAAAACAATCAAGCCGTCTCTTACCTGTTCAAACTCGACAAATTGTTGGGTTGATAATTTAGCCATTTTATATTTTTGGCCCTGTTTTTGTTTCCAAATGAGTATAAAGCTTTTTTAGATAGCTTCTTTCGCTTGTTTTAATCGCCGCTTTGTTTTTTATCATTTCTTCTTTTGCTTCTTCTTCGGTTGTCATTTTCGGCACCTCAGTTTTTTTCATAACCATCGGGGCAATGTTTTTTTTCTGCCAAAGGTAAATTCTTGGTTTAAAGAAAAAAAGGAAAAAATTCTTAATAATAACCGGCGCTTTCACTCCCTGAACCGTGCCCAGGGCCAGGAAAACAGATGCCCCCATTAAAACAACGGCAATCATGAAGAAAATTATTTTTGAAGGAATGATAAAATAAAGAAAGAAAGTAATGGTGCCGGCTGTGCCGATAAAAATAAACTGTTTGAAAGAAAAAATCCAAACAACTTTTGATTCCCGCTCGATAAATTGTGGTACGATAAATTCCATATTATTCTATAATTTCCCGATAAAGATCCTTTCTTGATTTGCCCTTTGTTTTTTTAACAGTGATTTCTTCTTCTGGCATTGGCGTTTCTTCGTTTTCCGCTTCTTTATTTTCAGCCTTTTCTTCGGGCGCCTTAAAGGGGCCGTAAAGCGCTTCTAAATTAGACTTTAAGGGGTAAAGAACCAATTCGTGGATTTCCAGATTAACCATTTTTGCCAAATCGTTTTTTAGCCCCAATTCTTTTACGAGGGTTTTGGCTATCTCTTGGGGCGGTAGAATGCCTAAAAAAACATAACCCACATGTTTGGAAAGGGCTGATATTTTCTCCTGCTCAAACAAGCCGTATTTCATGCAGATATCGTAAAGGTCTTGGGCGATTTCTTTTGAAAAAACTGCTTCTTTTAGCTCGTTGGGCAGCTTATCGTAAAGGGTTTTTAATTGTTCGGGCGTATAATCGGGCATATTTTATTATAACATAAAAAAATAAAACAAATAAAATACGTAAGAATCGATAAAAGGGGTAAAATCGCCCCCTTGTGGATATTTATGTTTGTTGTTATTCCTATTTGAGTTATAATATTTTAATGGAAGCAATCTTCAGAAATTTAATTTCTTTATCGCCTTATTTTCGAATTAAGAAAATATATTTTCTCTTTATTCTCCCCATAGTCTTTTTCTGTTTGGCCTTGCCCCTCCAACAGGCTTCGGCCGCTTGGTACGATTACTTAATCGGCGCCTTTACCTTTTTGCCCATGATGGCGGTAGCCGTTTTTATCTTGTTACTGGCCATGGTGTCGGTTTTTTTAGCTGCTTTTTCGGGCGTGTTCGTTGACTGGGTTTTAAGTGGTTCTTTTATCAGTTGGTCTTACACCGATCCCGCCAACAATCCGATTATAAAAATTGGTTTGGAAATCACGCGAGGATTTACCAACATGTTTTTGGTGTTGATATTAGTATATATAGGCTTGGCCACTATTTTAAGGTTGGCCGGGCACGACACCAAAAGAATGCTGGGCATATTTTTATTGATTGCACTTTTGGTAAATTTTTCTCATGTAATTTGCGGTTTGATTGTTGATGCCAGCAATATCGCCACTAATTTTTTCATTACTAAAATAACTGGTGGCGACCGGATGTTGAGTAATTTGGAAACTTTGGGTAAGGCAATGTGGAACCGGGTTACTTGGACCACCTTTAAATTTACCGAGCAAACCGAATTAGCGGTAGAGCTGCTTGTTTTTGCTTTGGTTAATTTCAATATATTTATCATTTTAATTCTTTACGGCTTTATTTTCATGGCGCGGATTATGATTATTTGGAAGCTTGTAATTCTTTCACCTCTGGCCTTTGCTTCATACATTTTACCCGCCACCAGAAGGTTGTGGAGCATGTGGTGGGCGCAATTTACCAAATGGTGCCTTTTGGGCGTTACCATGGGTTTTTGGTTTTATTTAGCCGATCAATTTGCCACAATTTATCCAGAAAACATAAAAGGTGGCGAGGGCTTCGGGGCGGCGCTTTTGCCCCATATTTTTGCCGTAACTTTGCTGTATTTGGGATTTGTAAACGGGTTGGTGGCGGCTTCAGCCGGCACAGACGCCACAATTAAATTGAGCAGAAGGGGTACCAAATATGCGGTTGATAAGGTTTGGGGTGGCGGCGCTAAACCTTATTTGGAAGAGAAGTTTAAAACCCGGGAAAAAACCGGAAAAGCCATTGATTGGGCTGAACAGAATAAATTTATGGGCGCTACTAAATTAAGAAGCTTAATTCCTATGGCTGCCAGGGATTATGCGGCTCAGCGGCCGCACATTGCCGATGCTCAAAAAGAAGTGGCAAATTCCAGTTCGCCTTCGATCGGGCACAGAATTGCTTACGGCGATTTAAAGGGTGAAAAAGCGGTTGGCGGTATGATGGAGCTGGTTGCCAGGGGCGACTTCCAGGATTATTTTAAAGCTTTTCAAGACAAGTTTTTAAGTAAAAAAGATAGCCGGCTTCAGATAATGGACAGTATTAATTATAATAGGCCGAGTGGTAGGAAAATAACTAACATTGATGATCTTGAAAAAGAAGCAACTGCTTCTGAATTGCAAGAGGCAACTATGGGAATGTCTGATTTTAGAACTAAATCTAAAGGCTTTTTACAATTAGCCATGAATGCCGGATATCAAAGCAATCTTTTAAGAAGCAGTCCGCGTATGGCTAAAGTTGCAGCCGGATTATTGCCCGGTTACGACAAGCTTAACGAAGATCAGGCGGTTGAAAAAGCGGTTAACGAAGCTCGAAACCAACATATTAAAAACTGGGAAAAAGAAGAGTTGGATGATGAAAAAGTTATTGAATATGGCATGACTAGAGGCCGAGATTTTTGGCAGGCTGTTCAGTCGAATGTTAAAAAGGGCCACGAAACCGCTTTGGAAACCGTGGCTGGGATATTTAATAAATTTATCCAATCATCAGGTTCTGGCTTTCAAGGGGCTGATTTATCAAATGAGGCAGTGAGGAAAAAAGCCTGGTCTGAATTCAGAAATAATTTTAAAACAACCCATAATGGGCACGAAGAATTCTTCCAGTATATGGATATGCCAAAAGCCAGAGAGCAAGGTTGGACGCCAGAAAGAGTTATTTATTTGGCCAGAAGGCAGAGCGGAAATGTTCCGTCTTCCCAGCCCAGCACGCCGGGTTCATCTTTGAATGTTGGCGGTGGGAACCCTTAATCGATCAAAGCGCCAACCAGCCAGGGATAAATATAAAGAAAAAAGAGTAAAAAAACAGAGGGAAGCAAGCTTCCCTCTTTTTTTATACAACATTGTTTTATTTCTTTTTCTTCTCTTCTTCTTTCTTTCCGCCTCCCTTTCCCAGCACAGAAGTCATCATCGCCTTCAATAGCGGATCATTGCCACCGCTGCCGCCTTCCAAACCAATGTATTCTTCAATATGCTTTGTTACTTTTCCTCGTTCAGTTTGAACTGCGTCAAGAGCCTGTTTAGGTGTTAAACCTAATCCTATGTACTTTTGTACAAGTCCTGTTACGGTTTCACCTTCAACATTTTCTGCAACCTTTTCCATGCTTTCAACCGCCATTTTTTCTGCTGCTTCGGCCAATCTGCCTTTGATCCAGATCGTTCCGACGTTCAAACGATTGATTACAATTCCAAGTTTTGGAATTTTTACTGCGCCATTGCCTTGTTGGAGCGATTTTTGCAAAGTTCCAAGCTCCGCCTGTCCTGTTACGCCAGTCATTTCTTTTACGATTTGTATAGCCAGCTCGTTTTTATTGGCCAAACAATCTTCCCAGGATTTGTCGATGGCGAATTCACGGCAAATTTCTGCAAGAACGTCTTCTAAAATATTTTTTATACCATCTTTCCCGCCAGAGTTTAAATATTCTAGCGTATTTTCAGGGGCTTCTTCGTCTGGCGTGTAAGTTGCAGAGATGGAAATTTCTAGCTCTGCTTTTTCTTTTGTTCTTACGTCTTTGGGTTGGAAATCCACATTCTTTTTTTCAACATTCACCTTAACGACGTCGTAAAATAACGGCCACCAAGGAAAGAGAAGTAAAAAACCTTCTTTCTTAATGTCTTTTTTCCTTTGACCCCAGATGGTTGTAATACCAATATGGGGTGGTGATGCCAGAATGTTGTCTAGGCAAGCAATAAGTTCAATTGCGGCCAGGCCGATGAAAGCTAGTCCCCACCATGAAAAAAGGCAGGTTAAAGCTCCGATAACGGCAAGGATCGAAACGCTTGCAAAAGGTAGCTGGGTAATTATTCTTTCTGTTCTTGTTAACATAACTATCACTCCTCTCTGGTTGTATGGTTTGTGGGCTTTTATCCATATATTATTTACAAAATACTGTATATATTATATCAAAAAATAGCATTTTGTCAAGTAAAAACCCGCCTTTTTAAAGGCGGGGAAAAGTAGCCCTTTTAAATTTAATTTTTAATAAAAGGCCGCGGTAACTATGCCCATGGCCGAGGGGCAGGGAAAGGTGCCGGCCAGACCTCCCAAATAATAACTATTGCACCAGCGCCCCATAATATTGTCGTATAAGTTAGCATCAGAAGCGGTTATAATATCAAGCTCGGTTTTATTGTCAAAGCCCCATCCTCCACCTCCCGGAAGCTGGTTTAGGGCGCTTTTAAAAAATACAACAAATAATTTATCAGACGGCTCTATTGCAACCGAGCCCACCTCTTGTCTGGAGCCAAAATTATTTTCAGAAAGATTGGCGCCATAAGATATGCTAGAATGTTCCCATTTTGATTTACTGGAATCATCTCTATTGTAATTCGGGAGTTCGTAAGCAATAATATTGTCATCCGAAGACGGTTTAATGAATTGAAATGTTCTTATTGATGATGCGCTAACAGATACGTTAAAAGATGCTATTTGTTCGGTTCCGTTGCCCTCTTCAAAAAACAGGTTAGCCTTTCCCTGATATTTACTGTCTTCGTATAAAATGGCGCCGTAGTGATAGTTTTTATCAGTATTGTTGGACTTATAATATTCTTGGTCCAAATACGGCACAACAACAACCAATTTCACATTATCGTTAAAGTTTCTTTTTTCATTTTTTGAGTCCGAAATAATATCTCCGGAAGTTATAACGTTGTAGCACTTCTCTGTAATTTTATCCATTTCTTTTTTAAGGTCGGTTTTATTGCTTTCGTTCGGTGTTTTGCTGTTTTTCGGGTCTTGGATTAATTTAGTTAATTCAAAAGCCAACGTAAAACTAGAGCCCACATCTTCCCGGCACAGCCAAGCGCCCGGGTAAAGAGCTGTTGCCACCGTTGGCGGTGCATTTAAATCAAGATTGGTCAATTGGGGGTTGATTGTATTTAAGATAATCCAGGAAGCGGCGACAATAATTAGGCCCAAGATAGCAGAAAAAATATGGTCTTTAGCGTCGTTAATGGCCGCCGGGTTGCCGGCTGAAGAAATATATCTTAAGCCCCCATAAACGATTACGCCCAGGGCAATCAAGCCGCTAATAACCACAATAAAAACATAAACATACTTTATGTAATTGGGCAGCGTAACTTTATTAAGGTCATCCGGTATTTCTACTCCTTGGGGCAGTTTCGGGTATTTGACCTCGAGCTGTTTTATGGTGTCTGCCGCTAAGATTGGCACGGCAAAACTAAAACAAGTAAGAAACAGCGCAAGAATAATAATTTTTTTAATTGTTGTTTTTTTCATAAATTTTTAAATACAGCTACTAGCTGAAACGTGAACGTGGGTGCCCTCTGCCTGGGCAGACTTAGCGCCGCAGCTATTGGCAGCCGAAATTATATCGCTGGCGTTTCTTTCGTTTCCAAAATCTGCCGCGGCTGCGCCTTCGGTTCCATTATGGCCGCCGTAATGGCAGGAATATGTTTGATGGCTGCAAGGCCTACAATCAACTCCTCTGGTGTAGTTACATACTTCATAAGAATGGTCCCAAGTATAAAGCGAGCCGTAAAATTCATTTGAGCCGCCTTCAGACGGCAGAGACTTTCCGGTGTTTTGGGCGATACAGCTTAATAAAGTTTCTAAAGCAGACGATCGTTTATAGGGATAAGGAACATTGTTATCTTTTGCCTCTTCTTGTGGCAAGGAACAGGTGCTTGTGCTGTTGTCGCCGCCGTCGCCATCACCGCCGCCTCCATCTCCGCCGCCGTCGCCACCGCCACCACCGCCTCCACCTCCACCCCCTCCATCGCCGATGGGTGCGATTTTACAATTTCCAGGAACCATGGGATTCGGCAATCCTTTAATTATATTTAATATGGCCTGGCAGATGCTTTTTATTTTAGCTATTTTAGTATTTAAATCACTTACTTTGGAACTGATTTTATCAGTCGGGCAGGGGTTTCCTCCGCTACAGCCCGAAGCAGTACATCCTTCTAAAACGTCGTGGCCGCCGCCCGTGCAGCTGCCGCTACATTTATCTTTAACATTAGATGAGCATTCATTCGGCAGGGCTGAGAGTTCTTGGCCCGAATTTTTTATGGTGGCGATTTGTTCGGCTAAAGAGTTAAGCAGATCTTTTAAACACTGTTTGTATTTTTTTTCAACTTCCAATTTGTCTAAATCTTGCTGCAAGCCGTCGATTAAATTTTGTTCATCTTCGCGCGATGGCCCTTGGGGAAGTTTTCCCAAGATGTCTGTTTCCTCGTCTATTTTAAAGATATACCAAAACCTTTTTTCATCGATTATGTTGGTAATGTCTGCCTCCAAATCATCTTTTTCTGATTGAGACCTGTTTTTATAATAAAGCAGTTTTTCCAGCAATTCAATGGTTCTTTGTTGGCCTGTTTTTATCTGGCTTCTTTGCTGGCAGGGCTGGTTTTCGTTAGCAGTATAGCAATAAGCAGCTGAACAACAGTTCTTGTTCATATAATCTTTACAAATACAAAGGGGCTGGGTATAACTGCAATCGCAAGAATTGGTAAGGCTTTGAATGTTATTTGCGACGCCGGAAAGATCATCGGCTGTTTTTATTGTATTATCGGCTAAAAGCTTGATTCGTGTTAGGGCGTCCGTATTCGGATTTATTAAAGCTTCTTTTTCATACGGTATTTCTTGGGCTTTTTGTAGGTCGGGCAGTTTAAAAACAGTTAGCTGGGGGTTAATTGTGTTTAAAATTAGCCAGGAAAGCAAAAGCAGGCAAACGCCCCAGATGGCCGAAGTCATTTGTTTTCTCGCACCCTTTATTTTTTCCGGATTCCCGGCCGAGGTTAAATAAACAACGCCGGCAAAAACAAAAACGCCAAAAGCAATAATGCCGCAAAGGGCAATAGCCCAATAAAAAATATATTTTACAAAAATAGGCAGAGAGTCGGCAGTTGGAGTAAGGCCGAAAATCTTTGGGTACTGGATTTCCAATTTTTGCTGGGCAAAAATTAAAGCCGGCAACAAAAGGCAGGCCATGGAAAAAAGGCCGGAAAACATTATTAGCTTTTTGTTCTTTCTAACAAGCATTTTATTTTCCGCAGCAATAAAAATTTACTTTATGGCGGCAGTTTAAAACCATCTCTTTTAACTTTGAATCAGAAACTTTATTAGATTCTTCTTTTAGGCACCCTTGCAGGCATTTTTTATAATCATCCTGGCCCAATTTTAAATAGCAGGATTGGAGGCAGGTTTCAAACTGAGATAATTCGCCTTCTTGGTCCCCCGGCTCTTGGCCCAAACAACAATATCTAATGCCCACGCCTTTTGGCCCGATGGCGCCCACGGAACTAAGGCAGTCTTGAAGGAGAATATCAGGCTGGTCTTCGGGTTTTTGAACGTCTACTTCGGCGATACAATTTCTCATGGGCGTTCTGGCCTGTTTTTGAACATCTTCTAATATCTTATAAATCACAACATCAGCGTCTTTTTGCTTGCCGATAATATTAATTATGCCAATATCGTCGCTTGAATCAGATTCGTTTTCCAGTATTTTTTTAATTTCTTCTTGAATATTGGCAACGATGCTGGCTTTTAAGGCAATATCGCCAAAGGGGCAGGCTTGGCCGTTACACATGCCCTTTACGCATACGTTGTATACCCGCTGGCAAACAATGATGCATCTTTGAGAGCTGCATTGGCTAACAGCTTGATGAAGCTCGTTAACGGCTTTTATTAATTCGTCGGTTTTATCAACTAATTTATTCAATCTTTGCGAGATTAATTCTCCCACCCTGATTGCCCTGTCCATTAATTCACCAACCGGTATTTCAGTGGTGCAGGCGGCGGCATCTTCAATGTTTTTGGGCAGGGTTACTTCGCGCGGCAGAGAAGAGCTTGCATATTCTTCGTATTGCTTAGTTGAGGTTGAGTAAAGCTTGTATTCTTTCCAGGTGGTGCCGCTGACCGGGCAATAAAAATTAGCCCAATCGTTAGTTGTTTCAACATTATCCCAGTATTGGTTTTGCCAAACAATGCCGTTAATTTCTTTGTAGAAGTTTTTTGTATTTAAAAGGTCGCCATAGCTTCTTAGGGGCCAAAGCTGGCATTCCATCATAAAGCTTTTGGCTTTTTTAAGCCGGTTAATTTCGTTATTAAGAAGTAAAATTTGGTCCCGCGATTTTTTTTGCTGTCCAGTTAAATCTTTAATTTTATCCTCGTTGTCTTTTTGGGTATTTTCTATATTTGATCTTGTTTGCTGGCAGGGGTCGCAAGTACAGGTGGTAGTAATGCACCCCTGGTTTTCACATTTGTCTTGGCTTTTTGAGGTTAATGATTCGCAATTGCAGCTGGCGGTTAAGCTGTTAAGCTTTTCCGCATTGCTTTTTATACTCTCAGCGGTTTTGGAGATATTATTGTTGTTATCCCTAATATTTTTAATCGAACCCTCTTTAAAGATTCCGTCTTCGATTATTTTAGCCCAAGGAATTTCGGTTGAGATGGCGCTTTGGTTTAGGGTGGAGGGCGGGGGGTCTGTTTCCATTCTTTCAAATTCTACCTCTGATAAAAATTCCGGTTCGGGAAGCTGCAGGGCTAAAATTTTAGGATTGATAATGTATAAAATTAAGTAAGAAGACAAGAGAAGCAGCAGGCCGAAAAAGCCCGAAACTATTGTGTCTTTAGCCGAGGATATTTTTTGAGGACTGCCGGCCGACATTAGATAGCTTAATCCGCCCCACACTATTACCCCGAAAGCAATTAAGCCGGAAAGCCAGATGGCTAAATTAAATATGTATTTTATATAAAGAGAAAGGTGTTGGCTTTCCGGGATGCTCTGGTCTTTCATAAAATCCTGGGGCGTTTGAGCGCCGGGGACGTTCGGATAGTTTATTTCCAAAGCTAAAGCGCAGTTTGCCTGCAACAATAAGAAAAAAAGGAAGAAAACAAAGATTAGCTTACTTTTTTGGATTTTCATTGTATAAAAAATTGGTAATTTCCAGCCAGTCAGAAAGATTTAAGCTTTCTGCTCGGCTTTGGGTACGAACATTAGTTTTAATCAGCAGCTTTTCAAGTGTTTCTTTATCTAATTTTAGCTTATTTTTTAAATTATTACCAAGCTGTTTTCTTGGCTGGGAAAAGCCGGCCCTTACCACCTCGAAAAACTTTTCATCAAAATCTGGCAGGTCGTTTCTTTTTTGAAGGGGCGTGATTTTAATTAAAGCCGAATCAACCTTGGGAACGGGCCAAAAGCATTTTTTGGAAACATAGCTAATAATTTCAGCTTTGGCGTAAAATTGAACAGAAATAGCCAATAGGCTCATTTTAGGCGGTTTGGCGGTAATTCTTTGGCCAACTTCCTTTTGTACCATTAACACCATTTCTTGGGGCTGGTTTTTGCATTCCAAAAACTTTCTGATAATAGGCGAGGTTATATAGTAAGGCAGATTAGCGACCAGCTTAAAACTTTCTTTAATTTTTAAATCTTCCTCTTTTATTTTTAAAACGTCTCCCTTAATAATTTCAACGTTTTTTATTCCATTTAAACTATTTTTAAGAATTTCTGCCATCTGGCCGTCTTTTTCTATAGCTATTACCTTTTTTGCCGCCCTAGCCAATTCTAAAGTTAAAATACCAGCGCCCGGGCCGATTTCCAAAACCATATCTTTTCCATTAATATTGGCCGCTTTTAAGACTTGCCCAAGCACGCCCTTATTAATTAAAAAGTTCTGGCCCAAAGCCTTTTTAGGCCTTATCCCCTGTTCTTTTAAAGATTTCTTAATATCGTTCATAGCGTATTGCTTATTATAGCTTAAATTTTTATTGTGGAAAAAGGCCTTGACGCGGGGTTTTTTAAAAGATATCCTTAAAGAAGGTTGATTTTAATAAGGAGACTTAACTATTTTAAAAACGACCCTCGCCCCAGTTGTAAAAAGACTGGGGATATACGCTAAAAGAATAAGGATTGAGAATTTGAGCAATTTTAAGGGATCTGTCAGGGACCCCTTCCTTTATTTAGGGATAACCTCAGTAATTTTGTTTGTTTTTTCAGTTTTTGCCTCAGGCCCAATTTTAAGCAGCGCTTCCCAAAACGGGAGCGACTTTTCTTTTTTAGAGAGCTTTTACCAAAAAAACAATGAAGATCCCCTGGTTAGTTGTCAGAGAAAAGCTGCTGAATCGCCGGATTTGTGCATTGTTCAGCGTAACAGCATTGCCGCTTTTACTCCGCCCCAAACAGTTACCCCCAAGATCTTGGGGCAAATTATCGGCGACACCGGTGAAACCGGAAACGAAGAAAGAAAAGAGATTGTTGAATACGTGGTTGAAAAGGGCGACAGCATAAAATCAATTGCCGATAAATTCGGCGTTTCAGCCAATACTGTTTTATGGGCCAACGATTTAAAAAGCGGCGCTTCAGTAAAAGCCGGGCAGGTGTTGGTGATTTTGCCGGTTTCGGGCGTCCTGCACCATGTTAAAAAAGGAGAGACTCTTTCAGAAATCGTTTCAACTTACAAAGCTAAAACCGACGAAACAATTGCTTTTAACGAGCTGGCTTCTGAATCAGACATTTATATCGGAGATATTTTAGTGGTGCCCGGTGGCATACTGCCCGCTCCCAAAAAAGTATCACCGCCTGCTCAAGTGCCCTTGGCTTCAAAATATTTTATCGCGCCCCTGGCTTCTTATAAAGTTACCCAGGGTCTTCATTTTTATAACGCAGTTGATTTGAGCAGCGGCAAGTGCGGCGACCAGTTGTTTGCCGCAGCCCAGGGCCAGGTTATTAAGGTAAGGTACGGCTGGAACATGGGTGGCGGAAACCTGGTTAAAATATTGCATCCCAACGGCGTAGTTACCTATTACGGGCACATGCAAGCGATTGTGGTTAGTGTTGGCCAGAACGTGTCCCAGGGCCAAATGATCGGCTTAATGGGTGGCCAGCCAGGAACGCCCGGCGCCGGGCATTCAACCGGCTGCCATGTTCACTTCCAGGTGGAAGGAGCGAAAAACCCCTTTACCAGGGGCTAATCATCGAATTTTTAAAAGCAGGTGTTTTGCCTGTTTTTTTATTTGCACGTTTTACAAGTTCTGGCTTCCGGATAAATTTCCAAACGCTCCTTGTCTATTTTCTGCCCGCACTTTTCGCAAATTCCGTATTGCCCCCTTTTTATCTTTTCTAGGGCGTCGGTTACCTCTTTTAAATGTTTTTCCAAACTATGTTCAATGGAAAGGCGGTTGACATATTCTTCCACTTCGTCAGCCGCTTCTTCTTTAATTTGGCTAGCCGAACCCTCGTTAAACTTTGGGAATTTGCTGTCCCAGTCGCCTTCTAAATTTTTGTCTTTAGTGGCGAACTTGCTCAGTTCTTTTTCCAAATCGTCTTTTTGTTTCTCCAAATTTTCTTTTATTTTATTATTATTTGATTTGAACATCATACAAGCTTTAATTTAATGATTAATACGGGGCATTTAAAGAGGTAAGAGGTACTTTTTTACCGGTTAAATACTCCTGTTTTATCTTGATTATTTTATCTATTTTTTTCTGCAGCATTTGGGGGGTTACTTCTTGCCTTTTGAAAGCTAGAATAAATTCATCCAGTCCGTTTTGGACCGGAGAGCGCCAGCCCGAAAAAATTAAAAGATCAGAGCCGGCGACAACCGGTTTTACCACAACCTCTTTTAAGGAATATTTTTTCAAAAGGGCGTTTTGGTCCAAGTCGTCGGTAATTACTATAATATTTTCCCCCAAGTTGCTTTTTAAAAATTCAATGCCTTTTGGCGAAAAGCTAAAGGGCAAACTCGGGTCGATTTCATTATAAATAACATTGGCCACCATGACAAATTCGGGATCGATTTCTTGAACGGTTTTAAACTGGCTGATTTCGGGCAAGATTTCTGTTGTGCCCAATTTCTCTTCCGGATTAAAAGCAATTCCGCCATAGCCCGGGAAGTGCTTTATCGTGCTGAGCACGCCAGCCGATTTTTGGCCCAAGATTAAAGATTTGGCCAGGTCGCCGACTTGGTAGGAGTTTTTTTGAAAGGTGCGGCCAAAAAGAAAATCTCCATTTTCTCCCGAGTCGAGCACTGGAGAAAAATTAAGGTTAATGCCCAAAGCCTTTAATTCCTCACCTCTTTTTTTGCCGATTAAAAAAGCCTGTTCGGGCGTTTCTATTTCCGACTGGGGCGTTTTTTCTTCTAAAAATCCGATTCGGGAAACATCCCCGCCCTCTTGGTCTACGGAGATAAAAAGAGGGAGCCCCGTTTCCTTAATCGAGAGCTCCTGGAGGTCGCTGGTGAGTTTTTTCAGCTGGTCTTCGCTTTCAATGTTTTTGGCCAGCAGCAAAACTCCGCCGGGGTGGTATTTTTTAAACAAGGCCGCTAATTCTGGCGTTACGGTTTTTCCCTTAAAGCCGATAATAAACAGCTGGCCGAGGTTTTTTTCAAAGAAAGCGGTTTGCGCCTTAATCCGGTCAATAACAATTTTCATGCTTTCGTAAGAAGTGGTGAAAACAAAATAATTGTTAATAACGGCATAACACAAGCCAAAGTCGTCTTTAGAGATAGTTAGATAGCGGAAAGAAACGTTCTGGTAGGTGGCTTTTTTAAAAGTTTTTACAGACGAAGTTCCGGTTTGGCCCAAAAAGGAAAGCAGGGGCTGCATGTCGGCTTTCATGGTTTTTTCCCATGTGAGTAGCGAAGCGGAAACATTGTTTCCCTCTTTTATTTTCGCCACAAAGCCCAGCCGGTTTTTATTTTCTAAAGAATAAGCAAAGAGCGTGTAATCGTTTTCTAATTTTTGCAGCAAGCCGGTCGGGGTTTTAATGTTAAAAGCAGTGGCAAAATCGGACAAATTAACCATTCTTTTTTCAGTAACATTTTTAACGGCAATGCGGTTAACTTGGTTTTTAATCAGGTTTTGTTGGAGTATGCCCAAGACGGCATTAGGCAGGTTTTCATTCGAATCGATTTCCGGCTCAAAAGTGCGGTCAACATTAATTAGGGGTTCGGGCAGCAAAATTATGGGTTTGTCGGGCGGGGTGGAGGTGGCCGGTGTATTCTGGCCGCCATTGTTTGGTTCGGGAATCGTATCTTTTCTGATCTTGAAAAACCAATAAAGGAAACTGACAATCAAAGCCAGAATAATCAAAAGCGACAAGAAGATAATTATTCTAATGCCCAGCCTTTCTTTAAAAGAGGGCTTTTTGGGCAAGGGCCTAATAATTGTTTGCGGTCCCCCCGAAAAAACATTGCTGGTTTTTTCTTCTTTTTTGGTTGTTATCTTTTCCTGGCTCGCTCTTCTGACAAACTCTCTTCTTTCTTCGTCCAGTTCGGCCCAGCCCTTTTCAAGTTTCTGCCACTCAATATCTCCTTGCCCTTCCTCTTTTTTTGGCGTTGGAATGGGCGCCGGTTTTTCGGGCTCTACAACTTTTTGCTTTTCTTCGGCCTGGGGCAGTTTAAAATAGGCGGGCGGTTTTTCTTTTATTTCCCGGCCCTTAAAACTCTCTTCCATTTTTTCTTTTTCTTCTATTTTCCGGGAAGCTTCGATTCTTTTTCTGGCTTCTTCAATTCTTCTTTTGGCTTCTAAAATCTGCTGCTCTTCTTCGCTTACCGGAGCCGCTTCTTTTGGTAGCGCGGGTGCGGTTGCGGGAGTTGGCGCCGGGGCAGGCGTTGTTGCCTTAGTTTCTGGGCGCGGTTTTTCCGGAGGCGCGGTTGTCTTTATTTCAGCCGGGCTAATAACGTCTTCGATGTTTTTTAACTGGCTCTTAATTTCATTTTCCCGCTCTAAAATTCTTTGCAGAGTTAGGTCGATTCTTTTTATCTGCAGGTCGATTTTTCTCTTGTCTTCAACCATGCGCCATCTTTCCTGTTCTATCTTTCTTCTTTTTTCTTCAGTGTCCCATCTTTCTTTTTCCAGCTTTCTTCTTTCGTCCACGTTTTTTACCAATTTTTGCTCTTCTTCGATCAGTTTTTTATCTTCTTCGATTTTTCTTTCCTTTTCCATCACAATTCTTAAAACGTCTTCTAGTTCGCGAGATTTTACGAAAAAGTCTTCCTTTTTCACCGTCAGTGATTTTTTATTGTCGTAAAGCTGGGAGAGTTCTTTTTGAAGAATAATCTTTTCCTTCTCGGCGTTTATTTTCTCCTCCTTTTTAACCAGCTCGTTTTCTTTTTCCTTTAATAAATCCTCGTTTTTTATTATCTCCCGGTATTGGAGCTCCACCTCGCCAATTTTCTTTTCAATTTTATTTCTTTCTTCGTCCCAGGGCCACCGTTCTTTTTCCACCTGCCGCCTTTTTTCTTCAATGCCCCAACGCTGGTTTTCAATTTCCTTTTTTTCTTGCTCTGAATCGGCTGCTTTTTCCCGATCCTCAATTCTTTGCAGCTCGTCTTCAATTAAGCTTTCTCTCTTGCCAATCACCTCCATAGCCTTTTCAATGGGCTCTAATTCTTTGAGCAACTCGGTTTTCTTTAAATCAAAGGGCCGTTTCTTTTCCAAAATTATCTGGAGTTGTTTTTGGATTTCTATCCGTTCTCTTTTAACAGCTGTTTTTTCCTCTTCCAAAACTTCTTCGCGGGTTTTTTTCTTTTGCGCCTCTTCCTGTCTTTTTATTGCTTCCTCGTCCATCATTTTCTTCCTGGCCTCTTCCCGTTTGATTATTTCTTCAGCCAGCCGGAGTTTTGCTTCCTCGTTTTTGGCAAACTGTTCTTGAGATTGTTTTATAGCCTCTTCTTTTTTCTGTAAGGATTCTTGAGAGGATTTTTTTTGCTCCTCGATTTTGCTCTTTTCCGCTTCCAAGTAAGCCTTCTCTTTTTCAATTTGGGTTTTTTCGTCTTCTTTGGCTTTTTGCTCTTGGTTTGCTTTCTGGTGAATTTCATTTAGCTTTCTTTCTAATTCAATTTCGCGCTGCCTTAATTCTTCCTCGAGTTTTTTACGTTCTACCTCTTGGAATCTTAATCTTTCGCCTCGATCTTTTCTGTTCGAAGTTGTTTCAAGCTGAAGACGGGCAATGTCTTTTTTCATTGTCCTAATTTCTACTCCCAACAAGAAATCCGGTTTTTGTTCTGTTTTTGGTTCAGCCATAATTTGCAAAATTTCTTGCCCTTTTTGTATTGTATCACAAAAAAGGCAAGGCATAATAGCCTTGCCCAAAGAAAAGCGGATTTTAAACTTTTATCTTATCTTCTCCTGGGCCGAAAGGAGGGGCGAACCACGGTTTTGCTCTTTTCCTGGATTGATTTAAGTGTAAGGTTTACCCGGCCCTGCTCGTCAATGCCCGTAACCTTTACCTCAACCGTATCGCCGATATTTACCACGTCTTCTACGCGGTTAACGCGGTGCGGAGCTAGTTGCGAAATGTGGATTAAGCCTTCCTGGCCCGGAAACAGTTCCACCATAGCGCCAAAGCTAAACACTCTCGTTACCTTTCCCTGGAACGTCTCTCCTACCTGCGCTTCCCGGGTTAAGTTTTTTATCCAATCGATCGCTTTTAAGGCTGCCTCTTCTTTGTCGCCGGTAATAAACACTACGCCGGTCTGCTCAATATCGATCGCCGCTCCGGTTTTGGCAATAATTTCATTAATTATCTTTCCGCCCGGACCAATTACGTCGCGGATCTTGTCAGGATTAATATTTAACACCATAATTCTCGGGGCCAGGGGCGATAATTCTTTTCTGGGTTCAGAAAGGGTTTTTTCTATCGTGTCCAAAATTTCATAGCGGGCTTTTTTAGCTTTTTCCAAGGCGTTTTTAAAAACTTCTTCTGTGATGCCGGCGATTTTAACATCCATTTGAATAGCGGTAATGCCTTCTCTAGTGCCGGCCACTTTAAAATCCATGCCGCCGTGGTGGTCTTCCGGGCCCTGGATGTCGGTCATTAACTTGTAATTGGAAAAATCATTCGGATCCATTACCACGCCAATGGAAATGCCCGTAGCCGGGCCTTTAATCGGCACGCCCGCATCCATTAAAGCGAGCGAGGCGGCCGAAACCGAAGCCATGGAAGTGGAACCGTTAGAAGACAAGGTTTCAGAAACAATTCTGATGGTGTAAGGAAATTCTTCAAAGCTGGGGATTAAATGTATTAAAGCTTTTTCGGCCAGCATGCCGTGTCCGATTTCTCTCCGGCCCGGGCCCCGCATAGGCTTTATTTCACCGCTGGAGTAAGGCGGGAAATTGTAATGATGCATGAATCTTTTTTTGCCATTAGCCTCTTCCATGCCTTCAAGCAGTTTTACGTCGCTGGGTGCGCCCAAAGTTAAAATGGAAAGTATTTTGGTTTGGCCCCGCATAAAAAGGCCGGAACCGTGGGTGCGGGGTATTAACCCTACTTCGCAGTTAATGTCCCTGATTTGCTCCATGCCTCGGCCGTCGGGCCGCTTCCCGTTTTTTAAAAGGTTGTCGTGAATTATCCGGTCGGTTTCTTTTTCAATAAAATTCTTGGCATAGGGTATTTTCTTTCCGTCCTGGTATTTATCTTCTAAAAAAGCGTACAATTCTTGGTTTAAAATATCCAAGGAAATATTTCGGCTGGCCTTATCCTTTTCATAAAGAGCATTTTCCAGTTTCTGGCCCAAAAACCCTTTGATTTCTTTTTCTAGCTCAGCATCTTTTTCGGGCAGAATCAGCTCCATCTTTTTCTTGCCCTCTTTTTTAATCACCTGGTTTTGAAAATCAAGTATTTCTTTTAAATGCGGCTTGGCAAAGCTGTAGGCTTCTATAATAACTTCTTCTGAAACCTGGCGTGCTTCACTTTCGATCATGTTAATCAGCAGTTCGCCCCGCTCTTCCAAGCCCGCTAAAACTAAATCCAAATCGCCGTTTTTTCTTTCTTCATAGCTCGGGTTTAGAATGAATTTTCCGTCTACCCGGCCCACTCTTAAAGCCGCTACCGGTCCGGCAAAAGGAATATCAGATATTGAGAGCGCCAAAGAAGCGGCGTTCAAACCCACAACATCGGGATCGTTTTGGCGGTCCCAGGATAAGCAAGTGATAACCGATTGGACTTCTTTGAAAAAATCCTTGGGAAATCTGGGCCTGATAGCGCGGTCGATTAACCTGGCGGTTAAAATCGCCTCGTCCGAAGGCCGATTTTCCCTTCTTAAATAGCGCGAGCCTAAAATCTTGCCGGCCGCGTAAAACCGCTCTTCGTATTCCACGGTTAAAGGAAAGAAGCCGGCGTTTCTTTCTTCTTTTGACATGACAGCGGTAGCCAAAACCAGGGTTTCGCCATACTGAACGAAAACCGCACCGTTGGCCTGTTCAGCCAACTTTCTGGTGTTGAAAGTGAGTTTTTTACCGCCCAAATCGCATTGGTATGTGTTTTGGTCCATTTTATTCGGGCTGATCTTTAAACTTTAGACTAGTTTCAGTTAGCCTACCTGTTTAAAGACCAACTATTTTAAATTATTAATTTTATCTTCTGGCTCTTAAAAGGTATTTTTCAGGCTGCTGGCTTAAATCGACAAAATCGTCCGCGATTTCTTTTAATTTGGCCGAGGCGCTTTTGCCAAAAGCCATTACTTCGGCCTGAATGCCCTTGTTAAGCTTTAAGTATTCCACCAAAGGCACAAAATCGCCATCTCCCGTTACCAGGACAATCGCATCCATTAGTTCGGCAAATTTAATGGCGTCTACCGCCATGCCTACGTCCCAGTCGCCTTTTTTCATGCCGCCCGGGAAAATCTGCAAATCTTTGGTTTTTATTTCAAATCCGGATTTGGCTAAAGCATCGAAAAAATGCTTTTCCTCTTCAGTTTCGGTTTTTACCACGTAAGCGGTGGCGCGGATCAGCTTTCTCGGGCCCACGGCCGATTTTAAAACTTCCTTAAAGTTTACTTTGGCCCCGTAAAGGTTTTTAGCCGAATGGTACATGTTTTGCACGTCCACCAGCACCGCCACCCTTTGTTCTTTGTGTTTAATAATGGGCATATTTTAGATTATTTTTTCAGCCCCAGCCTTTTAATTAAGCCGCCGTATCTTTTTTCGTCCTCGTCTTTTAAATTGACCAGGAACTTTCTTCTTTTAGACACCATTTTAAGCAAGCCGCGCTTGGAATGGAAGTCTTTAGAATGTTTTTTCAAATGCAAAAGCAGCTTTTGGATTTCTTCGGTCAAAAGCGCTATTTGAACTTCCGCAGAACCGGTATCTTTGTCGTGAAGCTTGTGTTTATTTATAACGTGTTCTTTTTCTTGTGTGGTAAGCATGTTGCTATATTTTTATTATAATACTTTTTAATAAGATCAGAAAGCCGAGTTTTTAAAAAATCAGGCTTTCCGGGGATAGGGTTAATTTCGAAGGCAGTCAAAGCATACCACATATTAATTTTTTAATCAAGATTACCGGGTTATTTGGCCGAGAACGCTCTAAAAATTGACACTTTCTATTTATAAGAATAAAATTAAAAGACTAAGGGTCTTTTTTAAATAAACTTTAAAATTAATTTTATGGAAAACACAAAAAACAAGGTATTTTGCCATGATTGCCGGCAAGAAATAAAGATAAAGGAAAAGGAAATTGAAAACGGCAAGTTTTTAGTATACGAGCAAGAAGGAAAGAAGATAGAGGTTTTTAAATGCGACGCTTGTTTTGCTAAAAACCAGAGCTTAACGCACTTTCAGCCCTGTGAAGTTTATTCGAGGGTGGTGGGTTATTTGCGCCCCGTGTCCCAGTGGAATATAGGCAAGAAATTGGAATACAAAAAAAGGAAGGAATACAATCCGGAATTCAATTGTAAGTGTTAAACCGATTAACAAATAATAATATGAAAAAAACATTAGAAAATCTGGTAAGGGCCTTTATTGGCGAGAGCCAGGCAAGAAATCGCTACACTTTTTACGCTTCCAGGGCCAGGAAAGAGGGCTATGAACAGATTTCAGAAATCTTTCTGATTACCGCCGATAATGAACGCCAGCACGCCAAAACTATTTTTCAGCATATTAACGAATTGAAAGAGAATTCAGACAATATAAAAGTTGAGGCTGAAGCGCCAACGGTTTTAGGAACCACCTTGGAAAACTTAAAAGCCGCGGCCCAGGGAGAAAAGCAAGAATACTCTCAAATGTATCCAGAATTTGCTAAGACAGCCGAAGAAGAAGGATTGCAAAATATTGCTCAGCGGTTGCGTTCCATTTCCAAGGCCGAGGAGCACCACGAACAAAGGTATAAAAAGCTGATTGCTAATCTTGAGAACAATAAAGTGTTTGTAAAAGACCAAGAAGTGGCCTGGGTGTGCCGCGAGTGCGGATACGTGCATTATGGCAAAGAAGCGCCAGAAAAATGCCCTTCTTGCGACCACGAGAGAAGTTTTTACCAGTTGCAGTGCGAAGAGTACTAAGAGAAAAACCAGCCCAAGAGGCTGGTTTTTTGTAATGGGTGCACCCGAGTAGAGGATGTTAGAACCTTTTATTTGGAAGCCTTAACGAACTGATCTTAAGATTGAAATCCCTTTTTAAATACTTCAAACCAAGTTTCAAAATCTTTTCTAGCTTTCTCTTTTTCATGTTCAAAATATTGTTTTATGTTTGTAACGATTCCAAACTTCCCTTTGATTTCATCAATTAGCTCGATCGCTAATTCAAATAAGGAAATAATATCGCTTTTGTTTAATCCTAATTCCTGCAAAAAAGTTCCTTTATTCAGTGTAGTTTTTTTATCATCATGCACTAACATTTTATTTCTTGTTTTTTTCAATTTACTTACTAATTCTTTTTTACCAGAATCAATAAAGTAGTAGATTGAAATAGTCTGATCTAATTCGCTTGGCCTATCAAAAAATTTCGATAAACCTAAAAGATATGCTTCTTCTAAACCTATCAAAGTTACATTCCAAAAAAACAAATGTTTTTTCCATATTTCATCCTTCACCATCTCGTGCATAATTTCATTAAGACAAAAATGCCAATAAGCCAATAACAGATTCTCGATAAGGGCATCGAACTCTTTATTATTATTTGAAGTGTTCATTGGACTTGATTTAAGAATACAGTGTGGAGATATAATGCGCAAGGGGGGT
The DNA here is from genome assembly GCA_964628095.1 of uncultured Candidatus Saccharibacteria bacterium. GTDB lineage: Bacteria > Patescibacteriota > Minisyncoccia > Minisyncoccales > CAZVLR01 > CAZVLR01. The sequence continues at coordinate 6,911 of CAZVLR010000006.1, read as the reverse complement.
AAATTTGCCTATTTAGGCAACTAAGGGTGCCCTCAGTAGGACTCGAACCTACAACCAATTGCTTAAGAGGCAACTGCTCTGCCAAATTGAGCTATGAGGGCAAATTAGGTATTTTGATAGGATTATTTAACAGTTGTGCATTCTATCTTAAACCAACCACCGTTTAATCCTGTCCAACTAGCCACGCCTATTAGAGTGAAAAAAGTGTTAATGATAATCCAGGCGCCGTAAACTATTATTAAGCCGATAATAACCGAAGAAATTAATTTTTTTGCCTGTGAAAGAAGGCCAGAGCCCCCCTTGCTGTCGCCACCGCCAATTGCTAAATCGGTCGGGCTAACATAGGCAAAAATATACATAAAGCCGCCAATAACAATCATTAAAACCGCCAAAGACGGCACAATTTTAGTAACCACAAGGTCGATTATATTTTTAAAAAGAACAAAAAAATGACAAAGCGTGCAAGGGTCTTCAGAGGTTGAGCCACAAGGTACCAAACCAGCTGCCAGAGACATTAATGGATAAGAAAGAAACATTATTAAAAAAATGATTGGTAGTGTTTTTTTCATAGTTTTAATCTTTTTAGATTATAACCGATTAAATTCCAAAAGAAAAGGGCAAAGCATAGTGCTTTACCCTTTAATTTTTTTCTCTCTTTCTGTTTAATATACTACCCTTCCCCCTCTTAGCCTGGCCATTTTCCTTTTAGCCGCCACAGCGATGCAAAAAGCGATTCCGGCAATCGGTATTAGCCGCCAAAAAGGTGCTCCGTATTTGCGCCAGAATTTTTTGCTGTCCACTCTAGCGTCAATTACGACATCGCAAGGTATTGTTTTCCGGACGGGCTCTGTTTGGACGGTTTTAACCTCTTTGCCATCCAACCGGTCAACTCCCCAAGAAACACTGTTTTTAATTTCCGGGGCCTGGACTACCAAGGTAACAGCCAAGATAATTACTGTTATTGGTATGTAAATCTTCCAAAACCAGAAAACATTCGAGTCTTTTTTGTACATATTCCAGAATTTCTGCCACATGTTGCCCTCGCTTTCTATAAGGTTTTATAGTTTATATCAGTATTTAATTATTATGTTCTATATTTTAATTATACCTCAAAAATTAAAAAAAGTCAAGGATTTTGACTTTTAATAAAGCAACTACTTTTTAGCTTTAATATTACTTTGTCGGTGCGTTTATTACCCCAATGGTTCTGGTAATCTTGCAGGCATTAACCCCGTCTTTTATGGTTAGGGTAAACTTGTACGAGCCGGTTTTTGGGTAAAGATGCGTCAGGTCTCCTTTTTTGTTGCTGGTGGTGCCGTCGCCAAAAACCCAAAGGTATTCAGCCCCAGTGTTTTTGCAGGGCTGGAATTGGGCGTTAGAAACCGGGCACATGGAATAATCGTAAAATTTAGTTTCTTTTTTATAAATCGAGGGCTTGGGTAAATAATTAATATTAACAGCCGGGTAGGGTTTTGAGGGCAGGAAAAAAGAACGGGTTTCAGACCATTCCGACCATGTGCCATATTGGTCCTTTGCCCTTACTTTCCAATAGTATTTATTGCCAAAAGACAATTTCTCCAACCAGTCTTTTTCTTTGTCGTCTTTTAAATCCAAAAGATAAGAAAAGTTGGGCCCCTTTAGGGTGTAGCCTTCGATCAAGTTGTTGAACTTATAAACAGAAGAAAAGCTTGAATTAGCATCGACCCAGATTTCATAGCCCGATTGCGAATCGTTATTCGGGTCTTGAAAATTCCAAGACAGTTTTATTGAAACACCCGGTGCGGCCAGGGGCTGGGTGTACCAGGCGCAGGGATTAACATTTTCACTAATAGCTTTTACCAGAGGTGCTTTGTTGTTGGTGGGAACTACGGGATTGTTTGTGGGGCTGGTATTTGAAGAATTATTATTGTTGTTATCCGGTAGGTTTTCTGGCGGAGTGTTTTTTGAGAATGAAAAAACTAGAAAAACCGCTAATAAAATAACGCAACAGATAATAATTATGGCCAGGATTTTTGTTTTGTTTTTCAATTGAGTTATGCCCCCGGAAGGACTCGAACCCTCATCGCTGGTTCCGAAGACCAGAACTTTATCCATTAAGCTACGGGGGCGTTATATGTTGTTCTTTTTAGATTTTATCAAAAAAATTGAAAAAAACAAACATTTAAGATAAGATGAATTAAAAATGACAATTCCCAAAGAGGTAAAATCAACCGTTGAAAAACTGGAAAAAGCCGGCTTTGAGGCCTATATTGTAGGCGGCTGCGTGCGCGATTTTTTGGCGAATAAAGAACCGGAAGACTGGGACGTTACTACTAATGCCAAGCCCGAGGAAATAAAAAAGCTTTTCCCCAAGAGTTTTTACGAAAACAAGTTTTTAACCGTTACCGTGCAAGTTAAAAGTTCAAATCCCAAATTGCAGGAAATAGAAATTACCACATTTCGTTCAGAAGCTAAATATTCTGACAAAAGACACCCCGACCAAGTTCTTTTTGCCAAAACCTTAAAAGAAGATTTAGCCCGGCGGGATTTTACCGTTAACGCCATTGCCTTAAAACTGTTAAAAACTGGGAAAACAGAAATTATTGATTTGTTTTCGGGCCAGGAAGACTTGAAAAACAAAATTATTAGAGCGGTGGGCAATCCCAAAGAAAGGTTTGCCGAAGACTCTTTAAGAATGATGCGGGCGGCACGCTTTGCCACTACTTTGGGAGAAAAATGGCAGATTGAAAAAGACACCAAGGAAGCCATTATTAAAAACGCGCCCTGGCTTCAAGCTATTTCTAAAGAAAGAATCAGGGACGAGTTTTTAAAAATCATCATGGCTGATAACGCCAGCCAAGGCGTAGAACTACTCAGGGAATTAAAGCTGTTAAAACATATAATTCCGGAGTTGGAAGAAGGGTATGAAGTCGGCCAAAACAAGCACCATATTTACAACTGCTACGAACACTCTTTATTCTCTTTAAAGTTTGCCGCCCAGAAAAAATTTAACCAGTCGGTCCGGTTGGCTGCCCTTTTTCACGACATTGGAAAACCCAAAGCCAAGCGCGGCCAAGGGCCCAACTCAACCTTTTACAGCCACGAAATCATCGGCGCTAAAATGACAGTTCAAATTTTAGAGCGCCTTAGGTTTTCCAAAAAAGATATTGAGAAAATAACCAAGCTTGTCAGGTACCACCTTTTTTATTACAATGTCGGCGAAGTATCAGAGTCTTCGGTTAGAAGATTGGTCCGCCAAGTGGGGACTGAAAACATGGAGGAACTGCTCCAAGTTCGCATGGCCGACCGCATTGGTTCGGGCGTGCCCAAGGCCGAACCATATAAATTGAGGCATTTAAAATACATTATCGATAAGGTGGCCCAGGATCCGATTTCAGCCAAAATGTTGAAAGTCAACGGGAATGAGGTGATGAAGATTTTAAAAATCGAACCCGGGCCGAAAATCGGCCAGGTGTTGGATATTTTATTAAGTCAAATACTGGAAAACCCAAAAAATAACCAAAAAGTATTTTTAGAAAAGGAAGTTAAAAAACTGGGCAAGTTATCTGAAAAAGAATTACAGGCTTTAGCCCAGAAAGCCAAAAAAGAACGAGAACAGTTAGAGTACAAAAAAGACGCAATGACCAAAAACAAATACTGGGTAACATAATATTTCGGGGCATGGTGTAACGGCAACATACACGCTTCGGGTGCGTGTGACTCTGGGTTCGAATCCCAGTGCCCCGACATAGAAAAGGCCCCTTAGAACGAGTGTTCCAAGGGGCTTTTATTGTCTCTTATTCTAAGAGTTTGTGAACGCCTTTTTTTAGGGCGTTCGGTTTTAACCTTCTTAAGGCCTTTGCTTCAATCTGTCGGATTCGTTCGCGGGTAAGGTTCATGGAGTCGCCGATTTCTTCAAGTGTGGTTTCCGGACCGTTTAGACCGAATCTCATTTCAATTACTATTTTTTCTTTGGGCGTTAAGCAATTTAACAATTCGTCTACTTTCGCTCTCAGTTCTTTGGAGAAAACCATTTCAATAGTTATTTCCGTTTTTTCATCCGGATAGAACTTCTCCAGCTTATTTTCATTTTCACCTTCTTCATTGATAATTCCGCCAGAAGACAGATAGGCCGTTACGTGGCGGGCGCCGTCGATCCTTTCAAGGGTTTCTTTTGGCACTCCCAGCATTTGCTTCATTTCTTCTGTGCCGGGCCTTTGGCCGTGTTGCTGAAAAAAATCATTTTCAGTTTTATTGTATTTTCTTATCTGGGCATCCATATGAACGGGTAGCCTGATAATCTGAAGGGCATATTCCATGCCTCGGCCGATAGCCTGTCGGATGTGGTGGAAGCTGTAGGTGCTGAAATTTCTTTCGCAATCCCATTTGTCAATGGAGCGCATTAGCCCGAAATATCCGTAATGGGCTAAATCGTCAAGAGATGTATTGGGGAAGTTTTCCCGGAACATTTTAGCTACGTAATAAACCAGGCGAATGTTGCCGGCAATCATTTTTTGCCGTGGTATCGCTACTTCTTCCAGGCCCTTCTCTAAAAGCGAGAAATAGTAATCCAGCTTGGAAGCACCGTTTTCCGGCTTTATTAACCCTTTTATTTCTTCAACGTAGCCTAATACTTTAGTTTTGGAAAGCTCAATTTTCTTCAGCTTTTCCAGGGTTAGTGATTGGGTTTGATATTTTTCAAATATCTCACCGATGCCGTTGATGGCTGGGATGATTTTCCACTTTTTAGCCTTCTTAAGCGCGTTTCCAATTTCCTTTACCTCCAGCGGGGCCAACAGCGAAGTGGCTGATACTTCTTGGGATTGGGCCTCGTCGATTTTTTCTTCCTCTACTTGGTCCAATTGCTCTAATTCGAGCGGATCGCCCATTTCCTCTGTTACTTCAAAATTGATTAAATCGGCTCTTGAATCCATGCTTCTTTTTTCCTTTCTTCTAAAAGTTTATAATTATTTCTAGACATATTTACTTTGTAAGAAACTGCTTCCGATTTTAACTTAAAAACGAGCTTTTGTCAATGTTTAGAGCCTCTATTGTTAAAAAGAGATAAAAATAGTAAAAATAGGTTAAAGCTGGGCCTGTAGTAAAATGGCATTACGCAGCATTCGCATTGCTGAGGTGGGAGTTCGATTCTCCCCAGGTCCATAATTTATATTATTTATGCGAGAAATAAAAAGAGATATTGTTTCCGCGCTAATTTTTTCCAAAGATGGAAAACTGTTTCAAGGCATGAAAGATTTGAAAAAAGGAGGCGTTTATTCTGATTGTTGGCATATTCCAGGCGGCGGTATTGATGAAGGAGAAAACAAAAAAGAGGCGCTGATACGAGAAATTAAAGAGGAGACGGGCATTGATATTTCTTCATATGAAATTGAAATTGTTGATAGTTCTGGAAAGGGTGAATCCCAAAAAATATTGAAAACAGGAGAGCAAGTTTTGTGCAAAATGCAGTTTTACGTTTACAAAGTGGTGCTTAAAGATAAGAATGCCGATGAAGTGGAGGTTAACCTTAATGATGACTTAGTTAATTTTAGATGGGCAAATATTGATAATTTAAAGAATGTTAAATTAACGCCGCCATCTTTAGATTTGTTTAAGAAATTAGGATACATTTAATATTTTAAGTTTGTTTTATTTTAGACTTGTTATATATTCATGAAAAAAGTAATTATAGTGCACGGTTGGGAAGCCTCTCCAGAAGCTAATTGGTTTCCCTGGTTAAAAAATGAATTAGAGATGAGAAATTTTATTGTTGAGGTTCCGGCTATGCCAAACACAATAAATCCCACCCTTGAAGTTTGGCTTGGTCATCTTAAGAAAATTGCAGGCGAGCCGAGCGAGAATACTTTTTTTGTCGGCCACAGCTTGGGCGTGATAACCATTTTGAGATACCTGGAATCTTTAGAGGGTAAAAAAGTAGGGGGCGTTGTATTGGTGGCTGGATTTCCCGAGCCCATTATCTATGAAGAGCTTAACAGCTTTTTTACAAAGCCCCTGGATTATCAACGAGTTAAAAAAGCGACAGACAAAATTGTAGCAATACATTCTGACAACGATCCCCATGTTCCCTTAAAGAACGGGGAAATTTTAAAAGAGAAAATCGGAGCTAAGCTGGTTATAATACCCAATGCTGGGCACTTAAATTCCGGAGACGGCTTTGGCAAACTGCCAATCGCCCTTGAGGCGGTTCTTGAAATGGCGAATTCTTGAAAAATACTACCTTTCCGTTAATATAGTAATAATGTATACGAGCTATCTTTGGATCGCTTTTTCTTATTTATTAGGGTCAATTCCTTTTGGTTATATTATCACCCGTATTTTTAGCGGGAAAAATATCTTGGAAATCGGCTGGAGAAAAACCTCCGGCTCTAATGTTTATCGGAATGTGGGCAAGGGGGCGGGTGCCATAACTGGCATTTTGGATTTACTAAAGGGCTTTGTTGTTGTATTTGGCGCCCAGCAGTTGGGCTTCTCAAGCTATGTTCAGATATTTTCTGGTTTGGCCGCCATTTTGGGCCATAACTGGAGCATTTTTTTAAAGTTTTCAGGCGGCCGGGGCATTGGCACTTTGTTTGGCGCTTTTTTGGCACTTCATTTTAAAATTACTCTTTTATCCTTTATTTCCTTTTTGGTTTTAACTTTAATTTGGGACGCTTCTATTGGCACCCTGCTGTTTTTATTTTTCAGCATTGGCATGGCAATTTATTTTAATTTATTCTGGCAGGTTGGTTTGTTTCCGACTTTGTCTTTTGTGCCTATTTTAATCAAAAGATTGAGTCCTATTAAAGAAATTTCTAAGGCGGAAAAACCCTTGAATTTGTTTTTAAATCGTATCTTCTTTGACAACGATAATTCCTTATTCAGGCTTAACATCACCAAAATCTACAGAAAGCAGCCGCGGTTTTTCAGGCCCA
>CAZVLR010000005.1:0-56442 GCA_964628095.1 uncultured Candidatus Saccharibacteria bacterium | reverse complement strand
GAGGTTCTCTTTGAGGAAACTTACAATATAGATTTACTTACTCAAGATGAAATTATTTGGGAACTTAATGATTTGAGAAGTAATCAAACTTATAATCTCCGCGATTTTATTTGTGCTTGGGTTACTCCAACAGACAGAGAAGGATTATTCGATAAGGTGAGAAGCGAAGCGCGGCGATTCCATCCAGATAATACGCTTGGGCATAAAATTGAAACATTAGAAGACATACGCGGACACGTAAAAGCCGTGTACGATTATCTGGTGGAATACGGAGTTAATTATTTAAGTCAGCCGTTCTCATCAAAAACATCTGCTAATAGTCAAAGAGTTGTTCTGCCAGAAATTGTTTTGAAGAATAAAGCTGGTAATTGTATAGATTTGGTTGTTTTGTTTGCAAGTATTCTTGAAGGGTTTGGAATCTATTCCTTGCTTTTTATAACTCCAAACCACGCTTTTATTGGTTGGGGAAATAAGACCAATCCAGATGAATTGCTTATACTGGAAACTACGTTAATAGGTAGGGCGACCTTTGAAGAAGCAGCCGCCAAAGGGAAAGAAGAACTTATTAATATTTTCGTGCTGAAGGGTACGCCGAAACCATTTATAATGCCCGACTTAATTGCTCATACTCAGGGTTCTTTTATTGTCGACCTACAAAAAGCTCGCTATTCTGGTTTAGTTTCAAAAAGATTTAATTAAGATTTCCGCAAATAAAATTATGGGGTAGCAAGAAATTATGATTAACAAAGATGAAATAGAGACGAAAGCTAAAGAGTTTGAAATACATCCTTCCAACGTCCAAAGGGACTATGTTTTTGGATGGTTGCTTTTTGGTATTTTTACAACAAGTAATCTGAAAGATAAAATTTTTCTCAAGGGTGGAAATGCTTTACGGAAAGGTTATTTTGAAAACACCCGTTTTTCAGCAGATTTGGATTTTGGAATACCAGGCGATATTGCCCAGGACGTACTTCTTTCTGAAATCAATAAAGTTTGTGAATTTGCGCAAGACAAATCGGGAGTGATATTTGTTAAAGAAGATAATAAAGTTGAAGAGAAATTTACTGCTAGCGAAACACCCTTGCCCGATTTGAAAGTTTATGAAGTAAGAGTTTATTTCAAAGATTTCTATGGCAAGGCAGACCACATAAGAATGAGAATCTCAATGGATATAACTCGTTTTGATAAAGTTTTACTCCCGCTTCAGAATGTGAAGCTGATACATCCTTATTCAGATGCATTAGAAGTTATCTGTAATATCAGATGTATGAAGCTTGAAGAAATTATTGCAACAAAAATTAAGTGCCTTTTACAACGGCAACACGCCCCAGACCTTTATGATTATGCCTATTCAATTAAACTTCTTGGCGGGAACTTAGACAAGAAAGAGGTTGCTCAAACCTTGATACGAAAAACTATTTTCAGGAAAAATCCTTATGTACTGAAAGGAATCTTACACAAAACTCCATTTGAGTACTTTAGGCAATGCTGGGGTGGCGCAATTTTATGCGCCAAACAGGTTGTAATAGACATCGAAGAAGCTATTTCTATTTTTCTTACCGACCTTGATAACTTATTTTCAATCTATCCTGATAATGGTTATGCACAATTTACTTACTTTGGCGCAGATTTGAGAATGCCGATTATGCAAGCTGGTCGCACGCAAACACTTCTTAAAATTCGCTACAAGGGAGCTGATAGGATTGTTGAGCCATATTCACTAAAATATCTCCAACGCAAAGACGGAGCGGAACGGGAATATCTTTACGTATTTAATCGTAGTGGAGGAGAAAACAAGCCAGGTATTCGATGTTTTGTGCCAGAGCGTATTGAATCTATTGAGAATACGGAAGAAAAATTTGAGCCGCAATTTATTATTGAACTTTCAAAGGCAGGAGAGATGCCAGAAAATCCTTATTTATTTGACCCCAACAGACCCGAACCCGCCCCACGATTACGAACTATATCTGGTATCGTCAGTAGGAGACACCGTGTCTCCAGTGGAATAAAGTATGTGTATAAGTGTAGTTATTGTGGCAAAACATCGATTAAAACCACAATGAACCCAAACCTCCGCCCACATAAAAGTAAAAGTGGATATCCTTGCAGTGGTACATATGGATATTATGTGGGGACAAGATATTAGCTCTGAAAAATTATAAATTGGAAAGGGTATCCGCGGCACGAATTAAAAAAGCGTTTTGAAAACTACCACTACCCAAAATCAAAATTGAGCCGCGAACGGCTCAAGATGGGCGAGAGTACACACTTTTGGTTAGTATCTCTATGTCTTGTTATAACTTGATTAAACACGTATACGCACGATGCAGCATATTTAGTCAAATATAGTCGTTTTAAGCCGTATGACAAGAAACACTGATGTGGCTGACAAAGTTTGACCAGTGTTGTTATGATAATTCTACCCTTTCCAGTGATAGTTTTGGAATGAAGAAGCGAGCTGTAGTGGTTTGCCAATAAGTTCTAACGTCTACCACAATGCGGAGCTACGATTTTTCAAGCCTTAACTGCTCGATACAAATTTTTATTTAAAATAAAAAAGGTTATATGGTAAAAAAGACGAAAATCAAAATTAGAAAAGCCCGCTTAAAAGACGTGAAGCAGATTCATGGTTTAGTAAACGGATATTCAAGAAAGGGCTTAATGCTTGCCAGGCCCGTATCATATATAGAAACCAAAATTAGAGATTTTTTCGTATGCACATGCGATGGCAAGGTGATGGGTTGTGTCGCCCTGAAAATTTGGAACAAAGAATGGGCGGAAATCATTGCCTTGGTGGTTCATTCGAAATATCAAGGAAGAGGAATGGGCTTAGAATTGACTAAGGCGTGTATTTTAGATGCCAAAGTCATCGGCATTCGATACGTGCTGATGCTTACTTTTCAGCATGATTTGGCAGAAAAATCCGGGTTTACAAAAATGAATGGTTTGAAAAATATCCCCGAGGTAGTTTTTACGGAAAAAACTGTTAATGTGGACAAGGCTTATATGCTTGATATCGGTAATGTCAAAAACGGAAAAATTGGCGGCTAGCTGGAAACCGCTAAAAATCTTTTAATTAATCATTAGTTAAGATATTTTTTTAGGTTAACCAGGCCATAACATAATCTAACAAATTCTTTTATCTGTCCCAAAACCACTTCGGGATATTTATATATCTTCTCCAACTTCAAGGTTCTAAAATCGTCCGTTAGGGCGAGCCATGATTTTTCAATCTATCTTTTCAATCGGGTAGTTTTTTGTTAAGATGATGTTATGAAAAATCCCGAAGAAATAAAAAAAATCGTTAAAGATAAATATAAAGAAATAGCCACTAAGAATTCTGGGTGCGGTTGCAGTTGTAACAACAGTAAAGATATTTCAAAAAGTATAGGATATTCAGATGGTGACATTTTAATTGGGGAGGGGGCGAATCTTGGTTTGGGCTGCGGAAATCCGGTAGCCATTAGCAAAATAAAAGAAGGAGATATTGTTTTGGATTTGGGTTGTGGGGCTGGATTTGATTGTTTTTTAGCTTCTAAAAAAGTTGGCAAAGACGGTAAGGTTATTGGCGTAGATATGACAAAAGAAATGATTAGTAAGGCCAAATTGAATGCCGAAAAAATAGGCGCCAAAAACGTGGAATTCGTTTTGGCGGAAATAGAAAAATTGCCAGTTAAAGATGATTCGGTAGACATCATAATAACCAATTGTGTAATAAATCTTACGCCAGACAAGACAAAAACATTCAAGGAAGCACACAGAGTTTTGAGAAAAGGCGGAAAAATGTATATTTCAGACATTGTTTTATTAAAAGAACTTTCAAAAGAGCAGAGAGAAGATAAAGATTTATTAACTGGCTGTGTAGCTGGTGCGCTATTGAAAGAGGATTATTTGGATAAAATAAAAAAAGCGGGTTTTGGAGTTCATATTTTGTCTGAAAACAAGGAGATCAGCAAACAACAGTATCACGGCATTGCTCTTGAGAGCTTAATGGTTGAGTTAATAAAATAGGTTTTAACGTGGGACTAAGAAAAATCGCCATTCAGGCGGTTTTTTGATAGAATAAAAATAAAGCTTGGCATTAATAATTAAATAACATGGAAATCACAATCTTTTTAGCAAGGTTTTGGGGAAGTCTTTTTATGATTCTTGGTGCAATGTCTATTGGTGCAAAGTTACTAGGTAGAATTATAGAGTACACTGAAGACAAAACCATTACTATTTCTACCGGTTATATTACCTTTTTGCTGGGCTTGGCTACCGTGGTTTCGCATAATATCTGGGTCGCCGACTGGCGAATTGCGGTTACTATTTTAGGATGGACCACATTAATAAAGGGAATTGAAAAAATTGGGTTTCCTGATCGTGTTAATAAAAAAGCCCAGATGTTCAAGGGCGGGCAGATACTTTGGGGCGGCGTTATATTTCTCATTGGCGCCTGGTTTTTTTGGATGAGTTTTAGTTAAGAAATTGTCATTAAATAAATTTTAATATGAGCACACTAAAGTCTACATTGCTTTATATGTGGACCGCTTTTACAACGGGGCGGTTTTTTGGTAAAATAAGAGTAAAGGTCGGATACTTTTTAATTAATACACAAAAAACTATGCAAAAAATTAAGAACAATTCGTTATTTGTAGCCTCTTTAGTATTGGCAATCGCCGCAATTTTTTCTTTAACCTCTTTTACTATAGCAAAAAGTGAAACTTCTACCGAAAAAAACATAAAAAAACAGACTGGGCAGATGAATGTTGAAGAGCACAGGAGTACAGTTGCAAATTTTGTCCAAGCCCTTAAGGAAGCGTCCAGTAGTACAGAAGGTGGGATAGGGCAACAAGTTAGAGTTATTGCCCAGCAGCAAAATGATTCTGATGCAACTACCACCAAGGCGATTGAAAAAATCCAATCAAGGAGCAAGATAAAAACATTTTTAATTGGCTCGGATTATAAAAACCTTGGCGTATTAAGAAGTGAAATAGTTCAGACTAGGAACAGGATAGACCAGCTAAACAGGACAATCCAAAATGCTACCAATACGGTAGAAATTCAGGCACAAATACAAGTATTAGAGCAGGAACAGGCAAAAATAGAGAATTTCATTAAAGAACAGGAGGGTAAATTCAGCTTGTTTGGATGGTTGGTAAAAATGTTCAATAAATAATTGAATAATAGATACCTAACTATTTCAAAAGTCGTCTCTTTCAAGGGGCGACTTTTTGGTTTCATATTCTTGTTATTTACCCATAGGCGCAGTAAAATATATTAATATGAGCAAAAAGAAAGGAATTATTTTGTCAGTTGTAATTCTTGTGGTTGGGCTTTTTTATTACATAGGAGCCAATGAAACGTCAGATCATTCTGGTTCCTCCAAAAAGCTCGCTTTTGAAGATACGGGGGATTTCAAAATTGTCTATGGTAAAACACAGAATCCTAGATACACCGAATACAACAAGCTTCTTGAAAGTTCCCAGGGCTTTGAAGGCATAGCTGCTTTTTTGAACAGGGCATTTATACTAAAGAACGACCTCCCGATTGTTATTGAAGAGTGCGGTTTTATTAATGCCTATTACACTTCCGACGAAAAGAAAATAGTTATATGCGATGAACTATTAGAAAATTTTACTCAAAATTTTTCCTATATTGTTAACACGAAAAAGGAAGTGGATAGAGCTGTGACTGGTGCCGCTTATTTTATTCTTTTCCATGAACTAGGGCACGGGATGATAGACATATATGACTTAACTTATTCCGGAAAGGAAGAAGATGTGGCTGATCAGCTGGCCTCTGTAATTTTAACAGGTTTTGGCGAAGACGGACCCAAGGCCGCAATTACCGGAGCTAATTATTTTTATATTACAAGTTCTGAAATAGGCCCGGGTTATGCTTTTTGGGACGAGCACGCTTTAAACCAACAGCGATATTATAATATTTTATGTTGGGTTTACGGCAGCAACCCGCAAAAATTTAATTATTTTGTGGGAATTTATGGCTTGCCCCAAGATCGGGCAGAACGCTGCCAATATGAATATGAAAAAATGTATAAATTTTGGGATGTTACTTTGGCGCCATATGTTAAAGCGCAAATAAAACCAGGAACAAATGAATAAAATAGATTATCTTTTATACTAAAGAACCCATTAACTCTTTTATTTGTTTCAATACGGGCCCGGGCTGTTTAAATATGCCTTTTCCGCTTTAAGGTTCTAAAATTGCCCCCAGAGCGAGCCAAGATTAATATAACTTTATGCACACCGCCTCGTAAAAGGGATAGTTTTTTAGTTACGGTTTAGGTATTGACAGGCCATTGTTATGGGTATATATTCATAATAGAGGAGTTAGTTATAAAAGGTCGTTCCTCTCATTAATAAAGATTTAATTATTATAAAAAACTATGCCAAAGTTAGACGGAACTGGTCCTACAGGACAAGGTCCCAGAACTGGTCGAGGATTGGGCCATTGTGGTGGAAACATGAGACGTGGTTGTGGTTGTTGGAATGGGGGTTTTGGATTTAGGAGATTTATTTCTCCCAAAAACGAAATCGTCGCCTTAGAAGACGAAGAAAAGATGCTTGAAGAAGAATTAGCTGCAATTCGTGAAGAAAAGGCCGCTCTTAAGGATCAGCAAAAATAAAAGAAGGCCGAGAGCCCGGCTCTTTCTTTTGAGAGGGCCGGGAAGACCTTCTTTCATTATAAAATATCATTAAATTTTAATTATTTCAATTATTATGGTTAGACCAAGACTTTGCCGAAGAATTAAATTTAATCCCAATGTAACTTATTTTAAGCCTCAGGGCGTGCCAATGAGGCATTTAGATGTGATTGAATTAACCACCGAAGAAGTTGAAGCTTTAAGATTAAGAAATATAAAAGATTTAGAACAAGAAGCGGCAGCTAAAAAGATGAATACCTCCCAGAGTACTTATCAGAGAATTTTATCCTCGGCTTACAAGAAAATCACAGGAGCCCTAATAGAAGGTAAAGCGATAAAGATAATAAAATAGGTTTTTTATACCGAAAAACCCATTATTTTTTTATTTGTCATAAAATTATCTCTGATCTTCCAAATACATCCTCCTACCTCAAGTTTTTAAAATCGTCCGTTAGGGTAAGCCAAAGTTGATAATAATTTATAATCATTGACAAAATATCATATATAAAGTATGCTTTTTTTAGTTTAAAATAGGGCCTTTAAAAACGATTAATCAACCATTAGGAGGGAGAGATATAATGAAAAAAACAGCTAGGGCGGAATTATTCGGCATTGCTTTGGCGGATATTGTTATAGAGGCCGCACATTTAACATATAACGCTCCTAGGGGTATAAAAATAGTAAATTCGTGCATTAAGCAACTTCAAAAAAGAATAAAGGAAATTCAACCCAAAAAAGCAAAACCGGAATATAAGAAATCTAGATATGGTTAAAATAATAATTCTTATAGATTTATACACAAAACCGCCTCTACAAAAGGGCGGTTTTTTGGTAAGATAACTTAAAGATATTTAGTTTAATAATTATAAAAATATGAACAAAACAATAAATTCACAAGGTTTAATTTTAACACTTAAAAATCAGCATCGTGCACTTCAAGCCGATTTGTCTTTAGTGCTTGAGAAGATAGAAGTGGGGGGCCTGGGCGATGAAATTGTTTTAAATTTAACAAAATTTAAAAACGATTTATTAGAACATTTAAAGCTAGAGAATGAAACATTTTATCCCGATTATTTGGAGAAGAAGATTAAAAGAGGAGAAGAAGTAGACACCACTAAAAAGTTTATTAAAGAAATGGATGAAATCGGTAAAGTTGTAATTGGTTTTTTGGAAAAATATGCCACAGCGGAAACCATTAGTAAGTCATTATTAGAATTCAAAAAAGAATTAATATCAATTATTAATACTTTAAATATGAGAATTGAATCGGAAGAAGATGGCGTGTTTGGTCTATATTTATTACTATAATTAAAAAAAATATGGCAAAACAATTTTACAAAGATGCGCTTGGCTGGGGTTTTATCCTCTGGCTTATCGGCTATGGCCTTGGCATGGTGCTTTTTTCAATCGTGTCGCCATCAATGATCGGCTGGATTATTATGCCCATCGGTACAGTATTAACGCTTTGGGTTTTGTTTAAAAAAGTAAAAGGCGAATCGTTTCAGTATTATTTATTATTAGCAGTTGTTTGGGTGTTAATTGCGATTGTATTTGATTACCTTTTTCTTGTAAAAGCCCTTAAGCCAGCTGACGGGTACTACAAATTAGATGTTTATCTTTACTACATTTTAACTTTTATTTTGCCAATTATTGTCGGTTTGAGCAAGAAAAAAGCTTTAAAATAACTAATTATAAAAATATGGATAAACTTTACGAACAATCAGAAACAGGGTGCTGTTCTAGGTTCAATCCTGAGTCGTGGCAGGACAAAGAAATTACATGGAAAGATAAAATTTTTGTGAAAGACCACATAACCAGCTTTTTGCACATGCCGCTCAATATGGGCAAAAAAATCACAAAAAACATGGCCTTAATAGAAAAAGCCGGGGCCAAAGCACAGTACCAGTTAATGCTTACTGACGAAAAATCTCTTTGGGGCGCGGATATTTATATTGATGTTTTAAAAAATGTTCCGGGCGCGCAAATGGCAGCGCTTTCAGGAATATTTCTTACCAAAGTATTTGAGGGGCCGTATCAAAACGCCGGTAAATGGGCGCAGGAAATGAAGGAATACGTTGAAAAAAAAGGCAGAAAGATAAAAAAGCTGTATTTTTCATACACTACCTGCCCAAAATGCGCCAAAGCATACGGCAAGAATTACGTGGTGCTTTTTGCGCAAATAAACTAAAAAAAGACTTGTGGTAAATAAACTCTATTATCTTTTCGTAGGCTGAGCTGATTACAGTCGTTGACAAAAAAGCATATCCAAAGTATGCTTTTTTATTATTCAGCAAATTAACATAAATTCATATTGCAAGAAAGGAGAGTATATGTTCAAGAAACCAGAAGATATACAGGATGATTTTGAGACATCTTTTAAGGCAAGGGCAGTTCTTCGAAAAAGCCTTAACGGTGGCGACGGTAAAGAAGTCGATATTACCGTTGAACGCAAACGAAGAAGCTTTTTCGTAAACGGTGAAAGGGTTGTTTTGTCGCAAAGAAGCCGCGAGTTGATCTTTTGTAAAAAAGAAGGAGTTTATACTATTTCTGACGGCTCCCCCGGCCTTTTAAAGCCAATCGACCAAATACTAAAAGACCTCCGCCGGGGATGGTTCTTGCCAGAACATCGGATTTGCGCCAAAAACGTTGATTTCCCTACAATCCGAGTGGCAGAGTTGGGCGATGAAGGGGAAGAAAAAGAACCATGGGTATGCATTCAATGGTTTGGAGTGGCCAAAAACCCCTTGTTAGAGGAAGCGTGCATTCCCGATGGAAGCCAGTTTCTTTTTTCAATGAATTGCGGAATCGGCCCCCTTGATGAGGCGTTTGGAAACAATCCGGAATCTTTTCGGGTTGTATTCCTTGGGCAAGCCAAGAACTGGTTGAACCCTGATAGTATTCAGTCTATGATCGACGGGCCGGGAGAGGGTAATCCCGAGGCCTGGTTTGCGTGGCTTTTAAGCTCAAATGTAACCTTTAAAGAAAACGGCAGATTGCTGCCGGCTTCTCCTCTTTTGGAGCCCGACCTTCTTGGCGATCCCAACTGTGGCATTATTGTGCCAAAACCTTTTGGCGATTTAAGAATAAGAGACGGGATTATGGCGGACTTCTGACAGTATGGATTAAAAAAACAAAAAGGCGTTTCTGTTAGTTCAGGACGCCTTTTTTATTTGGACGGCTTTTGGTAGAGTGAATCAATGGAACCATTAGCTTCAAGAATAAGGCCCAATACCTTAGAAGAGTTCGTAGGGCAAGACCATTTGGTTGGCGCGGGAAAACCTTTAAATGTTGCCATAAAGCAAAAGCATTTGTTCTCTTTTGTTTTTTGGGGCCCGCCGGGAACCGGAAAAACAACTCTGGCAAAAATATATGCTAAAAGCTTAAATGCCAAACTTTACGAATTATCTGCGGTTTCTGCGGGCAAAGCGGATATTAGGAAAATAATCGAGGAAGATACAAAAGGCTATCCCAAGGTTTTATTCTTGGACGAAATCCACCGCTTCAATAAATCACAGCAGGATTTTCTGCTTCCTTACGTGGAAAGGGGGGACATAACCTTAATCGGCGCCACTACGGAAAACCCGAGCTTTGAAATAATCGCCCCCCTGCTTTCTCGCTGTAGGATATTTGTTTTATACGAGCTTTCAGACAAAGAAATGGAGATTATTATTAAGCGTACCAAATTTAAATTAGACAAAAAATCAGTTGATTGGCTGGTTAATATGGCAAATGGAGACGCAAGGCAGGCCATTACCATGCTGGAAAACACCTACGAGCTTTATAAAAAAATAACGATTGAAAATTTAAAAAACACCCTGCAGTCAAAGTTTTTAAGATACGACAAGGTGGGACAAGAGCATTACAATACCATTTCAGCCTTTATTAAAAGCATGAGAGCCGGCCAGCCGGATGCCGCCCTGTATTATTTAGCTAGAATGATCGATTCTGGAGAAAACCCCAAATTCATTGCCAGAAGAATGGTTATTTTTGCCTCCGAAGACATTGGACTGGCCCAGCCCACGGCTTTAGTCGTAGCCAACGACGTGTTCAGAGCTGTAGAAGTTATCGGATTGCCAGAGTGCGGCATTAACCTGGCCCACGGCGTTGCTTATCTCTGCCAATGCAAAAAAGACAGAAGTTCCTATAGCGCCTATATGGCCGCAATGGAAGATGCAAAGAAGTACGGAAATCTGCCTATTCCTTTAAGGTTGCGGAATGCGGAAACAAAGCTTATGGAGGAACTGAATTATGGAAAGGGCTACGAAAAATATTCTAAAGAAGATTATCTGCCCGATCAATTAAAGGGGAAGAAGTATTTTAAGAGATAGCTTGCATAATAAAAGAATCGCCAATTAGGCGGTTTTTTGGTAAGATAGGATATAAACACCATAAGAGATTCTAAAGAAGCAAAGGAGGTTGCAAAGTAATATTTGTTCAAAAGTCTTCTTAAACGGGGATTTTTTTGTGATTTCGAGGATTTATTGTGCCTTTCTTTGACATTAATAGAATTTTGATGTATAATTAATTTTCATACTATGAACAGTATAAGAAACATTGCAATAATTGCTCACGTTGACCACGGAAAAACCACTTTAGTGGACGCGCTTTTGCGTCAGTCAAAAACCCAGATGAATAAAGACGATACGGGCCAGGAATGTATAATGGACAGCAACGAGCTAGAAAGAGAAAGAGGAATCACCATTTTTTCTAAAAACGCCTCGGTGCAATATGGTAAGACAAAGATAAATATAATTGATACTCCCGGCCACGTAGATTTTGGCGGCGAGGTGGAAAGAGTTTTAAATATGGCAGACGGCTGCTTGCTTTTGGTTGACGCAAAAGAGGGTCCTATGCCCCAAACCAGATTTGTGTTGAAAAAAGCCCTGGAAATGGGCCATAAGATTATTGTGGTGATTAATAAAATAGACAAAGAAGGCGCCCGGCCCGAAGCGGCTTTAGAAGCAACCCTTGAATTGTTTTTGGAGTTAGGAGCGGGCGAGCACAGCCTTAATTTTCCTGTATTATATGCTTCAGGCCGAGACGGAAAGGCGGGGTTAAAGCCCGATTTAAATAAGATGGAAAGCATTATTCCCATGTTTGATGCGATTGTTCAGCACATCCCCTCTCCTATTGCAAGCGCGGAAAAGCCTCTGCAGTTGCTGGTTACTTCTATCACCGGTGACAACTTTAAGGGTCGGATTGCAATCGGCAGAATTTATAACGGGGTGATAAAAGCCGGCCAGGAAATAGTTAATATAAACAGGCAGGGCCAGAAAAAGAAATACAAAATAATTTCTTTAATGACTTTTTCTGGTTTAAACAGGGTTGAAGCGGCAGAAATGAAAGCCGGAGACATTGTTGCCATTGCCGGAATACCGGATGTCACCATTGGTGAAACTATAGCAGACCCGGAAAACCCCGAAGCGCTCCCATTGATCAATATTGAAGAGCCAACCGTAAAGATGAACTTTATGGTTAATAATTCTCCTTTTGCGGGCCGGGAAGGGCAGTTTTTAACAACCAGGCAGATAAGGGAAAGATTATTTAAAGAATTGGAAACAGACGTGTCTTTAAGGGTGGAAGAAATAGACAAGGGCAATTGGATGGTTTCCGGAAGAGGAGAACTGCATTTAGCAATTTTAATTGAAAGAATGCGCAGAGAGGGCTATGAATTTCAAGTTTCAAGGCCTCAGGTTATTTTAAGAGAAATAAACGGACAGACAATGACTCCTTACGAAAAGGTTTTTATTGAGGTGCCTGAAAAACACCAGGGAGCGGTAATGAAAAAATTAGGAAGCAGAAAGGGAGAGTTAAAAGAAATGAGAAGCAATAATGGCATAATCTTTTTAGAGTTTATAATTCCAACGCGAGGCCTTTTTGGCTACAGAAGCGAGTTTTTAACAGATACCAAAGGATTGGGGATAATTAATACGATTTTTTTTCAATACCTTCCCGATCCGGACAACTGGAAAGAAGACGATAACGGTTCTTTGGTGGCCTGCGAAACGGGAGTAACCAATCTTTACGGTTTAAAAAACGTACAAGACAGAGGGGTAATGTTTTTGGCGCCCGGAATAGAGGTTTACGAGGGCCAGGTGGTTGGGCAAAATTCAAGATCAGAGGATATAAGGGTGAACGTTTGCAAGACAAAGCAGCTCTCAAATATGAGATCAAAGGGCGAGGGCAATACAGAGCATTTTAACACCCCCAAACTAATGGGCCTGGAAGAGGCTTTGGAATATATTGGAGACGATGAATTGGTGGAAATTACACCCAAGAATGTGCGCATTAGAAAGGTATATTTAAAAGAAATTGACGCCAAAAGGGCCGATCGGCAGTTGAATTGACGAATCGATTTTTAAATGTTAAGCTATTAAAGTAGTTGCTTAATAAAAATTCGTCGACTTTATTTAGAGCTAAACTTTAGGATAAAACCTTAAATATTAATTAAATTACACAACAATGGAAGGAACAATTAAAAAAATTGTGACAGAAAAGGGGTTCGGATTCATTACCGTTGACGGAGAAGAAAAAGATCTCTTTTTTCACAAGAACGAACTTAAAGGCGTAAATTACGAAGAGTTGAAAGAAGGCGACAGAGTGTCTTTTGAGAAAACTGATTCTCCAAAAGGACCCAACGCAACGAACGTAACCCGTCTCTAAAAGTATCAGACAGACAAAAATCAAGCCCACTTAGGGCTTGATTTTTTATATAAGAAGATCGCGGGTTATTTTATTTGACATTTCTATTATATTAATGTATGGTTAATATGTGACCTTTAAAATAAAAGCGGGTCACATATTTTTTTATGACACAAAAACAAATAAGCAAACCTTTATTGAATGAAGCGGAAGTAACTTTTGGCGGTTTGGGGGTAGCTCCAAAGCTTCTTGATGTGCTTTTAAAATTGGGATTGAAAACTCCAACCTCGATACAGCATAAGGCAATTCCTGCAGCTATTGAAGGTAAAGATATTATTGGCATAGCTCAAACTGGTACGGGCAAAACTTTGGCTTTTGGCATTCCCTTGGTTCAGCAAATTTTAAAAGCTGAAAAGGGAAAGGGATTAATTATATTGCCGACTCGCGAATTAGCCCTGCAAGTAAATGAAGCTATACAAAAAATAGGGAGAGGGTTTGGCATAAAAACAGCAGTATTAATCGGCGGAACCCCTGCTTATCATCAAGTGCGAACAATACGTGATGATCCCCATGTTATTATAGGCACCCCGGGAAGAATTATTGATCATATTGAACAAAAAAATCTAAGCCTGCACGGCGTTACAATTTTAGTTTTAGATGAGGCTGATAGAATGTTTGATATGGGGTTTGCCCCGCAGCTAAATAAAATACTGCATGTGGTGCCCAAGGACAGACAAACCATGCTGTTTTCGGCAACCATGCCAGACGGTATCGTAAAAATTGCCAGCAATCATATGAAGCTTCCTGTCAGGGTGGAAATAGCTAAATCTGGAACTACAGCTGAAAATATCGAGCACGAACTTTTTGTTGTTAAAAGGGATCAAAGGCTTCCGCTATTAATAAAACTGCTTACAGAATATAAGGGAAGCGTTTTAATCTTTTTAAGAATTAAATTTGGCGCAAAGAAAATTTGTAGTAATCTACGCAATATTGGAATATCTGCCGCAGAAATACATTCAAATAGATCGCTCGGCCAAAGAAAAGAGGCGCTAGAGGGGTTTAAGCTTGGCAGGTACAGGGTGCTTGTGGCTACCGACATTGCTTCGCGTGGTATAGATGTTAAAGGCATTGAACTGGTTATTAATTTTGATCTCCCTGAAAATCCAGAAGATTACGTCCATCGTATTGGAAGAACTGGGAGGGCGGGTAT
Source organism: uncultured Candidatus Saccharibacteria bacterium (assembly GCA_964628095.1). Lineage (GTDB taxonomy): Bacteria > Patescibacteriota > Minisyncoccia > Minisyncoccales > CAZVLR01 > CAZVLR01. The sequence continues at coordinate 41,941 of CAZVLR010000005.1, read as the reverse complement.
GGCGGGCAAAGCCATTTCCTTTGTTTTGCCAGAGCAGGGGGCTAAAGTTAGGGAGATTGAAAGATTAACCAGGCTTTATTTGCCCATTTCAAAATTACCCGATTTTTCATCTAATTTAAATCAGCAATCTAATAACTTTAATAACAGGAATTATTCCTCATATAAAAACAGGCCGTCAGGCCGTTTTGGTTATGGCAAAAGAAGATAAATTTGATGTTGCCGTTGTCGGAGCTGGCCCCGCTGGAATGATGGCAGCCGGCATAGCGGCAGAATCGGGCGCTAAAGTTATATTAATAGAAAAGAATAAACAGCTTGGCAGAAAGCTTCTTTTAACCGGCAAGGGCAGGTGTAATATAACTAACGCCGAATTTAATTTAAGAGAATTGGTTAAAAACTACGGGAAGAACGGAAATTTTCTTTTTCATGCCTTTTCTGTTTTTGGGCCAAAAGACGTTATTAGTTTTTTTGAAAAATTAGGGTTAAAGACAAAAATAGAAAGAGGAAAAAGGGTTTTTCCGGCAAGCGATCGGTCGCAAGACGTATTAAGGGCGCTGGTCAATTATTTAATAAAAAATAAGGTAGATATAATCTATGATTCAGGAGTTGTTAAGGTTAGTTGCCAAAACCGTAAAATTAAAAAACTGATATTGAAAGAAGGAGAGGTTATCGCCAAAAATTATATTTTTTGCACGGGCGGGAAATCCTATCCGTTAACCGGTTCTACCGGAGATGGCTTTAAATGGGCAAGCAATTTAGGGCATTGCATTAAAGATTTGTCTCCCGCTTTAGTTCCGATAAAAATAAAAGAAAAATGGATTAAAGAATTACAGGGTTTAAGCTTAAAAAACGTTGAGATAAGCGTTTTTCAAAAAGGTAAAAAAGAAAAAAGTGAATTTGGAGAATGCATATTTACACATTTTGGTATAAGCGGCCCCATAGTTTTGGATATTAGCAAGAAAGTCGGAGAATTATTAAAAAACGGAGAAGTAAAGTTATCATTTGATTTAAAGCCAGCTTTAGATTTTGCGACACTAGACAAAAGAATCCAGGGCGATTTTAAAAAATATCAGAATAAATCATTTAAAAATTGCTTGGTTGATCTTTTGCCCAATAAAATGATTCCAGTGATTGTTAAATTATCTAATATAAATACGGAAAAAAAGGTAAATACAGTAACAAAAGAGGAAAGGTTTAACTTGGTAAAATTATTAAAAAATCTTGAGATGACGGCTTTTGAACTTTGTGGCTTTGATTCGGCCATAGTTACAAGCGGCGGGATTTCTATTGAAGAAATCGATCACAAGACAATGAAATCAAAAGTAATCGATAATTTGTTTTTTGCCGGTGAAATTATTGATGTTGATGGCCCGACCGGCGGATTTAACCTTCAAATTTGCTGGAGCACGGGCCATTTAGCCGGTGAAAACGCAACAAAATAAAATTAAATTTTTTCCTAGACAAACTTTAAAGTTAAAGAATTTAGGATATAATAAATATATGGATCAACTGGATCTAAAAATTGAAGCATTGGAGAAGAAAATAGACAAACTTCAGCGTTCGATAGACAAGTTGAATAGAATATTTATCTGGACGCTGATAATAACTATTGTTTTGTTTGTGCTGCCTCTATTTGGGCTTTTATTTGCAATTCCTAAATTTCTATCAGTTTACAGTAGTATATTGCCATAGTGTTTTAATACTTATTAAGGCTTGATTTTTTTAAAGAATGATGTAAGATATAGATAGTCGAGAGCGTTGATTACAAATAGGTACATCCGTTATTCGGGATTGATGATAAGTAATAATATTTGCAACTCATAAAATTTGGAGTTGCTTTTTATTTTAATGACTACAAAAAAACAATTTTTATTAGAACATAATAGATTATCACCCTTAAATCTACAGGCGACAACGGTTTTGCTTTCTCGTTTTAGGATAGAGAAAGTAGCGCTTTTTAAGAGCGACGACTGGTCCATAGACAAGCTTCGGAGGCCGTTTATTCTATGGCTTACCTCTTTATCTTTTAGAGAGAAAGAAAGTTCTAAAAAAAACCAGGAAATATAAGGGTGCAACAGCGAGCGCTTGACTTTTTATAGCTAATAAGCTATTATGATAGCGTAAGTTCCTGTTAATTTTACTTTCCTTACGTATTTGTTTCTAATAAAGCTCAGAAATAAAATTCTGGCTTTTCATTTTTATTAATTATGTAAGCTTTGAAAGGAAATCAAAACAGTTGGTCGCCTTACTTAATTAATAAATAACACAAGGAATAATTGTATATATGGCAAAAAAATTATTTGTTGGTGGGTTATCTTACGAAACCACCCACGAAACCTTAAAAGAGGCTTTCTCTCAGGCTGGAACAGTTGAATCGGCAAATGTGATTGTTGATAAGATTTCCGGCCGCTCAAAGGGATTTGGCTTTGTTGAAATGTCTTCTGACGAAGAGGCTCAAAAAGCCATTGAAATGTTCAATGGTAAAGAGCTCGACGGCAGAAGCGTTACTGTAAACGAGGCAAAACCTATGGAGCCGCGCCCGAGACGAGACGGATTTAACCGAGACGGTTTTAACCGCGGAAATCGAGGATTCGGCAGAAACCAAAGAGATCGCTGGTAAAAAAATGAAATAATCCCCCAAAAGGGGATTTTTCATTTTCTTTATGCCCATCGCTAATTTTAAGATAATCATTTATACTATAAATAAACATATGCAAGAAGAAAATATCAAAAAAGAAGAATTTAAGGTTTCGGGCGAAGAAGTATTGAGAAAAGTAAAAGAATTGGTAAAAGAAGGGAACATCAGAAGGCTTATTATTAAAAACGAAGAAGGTAAAACCTTGGTTGAGTTTCCCCTTACTGTTGGCGTGGTGGGCGCGGCTCTTTTGCCCATGTGGGTAGCCATTGGCGCTATCGCGGCTTTGGTGGCCAATTGCACCATTGTGGTAGAGAAAAGAGAATAAAGAAGCGATTTTTGAATATGAGATTTAATATTAACAAGGCCGATGTAAATATGTCGGTTTTAATAAGGGAGTTGGGGTATGTGTTTCAAGGCACCGAAGGGGAAGAATTTAATTGTATTAGGAGCATTAGCGGCCGGGACTATCCCAGATTCCATCTTTTTATTAAGCAAAACAATAGCGGTTTAGATTTTAACCTACATTTGGACCAGAAAAAGCCTTCTTACAAAGGGACTTCGGCCCACAGTGGGGAATATGATGGAAAACTGGTTGAAGATGAAAAAGAAAGAATTTTAAAGGCTTTGGAAAATTAAAATTAAGAAAGCTGAAAACTCAAGCTTTTTAAGGCTTGATTTTTTATTGGATTGCGATTAAGATGAAATATCAGCAATTTTAAAAATATATAAGGAAAGCGTAAACAATAAAACACAGGGAGGGCTCAAGATGAAAGCTTTTACACCAGAACAAACATGGCTGGAATGTATTAAATGCGGCTACAGGACTGATTTATTAGAGGAAAGGGAGTTTTTTTGCCCGCTTTGCGGCAGTCTTTACGATATTAACCATAATTTTAAACTGCTGGTTATGAATTTGGGCAATTACATAAGGCGGTTTGGGGAGAGGGCCAATTTATCGGTTTTTTTCTCGGAAGAACCAACCATTAAATCGGGCGTCTGGCGCTTTAAAGAGTGGATTATGCCTTTTATCTCCAACGATCAAATTGTAACTTTAAACGAAGGAAACGTGCCCATAGTTTCGGCGGGTAAAAACTTACAGGAATGGGTTGGCGATATCGAACTCTATATAATTTTAGAGGGTATGACGCCAACAGGTTCTTTTAAGGATTACGGCGGAACCGTAATGATGTCAGTGGCAAAGGCGGCGGGCATTAAGGCAGTATGCTGTGCTTCGACCGGCGATACTTCCGCTATGGCTGCAGCCTATGCGGCGGCTGCTGGAATAAAATGCGTTGTTATTTTACCCAGGGGCAAGGTAACGGCGGTGCAACTGGCCCAACCTTTAGTTCATGGTGCAAAGATTATAACTCTGCCCGGTGATTTTGACGATTGCATGGCGGTGATGAAGGAATTAGTTTTAAAGCACGGTGTTTATCCGGCTAACAGCTTAAATCCCGCGCGGATTGAAGGGCACCAGGCAACGGTTTTCCAAATTGCTCAGCATTTTTCTTGGCATTTGCCCGACTGGATTGCCTTACCCGTGGGTAACGGCAGTAATTGTTCATCGGTGGGCAAAGCCATGAGACTGATGGAGAGATTCGGTTTTATAACGTCTCGGATTCTTGGCTGCCAATCGCAAGCTGCCGATCCCTTATCTCGATCTTGGGCTTCCATGACTTTTAGCCATCCGGCAACTTTTGAAAAATGGAAGGCAATGTATAAAGAGATAAAGGTGGGTGAAACAGCGGCAACAGCTGCGCGCATTGGCAATCCGGTTTCCCGCGACAAAGTAATGAGGGAAATACTTTATTCGGGTGGGGCCATGCAGATAGCTTCTGAGGCAGATTTAAACACCGCTGTAAGCGTGTGCGGCAAAGACGGCCATTTTATTTGTCCACAAACAGGCATTGCTTTAGCCGGTGTTCGCAACGCTTTTAGAAGCGGTTGGATTCAGAAAAAACAAAAAGTAGTTGTTGTTTCTACGGCTACCGGTTTAAAATTCGCAGAAACCGCAGCTGCTCCTTTGCAGGATAATATTATTTCTGCCAAAGATTGCAAAACCAAAACAGTAGCGGAAATTCTGGAAGTGTAACCGGGAAAAGATTATTTAAAAATGGGGGCGTCCTTTAAGGATTGCCCCTTTTATTTTAGCTATTTTTTGTTAAAATAACTCATTAACATTATGGAAGAAATAGAAGTTAAGTTTTTGAATATTGACCCGGTTTTAATTGAAAACAAATTAAAAGAAATCGGTGCTAAAAAAGTTTTTGAAAAGCTTTATAAGAGGCGGGTTTTTGATTATCCGGATTTAAGGCTGGATAAAGCCGGGGCCTGGTTAAGATTGCGGGACGAAGGCGATAAAATAACTTTAACTTTTAAACAGAGAATCGGCATGGGCAAAAACGCAGATAGTAACGATAAAAGCATGGAAGAAATCGAGGTAGAGGTTAATGATTTTGAAAAAACAGCCCAAATGTTGTTGAGGGCCGGTTTTATAGAGAAGCACTACGTTGAAAACAAACGCATTAGGTATCAATTGGACGATATTGAGTTTGATATAGATTTTTTCCCCGGGCTTGAGCCCTATCTTGAAATAGAAGCTGTTTCTTGGGAAAAAATAGATGAAGCCATAGCGCTTTTAGGGTTTAATAAGGAGGATAAGAAAATATTTTCAACCTATCAAATATACGAGCTCAAAGGGGTTGATTGCAACGATTACAAAGAGGTTACTTTTGAGAGAATGGTTAAAAAAGAAATAAATTAAAGCGGCTTAGTGTTTAATTTAAAATCTGTTATAATAAATTAAACAATAATAAAAATATGTCATCTTTTATTAGCTTTATAAGAAAACAGGGGGTAGTGGGCTTGGCCGTCGGCTTTATTTTAGGCGGTGCTGTTTCAAAGCTGGTGGCGGCTTTGGTGCAGGATATTGTTAATCCTGTAATAGGCATTGTTTTGGGTAAGGCCGGAGACCTGGCTATTTTAAGCTTGAAAATCGGCCCGATTCAAATAATGTGGGGTCATTTTGTTGGTACCCTGATCGATTTTTTGGTAATTGCTCTTGTGGTTTATTACGGCTTTAAGCTTTTAAGATTAGATAAGCTGGATAAAAAAGATTAATTTCTTTGATTGACAAAAAGCATACAATATTGTATGCTTTTTTTAGTTTGTTTGACAACTTAGAAATGAGAGGAGGTGTGATTTATATGAAATCTGCAGTTATATCTTTGCAGGGTGGTAGAGCATCAATGGAAGACTTTTATTATTTTGAAAGAAACTTTTTAAGGCAGGGGTTAATTTTGGGTTTGATTTGTGACGGACACTTTGGAAAATTTGCGGCCGAATACACGGCAAACAATCTACCCGATTTTATTTTCCGCTACTACCAAACCGGCCCAGTAAAAGATGTTTTTACAAAAGCTTATCAGGAAATTTCCCGGGAGATTGAACGAATCCACAATTCCGGAACTACGGCTTTAAGCTTTTTGATAAAAGACAGAACCATTATTTGTGCCAACGCTGGAGACAGTCGGCTGATTATTGTGAGAAAGAAGGGCATACTTCAGTTAACGGAAGATCACCGGGTTAATAATCGGTTGGAAAAGAAAAGAATTGTTAAATTGGGCGGAAAAATCAGCGGTTATTACGCCTGCCGAGAGGGTGAAGGCTTAATGCCCACCAGAACCATTGGCGATGCCTATTTTAAGCCGATCGGTATAATATCGACCCCGGAGATTTATATTTATTACACAGAAGAAAACGATTTGTTTTTAATTGCTGGCACCGATGGTCTTTTTGACCCATTAAAGAATAAAGAAGTGGCTGAAATTGCCAGGAAATCAGTTGATCCCGAAAAGATTATAAGAAATTTGGCGAAAGAAGCGGATCGAAGAGACGGTGGCGACGATAACAAAACGATTATTGCTGTTTCTCTTAAATAGATATATAAAGGCGACCCTTTGGGCCGCCCTTTTTTTATGATAAAATTTGATAATAAATTCATGGATAAAAGAACAGTCTTTTTGTTATTGGTCTTGTTCGGAATAATAATTTCAGCTCTTTTATCTATTAATAAAGAAACGAGCAATTACCAGGTTTGTTTTAAAAACAATTGTTTTGAAGTGAAATTGGCCGATAATATTAAAAAACGGGAACAAGGACTGATGTTTGTGCGAGAGCTGGGCAGTGGCCAGGGCACGCTTTTTGTTTTTGAGAGGGAAGAAATATATCCATTTTGGATGAAAAATACTATAATATCTTTAGATATCATTTGGCTTGATCAGGAGAGGAAAATAGTTTTTATTAAAGAAAACGCCCAACCCTGCGTTGATGATTTTTGCCCCAATATTGTACCAGACAGGGCGGCTAAATATGTTCTAGAAATTAATAATGGCCAAGCCAAAGAATTTAATTTAGAAATAGGCGATCAAGCCGATTTTTATGGAAACAAAAACTAATAATTTAAAACATTCCTCTGTTTATCTGCTAATTTTGATAATTTTTGCCGCAGTATTAATTCACGGACTGTTTTGGTATTATTTTGACACCTTAAGGCAGATTTATTTTACCTTGGATGTGGGCGGTGACGACAATAGGTTGCCCAAAGAATTTAACAATTATCCGGCTTGGCTTCAGAATTTAATTAAAAAAGAAAAAACAAATTCCGTTGCCAATCCGCCTTCATATTTGATGGAATGCGCTTACAAAGATCAAGCTGTTTATTATTTATCTCCGCGCTGTTGTGATATTCAAAGCTATCTTTTTGACAAGGACGGCAAAATTATTTGTTCGCCCGATGGTGGCTTGACCGGCCGGGGCGATGGCAAATGCGCCGATTTCTTTTATGACAAAAAGTCCTGCAAAGTTATTTGGCGGGACGAAAGGAACTAAAATAAAAGATGATAATTTTAAAAAGAATAATCCAGCTGCTTTTTTTATTTTCTTTAGTCGTTTTTGCCTATTCTTATTTTCAAAAAGATAATTTACCCCAGCAGTTAGAAATTCTAACCGAGCTTTATCAGACGCCTCGGCAAGAAATTACTCAAGTTAAGCCCTTTACCGTTCAAAAGGGCGGAATAAGTTATAATATCACTCCGCTTTTTGATTACGAGCTTTACGGTTTGGTAGTTTCTTATAACAACAGTAACAATTGGCTGGATTATTACCATGAAAAATGGAAGGATTTCATCAATATTAAGGATTTGTGCGTAATTTGGGGAAGCAACATTGAAACGGGCGTTTATCAGGATTTAAAATTTAGGAACGGCAGCTGGACCTGTTATATTGACCACAAAAGAGGCAGTGACCCCCAATTAGCTTTTAGCAAATACAAGAACAATACTTTATCCAATAACCATCTTTTATCAGACAATGAATTATTCGATCAAAAGATTATGGAGGCGGAAACGGGCGACCAGGTTTATTTTAAGGGCTATTTAGCCAAATATTCAATCGTTGGGCAGTCTGGCGGACGAGGTTCAAGTATTAGCCGGGATGATACGGGAAACGGCGCCTGCGAAACAATTTACCTAACCGATTTTAAGATAATTAAAAAAGGTAATATTTTATGGCATTCAGCGTATAACTATTCAAAAAACTCAATCATTGTTTTTTTCTTTGTTTTATTGACGATCTTTCTGTATGAAGTTGTTCGGGGTCCAAAAGCTAAAGTTAAAGATTAATGAGTAGTTCAAAGATTTTTTTGTATCTTTGCCTGTCTTTTATAATCGGAGTTTTTATAGCTTCGATTATTAGTTTGTCCTGGCAGTTCTTGGCGGGCTTTTTAATTTTAGGGCTGGCCTTAGTTTCAGTTTTTTGGGAAAAGAAGAAAATTGTTGTAGCCGGTTTTTGTTTTGTTTTTTTATTTTTTGGTATTTCCCGCCAATCTCTAGCTGATAGTAAATTTTTAAAATCGCAAAACCTTGCTTTAAAAGAAAAAATAACCCTAATTGGTATAATTGATGCTGAACCAGAAATTAAAGAAAAAAGCTTAAGCTTTATCATAAAAACAGAGCAGATTTTAACAAAGGAAGAGATTATTAATTTTTCACAAAAAATTCTGGTAAATGTCAGCCGTTATCCAGAATATAAATATGGAGACAGGTTAGAAATTACCGGTATTTTGGAAAAGCCGTCAGAAGATATTAACGGATTTAATTATAAAAACTACCTTAAAAAAGATGGCATTGCTTTTATTATTAATTGGCCCGATATTGAGTTTTTGGATTCGGATCATGGATCGGCTTTATTTAAGACACTTTTTACTTTTAAAAACAGGCTGAAGCAAAGCTCAAATACTTTTTTATCGCCACCGGAATCAGGATTATTAGCAGCTTTGTTTTTTGGCGACGAGGAAAACATATCAAAAGAGTGGAGGGATAAATTCAACATTACGGGTACCCGGCACATTACGGCGGTTTCGGGTATGAATATTACCATTATTTCCGCCCTGATTTTTAGTTTTTTATTAGGGATTGGCTTTTGGCGGCAGCAGGCTTTTTACCTTTCAATTTTTCTGATTGTTTTTTATATTTTAATGATCGGCGCTTCAGCTTCGGCCGTTCGAGCGGGTATTATGGGCATTATTTTTCTTACTGCCCAATATCTGGGCCGGGCTTCTCAGGCTGATCGGGCGGTCGTAGTAGCGGCTTTTTTAATGCTTTTAATTAATCCTTTTCTTCTGAAATTTGACGTTGGTTTCCAACTTTCTTTTTTGGCTATATTGGGCCTGGTTTACTGGCAGAACTTTTTATCAGATATTTTGAAAAAGGTGCCCAATGTTTTTCAGCTAAGATTAACTTTGGCCGCCACTCTTTCGGCCCAGGTTTTTGTTTTACCCCTTTTAGTTTATAATTTTGGGCGCTTTTCTTTAATTTCTCCCTTGGTTAATGTTTTAATTGTTCCGTTTTTATCTTTTATTACGGTTTTAGGTTTTGTATTTTCTTTGGCTGGAATTTTTTTACCTCTTTTAGGGCAGATTCTTTCCTGGCCGGTCTGGCTATTTTTAACTTATATTTTAAGAGTAATCGATTTTTTTTCAGGACCATCTTTTGCTTCAATCAATATCGTAAAGCTTCATTGGTTTTTTCCGGTTTTGGCTTATGCTTTTCTGGCTTTTTTAACCCGTAGAATAAAAATTAAAGAAAGGTTTAAATTTCTAAATTACTAATATTAAGATATAATAAAAGAATGAAAAAGTGCTGGCTAATATCGGTAAATATGGGCTACGGCCACCAAAGAACGGCTTACCCCTTAAAAGATATCGCTTTTAAGGGTGAAATTATCAATGCTAACGATTATCGGGGCATTCCTAAGGGAGACCGTCAGATTTGGGAAACCACCAGAAATATTTACGAATTCATTTCCCGGTTTTCCCGGATACCCTTGGTCGGTTCTGCAGTTTTTTCTTTTTACGATCAATTCCAGAAAATCCTTAAATTTTATCCTCGGAGAGATTTGTCAAAACCAACTTCTACCCTAAAAGAAATTTACGCGGGCATTAAAAGGGGCTGGGGACGGCATTTAATAGAAAAGATAAAAGAAAAACCCCTGCCTTTTTTAACCACTTTTTTTACTCCGGCTTTTATGGCCGAATACTTTAATTATCCGGGCGAAATCTTTTGCGTGGTTTGCGATGCCGATATTTCTAGAAGTTGGGTACCCCTGAATCCCAAAAAAAGCAGGATTAAGTATTTAACCCCTAATAAAAGAACGGCTGAAAGGCTAGAATTGTACGGTGTTAAGAAAGGAAATATTTTTCTTACCGGTTACCCCCTACCTAAGGAAAACATTGGCGGTAAGAATTTAAAGATTTTAAAAATAGATTTAAAGAAAAGGTTATTGAATTTAGATCCAGAATCTAGGTTCTTTGGAAAGTACAGAAACTTTGCCAAGGAAACATTGGGGAAATTCCCTGAAAAATCGGGCCGGCCATTAACTTTGCTTTTTTCAGTGGGCGGGGCGGGCGCCCAGAAAGATCTGGCACCAAAGATAATAAAAAGCTTGAAAAAGGAATTAGCACTGGGGAAGATAAAGATTGTTCTTTCGGCCGGCAAGAAGTTAGAGGTGAAAGAATATTTCGAAAAGATTAAAGGCAAGTATAAAAACATTGAGATTCTGTTTAATAATGATATCTCAGGATATTTTACAAAGTTTAACCAATGCTTAAGAGAGGCCGATATTTTATGGACCAAACCCTCAGAGCTTTCTTTTTACTCGGCCCTGGGATTGCCCATAATTATTGCTCCGCCCATTGGTTCGCAAGAACAATTCAACATGAGATGGCTTTTAAAATCTGGTTTCGGGATGCGCCAGGAGAATCCGGCCTGGACCAACCAGTGGCTGTTTGATTGGATTAAGCAGGGCTATTTGGCCGAAGCGGCTTTCGAAGGTTTTATTGAAGGCGAGAAAATGGGGACTTACAACATAGAAAAGATAATTTTTAAACAATGAAAACTAAAACATTAGTAAAAAGAATAGTTTTTTTTATTGTTTTGATATTGGTTCTGGTTTTGGCTTATTTGTTTTTAGGCCAAGCGCCAGAGATGAAAGAAAGAACCTGGGGTATAACTTTTTCCCAAAAATACAGCCAGCTTTTAGGGCTTGATTGGAAAGAAAGCTATCTGGCCCTATTAGATGATTTGAAAGTAAAGAATGTCAGGCTGATCGCTTACTGGGATTTAATTGAGTCCGAACCAGGTGTTTATAATTTTGACGATCTAGAATGGCAGATAACCAGGGCCGAGGAAAGAGGGGCAAAGATTGTTTTGGTAATTGGTCGCAAGATGCCCCGTTGGCCAGAATGCCACGAACCCGGCTGGGTTGGTTCTCTTCCAATGGCAGAACAGCAGGATAAGATTATAAAGTTATTAGAGAACGTTGTTATAAAATACCGCAATCGTAGTTCCATTTTAGCTTGGCAGGTGGAAAACGAGGCGCTGTTTAATTTTGGCAACTGCGCATGGCAGGATAAGGAGTTTTTCAAAAAAGAAATTAAAACCGTAAAAGCTTTGGACAGTCGCCCGGTTTTGATTACCGACAGTGGCGAGTTTTCTTTTTGGCTAAATTCAGCCCAATTGGCAGACCAAATTGGCATTACCATGTACAAAAAGGCCTACTTTAAAGAGTTGGGGCTGAATGTTGATTATTATTTCCCGCCTGTTTACTACTGGAGAAAAGCGCTTTTAATAAACAAAATATTCAATAAGAAAATAATCGTGGCCGAATTGCAGGCCGAGCCCTGGGGGAGAGAAGAATCTTATAGAATTCCCTTATCGGAACAATTACAAACCATGGATTTAGAAAGGTTTAAATACAATATCGAATTTGCCAAAAAATCTGGTTTTGATACATTCTACCTATGGGGCGCGGAATGGTGGTACTACTTAAAAGCAAAAGAGCAAAAGCCTGAAATTTGGGATGAGGCGAGATCTTTATTTTAATTTGACAAAATATAAAATAAGCGTTATAATTTAAGCAGTATAAGGTAAAATTAATTTAAAATAGGCTTAAAAATTTAATAAGGAAAAGAAGGAGGGAGAAGAAATGTTTACCGCCGGTTATGCTGTTTATTTATTCGTGCTTTTTACGGTTATCGCTCTATTGGAAATTCAGATTGAAGGAAAAGACGGTTGGGCAAAAAATCTGCCTTGTTGGCGGCCGAAAACAGATTCTTTGGCGGCCAAGGTTTATGCTGGAATAATGAGCGGGAAAGAGTTAACGGGGTATCATATCTTTATGTTTTCCCTGCCATTGTTAATTCTTCACTTGCCATTTATTGCGGGAATAAAATGGACTTTGGCAAAAGAATTGCAGATAGTCTCGGTTAATTATCTTTTTAGTGTGATTTGGGATTTCCTTTGGTTTGTTTGGAACCCTTATTACGGCGTAGAAAGATTTAAACCCCAATTTATTTCCTGGCACAAGAAATGGTTGGGACCGGTTCCGCAAGATTATTTAGCGGGCGTAGGATTATCTTTTATTTTAGCCGCTATAGCAGGGGAAAAAACAGAATGGGCAGTTTTTCTGGCGATAGAATTATTATTGATATTGTTTAGCGTGACGATGTCCGCCAGTTATTTAAAAAGAAAAAGTTAGAGAACCAAAAAAAGGTCGAGCTTCGGCTCGACCTTTTCCCTTTTCTTTTTCGTAAAAATTAAATAGAATTAGAATTGATATGCTTTCCATTATTATTCCAACTCTAAACGAGGAAAAATACCTGCCTATTTTTTTAGGACAGGTAAAGAAACAGAGTTTTAAAGACTATGAGGTAATCGTGGCTGATTTTAATTCGATCGATAAAACCGTTGAAATTGCCAAGAATTTCGGGTGCGTAATTGCCAAGGGCGGAAATCCGTCCAGGGGTCGGAACGAGGGTGCGAAAATCGCCCGAGGCGATATTTTATTATTTACCGATGCAGACAATCTTTGCCTGCCCGATGGCTTTTTAAACGATCTCATTTTAGAATTCAAAAAAAGAAATTTGGGCGTGGCTTCTTTTCCCATTTTTCCCAAAGGCAATGTTTTTGATAAGATAGTTTTTACTGTTTATCATTTTTGGGTTTGGTTGACCCAAAGATTTTTACCCCATTCGTCTAACTCCATTCTGGTTAAAAAGGAGGTTCATGAAAGAATTGGCGGGTTTGATGAAACCATTACCATTGCCGAAGACCACTATTATGGCCGCCAAGCCTCAAAAGTTGCTAAATTCGGGTTTATTAAAACAAAACCGGTGTTAACTTCCGTGCGCCGCTTTGAAAGGGACGGTCGGATAAGAACACATTTTAAATACCTAGTAGCGGGCGTCTACATGCTGTTTTTCGGGCCGATCAGATCTAATCTTTTTAAGTATAAATTTGACTACTCAAAAAAAGAAGTATTATAATTTTAATATAAAAATAAAATTATGCCCTTTAATGAAATTCCCCAATTAAACCCGCCCAAGTTCTGGCGGACCCAAAACTTTAAAATTATTGTTTTAGTTATTGTTTTTTCTTTAATTTTTGGCTTTTTGGGCGGATTGGTTTCCAGCGGCTATTTTTATTCAAGCGCCAAGGATTTTCTTTCAAGGTTTAATGTTAATTTGGGCGGCAAGATTGATCAGGCAGCGGTAAATAATTATCAGCCTCAAACCATTCAGGAAGAGGCGATAATTTCAGTGGTAAAAGATTTTTCACCAGCGGTAGTCAGTATTATTATTACCAAAGATGTGCCGATTATGGAGCAGTATTACGTGGATCCTTTTGGAGATTTGTTTGGGCCCGATCCTTTTGGCTTGAAAATTCCCCAATACCGCCAAAACGGCACGGAAAAGCAGACTATTGGCGGGGGCACCGGTTTTATTGTTTCAGCCGACGGTTTGATTTTAACCAACAAGCACGTAGTGTTGGACGCTCAAGCCGATTACACAGTTTATACTAATGATGGCAACAAGTATGCGGCCAAGGTTTTGGCTAAAGACCCGGCGCAGGATTTGGCTTTAATAAAAATTGAAAAAACCGACGGTTCTTTCCCGGTGGTAAAACTGGGGGATTCGGATAAACTGCAGAGCGGCCAAACTGTAATTGCTATTGGCAACGCTTTGGGCGAGTTTAAGAATACGGTGAGCGTGGGCGTAATTTCAGGCTTAAGCCGGAAGATTACCGCTTCGGGCGGCAGCGGCAGCGATTTTGTGGAAACTTTAGAAGATGTAATTCAAACAGACGCGGCCATTAATCCGGGAAATTCGGGCGGGCCCTTATTGAATTTAAAGGGCGAGGTAATTGGGGTAAATACCGCTATTGCTCAAACCGGGCAGAATATTGGTTTTACCATTCCCATTAACCAGGCTAAAAGAGATATTGAACAGGTAAAAACCTTGGGTCGGATCGCTTATCCTTTCTTGGGCGTAAGATATATTTTGATTAACGAGGAAATTCAAAAGAGCAACAAGTTATCGGTTAGTTACGGAGCATTGGTTCAAAGGGGTGGTCAGGGCGAGGCAGCGGTTACCGCAGGTTCTCCGGCCGAAAAAGCCGGAATCAAGGAAAAAGATATAATTTTAGAATTTAATGGGGAGAAAATAACCTCTGATAATTCTTTATCTAAGATGATTTCAAAATACAATCCGGGCGACCAAGTAAGTTTAAAGGTGCTAAGAGGCGACCAAGAATTAAATTTGCAGGTTACATTGTCAGAAAGATCCTGAACGTTTTCTCTTGACAAAAAGGCATATTTATGATATGCTTTTTTTATTGTAGTACCTAAAACTAAAATATATGGGTTAAATAAACAAACATCAAACAAACGTAAAGGAGGTTAGTTATGGTTTTATCGATTGTTTTATGGTTAGTGCCTGTTTTAGCTTTTATCTTTGTGATGCTTAATTTTGATGGTGAACTTATTCGTCTGTTGCCTGCAGGGATTAGCAAGGAGCGCAGAGAACCAATTTTTAACAGGATTGTCTTTGTGGTTTTCTTGCTGGTGATTTTCTCGCCAATCTATTTGGAATTTCCAGGCCTGGCGGATTATAAAATCGCGGTGATCCGGGAAAACGGCCAGGTTGAGTATTTAAACAAATTTATCGTGTTTGAGCCCCTGGTTAAAGGAAAGATTACCAGGTTGCCCAGTCTGGAGTACGAGAACAAATTCTTTTCGCACGAGTTCAAAATTAACAGTTTGCCAAGGGTAAGCATAGATGGATACTGGTTTTATTACAAAGTTGTTAATCCGAGCAAATTCGTCAAGGCATTTCCGCCAAGCTGGAACGATAAAGAATTAGATAAAGCATTTCAGAAGATTGCCGGAGCTGTTCTTCTAAACGAATTAAGTGCTCATAAGGAGGAGTTTAAATTAAACTCCACCACAGAAGAGTGGGTACAGTATAAAAAGAGGGTTATCAAAGCCCTGCAAAAAGCTTTTGACGAAAAGGACGCGGGCATAGAAATAACAGATTTCTAATCACAGTAACGCATTTACAGAAAGGAGAGTGACACTATGAAGGGTAAGACAATCATTATTTTAATTGTAGCGGCCGTGGTGTTTTATGGGGTAGTCTGTTTTATAACTTTCCAGACTCGAGAGGCGGAAATACGAAAATATGCTACATCTCCTTTTAATATTCAAAGGGGTGTGGCAAAAGATCGCTACTACTATGTTTTAAGAGAATTGCTTGATTTCCCGAATCTGCCCTATGATAATTCTGATAAATCGACAATGGTTGGAACCCCGATTACAATCAACGGCTATGCTGAGCACGGATGGATTCATCTTGAAGTTTTAACCACTCAGGGCGATTTATTGCCCGTTAGTATTAAGGGCGGGGAGATAGACTTAAAAATATTTCTTCATGAGCTTAAACCTTCATGTGGGAAATATTACTGGTGGAAGCCAGTTCTACGCTTTCCAGCAGAGTCGTGGTTTAAAGATCACTATGAAATTTCTGATGTTAGAATACTGGGGCGCTACCTGGTGTTTGACAACAACAGGAGAGAATACGAAAATTATTACTGATTTTTGAGATGTTTGTTATATATAGCGCCCTTTGGCTTGCCAGGGGCGTTTTTTCTTTCTTTTTACTTGAATTTTATAAAAAATAGGCGTATCGTAAAAGAAAGTTTAAAAATTAAAACATTATGGCTTATAAAAACAATAATTTTTACAATTCCGTATCTTCTGAAGGTTTCAGCATCAGCAGGTCAAAAATTAATATGTATTTGGAGTGCCCGAGGTGTTTTTATTTGGACCGAAAGCTGGGCATTAAAAGGCCCGAGATGCCTGGTTGGACTTTAAACGACGCAGTGGATAAGTTAATGAAAAACGAATTTGATTTGTTGCGCGAAAAAGGCCAGGCGCACGAATTAATGAAACAGTATAAAATAGATGCGGTGCCCTTTCAGCATCCGGAATTATCTATTTGGCGGGACGATAACCGTAAATATATTGGCGCCAAAGTTTTGCACAAAAAAACCAATTTCCACATTTGCGGAATTGTGGATGATATTTGGATTAATAAAAAAAATGACGAGCTTCATATTGTTGATTACAAAGCCACCAGCACCAAGAGCGAGATTTCCTTAGAAGATAAGTATAAGCAGGGCTATAAAAAACAGATGGAGGTTTACCAGTGGATTTTTAAGCAGCTGGGCTTTAAAATTTCAGAAACAGGCTATTTTGTTTTTGCTAATGCCGATAAGAACCGGCCCAAATTTGACGGCCATTTGGAATTCGAGCTTTCAATTTTGCCCCATCAGGGCGATACTTCTTGGATTGAACCAACCCTTCTTGAAATTAAAAAATGTCTTGAGGCCGATAATATCCCAGATCCGGGTCCAAAATGCGGTTATTGCCGTTTTGTCGAGCAATCAAACGTGGCTCTACAAGGATAAAATCACAACTTAATATATTAAAAACATGATAAAACCGCCCAAACATATAGGCGGTTTTAATTTTGACAAACAACCTCAAAAGTGTTTAAGTTGAATTAAACTAAAACCGAACATTAATAATTTGAAGAAAGGGGTAGTGTATGGAAGAAACGAGAGAGATTCCAAAAGACGAATTGAATTGCGAAGAGTTTGTCGAGCAGAAAATCAAAGAAATTAAGGAGGCAGTGGGCGACCGGCAGATAATTAACGCTCTGTCTGGCGGCGTGGATTCTTCAGTGGTAACGATGCTGGCTGACCGGGCTGTGGGAAAACAGCTCAAAACTTACTTTATCGAGAACGGGTTAATGCGTAAAGACGAAGCCCGCTACGTAAAAGGGGTTTTTGAAAGTATGGGTATTGATGTGGAGATTTACGACGCCTCAGACACGTTCTTTGCGGCTCTGCGTACCCTAACCGATCCCGAAGAAAAAAGAGAAGCCATTACCCAGACTTTTTATAAGTATGTTTTCGGGCTGATTGTGAGGGAAAGCGGCGTTAAATTCTTGCTGCAGGGCACAAACCTTACCGACGTTGAGGAAACCGTAGCCGGCATAAAGCGGCAGCACAACGTGCTGGCGCAGCTGGGCATTGATACAGAAGAAGTTTTCGGTTACAAGGTGATTGAGCCCTTAATCCAGCTGAGAAAAGACGGCATCAGAAAACTCGGCCGCCATCTGGGTTTGCCCGTTGATATTTACGAGCGTAAGCCCTTTCCCGGTCCGGCTTTAGCCGCCCGCGTGCACGGTGAAGTAACGCGTGAGAAGATTCGGATAATCAGAAAAGCCACGAGCATTGTAGAGCATGTTTTGTCTCTGCCCTACATTTTTACCAAGGGAAAGCTTTTCCAGTCCATGACAATTCTGCACGAGGACAAGCCTACAGGAATGAGGGACGGTAAACGCCAGCAGGGGTATCAGGTTGAAATCAGATGCTGGGAAAGTATAGATGCCCGCACCGCCCAGCCAATGGAGCTTTTCTGGAGCGTTTTAAGGCAAATGGCCGACAAGATAACCTCTGAGGTTCCCGAGGTGGTGAGCGTGACTTACAACATTACACCCAAACCGCCCAGCACCATGGAAGCGATATGATATTAAAAGAGTAAAGAAACTACTAAAGCCGCCTTTATTTAAAAAGGCGGTTTTTCTTTGGAATTTTTTTATATTGAAATTTATGAAAAATTATGCTAAAAATAAAATATGAACGGAGGAAACTTTACCCATAAAGCCCAGGAAGCGATTATGAACGCTCAGTCGGTCGCTTCAGAAAACAATCAGCAGCAGATCGATGCGCTGCATCTTTTATATGCTTTGGTAACTCAAGAAGGAAGCGTGGTTTTGAATATGCTTTTAAGGATTGGAGCCGATGTGGAAAGCTTGAAGAAAAAAACCAAGCAATTGCTGGAAAAGATTCCCGTTATCGCTTCGCCCCAAGCCATGAGCCAGTTTTATTTAACCCAAGATATGGCTCAGGTTTTAGAAAGGGCTAAACAGGAAGCGATGAAAATGGGTGACGATTTTATTTCCGTAGAACACTTATTTTTGGCCTTATTGGATACGCCCACTAAAGCCAAAGAAATTCTAGATAAGGCGGTTTTTTTACAGCCTAGTGAAAACGCTAACTCTTTGGAATTTAAAAAATTAAATTATGATACGGTTTTAAAGCAATTGGCCCAGGTGCGGGGCGGACAGAGAATTACTGATCCTGAACCAGAATCCAAATACCAGGTGATTGAAAAATACGCCCGTAATTTAACTCAACTGGCCAACCAGGGAAAACTTGATCCGGTAGTCGGCCGGGAAAACGAAATTAGAAGATTAATGCAGGTGCTTTCCAGAAGAACCAAAAACAACCCGGTTTTAATCGGTGAAGCGGGCGTGGGAAAAACTGCGATAGTGGAAGGATTGGCCCAAAGAATAGTAAAGCGCGACGTACCCGAAAGCTTAAGAGATAAAGAGTTGATTTCTTTAGATTTGGGGTCAATGGTGGCCGGTACCAAATACCGGGGCGAGTTTGAAGATCGAATCAAGGCTTTCTTAAAAGAAATCAACCGCATGGCCGGCCGCTATATTTTATTCATCGACGAGCTTCATACTTTAGTGGGTGCGGGCGCGGCCGAGGGGGCGATTGACGCCTCAAATTTGTTAAAGCCGGCCTTATCTCGAGGTGAGTTAAGAGCTATTGGCGCTACCACTTTGAAAGAGTATCAAAAATACATTGAAAAAGATCCGGCCTTGGCAAGAAGATTTCAGCCGATTTTGGTGCAAGAGCCTTCCATTGAGGATACGGTTTCCATTTTACGGGGCATTAGGGAAAAATATGAACTGCATCATGGCGTTAAGATAAAAGATTCAGCGCTCAAAGAAGCGGCTGAATTAGCGGCCCGATATATTCCCGACCGTTTTTTGCCCGATAAAGCGGTTGATTTAATGGATGAAGCTATGAGTTCTTTAAGGCTGGAAATTGAATCAGAGCCGGTAGAACTGGAAAAATTAAAAAAGGAAATACAGAAATTAGAAATCGAAAAAGAAGCAACTAAGGATTCAAAATCTCCGGCCAAAAATAAAGCGTTGCTGCGTCAGATCGCCGATTTAAAAGAAAAAGCCAAAGAGCTTCAGGCTAGATGGCAGTCAGAAAAGGACATTATTTCTAAAATAAAAAACTTAAGAAGAGAAATTGAAGAGGCTAAATTTGAAGTTGAAAAAGAGCAGGCTTTAGCCAATCTCCAAAAAGTGGCTGAAATAAAATACGGAAAGGTGCCCCAGCTTTTAAAAGAATTAAAGGCGGCTGAAAGAAAGCTGGCTACTTTCCAGAAAAAGCACCCGCTATTAAAAGAAGAAGTTTGCGACGAGGATTTGGCTTTGGTGGTCTCGCGTTGGACCGGTATACCCGCCAACAGATTACTCGAGGAAGAAGCCAAGAAGCTGGAAAAGATGGAAGATATTATTTCAAAAAGGGTGATTGGCCAGAAAGAGGCAATCGTGGCCATTTCCAATGCTATTCGGCGCTCGAGAGCCGGGATTTCAGAAGAAAACCGGCCACTGGGCTCTTTTATGTTTTTGGGCCCCACGGGCGTGGGCAAAACCGAGACCGCGCGGGCTTTGGCCGAGTTTTTATTCAACGACCAGAATGCTTTAGTGCGGCTCGATATGTCTGAATACATGGAAAAGCACGCGGTTTCCAAAATGATCGGATCGCCTCCGGGATATGTGGGGTATGACGAAGGCGGACAGCTGACTGAAAAAGTCAGGCGCCGGCCTTACAGCGTTATTTTATTCGACGAGATCGAAAAAGCGCACCCCGAGGTTTTTAATATTTTGCTTCAGATTTTAGAAGACGGCCGGCTGACCGATGCCAAAGGCCGGACCGCTTCTTTTAAGAATTCCATTTTAATTATGACTTCCAACATCGGTTCGGAATTCATTACAAAAATGAGTCAGCTGGGCTTTTTGGAAAGCAAGGAATCGGAAATAAAAAGCTTAAAAGACAAGGTAATGGACGCTTTAAAGGAAAGCTTCAGGCCCGAATTCTTAAACCGGGTGGATGAGGTGATTATTTTTAACTATCTCAGCCAGGAGGAAATTAAAAAAATCGTAGAATTAGAAATTAGTAAAGTGTATAACCGTTTGAGGAACAAAAAAATAGAAATTAAAGTTTTGGAAGCGGCCAAGGATTTCTTGGCCAAGGCCGGGTTTGACCCGAATTTTGGTGCAAGGCCCTTAAAAAGGGTGATTCAGCGGGAGGTGCTGGATCCTTTATCCTTAAAAATCGTTTCAGGTGAATTAAAAGAAGGTCAGTCTATTGTAGTAGACCTGGAAAATAATAAAATTGTTTTTCGCACCAGCAAAGACTTGTTAAAAGCCGTTCCTTCGAATGTCCGGGAGAAAGTTTTAAAATAGGGCAATAATTTAATGAAGAAAAGGTTTTTTAAAATTATTGCGGTTTTCTTAATTGGAGTATTGGGCGGTATTTTTGCCGACCAGGTTTTGTTGCCCTATTTTTACAAAAACAACCCGAACCAGCGGCCGGTTTACATTAACGAAACCAAAGAAATTAAGATCCAGGAGAACGTTGTTTTAACCGAAGCCGTCGAAAAAGTAAAGAACTTGGTGGTGGGCATTAAAGCCACAAAGAAAAGCGGGGCGGTTATTACGGGTTCGGGACTGATTATTAGTTCGGACGGCTTAATGGTGACATTGGTCAGTCTTGCACCTTCGGGAGCCGAAGTTTCATTGTATTTGGAAGACAAGAAGGTTACGGGCCAAGTTTTAAAAAGAGATATTCAGGAAAACCTAGCGCTGATAAAAATTAGCGAATCTAATTTGCCTACGGCCGGCTTTGGCGATTTTAACAGTGTAAAGCTGGGGCAGAGGGTTTTTTTAATGGCGGCAGTTTTTGAAAACGACGAGACTAATAAACTGGTTAACGAGGGCGTTGTTAAAATTATTAACAAAGATTATATTAAAACTAATATTTCAGAAAGCTATTCGGTTTTAGGCAGTACCCTTTTTGATATTAACGGCAACATTTTAGGCCTTAATTTTATTAATAATAAAAAAGAAATAATCACCATGCCTAGCTTTAAAATTAAACAGTTGGCCGGGTTTTAAATAATATGAATAAAAAAAATATCTTAATTGTTTCAATCTTAATTTTAATAATAGTAGCGGCTTTGATTGTTTGGCGCTATTTGCCCGTTATCAAAAACCTAATAGAAAAGCCGGTGGCAAAAGAAACCCAAGAACGAGAAGCCTGTAAAAACCTTTGTGGCGATGGCATTTGCCAGGAATTTGTTTGTGAAGCGGTGGGTTGCCCTTGTGCTGAAACAAAGGATAACTGCCTTCAGGACTGCAACAAAGAACAGGAAAAGAACAAGGAAGAAGCTTGTATTGCTGCTGGAGGCAAGGTGGCCAAAAATTCTTGCTGTAAAGCGGTAGCCGATTTTCCTAATTTGTGTTTGATCGGTGCGTGTGGTTGTTCGCCCGCCAATAGTAAAGAGATAAAGGTTTGCGATTGTGGAGCTGGTAAATGCTTTAATGGCAAGGAATGCGTTGGCCAAGAGAAAGGATCTTTGGATGAAACTCCGATTAGCTCTGAAGTGGTTACTAGTCGCCAAGATCCGCTTGAAAAAACCGTTTATTATTACATTCGGAATCGCTTTGATTTTCCCGTGGCCATTGAATTGACGCAGCCCCTGCCAAGCAATGCCAAAGTGCTTAGTTTTTCTCAGAACGGAGGGCTGGCAACAGAAAATGCGGTGGTTTGGCAGCACGCTTTGCCCTTGAATGAAAAAATAACCTTCAGCCTAAATCTTAAATATTCAGACAGTAATATTAAAATTCCTTCGGCCCGGCTGCTGATTTATTACCAGAATTTTGATAAGGCCCTAGAATATCAAGTTCCGGAAAGATAATTTTAAAAGTAGTATTTTACCGGGGTTTTTTAACCCCGGTTTTTTTATGATATAATAATCGTATGATTCCGCTTTACGACCAAGAGGCGCCGGCGATCGAACCGCCGTACGTTACGTTCGCCATCATCGGCTTTTGCCTGGTGGTTTTTTTTGGCACCTATTTTTCCTCAGCATTTCAAGATATTATCTGGAAATTCGGTTTAATCCCTAATATTATTTTGGGTGGCCAGGGTTTTTTAACATTATTAACTAATTTCTTTTTGCATGGCGGCTGGCAGCACGTACTTTTGAATATTTGGGTGTTGTGGATTTTCGGGAATAACGTTGAGTATAACATGGGAAAGCTGAGGTTCTTTTTATTTTTTATCTTTGTTGGCTTAACCGCCAGCTTGCTTCATGTATTAATGGCGCCAGTAGAACATCAGGGTGGCCCGGCGATTGGCGCTTCGGGCGCCATTTTTGGCGTAATGGGCGCTTATTTAATTTTGTTTCCCAAGAATAAAATCCGAGGGGTTATGTTTTGGCCGCCGTTTTATTTTAACGTGCCCGCCTTTATTTATATGGGAATCTATTTTGCGCTGCAGTTTTTATACATTAACGAAATTACCTCTATTGCCTATACGGCCCATATTGGAGGATTTATTGCCGGCATTATTTTCGGCCTAGTTTTCAAAAGAAAGGTTTTAAGAAAAGATTATGTGGTTGCCGCACCCGCTTTAAGTGCGGCGCCGGTTAAAAATTAATAACCTTATGGAGTTTGAGGAAAAAAAATATAAAAGCTTTCCTTTTGAGATTCCCCCGGAAGCGGAAAATTTAATCTTTGAAGAAAAAAGCGGGTCCAAGCAGGAAATTTACCAAAAATCTCCAGAAGCCACAACTTCACAGTCTCTTTATAATAAAAATAGGGTAGTAAAAGTGCTAATTTTAATCGTGGCAGTGGCCAGTATCGGTCTTGTTTTTGCCTGGTTTTTAAGGGTCGGGGCGGATGTTAATTCGCCTTATTTATTTAACCCGAATATTATTACTTACCAGGATGCTTTTTTTGGAGTTAGGTTAGATTATCCTTTGGGCTGGAAACTGCTTGATTTTCAAGAATTCACCAAAAAGCTTCCGGTTTCCCATCCTTTTGCGCAGATTGCCGCCAGCGCCGAAAATACCAAGGGCATTATTTTAGTCCAAGAGGAAGGGGCGACAATTTTAATATTTTCACAAAAATTATCCGAAGAAGAACAATTGGTTTCGCTAAAAGATTTAGTTGGCGCCATGGTGGATCAAATGGAAAAATCCAAGGTAGAAGTTAGCAGTGTAAAGCAAGCTCTTCTTTCGGGATATCCTTCTTACCAAATTATTTATGATTTACCCGCTGAAAAGGATATGTTGTTAATTACCATTAAAAGGGACCAAATTTATTGGTTTTTTTATGCAGCTCCGACAGATTCGGAAAACATTTTTTATAAAAAATTTGATCAAACTAATAAAATAATAGAATCTTTTGAATTCATTAATTAAAAAACATGCAATTTAAAGGATTATCTCAAGAAGAAGTTTTGGCCTTAAGGGGCCAACATGGCGAAAATATTATTTTAGAAAGAAAAGAAACGCCATGGTTTTTAATTTTATTTTCTCAATTAAAAAGCCCGTTGATTTATATTCTGGTAATTGTGGCTTTTGTGTCGCTATTTTTTAGAGAATTCATGGACGCGGTCTTACTGGGTGCGGTGATTATTCTTAATACCTTGATGGGTTTTTTTCAGGAATACAGCGCCCAAAAAACCTTAACTGCACTCCAAAGAATTTTAAAACCCAAAACGCTGGTTATCAGAGACGGCAAGCGGGAGGAGATAAACGTTAAAGAGTTGGTGCCGGGCGATTTGGTGATTTTGGGCTCGGGCGACAAGATCCCTGCCGACGGTAAATTGTTAGAAGGCGTAAGCTTCTTAGTGAGCGAAGCTATTTTAACCGGCGAAGAAGAAGCGGTTTTAAAAACCACGGAAAAAGAAAAAAACTCTCTTTTTATGGGCGCTACAGTGATATCGGGCCGGGGCATTATGGAAGTTTTAAAGATTGGAAAGAAAACCGAAATTGGAAAGATCGGCGTTAGCTTGGGAGAAATAAAAAGAGAAAAAACCCCTTTACAGGTAAAGCTGGATGATTTTGCCAAGAATTTAGTTTATCTTATTCTGGCGGTTTGTGCGGTTATCTTTGTAGTAAGCGTTTTTTACAAAGGGGATATTTTACAGACTTTCAGATTTTCCATAATTTTAGCCGTTGCGGCCATGCCCGAGGGCTTGCCTATTGCGATTACCGCGATTTTAGCTCTGGGCATGAGGCGGATTTTAAAAAGAAAGGGCCTAGTTAAAAAACTGCTTTCTATTGAAACCTTAGGATCAACTTCGGTAATTTGCACCGATAAAACAGGAACCTTAACAGAGGGCATTATGCAGGTGGTTAAAACCGATTTTTCCGACAAGAAAAAAGCCTTGGCGGCTTTAACTCTGAACAACGCCCAAAGAACTAATCTTGAGATTGCCCTTTTAGAATATATTAATAAAGAAAAAGATTTTAATTTTAAAGAGCTTCAAAACTCAGCTAAAATAATATATGAAGAGCCTTTTGACAGCGAGAAAAAATACGCTTTTACCGTTAGCGATATTTTGAACAAGGAAACAGCTTTTATTACCGGCGCCGCAGAAATAGTTTTATCTTTTTGCAAAATTAAAGCCGAGGAAAAGAAAAAGATTTTAATCTTACTAGAAAGCTGGGCTAAAGATGGCTTAAAAGTAATGGGCGTGGCTACGAAAGAAAAAGGCGCGTTAATTGAAAAGAAAAACTTTTCTTGGCTGGGCCTGGTTGGCATTCAGGATCCGGTTAGAAAAGAGGCCAAGGAGGCGATTAACTTGGCGCAGCAAGCGGGCATTAAAATTAAAATCGTGACCGGAGATTATCGTAGAACCGCGGAAAAGGTGGCGCAACATTTGGGCTTTAAGTTAAAAGAGGAAAATATTATCGAAGGCAAGGAGCTGGAAATTATTTCAGAAAAAGATTTGGAAGAAAGAATAGACAATATCGTGCTGTTTGCCCGGGTAACTCCTCATCAAAAGCAGAAAATCGTAAAAGCGCTCCAGGATAAGGGCGAGATTGTGGCCATGACCGGCGACGGCGTAAACGATGCGCCGGCTTTAAAAAGGGCGGATATTGGCATTGTGGTTGATAACGCGTCTGACGTGGCCAAAGAAGCCGGCGATCTTATTTTATTGGACAGCAACTTTAAAACTATTATGGCTGCCTGCGAAGAAGGCCGGCTGATTTTTTCTAATATTAAAAAAGTGGTTGCCTATGTTCTTTCCAATTCTTTTGCCGAGATTTTCTTGATTTTTGGCGCCACCTTGTTGAATCTGCCTTCGCCCCTGACCATCGTTCAGATTTTATGGATTCATTTAATTTGCGACGGACCGCCCGATATTATTCTGGGTTTTGAGCCCAAAGAAAAATCACTCATGGAAGAAAAGCCCGAAGAATTAAAAAAAGAAAGCATTTTATCGGGGCGCATGAAAATTTTAATCTTTTTAATCAGTTTAACCGCCGGCCTTTTAGCTTTAATATTTTTTGCCTATTTTAAAGGAAAAACCGGCGATTTAAAATTGGCTCAAACCGTGGCTTTTGCTACCTTGGCCGTGGTTGATTTGGTGTATATCTTCGCCTTCAAAAACCTTAAAAAGCTTATTATTCACACGGAAAATTTCTTCAAGAATAAGTTTTTATTTTTAGCTATTATTTATGGTTTTGCGCTTACCTTTTTGGCGATTTATTACCCGCCCCTTAACCGTATTTTGGGCACAGTGCCTTTAAAGCCTTATCATTGGCTGTTTGTTTTTAGCGTGGCGGTTATAACTACCCTGTGGGCCGAATTAATGAAAGTTCTTTTTAAAAAGAATTGATTTTAAAAATATTGAAAACAGGTTATAATTAATAAAAACTATGGATCCAGAATTGAACAATTTAATACAGCAGGCCAGAACAGCGGGCATGAGTGAAAAGGAGATAAAAGAAGCCTTATTGAAAGCGGGCTGGGAAAGCTTTGAAATCGACCGAACCTTAAAGGGCGTTGACCGGGTTGACTACACTAAGACTCCCGAAACCCAGGCTGTTCACTTAAAAGAAAAAGAGCCCTTTCCTTTTTTGAAGGTAATTTTAATTGTTATTTTTGTTTTATTAATTTTGGGCTCAGCTTTTGCTTTTTGGTATTTTGATAAGAAAAACCAGTGGGGCATTATTACTCCTCGGCCCCTACCCGAAGTTGAATCACCCTAGCAATAAGTTAGAAAATTAGTTCAAAAGCCAGGATACTTCCCCTGGTTTTTATTTTTTGCTACAATAACAGGGTTTATGATTAAAGTTGAAAATTTAGTTAAAAAATTTGGTAATTTTGTCGCTGTCGACAAGGTTTCCTTTAATGTTGAAAAGGGCCAGATTTTCGCTTTTTTGGGGCCTAATGGCGCGGGCAAAACGACAACTATTAAAATTCTAACTACTTTATTGCGTCCGAGCAGCGGCAAGGTGCTTTTAAATGGTAAGGATCCGGTAAGGGATCAGTATGATGTTAGATGTTCTTTTGGTATTGTTTTTCAGGACCCGAGTTTAGATGAAGAGTTGACGGCTTTTGAAAATATGGAATTCCACGGCGTTCTTTACAAGGTGCCAAAAGAAATTAGGCGGGCGAGAATTGAGCAGCTTTTAAAATTTGTTGAGCTTTGGGATCGTAAAGACGAGCTGGTAAAGAATTTTTCAGGCGGCATGAAAAGAAGGTTGGAGGTGGCTCGGGGCTTAATTCATCATCCCAAAATTCTTTTTTTGGATGAACCAACTTTGGGTTTAGATCCGCAAACCAGAAATCATATTTGGAATTATATTAAAGAAATGAGCCGAGAAGAGGGCATGACGGTTTTTTTTACTACCCACTACATGGAAGAGGCCGAGCGGGCAGCCCAGCAGGTGGCGGTTATCGACAAAGGAAAGATTATTGCTCAGGGAACACCCGAAGAACTAAAAAAGAAAACTAAAACAAAATCATTGGAAGACGCCTTTTTAAATTTAACGGGCCATTCCATCCGCGAGCAGGAAGTTAGCGCGGTGGAGCGCCTAAGAAGTTTTAGAAGGGGCAGGAGGCATTAAAATTATGAGCACCATATACATTCTTTGGTTAAGGCAAATTAAAAGATACTTAAGGTCTCGGGCCAGAATTATCGGTTCTTTGGGTCAGCCCTTGCTGTTTTTGGTGGCTTTGGGTTTTGGCTTTGGGCCGATTTACCAAAAGGCGGGCGGCGGAAATTACATTGATTTTTTAGCACCGGGCATAATTTCCATGAGCATTCTTTTTACGGCAATGTTTTCGGGTATTGAAATTATTTGGGACAGGCAGTTCGGATTTTTAAAAGAAACTTTAGTGGCGCCGGTTTCACGCTTTAAAATTATGATCGGCCGGACTTTGGGCGGCGCAACCGTGGCGATTTTACAGGGTGTAATTGTTTTTGTTATTTCTTTATTTATCGGCTTTCACCCCAATAATTTGGCTTTATTTCCCCTGTCTTTAGTTTTTATGTTTCTGATTGCACTGCTTTTTACCGCTTTTGGCACAGCTATTGCTTCGATTTTGGAAGATATGCAGGGCTTTCAACTTATAATGAATTTTGTTTTAATGCCCATCTTTTTTCTTTCGGGTGCGCTTTTCCCTTTGCAAGGCATGCCCAAAAGCCTAGTAATGGTGGCGAGCTTGAATCCATTGTCTTATGGGGTTGATGGTTTGCGGGGAACCCTAGTAAACGGCAGCCACTTTGGGCTGTTTACAGATTTTATGGTGCTGGGCGTGGTAACTTTGGTTATTATGATTATTGGCAGCTATCTTTTTTCTAAAATCCAGGTTTAATTTTTTTATAATGCCCAGGATAAAGATTTGAAGATTTATCTAATTGACACCAGGCAATAATTATAGTAATTATTGGCTAGATCTTAATATTTTAATAAGGAAACTAGAAAGGGGGTTTAAGCATGTTAGGCAAGAAGTCTTTTCAGGAACAGGTCGATGAAATAAACAAGAATTATTTGCCTCAAATTGAAGAAAGCCAAAAGGAGTTGTCAAAGTTGCAAAATTGGCTGAAGGATTTGCCTCCTATTGTGCAGCTGCCCAAGGAAGAAAAAGAAAAGGTAAAAGCCCAGATTGGTCTTTTAGAAAGGCAGATTCCAGAATTAGAGAGAGAAAGAAGGCTGAAAATAACAAATGTTTTTGAAGAAAATAGCATGATTGCCCCAACATTGGGAGAGTTAGGACAGAAAAGGGCTAAAAAGTTTCAATTGAAAAGCTTACGCGGGCGGGGCGGTCACACTCAAGCCTCTTCTAATGATGGTATGGCGAACGCTTATCATTGCGCTGGCTGTGGCTGGATTTTCGGCAATCCTAAAGTTGAACTCAAAGTCACGCATTCGAGCGAATATTTGGAAAGCTCCTGTTTAATCTGTCAAAGGGTGCTGGGCACCGTTTATATGGGACCCAGCAAGTCTCATCTATAAAAAGCCTATATTTTAATAAAAAAGGCAAAGCCGTAAGCGCTTTGCCTTTTTAATATGGATTGTTTTATGGTAAAATACAACAAAGGTCAAAATTATTATAAATTAATAAAATTAAAAAATTTATGAATTATAATTACATGCAATATTTTAAAAATATGCCGCAGACGAACCCAGATTTTTTCAATAGAATTTCCGATAATTCTACTGGCCCTTGGTTTTTTTGGGGCTTAATCGCGATAATCGGTATTTTTCTAGCTTTACTTGTTGCCTTGGTTGTTTATATTTACACCGCCTTAGCTTTAAGTGCGCTCTGTAAAAGATTGAATTACAATCAAAAATGGCTGGCTTGGATTCCTTTGGCCAACCTATTTTTATTTGCACTTTTAGCCGACAAAAAATGGTACTGGGGTTTTTTATTCTTTATTCCTTATGTCGGCCCAGTTTTTTGGACCATTTGCCTTTGGAAGATTTTTGAAAAAAGGGGGTTTGATCCCAAGTGGGGGTTGCTCGGCTTGGTTAGTTTTGCGCCAAAGCCGCTGGGCGGCCCGGGCTGTTTGATTTTTTTAATTGTTTTGGGGGTTCTAGCCTGGAAGAAATAATAAATTAATTATTTAATAGAATCATGACGCAGAGAAATCAAGTTTATCGCTGCAGTATTTGCGGCAACATTGTTGAAGTTTTGCACGAGGGCGCAGGTCAGTTGGTTTGTTGCGGGCAACCTATGCAGTTGCTAGAGGGGAAAACCGAAGATATGGGATCAGAAAAACACATGCCTGAAATTGTTAGAACCGAACAGGGAATCAAAGTTAAGGTTGGCTCAATGCCGCATCCAATGGAGGAATCCCATTTTATCGAATGGATTGACGTTACGGTTGACGGCCGGGTTTTCCGCCAATTTTTAAAGCCGGGCCATTTACCCGAAGCCGATTTTAATTTCGGCCAGGGGGCAATTCAAGCCAGGGCTTACTGCAATATCCATGGGCTTTGGAAATCTTTATAAGTTAACTATAATAAAGCAATATGCCTTTGATTATTAAAGACAAAAGCAATATCAGGTATATTTTTATTGTGCTGGTGTTGGCGGCAATTGCAGCTACCGCCATTTTAATTTATTATTGGGATTATCTTGATTTTTATTTAAATCAATCCCTAGATATGGTTTACATGAAAAAAAAGGACGCTTCCCCGGTTTTATTTAAAAAAGACGAATGGTGGTCTGCTTGCCCGGTCGGGCAAAGAATCTGCCAGCAAACAACAAAACTGTACGATTCAGGAGATTTAGTTTTTTACGGAGTCGAGAGCACAAGAAAAAAAGTAAATCAGGAAAAGCTTGATCAAGTAAAAAATAAAATTAGGGAAACGGGAATTATGGAAAAAGTTTGTTTGGCCGAACCGACGCCCGGCTACCAAGCGACATATTATCTAAATTTAGACGGAAAAAGCAAATTTATCGGATATCCGGGCTGCGAGGAAGAACTGGGGCAAATTGAAGAATCGTTCGGTTTTACCAATTAAGAATTATTTTTTAAAACCGCTTTATTCCAAGGCGGTTTTTATTTGTTAAAAAAGTTTGACTTTATAATAAAAAGAGATAAAGTTCTTATTAAAGAACAGTTCTTATCAATAAAATACAGAATTAATAGAAAGGGGGTTTGCGTGCATGATTCTAAAATAATTGCTGAAGCAAAAGGAGTTTTTAATTTCTTGATCAGGCCAGGCCAGATTAATTGTGCGGATTTATCGGGCACTTTTGGATGGGGCGAAGTTGAAGGGGCGGCCGCCCGGCTGGTACGTTTTTGCCAAATAAGAAGCGGCTGGATTCCCTTTAGGGCAGAGGAACTGACGTGGTTTTATCTGCAGAATCATTTTGAGGTGGATATGATGTTTTCCGGGCTTTTGGGCGATTTTCTTTACCAAGGTGAGATTGTTGAAGCGCCGCATTATTTGGTGCAGGACCTCCACGGGTTCTTCTATTTTACCGAGCTTTTTGTGCTAAAATGTGCCAGAAAAGCTTAAGGTCTAATCGTAATTTTAAAACAAAAAAAGGGGCGGTTGAAATCAATTGCCCCCTTTTATTTTTATATGTTAAGATAAAAAAACAAATATATTATATGAATTTTGAAGAATACCAAAAATTAGCAAAGAAAACCGCAATTTATCCCAACAGCGGTAGTAATTTTGTCTATCCCACCTTGGGTTTGGCGGGTGAAGCTGGGGAAGTGGCTGAAAAAATAAAGAAAGTGTTAAGGGATAACAACAGTGTTATTAGCGAGGATAAAAAGCAGGAAATTGCCAAAGAATTGGGCGATGTTTTGTGGTATGTGAGCCAGATTGCCACCGAATTAGGTTTACCCTTGGAAAAAATAGTCGAGCTTAATATTGAAAAATTAAAATCCCGACAGGAAAGAAACAACCTTTCCGGTAGCGGGGACAACAGGTAAAAATATGAAAACAATCAATACAACGATTTTATTAATAATTATCGCATCTTTTGCCCTTGGTTTTTATTTTTATTCCCAGATGCCCGATTTCATGGCTTCTCACTGGAATATGAGGGGTGAAGTAAATGGTTATATGTCAAAATTTTGGGGCCTTTTTTTAATGCCCTTACTTGCCTTGGCAATGTGGCTGTTGTTTTTGTTAATTCCTAAAATTGACCCCCTAAAGCATAATATTCAAAAATTCCGTGAGTATTTTGATAATTTTATTGCTTTGATAATTTTGTTTCTGTTTTATATTTATGTACTCACTTTAGTTTGGAACTTGGGCTATCGTTTTGATTTAACCCAAATGATGTTGCCGGCTTTTGCGATTTTATTTTATTATTCAGGCGTTCTCATCTCCAAGACCAAGCAGAACTGGTTTATTGGTATTCGTACGCCGTGGACGCTATCAAGCGAGAACGTTTGGAAAAAAACTCATAAATTGGGCTCAAAACTTTTTAAAGCTTGCGCCTTAATTTCTCTTTTAGGACTGTTTTTTGTTAATTTTGCCTTTTGGCTAGTAATTATTCCAGTTATTCTTTCCAGCGTTTACGTATTTATTTTTTCTTATTTGGAACATAAAAAAGAACAAAATGGAAAGTGAAAATATAATTTTTAAACTTAAAAAATCAAATCTATCCGGCCGAAGCGGTTCAGGTTTTCCCACTTGGTTAAAATGGGAAATGGTTAAGAGGGCTAAGGATGATAAAAAATACATTATTTGCAACGCTTCCGAAGGTGAGCCCCGGGTTTTTAAGGATAGCTATATTCTAAAAAAATACCCAAAGGAGGTGATTGAGGGTATAAAAACAGCCCTAGATTTTTTTGAAAACAGCCAGGCTTATATTTATTTGAGAAAAGACTATTACCAAAAATTCGGCTCTAAATTAAAAAAATTTATTGGTCAGGCGCCGATAAAATTAGTCGAGAAGGTCGGGTCCTATATTGCGGGCGAAGAAACCGCCCTTTGCGAGGTAATTGAGGGCAGACGGGCCGAGCCCAGATTAAAGCCGCCATTTCCCACAGGACAAGGGCTTTTTGGTTTTCCTACCTTGGTAAATAACGTTGAGACTTTTTATTATATAAATAAGATTTCTAATAATTCCTACGAAGGCAAGAGATTTTATTCTATAGAGGGAGATGTTAAAAATAAAGGCGTTTTTGAATTACCAGAAAATTGGAGCTTGGAAAAAATTTTAAAGGAAACTAAAAACTACCCAGTCTTTGATTTTTTTACCAAGGTTGGCGGTGGCGCCTGCGGGGAGATTTTTCTTAAGGAGGAATTAAAAAATTCTTTATGTGGCGCCGGTTCGATTATTATTTTTAAAAAAGACAAAGCCAATTATTACAAATTAATGAAAGAGTGGATTAATTTTTTTCATCAGGGAAATTGTGATAAATGTGTGCCTTGCAGAGAGGGAGTTTTTAGATTAAAAGAGCTGATTGAAAAGAAAAAGATAGACAAAGAATTAATAGAGGACCTATTCTTTGTTTTAGAAAATACTAGTTTTTGCGCTTTGGGAAAAAGCGTACCAGTTTCTTTTAGGGGGGTGCTAACAAAATTGTTAAAATAAAATGGAAAAAGAAATAGACATTATTATTAACGGAAAAAATATAAAGGCGTTTGACGGTCAAACCGTTTTAGAGGCGGCACAAAAGTCTGGAATTAAAATTCCCGGCCTTTGTTATCACCCAGATTTGGAAGCAAAGGCCAGCTGTCGTTTGTGCTTGGTAGAGGTAAAAAATAAAAAAGGCCTGCAGCCTTCCTGCGTTACAAGACTGGAACCTGGCATGGAAATTATTACCGATTCGGAAAAAATAAAAAGGGCGAGAAAGGTGAACTTAGAACTAATTTTTGCCCAGCATTGTGAGGAGTGCTCCGATTGCGTTTTTAAGGACAAGTGCCGGTTATTGGAATTAGCTAAAGAATACAACGTAAAAAAGAGCAGATTTAACGACCGTAAAAAAAATAAACCATGTTTTGAATTCGGCCCGGCCGTATTTTTTGACAGCTCAAAATGCATTGATTGCCGAAACTGCATCGATGTTTGCCAGAATTACGAAGTTGGTTTTTTAGAGTTGGCCGAAGACGGTAATTTTACAAAAATTATTCCTTCTAAAAATCCAAAAAAAGACTGCATTTTTTGCGGCCAGTGCATTGTTCATTGTCCGGTAGGCGCTTTTGAGGCGGGCGGGGAATTCGAGGAGGTGGAGGAACCCTTAAAAGATAAATCCAAGGTAGTTGTTTTTCAGGTGGCGCCATCCGTTAGATCAAGTATTGGCGAGGAATTCGGCATGGAACCAGGAATCGTATTAACCGGGCAGATTGCCGCCGGTATTAGAAAATTGGGCGCCAATAGAGTATTTGATACGGCTGTGGGAGCTGATTTTACTACTTTTGAAGAAGCTCAGGAGTTAATGGAAAAAATTCAAAAAGGCAAGGGCGCTTGTTTGTCTTCCTGCTGTCCTTCTTGGGTGAAATTCGTGGAATTCTTTTATCCGGAATTCATTAATTGTTTGGCTACCACCAGATCGCCCCAGATGATTTTAGCCGGTCTTATTAAAAATTATTGGGCCCAAAAAGAGAATATCGATCCTAAAAAAATAGTAATGGTTTCAATAATGCCTTGTACTTCTAAAAAATACGAAATTAAAAGAAAAGAGCTTGATATTAACGGCATTCCTCCAATTGATTACGTCTTAACCACTCGGGAATTGGCTTTTCTTTTTAAAAAATACAACATTGATTTGGCAAAAATAGAACCTGAAGAATATGACAATCCTTGGGGATTGCCCAGTGGCGCCGGAGTTATTTACGGGGCTACCGGCGGTGTGGCTGAATCGGCTTTAAGGACGGTTTTTAATAAAATGACAAACCAAATTCTGCCAAAGATAGAATTTAAAGAATTAAGAGACTCAAAAGGAATTAAAAAAGCCGAAATTTTAATCGGTAGTAAAAAGGCGAAAGTGGCAGTGGTAACGGGCCTAGTTAATGCCAGAAAGATTTTAGAGGAATTAAAGAAAAATCCCAAAGCTTATGATGCGGTGGAAGTGATGGCCTGCCCAGGCGGTTGCGTTGGCGGTGGCGGACAACCTCTGCCCTTAAACGACAACATTAGAGCGGCCCGGGCCAAAGCGCTTTATAATATCGATAGTAAAAAAGAGGTAAGAATGGCGCACGAAAACCCGATCGTTAAAAAGGTTTACCAAGAATTCTTAACGTCGAGCGAGGTAATCCATAAAATCTGCCATACCAGTTATTCGCCAAAGAAAAAAGAGGTAAAATTTAAATAAAAAATATGGAACAAGTAAAAAGTTTAAAGATTAACAAAGAAATTATTCTAACCATAACTCAATTTGGCGGTCTTTTGGCCCTAGCTACTTTTGTGCCAATGTTTTGGCATAATCAATTTGTTACCGGGCCAATTGTAAATGCCGTTCTTTTTGCGACAGTTGTTTTGCTGGGGCGAGAAAGCGCTATTTTGGTCGGTTTAATACCAAGCGTAATGGCTTTGTCTTTTGGTTTATTGCCCCCTGCTTTGGCTCCCATTGTGCCCTTTATTATGGCTTCTAATGCGGTTTTAGTTCTGGCCTTTTCTCTTTTTAAGAGAGTTAATTATTGGCTGGGGGTGGCCATTGCTAGTTTTTTAAAGTTTGTTTTTCTTTATTTTTCTACTTTTGTTGTACTAGAATTAATAGTGAAAAAAGAATTAGCCCAAAACGTCATTATGATAATGAGCTGGTCGCAGCTGGTTACGGCTTTGAGTGGCGGCATTCTCGCCTTTATTTTTTTGAAAAAACTGAAGAGGTTTAATAATTAATATCAAAGGTCGAAAAATAATTAATTTTAATTTAAAAACTATGAAAAAAATAATTTTTGCCTCAATAATCGCAGTTCTTTTGTTTGGCGTTATTAGTTTTGTGGCTTTAGCTGAAGACAATCAGGGGAATAGTAATAATTTAATATCCCCCCTTAATGCTACTACCACTTATGCGACCCCTTATGGTGATTGTGTGGTGCCAATGATTGAAAAAAGAGACGCGGCCATTGTTACAGCGCTAAATACTTATAATGCCGGTATAGTATCGGCTATTAATACTCGGACCGCAGCTTTTAAAGCGGCTTGGGGAATTAGTGATAGAAATGGGAGAAGAACCGCTTTAAAAAAGGTTTGGCAGGATTATCGCGCCACCAGAAATCAGCTTAGGAAAGATTCTTTAAGTGCTCGCCAAGATGCTTGGAAGGTTTTCAACAACGATAGAAAAACCTGCAATAGCGTAGGAAGTGGCCGTTACGACGATACCACGGGTTATTCGGGCATGGACTTAAATATTTAATAGTAGAGGAACAAAAAAGCGGCTTATACAAGCCGCTTTTTTTATGTTGGAAAAATTGCTACTATTAAAGTACGGGGCTTTAAATACATAAAAAACGAGAGAGTTTCTAAGTGTTTTTAAAGTAATAAAGTGATAAATTTGATATATTTTAGGGAAAAACTATAATTAAAATGATAATAAAATATAAATATAGATTATAAAATCATGATTTTTTCTAAAAAAATTATCGTAATCGCTATTATTTTAATCGCTTTGGTCGGCACTATATATTTTAGCTTTTTTAAAAAAGAAAAACAGCTTTATCAAACTGTAAAGGTCCAGAGAGGGGATGTAGTCCAAGAGGTTTCTGAAACAGGCAGCATTAAGAAGGGAGACGAAATAAGTTTAAGCTTTAAGATCTCGGGCCGCATCGACAAAGTTTATGTTAAAGATGGCGATAACGTTAAAATGGGCCAAGCCCTGGTTAAATTAGAGAATAACCAATTATCCATTCAGGTTAATGAGGCCCAAGCTTCTTTGGCAGTAGCCCAAGCTCAGTTAGATAAATTATTAGCTGGCGCTTCAGCCCAGGAAATACAGTTGGCCCAGACAACTGTTCAAAATGCCCAAAATGCCTTTGAAGCGGCCCGACTTAGTTTAGACGACATTAAGATTGACGCCGAAAACGATTTAAATAGCGCCTATCAAGACGCCCTGAACGATTTAGATAGTGCCTATATTAAAGCATATAATGCTTTAGAGACCGTTAAAAACATCGAAAAAACATATTTTGGCGGTAGCGATCAGGCCAGCCTTAAAGTAGCGCAGAACAAAAACATAATGTCTGTTAATACTACTAACATTAAGACCTATTTAGATTTGGCAAAAAGCACCCCTACTCAGGCCAATATTGATCAGGCCCTTTCTGAAACTAAAAAATCATTGGATGAGATTTTAAACTCTTTAACAATTATTCGTCAAAGCGCCGACGAAGTTAACCCCGTAGTTTCTTCAGCCAATAAAATCTTATTGGATACAGATAAATCATATATTGCCGCTGAGTCGGTTAGTATTGTTAGCGCTCAACAGACGATTTCTTCTACTAAAAACACCAATACTTATAATATCAATACGGCCCAGGCCAAAGTTACAGCTGCCGAAGGTTCAAAAAAAGAAGCCCAGGAAAAATTAAACCAGCTATTGTCTCCGGCTCGGCAAGAAGATATTGATTTGTATCAAGCCAAAGTCAGGCAGGCCGAGGCCCAGGTTAGTCTTTTAAAAAGCCAGCTGTTTGATTCAATTTTAACCAGTCCGGTTGACGGACAAATTGCAAAAGTTGAGAAAAGGGCGGGTGAGGCGATTCAGCCAACCGTTACAGTTTTATCGTTGTTGCCTCAAAAACCCTTGGAAGTTTCCGTTGATATTTACGAAGAAGACATTGTTAAGGTAAAAGTTGGCGACGCAGTAGACATTAAATTAACCGCTTTTCCAAACGAGGTTCTTAAGGGCTGGGTGATTTCAATTGATACGGCGGAAAAATTAATTAACGACGTGGCTTATTACGAAGTTTTTATCGATTTTGAAACTGTGCCCGAAGCAGCTAAAACTGGCATGTCGGCTGACGTGATAATTAAAACCGCTTTAAAAGAAAATGTTTTATACCTGCCCGAAAATGCTATTCAAAGAAGCAATGGCAGGGGCAAGGTTAGGGTTTTAAAAGGGAAAGAAGTTTTAGAAAAAGAAATTGAGCTGGGTTTAGCCGGGAACGATAGTGAAGTAGAAATTATCTCTGGGTTGAGCGAGGGAGAGGAAGTTATTATTAAATAAAATTTAGCTAATGGAAAAAACCCTGATTAAATTAGAAAATATCTGGAAGGTTTACCAATTGGGTAAAGTTGAGCTAGAAATTCTAAAAGGCGTAAGCCTCCAAGTGTCTTTGGGGGATTTTGTCGCCTTAATGGGGCCTTCCGGTTCGGGCAAATCAACCCTTCTACATGTGATTGGCTGTTTAGATACGCCGAGCCGGGGCAATGTTTTTTTGGAAGGCCAAGATCTTTCCAAATTGTCTGAAGATGAGCAGGCTTTAATTCGTGGCAAGAAAATCGGCTTTATTTTCCAGCAGTTTAATCTGTTACATAATTTAAATGCCTTGGAAAATGTAATGCTGCCCATGATATTTCAAGGAATTTCAGAAGTTCAAAGAAAAGAGAAGGCCAAAGAGTTATTGGAATCGGTGGGTTTGGGTGATCGGATTATGCACAAACCTTCAGAGCTTTCGGGCGGGGAACAGCAGCGGATCGCCATTGCGCGGGCCTTGGCTAATAATCCTGAAATTATTGTGGCTGATGAGCCCACGGGCAATCTTGATTCTAAAACCGGAAAAAAGATAATGGAAATTTTAATCGATTTGCATCAGAACAAGAAAAAAACTTTGGTAATTGTTACCCATGATCCGACCGTGGCTTCTTATGCCCATTCATTGGTTAATATGAAAGACGGACAGATAGTTTCTAATCATAATACCGGGAAAGAATATACTTGGAAAGAAAATGTATGATTAAAGAATACTTTAAAATATCAGTAAAATCTTTAAGAACCAGGCCGGTTCGGAGCTGGTTAACGATTTTAGGAATTGTGATTGGCGTGTTTTTGATTGTTTCCATTGTTTCCTTGGGCGAGGGTATAAAAACCACAATTATGAAACAGTTAAAAATGATGGGCGGCGATCTGATTATGGTAATGCCCGGAGAAATGTCTAATATGATAACCAGCATGGCCGGAGGATTAAAATTAAGCAACGAGGATATTAAGGCCATAGAGAAAGCGGACGGAGTCGATGTGGTGGTGCCGACCAAATATATGGCTGAAACTATGAAATATGGCGGTGAGAAAAAACTAGTTTTTCTTTATGGCATTCCCTTTAAAAATATCGATGTTTTTCAATCACAAGTCGGTTGGTCTTTACAAGAAGGCCGTTGGCCCTTGCCAGGGAAAAATGAATTGATTGTTGGGAATCTGGTTCCAGAAGAGGTTTTTCCTGGTATGAGAATTGAAACTATGGCTACTATAAGCGGCCGGGATTTTAAAGTGGTGGGCATATTAAAATCCTTGGGCTCAAAACAGGACGATCAGCAGATTGGCATTGATCTGGAAATTTATGAAAAAATAACCGGAGAAAGAGAGGGCGCGGCCTTTGTTATGGCTACCATTAAAAATGGTTATAACGCCGATCAGGTGGCCGAGAATATTAAGAATAAATTAGAAGAAACCAGAAAAAAGAGAAAAGGTGAAGATGCCTCGCCTTTTTCGGTAATTACCAGTGAAAAAATTACCGGTATTGTGGGAAGCGTAATGGGCATTATTCAATTGGCGGTTTTTGCCTTTGCCAGCATTGGCATTATCGTGGGTGGCATTGGCATCATGAATACCATGTATACTTCCGTACACGAAAGAACCAGGGAGATAGGCATTTTAAAAGCGATTGGCGCCACCAATAGAAATATTACTTCGCTTTTTTTGGTGGAGTCGGGGATTATCGGTTTAATAGGCGGTGTCGGTGGTACTGGTTTGGGAATTTTAATAGCGAAGATTCTCGAATACTACGGTCAACTTCATCCTTTATTCTATATAGAAGCTTCTGTTTCTCCCTTTATTATACTTTTTGGCCTGGGATTTTCTTTTTTGGTGGGCTGTATCGCCGGTTTTTTACCGGCCCGCCAGGCTTCAAAATTAAAGCCGGTTGATGCCTTAAGATACGAATAAAAAAGAGTCGATTAATTAACGGGTGCGCCAAATTCTACTGGCGCACTTTTCATTTGACAAATTTTAATATATACAGTATAATCATGAATAATAGATTATATGGAAATGATAAACGAAACAATCTTAAAATTAAAATGTGTTTTTGTTCCCTGTGAAAATAACCAATATAAACCCAAATTCCTTGAGGGTCGGTTTTTGTTTTATCTTTTTTTCACCATACTGGCCTTAAAATTAATTTCCGTTATTTTCTTGCTTTATATACCAAATAATATTTTCTTTGCCGATATTACCAAAACCAACCTGGTTCAAATGACCAATCAAGAAAGGCAGTCTTTAGGATTACAAACCTTAAAAGAGAATCAAAAGCTGGACGAAGTTGCCAATTTAAAGGCCCAGGATATGCTGGCCAAGGCTTATTTTTCTCATCAGAGCCCTGAAGGGGTTACTCCTTGGTATTGGTTTAAAAAAGTGGGCTATACATATAAAATAGCGGGCGAGAATTTAGCCATCGGATTTTTAGACTCAGAAGAAGTACATGATGCTTGGATGAATTCGCCTTTGCACAAAAGAAACATTGTTAATCCTAACTACAGCGAAATTGGTATGGCCGTTGTTAGTGGGGAATTTCAAGGCAATAAAGTTTACTTGGTAGTGCAAGTTTTTGGTGCTCCCAAAAACTCAATTGTTTTAGCTGAAAAACAAACGCTCAAAGAGGAAAAAACCGTAACTCCTCAAAAGGAAGAAAAGGCCACCACTTCAACGTTTGTTGCCGAGTTGGGCACCTCAACCATTGCGTCGGCAGAGACCTCTACGCCAAATACAAGTTTAAGTAAAAAAGAAGCCTTAGCTTTTAATTTAACCGAATTTGCTTCCCAAAAATACAGCAATCTAGTGGAGAATTTAATTTATTTGATGCTTTTCTTTATTGTCTTTTCTCTGGTTGTGGCTATTTGGTTTGACCTGTTTGTTTATAAAAAATTCAAGCTGCAGCATAAAGACCTTGTTTTTAAAGCCGCCGGTTTTACCTTGTTATTGCTCATCTTTTTATACTTTGACAAAGAAAGAATCCTTCAAATGATTCCGCATGCCTTTTTAATTTATTAATTTTATGTTTCAAGAAAAAACAAAAAAAGAAATAAAAATATTATGGAAGCCTTTTTTGGTTTTGTTTGCGATCGCCTTTTTGGTTGTTAATTGGTCTGAATCTTCCTGGGTTTTTAATTACCAGGCTTTATCTGGGTTGTTTTCAGACATATTTAATAACGATAAGTTGGTTTTGGGCTCTTCCCAAGAAGGTCTTAATATAAATGTTAATAATATAACCACTTTTGAATATTCTGAAAAAG
Organism: uncultured Candidatus Saccharibacteria bacterium; assembly: GCA_964628095.1. Taxonomy (GTDB): domain Bacteria; phylum Patescibacteriota; class Minisyncoccia; order Minisyncoccales; family CAZVLR01; genus CAZVLR01. The sequence continues at coordinate 1,022 of CAZVLR010000005.1, read as the reverse complement.
AAAACAGCATAGAGATTCCCGCTATCGGTTTGGAGTCGTCTTTGGTGCTGGCTCAAAGTGTTAATGATAACTTTAGAAAACTTTTAGACAAGGGCGTGGTGCATTATCCTACTTCGGTAATGCCCGGTAGCCAGGGGCAAACGATAATTTTGGGCCACAGCGCGCCTCCGGGCTGGCCCAAAATCAAGCACGATTGGGTTTTTACCAAGCTTAATAATTTAAAAGAAGGGGATCAGGTTGTTATTAATTTTAACCACCAAAGAATTGTTTATTCAGTGGTCGGAAAAGTGATCATTGACAAGGGCGAAGAGCTACCCGTTAATCCCTTGACAAATTCTGACAATGTGTTAGTTTTACTGAGTTGCTGGCCCCCGGGCAAAAACATACAAAGAATTGCCGTGGAGGCCAAATTAGTTAAATAAATAAAGAAACAAATAAATAAATAAATAAAAACATATGTTAAATAAAAAAACAAATAAAATAAAAGCAATTTTAATATTCGGATTCTTCGGAGGCGTTTTCTTGCTGTTGCCCTATACGGCGCTTGGCTTTATCAGCCCCTATATGGTTACCCGGGACGCTTCTAATATTACCAACAATTCGGCGACATTAAACGGAGAAGTAACCTATAACTGTTCTACTTGCGGTGAAAACACCGAGGTTTGGTTTGAATATGGAACCAGTATTTTTCCAGATCAGGAAATCGGCCACCAGCAAATGGTAAGTGACACCGGTCCTTACTCTACAAATGTTTATGGTTTAACTTCTTGCAAAACTTATTATTATCGGGCTTTTGGTAAAAACAATCCTCACGGCACGATGTATTGGGGTGAGTTAAAATCTTTTACTACCAGTTGTGTTCAGCCTACCCCCACCGTTGATTTAAAGGTTAATGGACAGGATTCATCTGCCAGCATTGCATACAATTCAGCTGCGACTTTGAGCTGGACTTCAAGCAACGCTAACACCTGCTACGCTTCGGGCGATTGGTCAGGCACCAAGAGCACTGCCGGATCTGAATC
>CAZVLR010000004.1:0-58725 GCA_964628095.1 uncultured Candidatus Saccharibacteria bacterium | reverse complement strand
ATTTTTACTATTAATCAGGCGGGAAATACCGTAATTAACAATACTTTATCTATTGGTACTACGACCGCCTCTTCAACTTATGCCATATATGTGGCAACAACCACCGACACAATATTTGCGGTTGATAATAAACAAGGCGGTGTCGGGATTGGGACAGCGCCAACAAATGCAACATTGCTTAATATTTCAGGCGCAAGACAGCCGAGTACTACGAACTCTTCTGTTGTTGGAATAAGCCTATTCCCCATGGTTACTCCTTCAGCTTCGAGCACGGTAACTCATTCAGGAATGAGTGGATACATGAGTTATGCCGGAAAAGGATTTGGAGCCAATTCAAAAGTTTCTGGCTTAACGTTCGGAACTTATGGTGGCACGATGACAAATTCTGGCACCGAACAACTTTCAACTGTTGGGATAGATGTTTTTGGAACTATGGCTGTGCTTTCAAATGTTTCTTTAAAAAATGTAATTGGCGCTAGGGTTCAAGGGATTGGTAATGGTGCTTCGAGCAATTTTACCATTAGAGATTATTCATCGGCTTTATATATATTAAACGATGTAACCACCGAAACGGTTACTAATCCAGCTCAATACGGAATTTTTGCTGAAAAACCAACTGTGGCAGTTAACAATTATCAGATTGGTCTTCAAGGCACCTCTACGGGTTCGGGCATCTGGTTTGGCTTGGAAGCGCCTGGCAGCACCACTGTGCCTTATTCGCGCATCTACGCTTCTGATAACCGCGCTTTAGATTTTGACATTAACGGCACCACCACTTTATATTTAAATACTAATGGCGTATCCGTCGGCACCACCACCACCAACACTAATCTTTTTACAGTGGGCACGACTACTAATAATTTTAATATAACATCTTGGGGCAGCGTTAATATTAATACTACCACTGCCACCAGCAATATTTATATTTGGGGCGATGGAGCTCACAACGCCAGTATGGAAATTGGCACACCGGCATCTAATTCTGCCTATGATCCGTCATATGTTTTGTGGTCAGGGCCTACTTATTATTCAATGGGCATTGATAACAGCGATGGCAACAGATTTAGAATTCAATCTAGCAGCGTAATCGGCGCTGGCTCGGCTTCGCAGATGCTTACGGGCGCGGGTATTAGCGTGGCGATTTCTACCAGTACCACCAACGGATTGTTTATGGTGGCCACCTCAATGGAAGCTTTTATTGTCGCCAATAGCGGTAATATAGCAATTGGTACGACCACCACCAGCAACATTTTAACAGTGCGCCAGAATTCTCCAACTGATCCGGTCGCCGATGCCTGGACGCAATATTCTTCGGTGCGCTGGAAGGAAAATATAATTTCTATTCAGAATGCCATGGAAAAAATCGATCTGTTAAACCCGGTTTACTTTGATTGGAAAACAGGCTTTGGCCAAGGCCGCGATTTCGGGTTTATTGCCGAAGAAATAGGAAAAGTAGTGCCAGAAGTGGTGGAATGGGAAGAAGACGGCCAATACGCCAAATCGGTTGATTACGCGAGGTTAAGCGCCCTTTCTATTGCCGGCATTAAGGAATTGAAGCAGGAAATTGAAGCTATAAAGCTTTCTGTTAACCAAAGCGGCAGCTTGCAAAATCAAAGCGGAGAAATAATTTCTTATGTTTCTGCCGATAACACTGGTTTTGTTGATCAAATTAAAGACTCTTTGTTAAAATTTACCGGCTCAATACAAACTGCCGGGGAATGGGCATTTGAGAAGATTTTTGTGCGCACAGCCCGGGTGGAAAGATTAGAGGTAGTAGATAAAGCCACAGGAGAAATTTGGTGTACCTGGATAGAAAACGGAGAGTGGGTTAAAATAAGGGGCGAATGCGACCAAGTTGATTTTAATAATCAAAATATAAATCCTGAACCGGCCGAACCGCCACCCACTCCAATTGAACCAGTGCCCGAACCAATTCCAGCAGATAATCCGGCGACTTCTTCGCCAGAAGAAAGCGTGGCGGATAATCCAAATCCAGAGCCGGTTCCAACTGAAACTCAACCACTTCCCGAGCCAGAGGTTCAGCCAGAAATACAACCGGAAATTCAGCCAGAAGCTCAGCCGGAATTACAACCTCAATCTTTATTGCAACCAATTTTAGATCAATTAGTGTTTTTATAAACAATTAATAAATTTAAAAACTTATGGAAAACGAAAAAGATCTCCAGGCGGTGGAAATTACCGCAAAAAAAAGAACTGTTAAGCAAAAAACTTCAAAACTACAAGATTCAAAAACCGAATCCTTAAAAGAAAAAAAAGAGCTTTGGGGTAAAATCGGCGTTTACTCTGTTTATCTGCTGGTTTTTATTTTCCCGCTGTTTTTTCTACCCTTTGTAGTGAGTGTTTTAGATTTAAGTAAGCAGTTGCTATTGGGCATTTTGGTTTTTTTAGCCTTGCTCTTTTGGATTTTTAGGGTTTTATCAACCCATCATTTTGAGTTTAACCTTAATTGGTTAAATGTTCCGGTTTTAGCCCTTCTTTTAATTTACGGTTTATCGACCATTTTTTCTTTATGGAGCTATGGCAGCTTTTGGGGCTGGCCGTTGGATATTAACGCCAGCTTTTTAACCCTTTTTTATTTTATTCTTCTTTATTTTTTAATTTCTAACACTATTTTGGGGCCCAAGCGGGTTGCCAAATTGTTTTTTGGCCTAGTAGTTTCAGGGTTTATTGTTGGCATTCTTGGCCTGCTTCAAATGTACGGTAAATACCTTTTGCCTTTTAACTTTACTAAGGCGGTTTCCTTTAATACTCTCGGTTCGCCCAACGCTTTGGCGATTTTCTTGGCTTGTTTAATGCCCCTAGCTATTTCTCTGTTTTTTACCACCAATAACAAGGCTAAAAAAGCTGTTTTGTTGCTGGTTTCAGTTTTCTGGCTGGCCGCCTTGCTGCTGATTAATTTTTTTACCGCTTGGATTATTTTGATCGTAAGCATGGCTTTAATTTTTGTTCTGGGCCTTTTAAACGTTAAAAGCTTGCCCAATCGCTTGCTACATTTTGCGATCGTGCTTTTGATTGTGGGTTTGTTTTTTGCAGTTTTTAAGATTAATTTGCCCTTTTCTCCGCAATTACCTTTAGAGGTTTCTTTAACGCAACAAGCCGAACTGGGCCTGATAAAAGATAGCATAATGAAAACGCCAGTTTTAGGTAGTGGGCCAGGAACGTTCAGTTATACTTTTGCTAAATTTAAGCCCGATGGCGTAAACCAGACGATTTTATGGAATACCAAGTTTTCTACCGGCGCTTCTGAGATTTTGGATCGGGTTATTACCACCGGTATTTTGGGCATTCTTTCTTTCTTGGCGCTATTGGTTATGTTTTTCTGGGCTGCTTTTAGCTTTTTTAAGAAAAAAGGGAATGAAACGAAATCTAAGGACAGGATTATGGTTTTGGCGGTTTTTTCCTCTCTGGGCGCCATTATTATCAGCTATTTTTTCTATCCTTCAAGCCTGGTTTTGAATTTTACCTTCTGGGTTTTATTGGCCGGTTTTGTCGCGATTGAAAAATCTAAAGTAAAATCTTTGGCCATTGAGCCGTCTTCGCCCCAGGCTCTGGCCGCTTCCTTTTTGCTGATTTTGATATTAATTTTTGGCGTGGGTTTGTCTTTTTTCAACATTGAAAAATATTTTGCCGATGCCAAGTATCTTCAAGGCATCACCTTTTATCAAGGGGGACAGGTTGATCAGTCCATTAGCGCCTTGGAAAAAGCGGTAAAATATAACGCAAAAGCCGATATTTATTGGCGGGATATTTCCCAAGTTTATCTGGCCAAAACCGCTTTAATTACACAAGATCAGAAATTAACCGACGAACAAAAAAAGACGCAGTCATCGGAAGTCTTAAGCGCTGCTATTCGATCAATAAACACGGCTGTAGGGTTAAATCCGGCTAACGTTGCCAATTGGAATGTGCGAGCTTTTGTTTACCAAAATTTAATCGGGGCTGTTAATGGTTCTTCGCCTTTGGCTTTGGAATCTTACAATAAATCTTTGGAATTGGATCCAAAAAACCCGTATGTCTATACCGAAATCGGCAAAGTTTACCTTTTAAAGGCTGATGCCGGAGAAACAGAAGGGACAAAGGAAGAGAATTTGAAAAAAGCCGAAGAAAACTTTCAAAAGGCGCTGTCTTTAAAAAACGACTATGCGCCGGCCCAATACCAAATAGCCATGATGAAAATGAACGAAGGCAAAACCGAAGAGGCGATTGCAAAACTTGAAGAAACCAAGCTTTCAGCGCCTAACGATACTGGCCTGGCTTTTCAATTGGGCGTTATTTATTACAACAATAACCAATTGGATAAGGCTAAAGCCGAGCTGGAGAGATTGTTGACTATCGACCCGAATTATTCCAACGCCCTTTATATCTTGGGTATCATATATGATAAGCAGGGTAACAAGCAGGCGGCGCTTGTAAAATTTGAGAAAGTGCAGAGCTTAAATCCGGATAACCAGGAGATATTAAAGGTTATAGACAACATTAAGGCGGGGAGATCGGCCTTGGACGGCATTGTTCCGGCCCAGCCGCCCATTTCCGAAACGCCATCTGAAGTTAAAAAATAAATAAAGGGGAATAAGCCCAAACAGGTGTTGACTCAAAGCCTTATTTTGGCTATAATTGAATTGCCTATTGACACTCACGATAGAATAAGATAGAATTGATTTGCTCTTTGATTTCGCAATTTCTTTATTGAAAACCAGAATTTAATATTTTTATAATTTTTTGATTTTTTTTAATACGTAAAACTTACAAAGGGAAAGCGCCCTAAAGCCCATTTTTAGGGTTTTTTGTGCTTTTTATTTAATTCCCTTTTATTTTATTTTAAAATTATGCCCGAACTTCGCATAAAAAATTTTGCTAAATCAAAAATCTCTTTACCCTTGCCCTATTTGCTTGCCATTCAAAAGGACAGCTGGGATCGTTTTTGGGAAAAGGATTTAAGAGAACTTTTTGCCGAAATTTCTCCAATCAGGGATTATACCAAGAAAGAAATGGAGCTTTGGTTTTTGGATTATAAACTGGACGAGCCCAAATACAAAAATGACTTGGAGGCTAAATTAAATAACGATTCTTACGAAGCGCCTTTGAGGGTAAAAACCAAGCTGGTTAATTTAAAAACCAAAGAAATTAAAGAGCAAGAAGTTTTTCTCTGCGATTTTCCTTTAATGACCGAACGGGGTACTTTTGTAATGAATGGCGTGGAGCGGGTGGTGATCTGCCAACTGATCCGTTCACCCGGCGTGTTTTTTACCGCTCAGCAGTGGGCGCGCCAGAACTATTTTGGCGCCAAGGTTATTCCCAACCGGGGTGCTTGGCTAGAGTTTGAAACCGAATCTTCCGGTTCTTTGGTGGTTAAAATTGACCGCAAGAGAAAATTAGCCGCAACTACTTTATTGCGGGCTTTTGGCATTGATAACGAAAAAAGCATTAAAGAATTGTTTCAGGACGTTGATAAGGGCGAAACAAAATACATTGAAGAAACTCTAAAGCGCGATAAAGCCCAAAACCAGGGCGAGGCCCTAATTGAGATTTACAAAATCTTAAGGCCGGATGAGTTAGTAACCGCTGAAACGGCCAAGGAATTTATTGAGAACATCTTTTTCAATTTCGAAAGGTACGATTTGTCAAAAGTGGGCAGGTGGCGCATGTGGCAGAGGTTTCCCCAGCGCAAGAACAAAAACGAGGAAATTACCGTAAAAGAAAGAGTATTAAAGCCTGAGGACATTGTTGATACTCTTCGTGAGATTATTCGATTGAACAACGATCCGGATGCGAAACCCGATCAAATTGACCACTTGGGCAATCGAAGAGTGCGTACTTTAAACGAATTAATGCAAAACAGAGTAAGAATCGGTATTGCCCGCATGGAGCGGATTATTAAAGACCGCATGTCGACTTTAGATATTTATACGGTAACGCCTTTGCAATTGATCAATCCGCGGCCGGTGATGGCGGTGGTAAAAGAATTTTTTACTTCTTCGCAAATTGCCCAGTTTATGGATAATGAAAATCCGCTGGCCGAATTGGAGCATAAAAGACGGCTTTCAGCTACAGGGCCGGGAGGTTTAACCCGGGAAAGGGCCGGCTTTGAAGTTAGAGACGTGCAGCCTTCGCACTATGGCCGGATTTGTCCCATTCAAACGCCTGAAGGCCCGAACGTGGGTTTGGTTTCCCATTTGGCTTCTTTTGCCAGGGTGAACCAGTACGGCTTTATCGAAACCCCGTATTTTAAGGTTAACAACGGAAAGATAACTTCTGAAATTCATTATCTTAACGCGCACGAGGAAGAAAAGTATAATATTGCCCATGCGGGCGTTCAAATTGATGAAAGAAATAATATTGTGGCAGATATGGTGGATGCCAGGATAAAAAGTGAGCCGGGCCTGATCGATAAAAAAAAGATTGATTACATCGATGTTTCGCCCCAGCAGTCAATTTCCGTGGGCACTTCCTTAATTCCTTTTTTGCAAAACGACGATGCCAACAGAGCCTTAATGGGCTCTAACATGCAGCGGCAGGTGACGCCTTTGATTTTCCCCCAATCGCCCTTGGTGGGCACTGGCATGGAAGAAAGGGTGGCACGCGATTCGGGGCAGGAAATAATTTCTGATGACGACGGCTTAGTAACCAGCGTTGACGCCAAACATATTGAAGTTAGAACTACCAAAGGAAAATTAAAAAGGCACGATTTGAAAACTTTTATTCGCACGAACCAATATACCTGTTTTCACCAAAAGCCGATTATTAAAAAAGGCCAGAAAGTTAAAAAAGGCGATATCTTGGCCGACGGCGGCGCGATTGAAAAAGGGAGATTGGCTTTGGGCCGAAATATTCTGGTTGCTTTTGTGCCTTGGCGGGGGCATAATTTTGAAGATGCGATTGTTATTTCTGAAAAACTGGTAAAAGACGATGTGTTTACCTCTATTCACTTGGAAGATTTTACTTGCGACGTACGGGAAACAAAGCTTGGCCCGGAGCTTACTACTTACGATATTCCCAATGTTTCTGAAGAAAAGCTTAAGGATTTGGACGAAGAAGGGGTAGTGCGCATTGGCGCGGAAGTCGGGCCCAACGATATTTTAGTGGGCAAGATTTCACCCAAGGGCGAAACCGATTTAACGGCTGAAGAAAGATTGCTGCGCGCAATTTTTGGCGAAAAAGCCCGCGATGTAAAAGATACTTCGCTTCATATGGAGCACGGAAAACGGGGCCGGGTTGTGGGTATTAAGATTTTTTCCCGCGAGCTGGGGCACAAACTGGAGCCGGGTGTGATAAAAAGAATTCAGGTGGAAGTGGCTTCGATCAGGCGGGTTCAGGCTGGCGACAAGTTAGCCGGGCGGCACGGCAATAAAGGCGTGGTTTCTCGGGTTTTGCCCGAGGAAGAAATGCCTTTTTTGGCTGATGGTACGCCCGTGGATATTGTTTTAAACCCCTTAAGCGTGGTTTCCCGTATGAATCTGGGCCAGATTTTGGAAACTCATTTGGGCTGGGCGGCCAAGAAGCAGGGCTTTTTGGCAATTACTCCGTCTTTGGCCGGCGCTAAAGAAGAAGACATTAAAAAAGAATTAAAAGAAGCTGGTTTGCCCGAAGACGGCAAGATTAAGCTTTTTGACGGCCGAACCGGACAGCCTTTCAAAGACAGGGTGACAGTCGGCTACATATATATGATGAAGCTGATCCACATGGTGGAAGATAAAATCCATATGCGCTCGATCGGCCCTTATTCCTTAATTACTCAGCAGCCTTTAGGGGGCAAGGCCCAGTTTGGCGGGCAGAGATTTGGCGAAATGGAAGTGTGGGCTTTGGAGGGTTACGGCGCCGCTTATACTTTGCAGGAAATTTTAACCATAAAATCAGACGATGTTTCTGGCCGGGCTGCCACCTACGAAGCGATTTTAAAAGGCGAGAAGATTAAGTCGCCCAATGTTCCTGCTTCTTTTAACCTTTTAATGGCTGAATTGAAATCTTTGGGCATGAATATTGAAGTGAAGGAAAAATTAAAAGAAGAAAAAGATAAAGAGAAAAATAATTAAAAAATTATGACTATTCGCGTTGAAGATCTAGATTCAATCAGGATAAAAATCGCCTCGCCCGAGAATATTTTAAGTTGGTCCAAGGGGGAGGTAACCAAGCCCGAAACTATTAACTACCGTACCCAAAGAGCCGAAAAAGACGGGCTTTTTGACGAGCGGATTTTCGGCCCGGAAAAGGATTACGAATGCTATTGCGGAAAGTACAAGAGAATCCGTTATAAGGGCATTATTTGCGACCGATGCGGTGTGGAAGTTACCAAGGCTCAAGTACGGAGAGAGCGCATGGGCCATATTAAATTGGCCTCACCGGTTTCGCACATTTGGTTTTTAAGAGGCGTGCCCTCTCGTATGGGCATGGTTTTGGATTTGCCCATGCAGCAATTGGAGCGGGTAATCTATTTTGCCGCCTATATCATTACCAAGGTGAACGATGAACTTAAAAAGAAAATATTGGATGATATTGATAAAGAATACAACCAGAAAGTAAAAACTAATAAAGCTAAAGAGGGCACCAAGAAAAATTTAAATAAAGCTTTGGACGAATTAAAGCAGACTAGGGACCGGGTAAAGGATGAAATATCGGGATTAAAAGAAATGAAAATATTGTCCGAAGTCGATTATCATAATTTAGCGTTAAGGTACGGAGAGATTTTTGAAGCCGGTACCGGGGCGGAAGTGCTGCGCAAGCTTTTTGAGAAAATAGAGCTTAAAAAAGAAATTACAAAACAAAAACAAGATTTGGAGGAAACTACGCCGCAAAACCGGAAAAAGGTTTTGAGAAGGTTAAAGCTGTTTCAGGGCATGGAAAAATCCAGTATCAGGCCCGAATGGATGTTCTTGAGCGTGCTGCCGGTTTTACCCCCCGATCTTAGGCCGATGGTGCAGCTAGACGGCGGCCGCTACGCTTCTTCTGATTTGAACGATCTTTACCGACGGGTGATTAACCGCAACAACCGCTTAAAATATTTATTGGAAATTAACGCGCCCGAAGTAATTGTGCGAAACGAAAAAAGAATGCTTCAAGAGGCAGTGGATGCTTTAATTGATAACGGCATGAGAAAGGGTACGATGACCCAGGCGACCACCGGCGGCAAGAGGCTCTTAAAATCTTTAGCCGATATTTTAAAAGGAAAACAGGGCAGATTCCGCCAAAACCTTTTGGGCAAAAGAGTCGATTATTCAGGGAGATCGGTAATTATCGTGGGGCCGGAATTGAAGCTGCATCAGTGCGGCCTGCCCAAACGAATGGCGCTGGAGCTTTTTAAACCTTTTGTGATTAATAAAATTTTAGAAAGAGAGATGGCTTATAACGTGCGGGGCGCTTCAAGATTAATTGAAGATGAAACTGACGAGGTCTGGGCGATTCTAGAAGAAGTAGTTCGGGGCAAATTCGTTTTGCTTAACCGGGCGCCGACTTTGCACCGCTTGGGTATTCAGGCCTTTCAGCCTGTTTTAACCGAAGGCGAGGCGATAAGATTGCATCCCATGGTTTGCAAAGCTTTTAACGCCGACTTTGACGGCGACCAGATGGCCGTTCATTTGCCCTTATCCGAAGAAGCCCAATTGGAAAGCAAGGAAATAATGCTGTCTTCACTGAATCTTTTAAAGCCGGCCATTGGCACCCCGGTGGTAACTCTTTACCAGGATATTAGCTTGGGCTGCTACTGGCTGACTAAAATCAGGCCGGGGGTAAAGGGCGAGGGCCGGATTTTCGGCTCTTTTGAAGAAGCGCTTTTAGCTTTGGAATTTGACGAGATTGATTTAAAAGCCAGGATAAAAGTTAAAAAAGATATTCTTAACAAAAAGATTGTTCAAAAAAGCGAAGATAAAACAAAAGATGTTTTTATTGAAACCAGCCTGGGCCGTTTAATTTTCAACAATGTTCTGCCTTCGGATTTTCCCTATCATAATTCAGAAGTTCGGGTAAAGGACTTAGAAAGAATTACCCGTGAAATAATTGAAAAACATTCTATTGAGGAAGCAGCCGAGATTTTGGATAAAATTAAAGAATTGGGCTTTGAATATTCCACGCTTTCCGGGCTTTCCTGGGGCATGGACGATTTAACGGTGCCGCCGGAAAAACCAAAAATTGTCGAAGCCGCCGAAAAAGAAGTGGCGGTGATAGATGATTATTATAAAAAAGGATTGCTGTCAAAAGAAGAAAAAACTAGTCATATCATTGAAATTTGGACCAAGGCCAAATCGGAAATCGAGGTTTTGGTGCCCAAAAATCTGCCCGAATTCGGTTCAGTTTTCTCTTTTATTGATGCGGGCGCCCGGGGCTCTTGGTCCCAGCCCGTACAGATGGCCGGCATGAAAGGCTTGGTAATCAATCCTATGGGTCGAACTATCGAGCTGCCTGTGATCAGCTCTTTTAAGGAGGGGTTTGATATCTTGGAGTATTTTATTTCCAATCACGGCGCCAGAAAAGGTACGGTAGATACGGCCTTGAGGACTTCTACGGCCGGGTATTTAACCCGGAGATTGGTGGATGTGGCGCACGAAGTGGTGGTTTTTGAAGAGGATTGCAAAGATGACAAGGGTATGGAAATTTTACGTTCTGACGCCGAGGAGATCGGCCAGAATTTCATGCACAAAATCATCGGCCGCATGGTGCTGGACAATATCAGGGACAAGGATTCCAAGATTATTGTTAAAGCGGGCGAAATTATCGACTGGAAAAAAGCGGAAAAAATAGTTGAAGCCGGTTTGGAAAAAATCAGGGCGCGTTCGCCCTTGAGCTGCAAAGCTTTAAGGGGTGTTTGCCAGAAATGCTATGGTTGGGATTTGGGTTTCAGCCGCTTGGTAAAGCTGGGCGATGCTGTAGGCATTGTGGCGGCGCAAGCCATTGGCGAACCGGGCACGCAGCTGACTCTAAGAACCTTTCATGCAGGCGGCGTGGCGGGTGGAGGCGATATTACCATGGGCTTGCCCCGGGTTCAGGAAGTGTTTGAGGCCAGAGAACCGGGCGGCCGCGCGGTGATTTCGCATGTTAACGGAAAAATATTGGAAATTACTTCAGATCGGATAATTCGAATAAAAACATGGGGCGAGAAGAAAAAATCAAAAGTGACGGGCGAGAAAACCGATCTGGCGGAGTATGAAATTCCGCCCAAAATGGCTCTCTGGGTCAAGGTGGGAGATGAGGTTTCCAGGGGCCAGCAGCTGTGCGAGGGCAGCTTGGAATTAAAAGAGCTTTACAAATTAATGGAACTGGACAAAGTTCAGCGCTACATTACTTCTGAAATCCAGCGCATTTACGTTTCTCAGGGCGCCTTAATTCACGACAAGCATATTGAAGTGATTGTGCGCCAAATGTTTTCCAGGTTAAGGGTGAAAGAAACGGGCGACAGCCACTTTACCGTGGGCGAAATTATTTCCCGGGCCAGGTTTTTGGAAGAAAACGCCATTTTGAAAAAAGAAGGCAAGCAGCCGGCCAAGGGCGTGGCAATTCTATTGGGCATTTCTCATGTTGCTCTAACTACCGACTCTTTCCTTTCAGCCGCTTCCTTTCAAGAGACTTCGAGAGTTTTAATTAAAGCCAGCTTGGAAGGTCGGGAAGACAAGTTAAAGGGCTTAAAAGAAAACGTTATTATTGGAAAACTTATTCCGGCGGGCACTGGTTTTAAGAAACAATAGGCAAGGTGCTATAATTAAACAAAGGAGACAAAGCTCAAAAGAATGGCCAAAAACAACAAGAACAACAAAAACGGCAAAAAGAACCATCAGGAGAAAAAAGAAAAAAAAAGCCGTTTGGTGCTGCCCGAAGAGCTCCAAAAATGGATTTGGGGTATCGCCTTGATTGTTGTGGCGGTTATTGTCACCCTCGCCTTTTTTGAGAAAGCCGGTCCGGCCGGGCAGAAAATTATCGAAGGACTCTTTGCTTTAATCGGCAACACCACTTTTGCGGTGCCGATAATTCTTTTGTTTGGCGGCACGGTTTTTTTCAGTACCAAGTACAAAAAATTTTTCTACTCGGTTTTACTGGCGGTTGCTATTTTTATCATTTCCATTTCTTCAGGCCTAGAAAGTATGCACCCTGGCATGCAAAGGGGCGGGTGGTTAGGATATATTATTAACACTCCTTTGAGCAAGCTTTTTGGAACTTTGGTGCCCAAGATTATTTATCTGGCGATATTTTTCATCGGCTTTATCATTTTCTGGCTTCTTTTAAAACAGCCGCCCAAAACCAAAGAAGAGTTGTTAATGGAGGAAGAGAATCAGACATTAGAAGATGCTCAACCGTCTTTTATTAAAAAGATTTTTGCGCCTCGTTTTAAAGTGAAAGAAATCGAGCCAAGCATAAAAACCTCTGAAACGGCTCCGGCCCCGGTTAAAACAGAAAAAGGCAAAGCATTGCCCACGTCGGCTGTTTTAAAAAGAGCCGAAATTGATTACAAGTTTCCGCCCCTGGATCTTTTAGAGCCAGACCGCGGCGGGCCTTCAGCGGGTGATACCAGGAACAGCGCCGCTGTTATTAAAAAGACGCTTCAGAATTTTGATATTCCAGTTGAAATGTCGGAAATTAATATTGGCCCTACGGTTACCCAGTACAGCTTAAAGCCAGCCGAAGGAATTAAATTGTCCAAGATTACCACGCTTTCCAACGATTTGGCCTTGGCTTTGGCCGCCCACCCGATTCGTATTGAAGCGCCCATTCCCGGAAAGTCTTTGGTGGGCATTGAAGTGCCCAATAAAATCAGGGCCGAGGTGCGGTTAAAGAATTTAATCGAGCACGAAGGATTTCAAAAGCATCATTCGCCCCTGGCCATTGTATTGGGCCGGGACGTGGCGGGTGTTCCTTTTTATACTGACATTGCCAAAATGCCCCACATGTTAGTGGCCGGTTCTACGGGCGCGGGCAAAACTATTTTTTTGAACAACTTAATTATGTCTTTGTTGTATAAAAATTCGCCTGAGATTTTGAGGTTTATTCTAGTGGATCCTAAAAGAGTGGAGTTTCCGGTTTACAACGATTTGCCCCATCTTTTATCGCCAGTTATTTTTGACGCTAGTCGAACCGTAAATGCCTTGCGCTGGGCCATTGGAGAAATGGAGCGGAGATTTGGCGTGCTGTCGGCGGCCCGGAAACGGGACATTGCCGGTTACAACGCCCAGGTGCAGGAAAAAAGCGATTTAATGCCTTACATTGTAGTTATTGTTGATGAATTGGCTGATTTAATGGCTTCCAAAGGTCGCGACGTGGAAGCGGCGGTAGTGCGTTTAGCGCAAATGGCTAGGGCTGTCGGCATTCATTTGGTTTTGGCTACCCAGCGGCCTTCGGTCGAAGTTATTACCGGCTTAATTAAAGCTAACATCACTTCAAGGGTGGCTTTTCAAGTGGCCTCCCAAGTGGATTCTAGAACCGTGCTGGATATGGCCGGCGCTGAAAAACTGCTGGGTGCGGGCGACATGCTTTATTTGTCTTCTGAATTGGGCAAGCCCCGGCGCGTTCAGGCTTCTTACGTTTCTGAAAAGGAAGTTAAAAAGGTGGTTGGCTTTATTAATACTGAAAACTTAAGATATAAAGCTTTGAATGGCCAGCCCGTGGTCAATCATTTAGCCGAAGAGCTAGAAAGAAGCCTGGAAGTGCCAAGCGAAGGGTATGAAGGTGGTTTTAATGGGGGAGACGACCCATTATATGAAGAAGCCAAAAGAGTGGTAATTGAATCAAGAAAGGCTTCGGCCTCTTTATTACAAAGAAGATTAAGAATCGGTTATGCCCGGGCCGCAAGAATGATTGATATTTTAGAAGAAAAAGGCGTGGTGGGGCCGGGTGAAGGAGCTAAGCCTCGCGAGGTTTATTTGACAGAGAAGGTAGAAAATACTATAAAAGAGGATCTGGCGCCCGTAGAACTGGAAGAAGAGGCGTCCGAGGAGGAAGCGGAAAAAGATAATATTTAAAAAACATGAAAAATTACGAATTAACTTATAATATCGACGGCCTGCTTGAAGAAAGCGAGGCTAAAAACTTAAAAGAAAAGATCAGCTCTTTTATTCTTGAAAGCGAGGGGATGATTATAAAGGACCTGTCGGTTTTCAAACGAGTGAAATTGGGCTATCCGATTAAAAAAAGCAGCCAAGCCTTTTTTTTCGCTTTGGAATTTCAATTAGCGCCTGAGAAAATTATAGAAGTGGATAAAAAGCTTAAAGCCGAAAAAGATATTTTAAGATACGCGCTTTTTATTAAAAAGCCCTACAAGGAAGGAAAGTTGCCCAGGAGAAGGCCGGCAAAAACCATAACTTCAAAATCGATTTCTTCCAAAACAACTTTGGGAGCTAAAACCAGCGAGCCAAAGGTCGAATTAAAGGAAATCGATAAAAAATTAGAAGAAATACTTAACGAATAAACATGGATTTAAACAAAGTTTTCATCGTCGGCCGTTTAACCCAGCAGCCCCTTTTAAAAAACACGCCTTCGGGGCAGTCAGTTTGCACTTTTTCTGTGGCCACCAATCGAACGGGGAAGGACCGCCGGACTAATGAAACTAAAAAAAGCACCGAGTTCCATAACGTTGTTTTATGGGGGCGCTTGGCTGAAATTGCATCGCAGTATTTAAATAAGGGCGGCTTGGTATTAATCGAGGGCCGGCTTCAAACCAGAAACTGGAAGGATAACTCGGGGAGTCAAAGATATCGCACCGAGATCGTGGGCGAGAGAATGCAGCTGGGGCCGAGAAACGCAGGGGTGGCTAAACCAAGCATTGTCGAAGCCGCGGCCAAAGACATGGCCCAGCAGGAAGAAATTCCGGTGATCGAAGAAAACGAGGAAGAGATTGACGTAGCCGATATTCCTTTTTAATAATTAACACATTACTTAAATTTAAAAGCAATTTATGAATTGTTATTTTTGCCAAAGAAATATTAAAGAGATTGACTACAAAGACATTGAAGTGTTGAGAAAATTTATTTCAGGCCTTGCTAAAATCAGGGCCAAAAAAAGAACCGGTGTTTGTTCCAAACATCAGAGAAAATTATCAAATGCAATAAAAAGAGCCCGCCATTTAGGGCTGCTTCCCTTTACCGAAAAGTAAATTTACTCAGGACTAATTAAAACTTATTCAGGTTTAGCTAGTCCTTTTTTTATTTCCTCAATAATTTTATTAGTTATTGCGGGATTTTCTTTTAAAAAGGATTTACTGGCTTCCATGCCCTGGCCTAATTTTTCGTTTTCGTATTGCAGCCAGCTGCCCGCTTTTTTAATGATATTCTCCTTAATCGCCGTATTAATTACATCGGCAATGGCGGAAATGCCTTCGTTATAATAAATATCAAACTCGGTGGTTTTAAAGGGCGCGGCTACCTTGTTTTTAACTATTTTGGCCCGAACTCGGTTGCCAATAATCTCATCGCCGTGCTTTATTTGGGCGATTCTTTTTAATTCAATGCGGACCGAGGAATAGAATTTTAAAGCTAAGCCTCCTGGCGTTGTTTGCGGGTCGCCGTACATTACGCCAATCTTCAATCTAATTTGGTTCAAAAAAATGACAATGGTTTTGGTTTTGGCCACAATAGCCGAAAGCTTTCTTAGGGCCGAAGACATTAATCTGGCCTGGAGTCCGATTTGAAATTCACCCATTTCTCCCTCAATTTCCGCTCTCGGGGTTAAGGCCGCTACCGAATCTATTACAATTACATCGATTTCGCCCGAACGGACCAAGGTTTCCACAATTTGTAAAGCCTGTTCGCCCGAATCGGGCTGGGAGATTAATAAATCTTCAATATTCACACCGATTTTTTTAGCGTAATCCGGGTCGAGCGCATGTTCGGCATCGACAAAAGCGCCGACGCCGCCTTTTTTCTGGGCTTGGGCTAAAATATGCAGGGCCAAGGTTGTTTTGCCCGAACTTTCCTGGCCGAAAATTTCAATAATTCGTCCCCGGGGAATGCCGCCCACGCCCAAAGCCACATCAATGGAAATGGAGCCGGTGGGGATTACATCAATATCAACCGCATGGACGTCTTTTAATTTCATAATGGCCCCTTCGCCGAATTTTTGCTTGATTTCTTCAATCGCGTTATCGAGCTCTTTTTTTTCTATTTTTACGGGTTTTTGTTTTACCATAGTTATTACTTTATTTTATCCAAAATCCTTTGGAGTAGCAAGCCGTTAAATCTTAAACTCGATTACGTCGCCGTCTTGGACAATATAATCCTTTCCTTCAGTACGCAGCAAGCCTGTTTCCCGGGCCTTTGACCAAGAGCCGATTTCCAATAATTTATCCCATTTAATCACTTCGGCCCGCACGAATTTTTCCTTAAAGTCGGTATGAATAGCCATGCCGGCAATAGGCGCGGTTGAGCCTTTTTTTATAGTCCAGGCGCGGGTTTCATCCTCGCCCGTAGTTAAAAAGGTGATTAAGCCCAGAATTTCATAGGCTTTTACGATTAATTGGTCAAGGCTTGATTTAATGCCCAGCTCTTTTGCGTTTTCCGGGGTCATATCTGTTAATTCCTCTTCGATTTTAATGTCGAGCTTTACGTGGCTTTTGCTTTCAAGCTCTTTTTTTAACGGGGCTGAAGCGTCGGACACGTTGTACACGTACAAAAAGGGCTTTAAAGTTAAAAGCTGCAGCTCTCTTAAGATAATCTGGGTATTTTCGTCTTTTAAATTAAACTCTGTTTCGTTAGCCAGCCTTCCCTCGGCTAATTTATTTTGTATTTTTTTAGCTACTTCCAACTGCTCGGCCAGCCCCTTTTTATTGCTTTTATTTTCCTTTTCCAGGCGGTTAATAACTTTTTGAACGGTTTCTAAATCAGCCAAAACCAGTTCAGAGTTAATTATTTCCATATCGTATTCCGGATCCACTTTTTGGTGTACGTGAATAATGTTGGCGTTTTCAAAGCATCTAACTACCTGGACAATGGCGTCTACTTCTCTAATGTTGGCCAAAAATTTATTGCCCAAGCCTTCGCCTTCGGAAGCTCCCTTAACAATGCCGGCAATATCGACAAACCTTACAATCGCCGGGATTATTTTGGCTGAGTTTGATACTTTGGCTAATTTTTCCAAGCGCAAATCGGGCACTTTTACAATGCCCACGTTTGGCTCAATCGTGCAAAAAGGATAGTTGCTAATATCCACCTTCGCCCGGGTTAAAGCCTTAAAAAGAGTTGACTTGCCTACGTTGGGCAGTCCGACAATACCTACTGAAAAAGACATACAAATATGATACAATATAAAAACATGAAAATCAAACCAAGTATTTTCCACGCTTACGACGTAAGGGGAGTGTATCCAGAAGAAGTGAATGAGGAAGCCGCTTATTTAATCGGCCTTTCTTTGGTTGAGTTTTTGCAAAAACCCGGGGCTAATATTGTAGTGGGTCGGGATAACCGGATTTCTTCAGATGTTCTTTTTGAATCCTTAGCAAGAGGGATTATAGATTCGGGCGCCAATGTTGTTGATATTGGCCTGTCTACCACTCCCTTGCTTTATTTTGCCTGCGGTTTTTACGGATACGATGGCGGTATTAATATTACCGCTTCCCACAATCCGGGGCAGTATAATGGGTTTAAATTCGTTGGGCCGGGTGCCGTTCCTATTGGCGAGAACTCGGGCTTGTTAGAGATAAAAGAAATTGCTTTAAAGAATGATTTTAAAGAAGCAAAAAAGGGAAAGATCTCAAAAAAGAATGCTTTATCAGATTATATCAAGTTCAATTTTAAAAATTTTAATTTTAAAAGCTTTAAAAAATTAAAAATAACCATTGATACAGCCAATGCGGTAGCCGGAATTATTGTTCCGGATTTAAAAAAAAGCTTGGGGGCGGAAATTAACCCTTTATTTTTAAAGCTTGACGGTGCTTTTCCCAATCACAACCCCGATCCTCTAACCGAAGATAACCTAAAATTTTTAAAAGAAGAAATTTTAGCTAAAAAATCAGACTTGGGCGTGGCTTTTGATGGAGATGGCGACAGGATTTTCTTTATTGATGAAAAAGCGCAGGCTGTAGGGGGTGATTTAACCTCAGCTTTTTTAGCCGAGAGAATTTTAAAAGAAAACCCGGGAGAAAAAATTGTTTACGATATTCGTTGTTCAAATATTGTAAGGGAAACTATTTTAAAAAATAACGGCCAGCCCATTTTAAATCGGGTAGGGCATTCTTTTATTAAAGAAACCATGAGGCGGGAAAATGCTTTATTTGGTGGCGAGTTTGCCGGACATTTTTATCATAGAGACCATTATTTCTGCGAAGCCCCGTTGTTTGCCCTGTTTACGATTTTGGAAGCCATAGTAAAGGAGCAAAAGCCCTTTTCGGAATTAATTCTGCCCTTTAGAAAATATTATACTTCGGGCGAGATAAACTTTGAAACAAACAATAAAGAAGTTATCATTAATTCTTTAGAAAAAGAATATCAAAACGGAAAGATGTTAAAAATCGATGGCTTAAGAGTGGATTTTGACGACTGGTGGTTTTTAGTCAGGCCCTCCCAAACCGAGCCCAAGCTAAGGCTGAGCTTGGAAGCTAAAACCAAAGAGCTTTTGGAAGAGAAAAAAGAAGAGCTGACAAGAATTATTAAAATCTAAAATTAAATTTTTAACTTAAAACCCCGCTATTTGGCGGGGTTTTTTATTTCAATAATAATTTAAATTAAGACAATCCCATTTTTTTCCGGATTTCTTCCATGGTAGAGCGGGCAATAACCTCGGCTCTTTTTTGGCCCCGGCCCAAGAGCTCATTAATGTAAACTTCTCTAGTGGCCAGCTCTCTTTGCTTTTTGCGGAACACTTCGGTTTTTTCTATTAAAAGGTTAGCCAGCTGTTTTTTAAAGTCAGCGTAGCCCTTGTTTTTAAACTTAGTTTCCACCTCTTTTATGGGTTGTTCAGAAAAGAGGGAATAGATGGTTAAAAGGTTGGAAATGCCGGGCTTGGTTTCAGGGTTATATTTTACGGCTTTCCCCGTGTCGGTTACGGCCGCCATTATTTTTTTCTTAATAACTTCCGGTTCGTCAAATAGGGCGATATAGCTTTCCGGGCTGTCGCTTTTGGACATTTTCTTTGCCGGCTCCTGCAGGCTCATAATTTTCGCCCCGGCTTTGGGGAGTTTCGCTTCAGGAACTTTAAAAGTCTCGCCGAATTTCTGGTTGAATTTCCGGGCCAAAGTGCGCGCTAATTCCACGTGCTGCTGCTGGTCTTGGCCCACAGGCACCAAATCCGTTTGGTAAAGAAGAATATCAGCCGCCATTAGAACAGGGTAGTTGTAAAGGCCGGCGTTTAAGTTGTTTTTAAACTTTTTAGATTTTTCCTTGTATTGGGTCATGCGTCCTAAATCGCCCAAAGGAGTTACGGTGTTTAACAGCCACATTAATTCCGCATGTTCTTTGACATGAGACTGGATAAAGATAATGGATTTTTCTGGGTTAATGCCCGAGGCCAAGTAAGCGATTACCTTTTCATAAATGTAATCCTGGAGGTATTTGGGCTCGTAAGGAACGGTAATGGCGTGCCAGTCAACCACGCAGAAAATGCACTCATTTTTTTCCTGAAGCTCGGGCCATTGTTTAATGGCTCCCAAATAATTTCCAATATGGATTACGCCGGTAGGCTGAACGCCCGAAAAGATGCGCATATTATTAGATTATGGCTTTTTTTAAATTAAACTTCAATAACCACGGGTAAAATCATCGGTCTTCTTTGTGTTTTGGTATAAAAGAAACTGCCGATTTTGTTTCGGATTTCGTCTTTAATATATGTCCAGTTAACCGCTCCGCCCGTGCCCGCGGCCTTGTCCACAATTTCAATCACTTTCTTTCGGGTTTGTTTTAATAAGTCCTGGCTTTCCCGCAGATAAACAAAGCCGCGCGAAATAATATCGGGCGAGCCTTTTATCTTGCCGGTTTGCTTGTCCACCACCGCTACAATTACAAACATGCCGTCTTTTGCCAGCATTTGGCGGTCTCGCAATACTACCTCGCCCACGTCTCCCACGCCCAAACCGTCTACCATAATATAGTTGGAGGGGGTTTTTTCCTTTTCCACCAGAACTCTCTTTTCGTTGATGTTTATAATCTGTCCGTTCTCGGCCACAATAATGTCTTCTTCTTTCATGCCGGCTTTCTGGGCGACTTCTGAATGCGCCACCAACATTGAATACTGGCCGTGGATAGGCATGAAGAACTTGGGTTTCATCATTTTGATCATTAAATCCAATTCCTCCTGTTGGGCATGGCCGCCCGCGTGAATATCCATCATTTTATAATGATAAACATGGGTTTTCTGGCGCAGAATTTCGTCTTTCATAATCTGCACAGTTCTTTCGTTCCCCGGAATCACCGAGGAGGAAAAGATTACCGAGTCGCCTTTTTTTAAGCGAACGTAAGGATGTTCTTTAGTGGCAATGCGCATTAAAACCGCCTGGCCCTCGCCCTGGGCGCCCGTGCACAAAAGCGCGACCTTGGAATCGGGATAGCGGTCTAATTCTCGGGTAGAGATTAATGTGCCCTTTTTGGTTTTAATATGGCCCAAAGCTTTGCATATTTCCACGTTGGTTCTCATGGAATAGCCGTCCACGGCCACCCTTCTGCCGTATTTTTCCGCCAAAGTTATTAATTGCTGAATGCGGTTGATTAAAGATCCGAAAGTCGCAGCAATAATCCGGCCCTTAGCATTTTGGAAAATGTGTTCCAAGTTTTCAAAGATTTCTTTTTCTGAAAGCGAGTGGCCTTCTTCTTCGGCCCCGGTGGAATCTGACATTAAAAGCAGCACGCCTTCTTTGCCGATGGTTTTTAACCGGTTGTAATCGGTGGGTAAGTCGTTTACCGGGTTGGAATCGAATTTAAAATCGGAAGTATGCACAATATTGCCCACGGGCGTTTTAATAATTAAGCCGCAGTTGTCCGAAATATTGTGGTTCTGCCGGAAAAACTCAACTCTAAAAGGCGGCAGATTAATTTTTGATCCGTCTTTTATCTTTTCCAGGTCGAGCTTTTGCAAGTGGGTGAAATCCTCCTGGCGCTTTAAGATAATGGCCTGGGTTAAGCCCGAAGCGAACATGGGCAGCCGGCCGAGTTTTCCGATTAAATAGGGCACAGCGCCAATGTGGTCGTAATGGCCGTGAGTAAAAACCACCCCGACAATGTTTCGTTCTCTTCCGTTTAAATACGAAGTATTGGGGATAATGTAGTCGATTCCCGGCATGTCTTCTTCGGGCATGCGAAAACCCATATCTACAATCAAAATTTTGCTGTTGTATTCTAGCAGCATCATATTGCGGCCCACTTCGCCCAGGCCGCCCAAAGGAATAATCCTAAGATTTTTTTCTTTTGTTATCATAAATTATTTTTAATTAATTAATATATTTAAAGCTTAAACTATGCTGAAATAGTTCAGCGAGAGAAAAACTTAAATATTTGGTGCCCAGGGGGAGATTTGAACTCCCAAGCCTATTCGGCACTAGCTCCTGAAGCTAGCGTGTTTGCCAGTTTCACCACCTGGGCTTAGTTTTTCTGCATTTCATTTTTCACTTCGTCCTGCAACTTGGTCTCAATCGGATCTTTTTCTAAAAAAAGAGCGGTATAGTAGCTTGTCCAATAAGCTAATATAATATTTGAGAATATTTTTTCAAAGATATTTTTGCCTTCCAAAGTAATTGTTTCAAAGCCGGCGCCCTGCCGCTTTGCGATTTTTTCGGTCAATTCCATTCTTTTTTCAATTTTTTGGGATTCATTAATTTCTTTTAAAAGGAATATTTGGAATTTGGTCAAGGGGCTTTCCAAAAAAGATATTTCATTGTGGTTTAGCTCGGGAAAGCAGTTGTAATAGGCCGGGATTTTTGAATTTTCATTAAACAAGATTTTCCAAATTCGGGCCAGGGACTTATTCTGCCAGGAAGCGTAAATTAGCGGAATCTCGCTTTTAATTTTCTTGGCTAAATTTTTACCCGCTAGCTCCAGGTTTTTGACATCAAGGCTTTTTTCCAAATTCTCCAATTTTTCCAAATCAGCCGAGGTTATTTTGCAGTTATTTAAGATTTGAAAAAGGGCCGAAGCCATATATCCCAGCGCCATGCGCGGGGGCAGGCCGGCCGGTATCTGCACCCAGGGCGTGCTGTTTTTATCGCACAATTTCCCCAGTTGCCCGCCCGAGGTAATAGCGACCAAGGGAAGCTTTAATTTTAAAGCCTGCAGGTAGCAGCTTAAAGTTTCTTCGGCGTCGCCTGAATAAGAAATGCAGACTACCAAATGGTTTTTATTAGCACGGTGGGGCAGGTTGTAATCGCGGTTAACGAACAAAGGCGCTTTGACTTTTTCGTGCTGGAAATACAACTCCAAAATATCGCCGGGCAGGGCCGAACCGCCCATGGCGCAAATTAAAACCGCCTTAAAATTGCCCTCGGTTTTTACATCTTTGGCCGCTTTTAAGCCGAGGCTTATCTGTTTTGGAAAGTTTAAAATTAAATCTTTCATTATTTAAAAACCCTTTTGGTTTTAAGATACCAGTTTTCTATCTGGGAAAATCTTTTAGAGGGCTCGGTAATCATTTTTACGTCAACGCCTTTAATGTTTTTATCGGTTAAATAGAGGTAGTCCGGGCTGTAAAGAAACACTACGGGTGCGTCTTCAATTAGAATATTTTGGAATTCTTCCAGTTTTTTATTCCTGGCTTGGTCGTCCAGCAGCTGCCGGGCTTCTTCTAATAGTTTATCACTTTTTTTATTTTCATAAAGCGCTAAATTCAAACCTGGGTCTTCCTTTTGGATTGAATGCCAAAAAGGAAAGGGGTCGGGTATGGCGGTGAGCACTTCGCCAAAAAGCAGAATTTGGTAATCCCGGGGCTTAATAATCTGCTGCTCCAATTCGGAAATATTGTAAGTTTTAATTTCCAATTCAATGCCGATTTTTAGCCACTGTTCTTTTATTTTATTAGCCACTGCCAGCATTCCGGGCTGGTTTACCGTAGAAAGGGTGAATTTTAAAGCCGAGGAATCCTGGCCCGAAGGAAAGCAGGTTTCGTTCAATTTGTCCCGGGTGGCCTTGGAAACCAAACCGGTGCCCTCTTTAAAGCCCTGGGGGTCCAAAATATCTTCGTGGTATTTTTCCTGAAAGCGGATTACCGCCTGCTTGGTTTGAGCGCCAAAAGAGCCGGTAATCTTGCCTTCGGGATAAACAGAGGTGTCTTTGGCTAGGCATTTTTGGAGTTCGGTTACCTCTTTTCCTTTAGAGCCCTCTTTTAAGTCTGATTTAAACTGGAAAGCCGGAGTTTTGTTTACGGTTTTTACTCTCAGGCCGTTTTCCTGTTTTATGTAGCCGGCCTTGTCCAGCAAATCCTGGGCCTTTTGCTCGTCAAAAGCATAATTCTTAGTGGGTTCTTGCAGGCCGTAAAAGCTGTCGTTTAAGGGCGAGTTGGAAATTAAGGCGTAGCTGGCAAAAATACCGGAAACTATTTCTTCTTTATCGGTGGCGTAATTTAAAGCCTGCCTAATGCTCTGGTTTTCTAAAACCTTGGCGTTAGACGGGTTAAAAAAAAGCGCAAAATATCTGGGCAGGAAGAAGGTATAAAGGCGGCCCGACTTGGTTAATTTATTAATATTTTCAGGGGCGGTGGGCGAGATGTTTTGCACCGATCCGTTTTTGTAATTTTTAATCAATTCCTCTTCGGTGTCGTAAAAGTGGAAAGAGATTTCAGAGATATAGGCTAGGTGTTCGCCGTTGTAGCGCGGGTTTCGCACCAAATCCAGGGAAACAACCCTACCTGTTTTCTTTTCGGTTTTTAAACCCTTTACTTTATAAGGGCCCGAGCCCACAGGGTTTAAGTTATAAGGCGCGAAAGTAAAGCTTTCAGCGGGTACGTCTTTCCAGATTTTTTGCGGGATGATTTTTTGGGTTAAGCTTTCCAAAAAGGGCGCGTAGGCGTTTTTTAGCACAAAACGGACGGTTAAATCGGAAACTTTTTCCACATCTACGCCCAGCCAGCTGGCGCGCGACGGGCTTTTGTAATCAGAGTTTTGGATAACGTTTATGGTAAAAACTACGTCGTCGGCGGTTAAAGGGGAGCCGTCCGACCAAAAAAGATTTTCTTTCAGCCTTACTTCGTAAATCTTGCCGTTTTCCTTTACTTCGTAACTTTGAGCTAAATCCGGCACTACTTTTCCCTGGCTGTCATATTTCATTAAGCCCGAAAAAACCAGTTCTACTAAGTCGCGGTCGACATCAGAAGACTGGGAGTAAATAGGGTTGATGAATTGGGGCTGGCCTACCAGGCCTTCGGTAATTTTACCGCCCTGGGCCGGTATTTCTTTGGTATTGCCCTTGTAAACCGCGTTGCCCAGCGAAAAGAGGCCAACTAAAAAAGCCGTCAAAAAGCAAAAGAAAGCAATTTTTTCTTTTTTATTTAAAACCCTGAAAAACCGTTTCCACTGGTTTTTTAAGGGCCATTTCTGGATTTTAAACAACGATAAAAAATCCCGGATGATATTAGAGTTCATTTTAAATAACTAAATTTAGAAGGGCTAAAATAATAAAAACCGCGCCTAGCACAATGGTGGCCCAGAAAATCTTTTGTTGGGCGCCCCGGCGGCTGCCGTAAAAAGACGAGCCCGAACCGCCAAAAGCCGAGCCTAAAGCCTCGCCTCGCTGTTGGAGGAGAATTAGCACCATTAAAACTACGGCAACGATTATTTGTATGATAGTAAGAATGTTAGTCATTTTTTTAAGATGGTTTATTAAAATTTAGGCTTATCTGGCAGCCAGGTGGTTAAAATGAAATTAATCGCCCAGACCAGAATGGCGGTAAAAAACAAAGGTTTTAATCCGTTAATTTTCAAAGCCGGCAGAAAGTAATCAAGCGCCCAAACCAGAAACATCATAACGGCCAAGGTAAAAAGGTTCAAGGTGATAATTCTTAGTGGCAGGGTAATAGTTTTTAGCAAGGGCTTTACAAAGTAGTTAAGCGATCCGAGAATTACGCCCGCAAAAAGCAAGGTGTTTAAAATACTGCCCAGCTGTACTTGGGCTTTGGGGATGATAAATAAAGGCCCAAAAAAGCTTACGCCTGCAATATAGTTTTGAGACAGCCACAGGCCTAATACTCCTGAGACCATTTGAAGGAATAAATTCCACAACACTACGCCTATATTATCAGTTTTGGCCGAGCAAGTCAACCTTTCGCAGCTTTTTATGGTAAATAATGGCAAAGCGGTGGGCTTCGTCTCTTAACTGCAAGAACAGGTTAAATATTTCCCGGGGCTGGTTTTTTAGCAAAACCGGGCTTTTGTTGTTTTCAATAAACAGCTCGTTATTGGCTTTAGCCAAGGCGGTTACTTTGGCTTTTATTTTATGCTGCTTGGCCACGGCTATGGCGATATTAAGCTGGGCCTTGCCCCCATCAATCAGTATTAAATCGGGGAAGGGCCATTCTGAATGTAAAAACCGGCGGGTTAAAACCTCTTTTAGCATGGCAATATCGTTGGGTTTTCCGGCGATCTTTATCTTAAACTTGCGGTAAAAGCTTTTGTCGGGCTGGCCGTTAATAAAGGTTACCAGGGAGCCGGTGGCTAATTTTCCCTGGATGTTGGAAACATCGTAGGCCTCAATCCGGGAAATATTGGTTTTTACATTAACTAAGGATTTAACCATTGTTTCGGTTTTCTGCCAGAGGTTTTGTTGTGGATTAGGCGTTTCAAAGACTCTGGCGTGGGCCAGAATTCGTTCTAAAACCCTAATTTGGTCTCTTCTTTTGGCCGCTTTTTCAAATTCATGGTTCTTGGAAAAGCTTTCCATTTCCAGTTTCAAGCTTTTTAAAACCTGGGTTTTGCCCCCTTTTAATACCTTGGCAATATTTTTAGAGTTTTTAATAAGCTCTTTTTTTAAGGATTTTTCCAAAGTCGGTATTTCCTTTGAGATTTTCTTTCTGGTTAAGCAGGGCGCCGGGCATCTTTTTAGCTGGTGCCAAAGGCAGGGCTTTGAAGGCAAGCTAATGCAAGAGCGATAGGGGAAAACCTTTCTTAAAATCTTTAAGGTTTGTTTTAGGGCTTGGCCGTCCACAAATGGGCCGATGTACTCGGTTTTTTTGTCTTTGGTCTGGTGGGTAATGAAAATACGGGGGAACTTTTCTTTAGTAATGGCCACGAAAAAGTAGTTTTTGTCGTCCCGCCACATAACGTTGTATTTGGGCTGATGCCTTTTAATTTGTTTAGCTTCCAATAACAAAGCCTCAATTTCCGAATCGGTTTTAACGTAGCCGATGCGCGATACTCGGTCGACAAATAGGCTGTCCCGAAAGGTGGGCTGCAAAAAGTGGCTTTTTACCCGGTCTTTAATATTGGTCGCCTTGCCAATGTACAAAACCGCCCTCTCTTTATTAAAGAAAAGGTAAATGCCCGGGCTTTTGGGCAGGCTGGAAAGGCGGTGCTTTTTGATAAACCTGATCTTTTGCATGACTTGTTATTTTAACGCAAAACACCCGATTTTTCAAAGGGCAGACGAAGTTAGAAAATCTTTTTTTAGAAACAACATTAAATAATGAAAATAAAAAGCCCCACAAATACATTTATAGTGAGGCTCGCCCTTTAATTTAAAAGGGGGAGGCATTAAAGTTTAAGAACTATTAATTTAGCAAGTTAATCAATTTAATTCTAATTAATCTTCGTCTGGCGGTCCACAGATGTCGTCAAATTCTGAAGCACTTTTCCAATTACCATAAGTTTTTCTAGTCATTAAATGGGTAGAATAAATATGGTATGGATCGTCTCGGAATTTGTTAGTTGTGCCGCCGTGCCAGCTTTTAATAATGTCTATTGGGCGTTCAAGTTTAAGCTCGTACTCATTGGCTTCATACTTGTCTTGGTATGAAATTTTAACTGTTTTGCCATACCTTTGCGCCAAAAGACATTTAATCCTTACTTTTAGAAAGTTTTTCGGGTCCTTATAAGCATCTTTTTTGCTCACAGAAAGCAGGCACATGCTTACTTTGTTGCTTAAATTGACAACAACGGTATTAATGTGGTCGTTTCTTTCCAAGACCAGGGCCGCATATTTGTTTGTTTTTTCAACAACAATCTGCAATACTTTGCCCTGATACCCCAGTTCATTCAAGATTCTTCTGATCGGTTCTATTTTGGCCATTTTTTAGCCCTCCCGCATTAAAAGGTTAGTGTAAATGTGCTTAACTATGCTTATATTATATCATATTTATGCCTTTTGTCAATAGATGGTTTTTCGATACCTCCACAATATGGGGGGTTTATGTTAGAATTAAAAAGCATGAAAATAGTAAAAGACAAAGTTAATATTGAAGAATTAAAGGAATTAGCGCAAGAAATGTTTGGAAATTTGGTCAAAGCTGTGGTTGATATTGAGCAAGAAATAATGGCGATTGGCGGCGAACTACATGCCGATGAAAACGCGCTTTTATTGGAAAACGGCTCAAAACAGCAGAATCTTTGGGGGATTAATATTTATCCGGAAATACCCGGAGATAATTTTATTGAATTTGATTCTGTAATTAATCTTCGGCCAACGCAGAATAACCGTAGCCAGGGAGTTGATGACCCAGAAATTAGGGCCAAAATTATTAAGACAGTTAATAAGTTAGTTGAAAAATGAGCTATCAACACAAAGAATTGGCCGCGGGCAGGTGGCGGGAGTTTTCTTTTTTTGAGCAAATGGCCAATATTGGCAGCGAAGTGGGAAGAACTATAAACTGGAACAAAAAGGGAAACAGCGAATACGGCCGCCAGGCTTTTGAGCGCGCTTTAGAGCTTTTGGATTTAACCATAGAAGATCCAAAGAATAAGTCTCGATTACGGGAGCTTTGCCGGGTTAGGGAGATTTTAGCCGATTTTTTTGCGTTTGATAATGTCTACCATTCTACCGCCGAGCAATGGAATAATTATTTTTACGCTTTTAACTACGCGGCGAATAAATAAACTGCTTATTTGAGTTTTCCACAGATAGATTTGTTTTATTCTTCAAACTTTGTAGAATAATAAAACATGACAAAGAAGATTGTTATTTCTATTATTGTTATTCTGCTTTTAATCCTCGCGGTCGGAGGATTTTTTTATTGGTGGAATCACCGCCAGATAAGGGGCAGCGTTGACGATTTTGTGATTAAGGAGACCAGCGAGGGGAAAATAATAGAAAATAAAAAGGCGGGGCTTACTATTAAAGCGCCCGAGGGCTGGGAGGTTAAAAAAATGAATATAGGAGAAGGGCTGGTTTCTTTAAATTCTTCAGACGCGACAATTGAATTAAAAGAAGAAAAAGTTGTTTTACCTATTCAATTAGGATGTTTGATTCAAACTAATGTGATATATAAAAAAGCTACCCTTAACGAAATAAGGGATGAGGTTTTATACAACCACTATTTTTTAGGAGCAAAAATAGATAATTTTGTTGATATAAATATTAAGAACTTAACTGCTATAAAAAACAATCTTGAAACAGAGAAATATGGATCCCAAACAGGCGCATATCTGCCGTACGGAAACAAAGTGTATTCTTTTTATCTTTTTTGGGGGCCAAACGATAAAGAAAATTGTGATCAAGTTTTCAATAAATTTTTAGAAAGTGTGTCAATTCGGTAGTTCTTTAAAAGCTAAATAACAGGTTTTTCTTAGATGTTTTTTTCCTTAAATTACAAGCAATTTTTTATTGTTTTACCGCTGGTTTTAATAGCGGTTTTTGGGGTTGGATTAGAAAGCTGTTTTAGCCAAAGTTTTTACGATATAAAACCCGAAGAAATAGATAATTACTTATTTTTACAAACAAAAGAAGCAGAGAATTTAATAGGTTCTTTGATCACAAAATTAACCAACGAATGGGTTAATTTGGAAACTTCGTCCAGCGCCACGCCCCAAGAGAGGGCCGTGCCTTTAATTTTGAGAAAAGCGGTAAGAAAACAAGTTGTTAATTATCTTTTATCCGATCTGCCAATTGACATTAGTTCAAAAGCTATTAAAAAAGCGATTGAAATAGCCCAGATTTTTTTGGCAGAAGATTTTAGCGAATCCTTTGATCGTTTAGAGAAAGAATCGGTAAAACTGGCGGTGGAAAAAGGTAAAGAATGGCTGTTTCAAAACCAGATAAAAGTAAGTTCGGGCGCGATGATTTTTGAATACAAAACGCAAAAAGGCGAGAAAAAAGAAGCAATCTTACAATACGTTTTAATTTATCAACAAACAGTTGAAAACAAAGGTAAGTTTTTAATCAGGTTTTATTCGACAAGCCCTATTGAGCCACCTGAGAATTCCAGCAGTATTGGTTTGGCCTGGGGTAGTTATTATGAATTAGAAAAAGACTTACCTCCTTTTACTGTTGATATCGAAGGCGAGGCGGAGAATTATATAATAGTTGGTCAGCCCAAGATTAAGATCGACTTTCCCGAAACTGTGCCTGATTTAGGCTTAAAGCCGTTAAGTTTTTGGCAAAAGAATGTGGAGAGCCCTTTAAAAAATAAACTGAAGGAAGTCGAGCTTTTTTTCAAGCAAAGCGGGGAGAAAATATCTGATGCCAAAGAAGGGGTAATGCTGGCGCCCGCCCGGCTTTCCAAGCTTTTAAGCAACCTTAAATTAAAAATTACCCAGTACAATTTATTCCAGGCGCAAATTGGCCAATCGCTGTTTTTTTCCAACCTTTCACCTTTAGTTCTTTCTCCGCCTGACAACCAGGTTTTTTCCGAGAGCAATAATGAAGAGCCCCCAAAAGAAGAGCAAAAAAACAATCAAAACAGCGGGCAGGGCGGGCCCGAAAACGTTGGCGAGGCCGGATTAATCCAGGAATCAATCGATGACATTAAAGAAAGAATAGATTTATACCTTCAAGAAATTGAAAAAATGAAAGCAGAAAGCGCGGCAGCCAGCTCGAGCGAGATTGTTGAAGAAGATAAAAAAGATCAGGAAGAGGGGAATAATTTAGCCAAAGACATTGATCCCGAAAAGATCTGTTTAAGGGGCCCGAATTCAAAACCTCAGAATAATAAAGTAATTATTAACGAAGTGGCTTGGATGGGCACGGTTTATTCACAAAACGACGACTGGATTGAGCTGAAAAACGTTTCTAATGGCGAAATCAACTTGGCCGGCTGGGAATTATTCGATAAAACCCACCAAATTCAGGTGGCTTTTGATGAAAACGATAAAATACCGGCCAAGGGCTTTTATCTTTTAGAAAGAACCGACGACGATACCGTGCCCATGGAAAAAGCCGATAAAATCTACCTGGGAATCATCGATAATATTTTTGAAGGCATTTATCTTTTTGATAATAACTGCCAGCTGCAAGACCAGGCCGAGTGGACTTATAACGGCTGGCCCGCGGGCGACGATTATAATAAAAAAACCATGGAAAGAAAGGTTAATTTGGGCTGGCAGACCAGCCTTTTGCCCTGGGGCACGCCCCGGCAGGAAAACAGCGCGATTGTTGAATCAAAAACAGAAACGCCCAAAACCGCCACCTCAACCGCTTCAACTTCAACCAGTCAGCAGAGCCAGGCGAGTTCAACTAATCCGGAACCGCAAAATAATACTTTAAACAATAATTGCGAGGCCGGGCCCTTGGTGGATATTTGGTATCCCAACATCCAAGAAACCGACCAAGAAGTGGAAGTTACCCTTTTTGTGCGCTGCGTAAAGGATGCTACGTACGACGTAAAAATTACCATTGAGGATTACGGAGAAAAGAATATATTTTCGGAAATCTACAACGAAAAGGAGGGTAAATGGCAATCGTCTTTCTATTATTTGCCAGAATTCTTTTCCGGCACCGGGCTTGAGGGCGGGCTAATTAAATTAAGAATACCAGAGCAGTATAAATATATTGACGGTTCTTTCTTAATCAAAGTGAAAGTGCGGGAAAGCGGAAAAACAAATTATTACCAATTCAGCAATTATATTGACTTCATTTCTTTATACGAAGCCCCTTTAATACCGGGCGGCGGATATTCTGAGCCGACCGAGCCTCAAAACCCATCTGTAGAAAATCCAAAAACCGTGGCTATTAATGAAATCGCCTGGGCGGGCACCAAAGCTTCGGCCCAGGACGAATGGTTCGAGCTTTACAATTACGGCACCAATACAGTTGATTTAAACGGCTGGCAATTGGTTTTTAGCCATGCCACCACTTCCAGTACGATAACTTTTGATTCCTTAATTTCTACCACCACTATTTTAGCCGACAGTTTTTATTTAATTGAAAGAACAGATGATTTTACCGTAAGCGATGTTGTCGCTGATTGGTTTGGTTCTTTTGGTTCGGGCTTAAACAATGGGGGAGAGTTAGTAGAATTGAAAGACGAAAAAGGCAATTTTATTGATTCAATCGATTGTTCTGGTGGCTGGTTTTTTGGCAAAGCCGCGCCCGACTATATTTCCATGGAAAGAATCAGCGCCACCAGTTCGGGTAACGATGCGGCCAACTGGGCTAATAACAACGGTGTTGTTAAAAACGGACTGGATACTGATAATAACGAGATTTTAGGAACGCCTAAGAAGCCAAACAGCACGCTTTTTGTTGTGGCCTCAGGCAGTGAAGCGATTTTAAGCTTAGTTGCTGCGGGCTTGAGCGATGATCCTGCCAATAACGGCCGAAAAATTGCCAGAACATCTAACGGCGATCTTTTTGTAACTTATTATAAAGAAGACAAAATTTTCCTGGCCAAATCCCAGGATAAGGGCCAAACTTGGCTGGAAATTTCGGTAACACCCGACGCCACTTCCAGCCAAGCAAATCCGGCTTTGGCCGTTGATGCAAGCGATAAAATTCAT
Source organism: uncultured Candidatus Saccharibacteria bacterium (assembly GCA_964628095.1). Lineage (GTDB taxonomy): Bacteria > Patescibacteriota > Minisyncoccia > Minisyncoccales > CAZVLR01 > CAZVLR01. Next base: position 26,969 of record CAZVLR010000004.1, on the reverse strand, counting down.
CTGGCCTGGCAGGGAAGAGACGACGTCGGATTTTTTCAGATTTATTACAGTTCTTTTGACGGCGCTTCTTTTTCAAGAATAGAAAGCATTACCGCCAGTACTACCAACCATCAATATGCTCCGTATTTGGCCATCGATTCAAAAGACAATCTTTTTCTGGCCTGGGTTAACAGCCAAGTGCTTTATAATTCAAAAGAGGGCAGCTGGTATAATTTTGCCCAGATATCCTTAATTTCTCAAACCTTGGGCGCTTGGAATTCTGTTGAATCAACCGGTTTGGACCATATTTCCATTGCTTCTTTTTCAATGGCGATCGACCGGGAAGATAATCTCCATTTTGTCTGGGCGGCTAATACCAGAAACGTATCTTCGCCTCATGTTCTTTACCAGAAAAAAGGAGCTTTATGGGGAGACATTAAAAGTTTGGATTTGGATATTAGCGAGGGTCAGTCTCAAATAGCGATTGATTTTGAAAATAATATTCATATTGTTTGGCCTAGCGTGGGTTATTGGAGCGATCCGGACCGGGCCTACCGCTACTCATATATTAATTACAGAAAATATAATCAAAGTTCTGATTTATTAAACGCTTTGTTAAGGCTGGAAACCGAACCCCGAAAGCAGATTTCTTCGCCCGCCTTATCTTTTGCCAGCGGGACCGATCTGTACGTTATCTGGCAGAGCACCTCAACTGAATATCAATCGATTCATTTGTTAGAAAACAACGGTTCCTGGCGGGAGTTGCAGACTTTGGCTACCAGCACAGCAGATATTAACCGCATTAATCCTTTATGGAATTTATATCCTATAAATTTGAGTAAAAAAACTAACGAGCCCGTTAGCGGTTATGCTTTCATTTTTTGCCAGGGCAGGGATTTGAAATTTTACGCCAGCCCGGATTTAAAATTCGAATAGCTTTTTATTATACTCTTTAATCCATTTGTTTTATAATATAAAAAGGAGAAAGGTCGAGAATTAAACAAACAACAAAATTATGTATTTAACCATTTTTTATATAGGCATATATATTTATATGGCTTATGCTCTGCAGACTATAGCTAAAAAAACAAACACGCCCAATAATTGGTATGCCTGGATTCCGATTTTAAATATATATTTAATGTGCGTAATCGCGAATAAGCCGATTTATTGGATACTACTTCTTTTAATTCCGCTTGTTAATATAATTATTGCGGTCCTTTTATGGATGGCAATTGCTAAAAAGCTAAATCTTCCGGAATATTACGGCATTTTAATAATTATTCCCCTGGTGGGTTTTTATATTATAGGGGTGATGGCTTTTTCTGATAATAAACCTCAAAACACCGTCTAAGTTAATTTAATGAAAAAGGGGCGGCTCTTAAGTCGCTCTTTTTTTATTCTCTTGAAAAAAAGAGTTGTTTTTGATATATTGTTAAAATATCCCTATGGATCGAAATTTTTTATTTGAACTTACCAATAAGCTTTACCAAACCACTTTGCTTTTTCCCAGGAAAGAGCCTTTGCGTTATAAAACCAGGGAAGTGGCTGATGATATTCTGGCTATTTTTATTGCCGGACAGAGAGATGCTGATTTTTCCAGAATTGAGGCAAAGCTGGATATTTTAGGCTGTTTTTTGGATATGGCAGCCCTGCAAAAATGGGTAAAAATGGAAAAGATCCAGGAATTGAAAAAAGGATATAATTTACTAAATCAAGAAATGGATGGCGAGCCGAACCTAACAAAAAGCTTATTTGAAAAAACAGAAAGAATGGAAAATATTCAGATTTTAATTCCAAACAAGAAAGAAACAATAAGGCCGATTGATAAAGATATTAACAACTTTTCCACAGAGGCAACTACTGCTGTTTTTACTGTTAACCAGCCCAACCGCCACGAAAGAATATTATCAACCCTAAAAGAAAAGGGTCGGGCCCAGGTTTGGGAGTTTAAGAAGATCTTTCCTGAGGTAACCAAAAGAACTTTAAGGCGAGATTTTGAAAACCTGTTAAAGAGGGGGTTAGTTGAGCGGATTGGTGAAAGAAACACCACCTTTTACCAATTAAAGGGGTAGGACATACATATATATAGGTAGGATAGGACAATGTCCTATCATTATCTATTGATTTTATGGATAAATTAAGAAAGCAATTCAGCCATATTTTTGACAAGCACATAGATAAAATCTATCGCTTTATTTTTTTGAAAGTAAATTCTCAAGATGTGGCCCAGGATTTAACCTCGGAAACCTTTCTGCGCTGCTGGGAAAAATACCGGCAAAACCAGGAAAGAATCGAAAACATCAATGCTTTCTTATACCAAATCGCCCGCAATTTAGTTATTGACCATTACCGGGAAAAGGGGAAAAACCAGGTTTTTTCAGCCGAAGACACCCCGATTATCGACCCTAGGGAAGATGTCGGCCAAAAAGCAGCTTTAAACCTGGATGTTGAGCAAATTAAGGTATCTTTGGTAAACTTGAAAGAAGACTATCAAAATGTTATTATTTGGCATTATTTAGATGATCTACCCATTAAAGAGGTTTCTTTAATGTTAGACAGATCAGAAGAGGCAACCCGTGTTCTACTCCACCGCGCCTTAAATGCTTTGCGCGACCAGCTTAAAATAGAGTCAAAAGAAGTGTAATAAAACCCCTGTTTTTACGTCATAATAGTATGAACGATAAAGAACTCATTGCCAAGATTAAGGAATTGAAGCAAATTAAACCCAGCCAAGACTGGGCGTTTTTGGCTAAATCTCAGATTATGAATAAGGGCTTGGAATTTGAACCGGAATCGCCTTCAATCTTATCTATTTTCAGAGCTTTGTTCGTAAAACCGGCCTTAGCTCTTGCCACTTTTTGTTTTGTGGCAGTCGGCTTAGTAGCTGCGGCCCAAAGCTCTTTACCGGGCGATGTGCTTTATCCGGTTAAAAGAATCGCTGAAAAGAGCAGAGATGTGCTGGTTTCAGCCGATAAAAAACCGGAAGCCCAGCTGGTAACTGCCAATAAAAGACTGGATGAATTAACCCAGATTGCCCAGACCAACCAAGTTAAAAAGATTGCTCCGGCCCTGCAAGAGTACCAGGAAAGCGCTTCAAAAGCCGCCAAAAGCATTGCCAAGATAGTAGCGACCACTTCTGATCCGGCTGTGGTTAAAAAACTGGCCGAACAAGCCCAGAAATTAGAGGAAAACAAGGATAAGCTGGTTAAAGTATACGGCATTGCCGGTTTAGAAGAAGTAAACGGCGAGGAAAGCCCGATTAAAATCGTGACCAATTGGCTGATTCAAGACCTTAAAAAGCGGACTTTAAACGAGGAGCAGGCCGGCTTTTTAACCCTGGCTGAACAGGCTTTTAATAGCGGTGATTACAACGCGGCTTTGGAGCAGGTTTTAAAGATTAACAATAAAGAAGAGGAAGATAAAAAATAATTAATTAAAAGGGGAAAGCTTCCCAAATTATTTTATTGAGTTGAGATATTTATCCGAATATGATAACCTTAGTTATAACACCTAGTAGGGCGGGTATTGATTCACACAAAGTGAGAGATTTTTTATTATTTTAACAATGGAAAGTCGCAGGCTCGTGACTAAATATTACGTAAAGTCGCGAGCCGTCCCAAATAGTCGGGATTATAAATGGTCGACGCGACAGAGGAAAAACAATATAAATTAATTATTACAGAAAAACATAATGAATACAGCAAAAAAGATTATAGCTACCATAGCTGGTTTGATGATGATGGCGACAATGACCCCGGGCATTGCTCAGGGCGTAACCATTGAAGAGCTGCAAGCTCAGATCGCTTCATTAACTGCATTGCTATCGCAATTGCAGACAGGAGCAACTAGTACTGGAAACGTACCGGCCGCATGTACTGGAATTACTTTCACCCGCTTCTTGACCGTTGGGTCAAGGGGTAACGACGTGATATGCCTTCAGAAAATCTTGAACCAAGAAGTTGGCTCAACAATGCAAGGCACAGGCTATTTTGGTTCAATGACCAAAGCCGCGGTGAAATTATTTCAGGCCAAATACGGTACGGGCAGTTTGGGTACGGTTGGCCCCTACACCAGAGCAAAATTAAACAGTATTATTTCTGGCGGTGGAACAACCCCAGGACCAGTTGGTGGCAACAATACAGTAACTTTAGCAGCGAATACGCCTGCTAACAGTACCATAGCCAAGGGTGCGCAAGACGTTGTTTTTGCAAAAATCAATTTCTGTGCTGCAGCTGCGGGCAACACCATTTCTCAAATTATTTTCACGAGAGTTGGTACAGCCCAAGATACGGATATTTCCGACCTCAAATTATATGAGGGAACCACACAAATTGGTTCAACCCAGGCTATTAATTCCACCGATCACAATGCAACTTTTGGCTCGATGAACTGGGTAATTCCAGTGAATTCTTGTAAAACTTTGACGTTAAAATCCAGCATGTCTGCTAACGCAACTGTTGGTGATACGCCAAAATTCGAGATCAGCTCGGCCAGCGCAATCAGCTCAAGCGTTGCTTTATCAGGAGTGTTCCCGATTTCAAGCTCAGCAATGACTATTGCGGGCATTTCGGTGGGCGCTCTTAACGTACAGGCCGCTTCCTCTTCAGCAACGGTTATTGCCGGTGCTACCGAACAGGCAGTTGCCAAATTCACCTTAACCGCTTCTTCAACAGAAGCCTTGAAAATAACATCCGTAAAAGTTAACGAAGTCGGTTCTTCCGCTGATGCCGATGTTTTCAACATTAAACTTTTTTACCAGTCGACCCAATTGGGTTCCACGGTTGCTTCTTTAGCCAACAGCGCCGCCACTTTTGATTTATCGGCCGCGCCCTTGGAATTAACAGCCGGAACCTCAAAGGATTTGACCGTGTATGTTGATGTTGGCGCCGGAACCAGCATTCAGACCCGCAAAATTAACTTTGAAATTACCGAGAAAACCGATGTGACTGCTTACGGCAGCAACAGCGGCGGTACGGTAGTTGCTTACGGAAACACCGTAAATTACAACACCACTAATGACACCTGGCCGCAGAGAGTGGGCAATGTCGATATTAACATGGGCTCGTTCACCGTTACCAAAGACACTACTTATAGTCCTTCGGCAACACAATACGCCCGTGGCACATCGCAAAACGACATTATTGCCTTCAAATTCACTGCCGGCGCAAACGAGGCTGTTAGAGTTACCCAAGTTAAGCTTCATAGCGCCACTGGCACTGCTTTAGCAGATTCCGGAGTTTCCAATATTACCCTTTATGATGCGGCCACCGGCCTCAGATTAAAGGATACCAACGGAAACACGATTGCGGCAGCGTCCATGGTTTCAGGTTATATAAACTTTGGCTCACACACCACCGGATATGATTCCACCGGCCTTTTTGACGTTGAAAAATCCTCTTACAAGACGATTCTCGTCAAAGCCGACATTCCTTCCGGCGCAGCCACTGGCACTGGGTTATTAGGATTTGAAATTGACAATCCAACCACTCAGATTTGGGCCGATGGCAAGAGCTCAAGGAACGATCTTCAGCAGACAGATATTAACGCGGGCGTGACCACTCAGGTACCGTCTACCGAATTGACACACGAAATTCTGGGATTAGGTACCTTAACCGTGTCGGTTAGCCCGAATACGGCAGCCGCGGCAAACTATGCTCTGGGAACCCAGAACGTTAATTTTGCCACTTTTGCCTTAACGTCAACCGGCGAGGATGTAAGCGTTTCACAATTTAACGTTTACTTTGCCACCAATACCACAGCGACGACCGCTGCGGATTCAGCTGACATTAACAATGTTAAGCTGTACGATGGCGACACCTTGCTGCAGACTGACACTACAGTTTCTTCTGGCTATGCTGAATTTTCGCTTAACATAACTGTTCCCAAAAACACCACCAAGAACTTAAAAGTTGTGGCCGACGTACCCATTGGTTCTGATGCTTCGCAGTTGATCGCCTATGTGCAGAAAAAATCAGATGTTACTGCCAAAGGCGGATCTTCTTCGACCACCATTATACCAACCGCCTCTAACTGGGCGAGTGTAAAAGGTAACACCATGACCAAGGGAACTGCGACCTTAACAGTTAAAGCCGCTACCACTCCTTCCACGCAAACTTATATTAAGAATGCGGCTGGAGTAGAAGTGCTTCAATTGTTATTAACCGCCAGTCCAACCGAAGATATTACGGTGACCAGAATTAGAATCGCAGCCGATTCTACTTCCACCGCCACTTCGACCGCTGGCACCGCTACTTCAACTTTCTCTGATCCATATACTTCTGGCGGTTTATTGCCAGACACCATTGCTTCTTATGTAAGCAATGCCAAACTTTACGATGGTTCCGCCCAAGTGGGTGTCACTGTCCCAACCTTTACCGCCGGCGATAAATTCTATTACGCCGACTTTACCGGTTTAGGATTAGTTGTTCCCAAGGGCACCACTAAAGTTATCAGCGTGAAAGTTGACGTGAACAAATCAACCACGACCTCGGGGAATGCCAACGCCTTCTATTTTGGCGTGGCTACCACCACCGTTACCGCGGTTGATATTGCCGGTTCCGGAGTGCAGTCGGGTAATGCAGCTACTATTGCCATTGAAACAGGCGGCGTAGGCGGACAGCCTATGTTCCTTGGTGCAGCTGGCACCTTAGTTGTAGCTTTAGCCGCTGACACACCGATTTCCGCCATGACCCCATACAACAACACCATGTTAATGGGCAAATGGAGATTCACGGCAGTCAACGAAGACATTAAGATTTCCAAGTTAGTGTTTGACGCGCACCATGGTTCGGCAACTTCCGCTACCATTTCGATTGCGGCAGCCAGGATTTACCAATTGGCAACTTCTGGTATAGCGGGCAGACAATGGGCTATCAATTACTCTATTGCCGGCGCAGCCACGCAAACTTGTCTCTTTAACTTCTCGTACCCAGCAGCAGCCAGTCCGACCGACAGGTTTATCAGTTCGTTTAACTCAGCTACGACCACCTGCTATGCCTCTGGCACAGCCGACGGTTTAGTGGCTTACAGCGCGACCACCACTGCTGGTGCAGTTACGCTTTACGCTTCAGCCACCACACCTTACTCCATTGATATTCGGGATTACCCGAATCCATACTTGGGAGGTGGCGATGCCAGCAATGCGGCTGACACGCTATTTGCCGGTTTAAGGTACGGATTGACTGAAAACGTTGTTACGCGTACTGGTGCAGACCAGAACGTTGTTTCTGGCAAAGTTGGTTTATGGAATGGTTCCACCAAAGTAGCAGAAACTGCTTTGAGCGGAGGCCAGGCCGTATATAACTTCTCGTCTGGAAATGAATTAAATGTTTCCAAGACCAGCGGTTTAACCTTAACCTTGTCAGCTGACATTTCTGGCTACCCGAACGCGCTTAGCGGCAGCACCCTGTCATTTAGCATCGGCTCCACCACGGCCACTGATATCGATTACATCACGGCTCAAGGCGGCAGCTCGGCTTCTGACATAGGTGTGGGCAGTATTACCATGGATGCCGAAAAAGCGGGCAACACTATGTGGATCTACACGACTTATCCTAAAGTTTCTCTAAACTCGGGTTCGCCTTCGGGCAACGGAGTGGTGGGAACCAGCAAGGAGGTCTTCAGATTCGACGTTGAGAACAAAGGCGTTTACGACCTTGATATCAACGCAATCAGATTCACATTGTCTGGCAACGCTTCTTCAGCCATGACTGATAAAGCCTTTAATCTGTACAAAACTACAGATTTGAGCACGGTTATTGGCACCAGCATTTCTTGGGCCAGCGCTACGTCTTCTGCTACAACCGCATATGTCGGAATCTATCCAGTTTCTGGCACTACGGTACCGGGCGGAACAACCGTAACTTACGCTCTGTATGCTAATACTAGCAGCATGAACGAAAGTAGCTCCAAGAACGAAACCTTAACGGTGAGCATTGAAAACGGCGACTTCTATTGGAACGATTCTTCCAATTTAACCGCTTCATACAATGCCAATCAGAAGGTGCTTGGTATCCCGGTTACTGGAAACACGCTAACCTACTAGTCAAAACTCAGTTTGTCCCAGCCTTGTGGGGACGCAATTGCCCCGGTTGAAAAACCGGGGTTTTTGTTTGAAATAAATTAAAATTAATTGTAAGATTAGAGAAGATTATGAAAAGAAATAATTGGAAAATATTTCTGCTGGGTTTTTTATTCTCGCTATCTTGCCCGCTTTTTGCATTAGCCACCGAAATTAATTTTAATATTGATCCGTCTTTTGATTATTCAGGGAGAGACAAAATTTCCGCCACTTTTTTACAGGGGAGCAACAACGCCTATTTTTATATAGAAGACGTTTACTACCAAAGCCTGACTTCAGAACAAAAGAAAACGCTTTACGATAATCTGACAGCTTTATCGCAGGAATTCGATAACGTAATTTATCCTAAATTAACGGAAGCTTTTGGATCGGAATGGAAGCCGGGCATTGATAAAGATAATAAGCTTACGGTTTTATTAACCCAAATAAAGCCAGACAGCGCCGGATATTTCAATCAGAGCGACGAATATCCAAAAGCCCAAGTGCCTAGTTCCAACGAGCGGGAAATGATTTATTTTAATGTTAAATACCTTGATTCGCCTCTGGCCAAAAGCTATTTGGCGCACGAATTGGTGCACTTAATAACCTTTAACCAGAAAGATAAAATTAACAACGCGGCTGAAGATACGTGGCTAAGCGAGGCCCGAGCTGAAATCGCGCCTACGATTTTGGGCTACGACGCTAATTTTGAAAGCTCGAATCTGCAGCGCCGGGTAAAAACCTTTGCCCAGCAACCGAGCGATTCTTTGGTGGAATGGCAGAATAACAACATTGATTACGCCTCGGTTAATTTATTTTCCCAGTATATTTTGGACCAATACGGCTTGAAAATATTTTCCGATTCCATGAAATCGCCAAAAATCGGCGTTGTTTCTCTTAATGAGGCTCTTAAAAAAAACGGTTTTAGCGACGATCTTTCCCAGGTTTTTGCCAATTGGACCTTGGCTCTTTATGTAAACGACTGCAGATTGGGTTTAAGATATTGCTATTTGAACGCAAACTTAAAAACGATAAAAGTGGTACCCCAGCTTAACGTTTTGCCTTTTTTGGGGGAAAGCATTTTAAGCTCTTCCAACTATACTAAGAATTGGGCCGGCAACTGGCTAAAAATCATTGGTGGCAAGGGCACTTTAAAGCTTGAGTTTACCGGCGATCAAAACTTAAAATTCAAAGCCCCTTATTTGGTCGAAGACATCAAGGGTAATTTAACAATAAAGTTTTTAGAATTAAGCACTTCGCAGTACGGCCTGGTTTTGTTGCCCGACTTTGGCTCAAAATACAATTCTTTGATTATTATTCCTTCTTTGAGCAGCAAAACCGCTAATTTTTTAGAGCAGGAACCTTATTACCAATACATTTTGACCATTTCAGTGGTTGCCTCAAATAGCAGCACCAGCGAGGAGTCAAAATATCTGGCGCAAATTGCTACCCTTCAGCAGGAAATCGCCCGACTGCAGCTGCAGATTGCGACCTTGCTGGCCCAACAGGGAAGCAATACCGGCTCCAATATTTCCTGCCAAAAAATCGACAGCAACCTTTATTACGGCATGAAAAACAGCAGCCAGGTGCGCTGTTTGCAGCAGTTTTTAAAAGCGCAGGGTGTTTATCCGGCGGGCACTATCAGCGGCAACTTTTTAAGCCTGACCAAGGCGGCGGTAATTAAATTCCAGGAAAAATACGCAGCTGATATTTTAGCTCCTTTGGGCTATACCAAGGGAACGGGGAACGTAGGATCTTCGACCCGCAATAAAATCAATCAGCTTTTATCTTTGGGCGGTTAAAGAGTTCTTAATAATAACCCTTTTAATCTTAAGGGCTGTGGAAAACAGCCCGTTTTTAGCTTTAAAGTTATCCACAAAGATACTCTTTGACACCTATTGACACCCTTTGATGGTTAGCTTATACTTAAAATAGCTAGAGTAAGAGGATTTTTCAATATTAAAAAGGCCAAAAGTTCGTAAAACAATCAATAAAAAACATTCTTTCCTCTCTTTTTTGAGGGGATTGATTTTTAATAATCAACTAAAAAGTTTTTAAATCTTATGGCGGAAATTAAGCCCAACGAAATTTATACTACCGAAGAAGCGCGCGATTTTTTAAAAATCAGCGAGAGCACTATTAAAAGAATGCTAAAAGGCGGCATTTTAAAAGCCTATAAAGTGGGCGGCCAGTACCGGATTTGGGGGAGCGAAATTTTGAATTTGGTTTCGCCTCAGGTGGAAAGCAAGGTTTACGGCGTCTATAAAAAGTTAAAAGACAAAACCAGAGAAACCATTGAAAATTGGTAAGTGGTTTCTTTTTATTTCTCAAAGTTTTGCCATATTTTTTAATTTATGCAAAATCTTTCCAAATACAAAGCGGTAATATTAGCCGGGGGCAAGGGTACACGACTGTATCCCATTACCTACGAAATACCCAAACCCTTGCTGCCCGTTAAAAGAAAGCCGATCATCAACTATTTGGTGGATCTTTTTTGCCAGCAGGGCATAAAAGACATTGCGGTTTTGGTAAGCAGCGAATTTAAGGACGAATTTATTTGGTGGCAGAAAAGATATTATCCTAAAAACAATCCCCGGCTTACTTTTTTTGAAGAAAAGGAGCCTTTGGGCACTTTTGGCGGCCTGTTTTATCTTAAAAAATGGCTGGGCCAGAGTCCCTTTTTCTTAACTAATGGCGACGAGCTAAAGAAGATAAACCTAAAACAAATGGCTTCTTTTCATAAAGAAAAGCCAGTTTTGGGCACCTTAGCATTGGTTTCAGTATCCAATCCTTCTGATTACGGCGTGGTTTTGTGCGAGCGGGGCCTGATTAAGGAGTTTTTGGAAAAGCCGGAAAACCCGCCTTCAAAATACATTAATTCCGGGCTGTATCTTTTTAACCCCGGTATTTTTGATTACCACCAAGGGCCTAAATTCTGCATGGTGGAAAAAGAGATTTTCCCCAATTTAGCTAAAGAAAAAAAGCTGGCCGGTTTTAAATTTGAAGGTTCCTGGTCTGATTGCGGGACTTTTGAACGTTATTCAAGGGCGATTAAAAAATGGCAATAAAAATATGAAAAATAATAAAGCGCAAAAAAAAGTGGGAATTCTGGGCTTTGGGGAAGTGGGGCAGGCCATCGCCAAATTTTATAAAAAACCCTTAATAAAAGACTTAAAAAGAAAAGACGATTTTTCAGGCGTTCAAATTCTGCATGTTTGCATTCCTTGGAACGACAAATTTATATCAACCGCTTTAAAGGAAATAAAATCTACAAATCCGGAATTGGTTATTATTCATTCTACAATTATTCCGGGCACCACTAAAAAAATTGCTAAAGCGATTTCAAAAAGAATCAATGTGGTGCACAGCCCGATTAGGGGTATCCATCCTTATTTATACGAGGGCGTTAAAACCTTTGTGAAATATATTGGCGCCGACAGTCAGGAAGCAGGTAAGGCGGCCCAATCGCACCTTGAAAGCTTAGGTATTAAGACTAAGGTTTTTTATCCGTCTTCAACTACTGAACTGGGAAAGTTACTGGATACTTCTTATTACGGTGTTTGTATTGCTTGGCACGCTGAAATGGCAGAAATGTGCAAAAAATTCGGGGTTAATTTTGAAGCTGCCGTTCGCGATTTTAACAAAACCTACAACGAAGGCTATGCCAAATTAGGCATGCCCCAGGTGGTTAGGCCCGTGCTTTTTTCTCCCAGGGGCGGCATTGGCGGCCACTGCATTGTGCCCAACGCCAAAATTTTAAAGAAATATTTTAAAAATAAAAAAGGCCTGGATTTAATTTTAAAATATCAAACAAAGTAAATAATTAAAAATATGGATTTTAATCTTCAACAACTAGAGCAAAAAAGCATATATATTTTAAGAGAGGTAAGGGCTAAGTTCAAAAACCCGGCGGTATTATGGTCTATGGGGAAAGACTCCACCTGCATGCTTTACTTGTGCCAGAGGGCTTTTTTTGGGAAAATTCCCTTCCCGGTGATTAATCTGGACAGCGGCCACGATTTTGATGAAACGTATGCTTTTAGAGATAAGCTCGCTAAAGATTGGAACTTGAATCTTTTAGTCGGTAAAGTTAATCCTGAAGCCGACAGCATTTCTGGCACCACCGAAGGGTTGAATAAGGCCGAGGCTTTGAAAAAAATGCTTGATGAAAAAGGTTTTGACGCTTTGATTGTTTCTATAAGAAGAGACGAGCACGGCATTCGGGCCAAGGAAAGATATTTTTCGCCTCGAAACAAGGATTTTAAATGGAATTTTGAGAATCAGCCGCCAGAAATCTTCAGTTACGTTTCAGAGTTTGACGACGCTTCGCACGTGCGCATCCACCCCTTGCTTCACTGGACCGAGCTGAATATTTGGGAGTATACCAAGGAAAAAAACCTTCCTTTTAACCCTTTATATTTAGCCAAAGACGGCAAAAGATTCCGGAGTTTGGGTTACAAAGAAGTTACCCATCCGGTCGAATCTAATGCCGACAATATCGATAAGATTATCGAAGAATTGAAAATCAGCCAGGTGGGGGAAAGAAGCGGCCGGGAGTTGGATAAAGAAAAAGAATACGTAATGCAGAGATTAAGAGAATTAGGATATATGTAAGCAATTTAAAAGGTCGAATAAAACATTAATAAATTAATTAAAATTATGGAAAATCAAAAAATAGATTTTACCGAACAAAGGACAAAAAATTGCGAAGAGCTAATGATTCCCGAAGCGCGGGCTTTATTAGACCTTCCTTTGGAGGAAAAAGTAGCCAAATCGCAAGAAATCATAAAAGAAGCCTTGGCTAAATACCCTAAAATCGGTTTGGGGTTTAGCGGCGGTACCGACAGTTTGGTTTTAATGCATTTGGCTTTGCCTTTTTTGCCCGAGAACACGCCGATTGTTTTTGTCGATACCCAGCACGAATTTCCAGAAACCTACGAGTTCATCAACAAAGTGGTGAAGGAATGGAATATAAAAAACTTCCACACTGTTAAAGCCGAGGAAGACAAATTGGAAAAGTTGATAGATAAATACGGCTTAAAAACAGCGGATTTTACCGCTATTTGCTGCGGCTATCACAAAATAGCTCCGATGATGAAAGCGATCGGAGATTTTGGCTTTGAAGCCTTTTTTGTGGGCTTGCGGGGTGTGGAGCACGAAGAGCGGGCCAAAGAAGTTTTCTTCTCGCCCAGAAAAAATCCAGATCATCTTAGGGTTCACCCTCTTTTATTCTGGAGGAAAAAAGATATTCTAGATTACGTTAAAAAGTACAATATTGAATGCAACCCGCTTTATGCCAGAGGTTATACTTCCTTGGGTTGCGTGGTTTGTACGGAAAAAAATCCCGATCCGAACGCGCACGAACGAGCAGGGAGAGGCGTAGTGCGAGAAGAAATAATGAAAAGGTTGAGAGACCTTGGTTACACATAAAATATATTTAATTCTTAATTTGCCTTTTATTAAAGCTCATGCAAGAAATACCCATTGTTTTAATCGGCCATAAAGACCACGGCAAATCTACCTTAATTGGGCGGCTGGTTTTGGATACCAAGTCTATAAAAGAAAGCCGCTACCAGGAAGTAAAAGAGGTGGATGAAAGCTGCGGTCGGCAGTTTGAATTAGCGCATTTGGTGGATAGCTTTAAAGAAGAAAGAGAGCGGGAAATGACCATGGATACCACCCGGGCTTTTTTAAAGGGTAAAGAAAGGAATTACCAGTTAATAGACGTGCCGGGCCATGCCGAATTAATTGCTAACATGCTAACCGGTGCGTCTAATGCCAAGGGCGCCATACTTTTGGCTTCCATTCAGGAGGGCATTGAAGAGCAAACCCGGCAGCATTTGGAAATTGCCAAATTATTGGGCATTTTGCAGCTGGGCGTGGCAATTAATAAAATGGATTCTATTGAATTTAAACAATCTGCCTTTGAAGAAATGAAGGGCCAGATAGAACAGATTTTAAAGGAGATTGGCTATAATTTAGAAAAGATACAGTTTTTTCCGATTTCAGCCCGAGGCGGCGATAACGTTGTTGAAAAATCCAGCCAGACATCTTGGTATACGGGGCCGACAATAATGGAGTATTTAGAGAGAGAAATTGCCGGACTCGAAGATTTTTCAAAGCTGCCTTTTAGCTTTTTAATTCAGGATAAATACGAGGAAGCCGGCCAGGAAGTTTTGGTGGGCCAGGTGCAAACTGGCCAAGTAAATATTGGCCAGGAAATAATTTTTTTACCCCAAAACCAAAAATTAAAAATTCAGGAAATCCGCGATTCCGAGGGAGAGATTAAAAAAGCCGAAGCCGGGCAGAATATTGGCTTGGTTGTTTTAAACTCCTTACCGGTTTTTCGGGGATCAGTCGGCGTTTTAGAACCAGGGCAGTTTTTAACCAGCAACAAATTGGCCGGTGAGATTTTTTGGATTGAAAAACCTTCAAAAGCCGACTTAATTTTAGAATGCGGTACGGCCCAGGTTTCAGGTATTTTGCAGGATTTAGAATCAGCCAAAGAAGGAACAAAAACTAACTACAATATTTTTTTGGAAAAGCCGGTTGTTTTTGATTCAAGCGGCAAAACAATTTTGGGAAAGATCGTTTTAAAAAATAAGGGAAAAATTATTGCCGTTGGCAATATTTTATGAAGAACAAACCAAATATCATTTTAATCACCATCGACGCCTTGCGGGCTGACCGCTTGGGCTTTATGGGTTATGAGAAAAATATTAGTCCGAATATTGACAAATTGGTCCAAGAATCAGCGGTTTTTACCAATGCTTTTGCCACCGGGCCCGGTACTCCCTATTCTTTCCCGTCAATTTTAACTTCTACTTATCCCTTGGATTATATGGGGCCGAGACAAATTGGAAAACCGAGAGTGATGATAAGCCAGGTTTTAAAAGAGCAGGGATATAGCACTGCGGCCTTTCATTCCAGTGCCTACCTCTCCAGTTTTTTTGGTTATGACCAGGGCTGGGATTTTTTTGAAGAGTTATTTAATCCTCCCAAAAACATAATTTTTTCTCCTGAAAAAGGGATTATCAGCAAAAGAAAAGGCGTTGCTTTTTCTTTCCGCCAGTCCCTGATTAACGCTTTTATTAAAATAACCTTTAACTCCATTCCGATTTTCTTCTTTTGGACTCTTTATTTAAAGTATAAAATCAAAGCCTCAAAAAAAGTTTCCAAGAGCGACAAATCGGCAATTAGCCCCGCTTCTTTTGATAAAACCATCAGAGACTGCATTTTTTCCATGAAAATCCAGCAGGCGCCCTTTTTTCTTTGGGTTCATTACATGGATGTACACCGTTATAACGATTTTCCCGAGGAGAAAAACGTTTCCTTTTTAGATTTTTTAGCCATTGTTTTGCCAGTTTTCGCCTCCGATTATTATGCTTCCTCAAATTTCATTTTTAAAAAATTCGCCAGAAAGCACCTTAAATACAGCATTAATCTTTACGATCAGGCCGTAGAAAAACTGGATGTAAAAATAAAAGAATTGCTGGAATTTTTAAAAAAGAACGATCTTTATAATAATTCCATTATCTGCTTAACGGCCGACCACGGGGAGGAATTTTTAGAGCACGAAGGCACAGACCACATTACCGATAAACTTTACAATGAATTGTTGAAGGTGCCTCTATTAATCAAAATTCCTGGAAAATCGCCCCAAAAAATTACAAAAAAAGTATCTTTAATCGATTTACCCTCTACGCTTTGCGAATTATCGGGCGTTAATGTACCCGGCGCATTTAAAGGTAAAAATCTTTTTAATTATGATCGGGAGATAATTTTTCATCAGTCCGGCTGGGCGGGAGAAGATAAAATTGAAAAATGGGTAGAGGTAGAAAAGTTTACCGAATGCCGGGCTGCCTGCCAGTCAGAAAACTGGAAATATATTATTAACCACGGAAACGAAAAAGAAGAGCTCTACGATCTTAAAAAGGATCCGGGAGAAAGGGCCAATCTTGCTTTTAAAAATGAGAAAACATTATTTGAAATGAGAGAAAGAGTCAAGGAATTTGAAAAAACAAATCCGCCCTTGGCGCTTTTAAAAAAAGGTGAAAAAGTATTCTAATATCATTTTAATAACAATCGATTCATTAAGGGCCGACCGCCTGGGGTTTTTGGGTTGTGAGAAAAAAATTAGCCCGAACATGGATAAATTTTCTTTAGAAAGCGCAGTTTTTACCAATGCTTTTTCTACGGGTCCTTCCACGCCCTATGTTTTCCCGAGTGTTTTAACTTCCACCTATCCTTTGGATTATCAGGGGCCGCATAAAATAGAAAAGCCGCGATTTCTTTTAAGCGAAGTTTTAAAGGGGGCCGGCTACAATACCGCCGCTTTTCATGCCAATCCTTTTCTTTCCGGGCTTTTTGGCTATAACCAGGGCTGGGATTACTTTGAAGATAATGTTCTGGCAACCGGTAAATTAGCGCAAAAAAGCCCCGTAAAAGATTTTTCAAAAGAAATTTTTAAGAATTTCTTACTTACGTTTTCGCCTCAAACTTTCTTTAAGATAAAATACGCTAAAGACAAGGAAGGTATTTTACAAACTGGTTTAAAAGTAAAAGCCAGCCAGATTAACAAAACCGCCAAAGAGTTTATTCTTTCGGTAAAAAACGATTCAAACCCCTTTTTCCTTTGGGTTCATTACATGGATGTGCACGGTCCGTATATTTCCAAGGCCAGTTACGAGGCCAATAACTTTTGCGATTTTGACGAAGCGGTGGCCGGCAGCTATGTTAATTATTTGAATGACTATCCTAAAAAGGGTAAATTAAGAAAGTTTTTTGGAAAATATTTTTCAAAAACTATTGATTTATATGAACAGGGCGTGGAGTGTTTTGACCAGGAATTCGGCAGCTTTATTAATTTTTTAAAAAAAGAGAACCTCTACCAGGATTCTTTAATTATTTTAACTTCTGATCACGGGGAGGAATTTTTCGAGCGGGGCGGGGTATCGCACTTTAGCTGCCGGCTTTACCAGGAAAACGTTAAAGTGCCGCTTTTAATAAAGTTGCCTGGGGAAAATCATAAAATTATCGATTACCCGGTTTCCTTAATAGATTTAGCACCTACGATTTTGAACTTTTTGGAAATAGAAAAGCCCAAGTCTTTTAAAGGCGGGGATTTGTTTTTATCTCCCACCCATCCTCTTTATTTTCAGGCTTCTTCCCATTTTGGCACGAGCGAGATGAATGCAGAGCAGGTTAAAAAAAGATTCGGTCGTTATAACATTGCTTGCCAAGATGGTCCTTGGAAATACATTTTTGATAAGATTCGCCGGGTTGAAGAGTTATATAATTTGGAAAAGGATCCGGGAGAAAAAAATAATGTTTTTAATCAGGAAAAAGAAGTTTCATCAAAAATGAAGTTAAAAGTAGCAGAATTTGAAAAGAATAATCCGCCTTTGGCAATGCCTGCATAATTTTATGAAAATCAAGAATTTTAAAGACATTAAAACATTTTTATTCCAAAACCAAAGCACTGGCCAGACGATTTTTAAAAACAGCCTTTGGCTGGGTTTGGCTGAAGTGGTTAACAAGGTTTTAATTTTTATTTTGTTCATTTACGTGGCCCGTATTTTAGGAGCGGCCGAATACGGAAAGTTTAATTTTGCCATTTCGGTAATGTATTTATTCAGCATTTTGCCCGGCTTTGTATCGCCTGAGATTGTCACCCGGGAATTATCTCAAGATAAAGAAAAGGAAAAAGAGTATTCTGACTTTCTTTCTTTAAAAATCTTATTGGGCCTGGGCGGAACGTTTTTGCTGGTTATCAGCTCCTTTTTTCTTACGCCCGACCCCATTGTCAGAAAGGCGATCTGGATTTTAGCCCTTTATAATTTATTCGGCGTGCCCATTGATATTTTCCATGCTTTTTTCAGGGCCCGGCAACAGATGCAATACGAATCGGCCGCCAGAATTTTGGACGCTGTGCTCTCGGTTGTTTTCGTTTTCTTCGTTATTTTCAATTTTCCCTCTTTGGTTAATTTAAGCTATGCTTATCTGGCCGAAGCCTTTTTCCTGTTATTAGCTGTTATCCTGTTCTTTCATTTTAAAATACATCGTTTAACTTTAAGCTTTGACAAAAAGATCTGGCGCAAAATGTTTTCTTTGTCCTGGCCCATGGCTTTGGTGGGCTTGGTAACTACTACCTATAACCAAATCGATTCGGTAATTATGGGCTACTTGGGCCAGATGAGCGCTAACGGCTGGTATAATGCCGCCGTTAAAATCAGCAAATTAACCTTAATGCCCATGGTTCTGCTTTCCCAGAGCTTTTTCCCGGTTTTAAGCAAGCTTTACAAGGAAAAGGAAAACTTCCAGAGGGTTTGGGACTTTGAAACCAAAACCATGGTTGTGTTCGCTTTGCCTTTGGTTTTGGGCGGCGTGGTTTTGGCGCCCCAGATTATAGATTTCTTTTATGGCCAAGTTTACGCGCCCTCAGCTTTGGCTTTCCAGATTTTAATTTTGATGGTGGGGGTGGTTTTCCTTTACGATACCTCGCGCCAGGCCTTAATTGCCGCTCACCAGCAAAAAAAGCTTTTTTGGGCGGTGTTGGTCGGAGCAGTTATAAATGTTTTACTAAACCTAATTTTAATTCCAAAATTCAGCCTTTACGGGGCCGCCTGGTCGAGTTTAGCGGCAAATATTGTAATTCTTTTTTTGCTAATTTATTTGTTGATAAAATTTACCACGGTAAAACCATTTAACTTTAATATTTTATTCAGTTTTTTGGCCTCGGCCATTTCCAGCGGCGTAATGTATTTTTTAATCATTAACCCTTTGATCTTAAAGGTTCATATTATTCTTTTGATTGCTCTTTCAGTCCTTATTTATTTTGCCACTCTGTTTGTATTAAAACCCTTATTAAAATTAAATTATGAAAAAAAATAAAAAAGAAAAAATCGGAATCATGGGCATGGGTTATATTGGCTTGCCTCTAATCGCTGCTTTTGCCAGCCGCGGCTGCCAAATGTTGGGGATTGACGTGGATAAGAAAAAAATACAGAAATTGAAAAAAACTTATAAAACCGATATTTACGAACCCGGAGTTAATGATGCTTTGGCCCGCTATAGAAAAAACATAGAGTTTACCAGCGATTACAAAAAAGCCGTAAAGGAATGCCAAACAATTTTAGTAACGGTCGGCACACCTTTAAAAAATAACAACCAGCCCGATTTTAGCTATTTGGATAACGTGGTTGATATGATCGGGGGCGAGCTTTTACCAGGCCAGCTTATTATGTTCAAATCCACGGTAATGCCGGGATTAACCCGTAAACTTGCCGAGAAACTGGAGAAAAAATCAAAAATGAAAGCCGGCAAAGATTTTTATGTGGTTTTTTGCCCAGAAAGAACGGTTGAAGGCCGAGCCCTATACGAGCTTTATAATTTGCCCAAAATCGTAGGGGGGATTAGCAAAGAAAGTTTGGAAAGAGGCGCAAAAATAATCAAAATTCTGGGCGGCAAAGTGCTTAAGGTTTCTTCTTTAGAAATAGCGGAAATGTGCAAGTGTGTCGATAATGTTTACCGCGCTACCAATATTGCTTTTGGAAACGAGATCGGCAATATCTGTGAAAAAACGGGAATTGACAGCTATGAGCTGGCTAAAGCCGTAAATTATACCTATCCCAGAACCAATCTGTTTTTGCCAGGCCTGGGTGCGGGCGGTCCCTGCCTGTCAAAAGATCCGCAGATATTAAAATATTTTGCGCATCAAAACAAGGTTGGCACTTCTGTTATTAATGCATCAATTGAAAGGAATAAATCGGCCAACTTAAGGGTTGCTTTTGAAGCGCTAAAATTTATTAAAAAGAACAAAATTAAAAACCCAAAAATCGTTTTGTTGGGCGTAGCCTTTAAAGGTAAACCGGCCACCGACGATATCAGAAATTCTCCAGCATTGGATGTTTACCAAGAGCTGAAAAATAAGCTTAAAGGGGCGAGTTTTACTTTTTACGATCCTTTAACCAAATATTTTGCCGGCAATAAAGTTTCAAAAAATTTGTGGCAAAGCGTAAAGGGTGTGAACGTAGCCATATTTTTAACCAATCATGTCGACCTGATCGAGATTGATGCCGCAAAGGTTTTAAAGGAGGCCGGCCGCCCTTTGCTTATTGTTGATTGCTGGCATAACTTAAAAAATTTAGAAGTTTTAAAAGAAGAAAATATTAAAATATTTAGAATAGGAGATAATTTAAAAATATGAACAAAAAAGTTTTAATTACAGGCGGCTGCGGTACGGTCGGATATTTTTTAGCCAAATCCTTATCAGAACAAGGACAGGAGGTGGTGATTGCCGATAATTTGTCCCGCGGCAAAATGGATAAAGAGGTAAAAGCGCTCCTGGAGCAGCCCAACGTTAAATTTGTCGAATTAGACATTACCGACTTTTCGCAGTTTAATCGCTTAGGTTCGGGCTACGATTACGTTTATCATTTGGCCGCCGTTAACGGCACCAAAAACTTTTACGAAAAGCCCCAGGAAGTTTTAAAGGTGGGAGTACAAGGCGTGTTGAATATTTTGGAATGGTTTAAAGAACAGAAAAGAGGCAAGATTTTATTTACTTCTTCCAACGAGGGCTATGCCTCTTATATTAGTTTAACCGGTGGTCCTTTGCCCACACCCGAAAACGTGCCTCTATGCGTCGACGACGTTTTAAATCCCAGGTGGTCTTACGGCGGCGGCAAGATTATCGGCGAGTTGCTTTTTGTGAACTGGAGCCGGGCTTATAATTTCCCCATGAGCATTGTGCGTTATCACAACAGTTACGGCCCGCGCATGGGAAACGAGCACGTGATACCAGAATTTTTGGCCAGAATTATTAAACAGGAAGATCCCTTTAAAATTTTTGGCGCCGATGCCACCCGGTCTTTTTGTTATATCGACGATACGGTAAGGGCCACACAGCTGGTTATGGAATCGGAAAAGACTAACGGAGAAATTGTTCATATTGGAAACAGCGAAGAAATTTCTATGCTGGATTTAGCCAAAAAAATGTTTGATTTATTTGGCTTTCATCCCAAGAATATGGAAATCCATGAGGCGCCAAAGGGTTCGGTTAAAAGAAGGTGTCCGGATTTAACCAAGATTAAACAATTAACCGGTTTTTCTGCCCAAACTTCATTGGGGGAGGGCTTAAAAAAAACTTATGAATGGTACAAAAACAGAGAAAATTTATAGCAAGGAAGGGGATTTATTGGCGATTATTTTAAGGTCGGGCGATTATCCCGAAGGATTGAATTTTTATAATAAAGAAGAAGACTTTATTCAATTGGGCACCTGGAAATACCAAAAAGGGCAGAAGATAAAGGGGCACAACCACTTAATTTTTGAAAGGGCGGCCCAAAGAACCCAGGAAGCAGTTTATTTAAAAAGCGGAAAGATAAAGTCGGGGATTTATGACGAGCAGGATAATTTGATGGAGAACATTATTTTAACCGAGGACGATATTATAGTTTTTTTGGCCGGCGGCCACGACTTTGAAATTTTAGAAGATAATACCCAGGTTTTTGAAGTAAAAAACGGCCCTTACGCGGGCGTTGAAAAAGATAAAAGAAAATTCTATGAAAAATAAAAAAAGCGGACAATTAAAAAATAAAGAGATAAAGCTGCATTTGGGTTGCGGGAAAAAACATATTCCAGGCTTTATTCATATTGATTTAGACAGTTTTTCCCATATTGATTACCAGCACGAAATTTCCAGCCTGCCTATGTTTGGTAATAATTCGGTTGATTTAATTTACGTCTGCCATGCCTTTGAATATTTTGATCGCCAGGAAGCCCGGCAAGTTTTAAGGGAGTGGCGGCGCGTTTTAAAGCCGGGCGGGTTTCTTTTTCTGGCCGTGCCCGATTTTGAGGCTATGGTTAGGGTTTATTTAAAATACAAGAAAAACCTGGACCATCGGGGGCTGCTGGGGCCGCTTTACGGCCGGATTGAAATAAAAACCAAGAAGGGTAAAAAATTTATTTACCACAAAACCGTTTACGACTTCAAATCTTTAAAAAGAGTTTTGGAGGAAGCCGGCTTTAAAAACGTCAGTCGTTACGATTGGCAAAAAACCATCCATAAAGATTACGATGATTTTTCACAGGCCTATATTCCCCATATGCAAAAAGACAAGGGGATTTTAATTAGTCTTAATGTAAAAGCACAAAAATGAACAACTTAATTAAAAAAATAAATCAGATTGAGCCTTGGATCGGAGAAGAAGAAAAAAAGGCCGTGGCCGAATACATGGATTCGGGCGCCTGGCTGACCGAGTTTAAAAAGACCAGGGAATTCGAAAAAATGATCGCTGATTATGTTGGCTCAAAATACGCTTTGGTTGTAAGCAATGGAACCGTTAGCTTGATAACGGCTTTGCTGGCGTTGGATTTAAAACAAGAAGACGAAGTTATTGTACCAGATTTTACCATGATCGCTTCAGCCAATGCCATTGTGTTGGCCGGAGCCAAGCCGGTTTTTGTCGATATTAATAAGGAAAATTTGTGCCTTGATTTGGAAAAAACAAAAGCTGCCATTGGCAAAAAAACCAAAGTCATTATGTTAGTTGCTCTTAACGGCCGTTGCCCGGAAGTGGAAAAATTCGTTGATTTAGCCAAAGAGCACAATTTATTTTTAATCGAAGACGCGGCCCAGGCCTTGGGTTCAAGATACAAAGGCAAACATTTGGGTACCTTTGGTGATATTGGAAGTTTTTCTTTTAGTTCGCCCAAAATCATCACTACCGGCCAGGGCGGAGCTTTGGTAACCGACAGCGAGGCTTTTTATCAAAAAATGCTCAGAATAAAAGATTTTGGCCGGGCTCAAGCCGGTATCGATTATCACGAGGTTATGGGCTTGAATTTTAAGTTCACCGATCTGCAGGCGGTAATCGGCATTGAACAAATGAAGAAATTAGCTTGGCGGGTTGAACGGAAAAAAGAAATTTATAAGATTTACCGGGATTTATTAAAAAACGTTAAAGAAATAGAATTTATTAAAACCGATTTGCAGGATACTGCTCCTTGGTTTATTGATATTTTGGTTGCGCAGGACAAAAGAGATGAATTAGCTAAATTTTTAAAAGAGCAGGGAATTGGCACGAGGCCCTTTTATCCGGCCATTCACACGCAGCCGCCTTATTCTTGGGTGAAAGGAGATTTTAAAGTTTCACAAGATATTTCCGAGCGCGGTTTATGGCTACCTTCTTCTTCTTTTTTAAAAGACGAAGAGATAATAGCTATTTGTGAGGCCATAAAAGAGTTTTTCAAGGATTAACATATATGAAGATACTTTTTATCAGCAACAGATACAAAAGGGGCGAGCCCGAGCGGGGGCCGAATTATGGCTACCATAATTTTTATGATGCTCTTTTGAAAATGAATAATGCCGGTAACCAGGTAATCTTTTTTGGCGTAGACGAAGCTTTAATTTCTTTGGGCGAGAACCAAAAGATAGTAAAAGAAAAGCTTTTTAAGATAATTTCGGAAGAAAAACCCCAGCTTGTTTTCTTTTTGGAGGGGGAGCTGGCCCAAAGCACCTTAAGGGAAATGAAAAACATGGCTGAAAAAGTGAATGCTAAGACTTTGTGGTGGGTGAGCGACGACAGTTGGATGTTCGACGCTATTTCCAAAAAAATCGCCCCATATTTTCACTGGGTGGTAACGGCTGATTCCATGTCTTTTAAAAAATACCAAAAAATCGGCTATAAAAACGTGATTCACTCCCAATATGGCTGCAACCATTTTTATTATAAAAAACAGGATCTGCCCAAAATTTACGACGTTACTTTTATCGGCCAACCCCACAGCGTAAGAGGGAGAATGGTTAAAAAATTAAAAGAAGCGGGAATTAACGTTCAATGTTGGGGCTATGGTTGGCCTTCGGGCGTTTTAGCCCAAGAGGATATGCCCAAAGTTTTTTCGCAAAGTAAGATAAACCTTAATTTTAATATGAGCTCAGGCTCTCTTTTAAAAAAATTCGGATCGATTTTTTTAAAGCATCGGGGCGAAAGAGGCGAGAGAAAGCTAAAAATTAATAATCCTAAAAACTGGCCCGATAACTTTAAATCTTTTTTGGGTTCGCTTAGGCCCCAGATTCATTGCCGGTCTTTTGAAGTTTTGGGTTGCGGCGGTTTTCTTTTAACCGACGACGCCGATAATTTTAAAGATTATTACCAAAACGGTAAAGAACTGGTTATTTTCAAAAATTTTAAGGATTTGGTCAAAAAGATAAAGTATTATTTAAATCACGAACAGGAAAGGGAAATAATTGCCAGAGCCGGGTACGAAAGAACGATGAAAGACCATACTTATGAAAAAAGGTTTAATGAAATATTTAAAATTATAGGTTTTAACAATTAATTTTATGGAAAATCAAAATTCAAAGATTAAAATAGCGTTTATTGGTTATGGCTATTGGGGCCCGAATTTGGCGCGTAATTTTTTCCAGTTACCCGAGGTTGAAATTTCATACATTTGTGATCAAAACCACGAAAAATTAGCGCATTTGAACCGAATATATCCGGCTGCAAAATTAGCCACTGATTATCAGGAAGTGCTAGACGATCCGGAAACTAAAGCTGTTTGTATTGCTACGCCGCTTTCGACCCATTTTAAAATCGCCAAAGCCGCGCTTTTGGCCCAAAAGGATGTTTTAATTGAAAAGCCCATGGTGGAGAATTCCAAAGAAGCTAAAGAATTGATAGATTTGGCAAAAGAAAAAGGGCGGATTTTAATGGTGGATCACACCTTTATTTATTCGGGCGCGGTGCAAAAAATCAAAGATTTGCTTGATAAGGATGAATTAGGCAAGCTTTATTACTATGATTCTGAAAGGATTAATTTGGGATTAATTAGGTCCGACGCTAATGTGATTTCGGATCTGGCCGTCCATGATTTGTCGATCATTGATTATTTGTTTTCCCAAAAGCCTTTGGCCGTTTCAGCTTTAAGCTTTAATCATATTAGCCAAAATCAAAGCGAGACTGCCTCTATTAATATCAGGCACGAGAACGATTTTATCAGCTTTGTCAGGGTGAGCTGGCTGTCGCCTTTAAAAATCAGAAAAACCATTATTGGCGCCAGCAAGAAAATGGTTTTATACAACGATGTTGAATCTGATGAAAAAATAAGAATTTACGATAAGGGCATCGATGTTAACCCTTCGCAGGTGACGCCCTTTGCGCCCTTATACCGGAGCGGAGATATTGTAATTCCTAAAATCGATCAGACCGAAACTTTGAAAAAAGCTGCCCAGCATTTTGTTGATTGCGTAAATTTAAGAAAGCAGCCGCTTAGCAATGGCGAGGCCGGGTTAAGGGTTGCCAAACTTTTAGAAGCGATCAGCGAATCCGTAAAAGAAAAAGGCCGGGAAATATTAATTTCATAAAATTTAAAAATATGAATCCAAAAGATTTTCAGATTATAAAAGAAGACGTAAAACTTGGAAAGAATGTGGAAATTGCCGGGCCCTTTGTTAATTTGTACGGCTGCGAAATCGGCGACAATACCAAGATCGGTGCTTTTGTGGAAATCCAAAAAGGCGTGAAAATCGGAAAAAACTGCAAGATTTCCAGCCATACCTTTATTTGCGAAGGCGTAACTATTGAAGATAATGTTTTTGTCGGGCACAACGTTAATTTTATCAACGACAAATATCCCAAATCGGCAACCGAATCCGGGGAGCTGTTAACCGAAAAAGATTGGCAGGTGGTAAAAATCACAGTTAAAAAAGACGCTTCCATTGGCAGCGGGGCAACGATAATGTGCGGCGTGGTAATCGGAGAGAAGGCTTTGGTGGGGGCGGCGAGCGTGGTTTTAGAAGACGTAAAGCCGGGTTTTGTAGTAGCTGGCAATCCGGCCAAGGTTTTAAAGGAAAAACAATAATTTATGAAGGTTCCCTTTGTTGATTTTAAAAAACAATACCGAACGATAAAAAAAGAAATCGAGAAAGAAACCCGAGCGGTTTTAGATTCCGGACTTTATATTTTAGGCCCCAAAACTGAAAGCTTTGAGCGGGACTTTGCCAAGTTTTGCGGTGCAAAATACGCTTTGGGCGTGAATAATGGCACCTCGGCTTTAATTCTGGCTTTAATGGCGCTGGATTTAAAAAAAGGAGACGAAGTTATTACCGTAGCCAACACTTTTGTGGCGACCATTGAAGCGGTTATGTTTTTGGGATTAAAACCGGTATTTGTCGATATTGATTCAAAAACTTTTAATATGGATCCGGCTAAAATCGAAGCCAAAATTAATAAAAGAACCAAAGTAATTTTACCCGTGCATCTTTTTGGAAAAACCTGCGAAATGGACAAGATTTTAAGGATCGCCAAAAAACATAAATTGTTCGTGGTGGAAGATTGTGCCCAAGCGCACGGCGCCGAGTTTTTTGGAAAGAAGGCCGGGTCTTTTGGCGATATTGGTTGTTTTAGTTTTTATCCGACCAAAGTTTTGGGTGCTATGGGAGAGGCAGGGGCGGTGGTAACAAACAATCAAAAATTGGCCGAAAAAATGAAAATATTGCGCGACCACGGTTCAGAGAAAAAATATCACCATTCGGAATTCGGCCTTAACCTCCGCATGGAGGCGCTGCAAGGGACGATCTTGGGGATTAAAATGAAATATTTGCCAGATTGGATAAAGCTGCGCCAAAAGGCGGCCAAGAATTACAAAAAATTGTTAAAAGGCCTGTCTATTGCTTTGCCTATTAAGAAACCTGGGCAAAAAGACGTTTTTTACGTTTATGTTATTAAGGCAAAAAACCGGGAAAAACTTCAGGCGTATTTATTAAAAGCCGGCATTAACACCATGATTCATTATCCCATTCCCGTGCATTTGCAGTCAGGCTATAAAAAACTGGGCTATAAAAAAGGGGATTTGCCCAAAACCGAATTAGCCGTTCAAGAAATTCTGTCCTTGCCCTTTTGGCCGGAAATCAGTCTTG
>CAZVLR010000003.1:0-61873 GCA_964628095.1 uncultured Candidatus Saccharibacteria bacterium | reverse complement strand
GTTCGGTTTGTTCGGGATTGGGTTTTTGGATCTTTTGGCAATCAAGACCTAAAAAGAGATATGTTTTTGTTCGGGAATTCCGGCAGTTCTCCCATACGGGCTTGCCAAGACGGATAATCCTTTTGGCTTTATATCCAGTTTCTTCAAGCAGCTCCCTTTTTACAGCAGCTTCAGGTGTTTCTTTGGGGTCAATTAAGCCGCCGGGTAATTGGTGAATGAGCTTGTTGGCACCCTGCATAAATTCAACAGTGGTAATTACCTTACCCTTTTCTGTTATGGGTAAAATCGTGGCAATATCGGCGCCACCCCAGAGAAGGTATTCATCCTCTTTGTTGGTTTTTTGGTTTAAAAAGTAAGCCCATACTATTGTCTTTCCATACATTTTAACAAGTATTTCTTCTCTAATTTTTCTCGGTAAATTCATTATTCGCACCTCTTTCTGTATTAAATTAATAAGAGCAAGTTTTAGTTAATATAATACTATATAATTTTTATATTTTTTTGTCAAATCGCAATAGATGCCCTTTTTTGCTAGAATTAGAGAATGCTAAAGAGCCAGAAAGCCGTTTTTTACATTCTAGCCTTTTTATTTTTAAGTAATGTCCTGGCTTTAATTATTGCTTTTGAACAGAACCGTTTTAAAAATCTAGAGGTCGATTTTTTTAATGTTGGCCAGGGCGATTCGATCTTAATTAATGTTTCTGGGAGCGGTCAAATATTGATCGATGGCGGGCCATCTTCATTGATTTTGGAGAAGCTGGGCAAGAAAATGCCCTTTTGGGATAGAACCATCGAGCTGTTTATTTTAACCCATCCGGAAAAAGACCATTTAACTGGCTTAATCGAGGTTTTAAAACGATACCAAGTGCAGAATATTTTATGGACGGGAGTGGTGCGTGATACTTCCGAATTTAAAGAATGGGAAAAAGTTATTGCAGAAGAGGGGGCTAATATTTATTGTGCCAGATTTGGGCAAAAGGTGTTCTTTTCAAAAAGAGCTGAAAATTATCTGGAAGTTTTATATCCTTTACAGGACTTAAAAGGTGTTCAAAAAGAAGATAGTAACAATACTTCAATTGTGAGCCGATTGGTTTTTGGTCAGAAAAGCTTTCTTTTTACAGGGGACATTTCCCAAGAAATTGAAAGTGAATTATTAAGATTAGAAAGCGTTGATTTAAAAGCAGATATTTTAAAAGTAGCGCACCATGGTTCAAAATTTTCCAGTTCAGCCGATTTTATCAGTAAGGTTTTGCCGAGCATTGCCGTAATTCAGGTGGGCCAAAACAATAGTTACGGCCATCCAGCACCTGAAGTATTGCAAACGCTTGAAGGAGTTAATATTTTTCGTACAGATGAATCAGGCGATATTTCCTGTTTTAGCGATGAGCAAGAAGTTTTTTGCCAAAGTTTTAAATAATTTAATGCTATAATAACAAAATGTATCGTAAAGATAAAAAAGACGAATATTACACCAGAAAAGCCCATAAAGAGGGTTATCCTGCCAGGTCTGTTTATAAATTGCAAGAAATTGATTTAAAATACCATCTTTTTAAAAAGGGGGATCGGGTTTTGGATTTAGGTTGTAGCCCGGGCTCATGGTTGCTTTATATTAGTTCAAAAATCGGGCCGACGGGTTTAATAAAAGGTATTGATATTGAAGAGTTAAAGATTAAAACTCCCGACAACGCGGTTTTTTTAAAAAAGAGCATTTTAGAGCTTGATAAGGATGAAGTAATTGTCTTGGGAAAGTTTGATACGGTGGTATCTGATTCGGCGCCTTCGACCACCGGGGTAAAATCTTTGGATGCGGGTAAATCTTTGGAATTAAGCGAAAAAGCTTTTGAGGTTGCCCTTGAGGCTTTAAATCCCAAGGGAGCTTTTTTGTGCAAGATTTTTGAGAGCCAAGAAGCTAACCAATTCATTAAAAATATTGAGTCCCAGTTTAATTTAACTAAGAAAATACGGCCCAGAGCCACCACCAGAAACAGCTCAGAATTTTATTTTTTAGGTCAGGGTTTTAAAATTTGATTTCATTCTTGCCAAAATGATTATCTTTGATAGAATAAGATATATTTTTTAAACACCTATAATATGCCAACAAAAAACGAATTCCCAATTTTTAAAACAAAGACATCCGGCCTTAACAAAAAATTCAATTTGGCCGACCCCAAGGAAAGGGCCGCCTATTTTAATTTGAAAGCGGGCAAGGAAATAAAAAAACTAAAGGATTATTTTAAAAAGAACACTTTTATTGCTTACTTAATGGGCAAGAAGAATTCGGGCAAGGGGACTTACGCCAAAATGTTGGCTGAAATAGTTTCATCCGATAAAATTGAACATCTCTCTATTGGCGACACTGTGCGATTGCTAGACAAGGAAGTAGCTGATCCTAAGAAGAAAAAAGCGCTAATTGATTTTCTAAAAAAGAATTACCGTGGCTGGTTGCCTCTAGAAGACATTATTAAGTCTTTGGAAAAAAGAAGCACCAAAACTTTATTGCCCACTGAATTGGTTTTGGCTTTAGCTAAAAGAGAAATTGCCAAAAGAGGCAAAAAAACAATATTTATTGATGGTTTTCCCCGTGAAATGGACCAGATTTCCTACGCTTTATTTTTTCGAGACCTAATTGGTTACCGGGAAGACCAAGACATTTTTATTTTAATCAACGTGCCCACCTCGGTTATTGATGAAAGAATCAAATGGAGAAGGGTATGCCCTAAATGCCAAACCTCGAGAAATTTGAAATTGTTGCCAACCTCCAAAGTGGGATACGATGAAAAGCAAAAAGAATTTTATTTATTGTGTGATAATCCTTCATGTAAGCAAGTTCGGATGGTGGGGAAAGAAGGTGATGAATTGGGCACCGCTCCTATAAAAGATAGGCTGGAAAAAGACGAAAAACTGATACAGCAAGCCCAGTCGCTTTACGGTATACCCAAAATTTATCTGAGAAATTCCTTGCCAGCAAAAGAAACTAAAAAATACGTTGACGATTACGAAGTCACGCCCGAGTATTATTATCAGTGGGACCAAAAGAGTAAAAAAGCGGTTGTTAAAGAACGGCCTTGGGTGATAAAAGACGATCAAGGCGTGGAATCGGTAAGCTTGTTAGCGCCGCCGGTAGTGCTGGCCATGATTAAACAATTAGTTCAAGTTTTAGGGCTTTAATTAATTGACACTCGAACCCGCTATAATATAATAAAGGTGGCCCCTGCTTCTTCTAGCAAGATTCTGGGACAAACACATATTAGGGGAGTCTGAAATGCGTATGGCCTGTGGGCCGTACCTTAGACACCCACTTGGAATCTTTTCCAGAGAACTTTCTAGAGGTACGTGAGGGCCATTTAGTTGCTAAAAGATAGATCCGCCTCTTGTTGGGGCGGTTTTTTAAAAAACGCCATAAAACACTTTTTACCTGTTTTAAATTAAAGCGTGAATATATGAATAAAAAATTATTAAGTATTATTATACCAACACTCAACGAGGAAAAATCATTGTCAAATTTGTTAAGATCTATAAACAAACAAGTGGGCGTTAGATTTGAAATAATTGTAGCTGATAATAATTCAAAAGATAGTACCCGCCAAATCGCTTCTTCTTATGACGCAAAAGTGGTTAGTGGTGGACCACCGTCTCAGGCCCGTAACAACGGAGCTTTGGCGGCCCGGGGCGACACCCTTTTATTTTTAGACGCCGATGTTATATTACCAGCGCCAGATTTTTTAAAAAAGAACTTATCTGAATTCAAAAGGCATAAGTTTGACATGGCTACTTGTGCCTTTTGTCCCATGTCGGAAAAAATTATCGACCGGCTTTTTCATCAGGTGGCTAATTTTTATATAAGAAAAGTTAATCTTTTACTTCCGCACGCTCCAGGATTTTGTATTTTTATTCGTAAAAAGGTTCACGACAGAATTGACGGTTTTGATGAAGACTTAAAATTAGCTGAAGACCATGATTATGCCAAGCGCGCTGGAAAAGTTGCCAAATTAGGATTTTTAAAATCTTACCCAATTTTAGTTTCGGTCCGCCGCTTTAAGCGAGACGGTCATTTTAACGTGGCGGCTAAATATATATTGTGTGAAATGCACATGATTTTAAAGGGCCCGGTCAGATCAGATATTTTCAAATACCGATTTGGATACTCAGAGTAGTTTTAGTGTTTTAGGTTAATTAATTAAGCAAAACAGGCGATAAATTAATCGCTCCGTGTTTTTTAAAAGTTTAATCTGGTTGCGTATTCTGAATTTAGTGCGAGCTCATTTTGAGCGAAATTGCAAAAATAAATACAAGTAAAGAATAGCTGAAAAAATTTGTTTTCGTAAAGCTTGTTCTTTGAAAGTTGATAAAAAGAAAGCGCCTTATGGATTGATCCGTTTATTACGAATTCCGCAAGGCGCTAAAGAAGACATGTTCGAGCGTCTCATCGCTTGGCAAGAAACTCACTTGCGATGTCCATTGCCATACGATGGAGGCCGATCATAAGTTTGTCCTTGGTTTTATCTACCGGACAAAGCTGGGTGCCGAGGATGGTCTCGGATTCATCTGGCGTAGGTGAACCTTCACTCACAGCTCCGAGCACCACTACAACGTAGTGCCGCTCAGTGGACTTATCGGGTGAGTTGAAAAACGGCCCGAAAACATGACAATGATTCTCTGTACTGCTGGTATAGCCAGACTCTTCGCGCAGTTCACGGATAGCTGCCGCTTTGGGTGTTTCGTCTTTTTTCTTTCCACCCGTTGGCAGGCAGAGCAGTGTCTGTTCAACCGCTTGTTTGTATTCACGGTTGAGCACGACATTCCCGGAGTCTGTTATTGCAACTACGATAACAAAATCTCCGCGCTTCCAGACTATACGATCATCTTCACGGTTTCCGACCCGGACTCGCCAATGTTCCAGCTGAAAGAAACTTTCCATGCCCGCCCATGGTGGAGCAAACGCGATAGGTTTTTTACACAGAATCTTTGCATCAACATCGTCACTCATTTTATCTACCTTCCTTTCTCAGCTCTTAATGTACAAGTTCTCTGCAATATTGTGCCGCAGAAGTATCAAGCACTATGCCTAATAATATCAGTAAATATAGTATAGTCAGTCCTACGAGTCAATGTGCGTGACCCGAAACAAAAACAGAATCACTTGCGAGATTCTGCTTAAAAATCCTATGAAATTATTCTCTTAGTTTCTAAAATTGTCGGCGCGAATCTTTGCCAAAACCGGAAAGTCCAGATGGATTTTTATGAACCGTGACGATTTGCCGTTTTGCGCAGGGCGCAAAGCGGAGACGTCGAGGGGCGAAGCCCCGAGGTAACCTCTTCCGAAATTTGACTTGTCTTGTCGGGCTGCCGGGAGTTGAACCCGGGTCGCACCCACCCCAAGGGTGTATACTACCGCTGTACTACAGCCCGGGGGCCAAAGTTATTTTCTTTTGCCAATAGCTTTAATGCATTTGGCGCAGGCTAAAATTCTTTTGCCGGCAAAAGCTTTGTATCTCTCTTTTTTAATATCAACAGGAATACGAACCCATTGGAGATTGGGATATTTTCTGACTTTGGTAGTCGGGTTGTATTTACCCCGAAGTTTTACCAAGCGCCAGGTCATGATTGATTTTTTTTCGCAGATTAAGCAGTGTCTTGCCATATAGCTTACTTTACAACATTATTTATTTTTTTTCAAGACATGGTACAATAAGTTATTATGGAAATTATTTTAACGATATTTTCTTTATTGGTGTTATTCTTTTCAGTTATTATCCATGAAATTGCCCATGGCAGCGTGGCTTTGTCTTTGGGCGATCCAACGGCTAAAATGGCCGGCAGGCTTTCTTTAAATCCTGTAAAGCATATTGATCCTTTCGGTTCAATTATTTTACCCTTGCTTTTGTTCGTGGCGACTGCTGGCCAAGGTCCAATTTTTGGCTGGGCTAAGCCCGTACCGGTAAATCCGTATAACTTTCGCGATAAAAAATGGGGCAATTTGAAGGTTTCTTTAGCCGGGCCCGGGACTAATTTGTTAATTAGCTTGTTTTTTGGGCTAATATTAAGATTTATTAGTATTCCACAGTCTTTATATGCGCTATTTAGCATTATTATTATTTATAATATTATTTTAGCCATATTTAATTTAATACCAATACCTCCCTTGGATGGTTCGCACATTTTGTTTTCTTTTTTGCCCGATAGGTCTTTTTATTCTTTCAAGATGTTTTTACAGCAGTATGGATTTTTCATCCTTCTTTTCTTGATTTTCTTTGGCTTGGACTGGATTTTTAATTTTTCAGCCTGGCTTTATAATTTCATCGTTAATTTCCCCCTTCCTTTTCTTTGATTTTAATAGAGTTGACAATTAAAAATATTTTTGCTACATTATAATGTAAGCGCTTAGCGCTTAATTATTTTTTTAATTTCAAAATGCCGACAATAAGACAAATAATTAAAAAAGGAAGAAAAAGAGTTAAGGCCAAATCCAAGACTCCGGCTTTGACTTTTGCATTTAATGTTTTAAAGAATCGGCCCAGGAAATTTTCCTCTCCTTTTAAAAGAGGCACATGTTTGAAGGTTTTTACTATTACTCCCAAAAAACCAAACTCGGCCTTGAGAAAAGTAGCCAGAGTAAGATTAACCAATGGCATGGAAGTAACCGCTTATATTCCTGGCGAAGGCCATAACTTGCAAGAGCATTCTGTGGTAATGATTCGGGGCGGCAGAGTAAAAGATTTGCCCGGTGTCAGGTATCACGTGGTGCGGGGTATTTTGGATACCGGCGGCGTAGAAAACCGGAAGCGGGAGAGGTCAAAATACGGCACCAAGAGAAAAGCTTAATACATATATATGAGAAGTAAAAAGAAAGAAAAAAGAGAAATTCAGCCCGATCCAGTTTATAATAATGTGATTGTGGAAAAATTAGTCAATCATATTATGAGGCAGGGTAAGAAAAATACCGCCCGTAAAATAGTTTACGGCGCCTTTGAATTTATTAAAGAAAAAACTAAAAAAGAGCCTATGGAGGTCTTTGATCAGGCTTTGAAAAACGCCTCGCCCTTATTGGAATTAAAATCCAAGCGCATTGGAGGCGCCACTTATCAAGTGCCCAGAGAGGTAAGGGGCGATCGCAAATTGACTTTAGCCCTTCGTTGGATTATTTCAGGCGCTAAAGCCAAAAAAGGCAAACCTATGGCCCAAAAATTAGCCGAAGAATTAATAGACGCCTCGATCAACCAGGGCTGGGCCGTAAAGAAAAAAGAAGATACGCATCGCATGGCCGAGGCTAACCGGGCCTTTGCCCATTTTAGTTGGTAAAAACTATGGCTCGAACCTATGCTATTGAAAAATATAGGGATTTTGGCATCATCGCCCACATTGATGCGGGCAAAACCACGGTTTCTGAACGCGTGCTTTTTTATACAGGCATGTCGCATAAAATAGGCGAGGTGCACGACGGCGCGGCCATTATGGATTGGATGGAGCAGGAAAGAGAGCGGGGCATTACCATTACTTCGGCCGCCACCACCTGTTTTTGGACCCCTCGGGATTTGGAGAAAAAAAAAGAAAATGAGTTTCGTTTTAATTTAATTGATACTCCCGGCCACATCGATTTTACCGCCGAAGTGCAGCGCTCTTTGCGCGTGCTCGACGGCGCGGTAGTGGTGTTTGACGGCGTGGCGGGCGTTGAACCGCAATCAGAAACTGTTTGGCGCCAAGCTGATAAGTTCAACGTACCTAGAATGTGTTTTATCAATAAACTCGATCGTTTGGGCGCTTCCTTTGAGAGAAGCTTGAATTCTATTTGGTTAAAATTAACTCCTAATGCCGTGGCTTTGCAGCTGCCCATTGGCGAAGAAGAGAATTTCAAAGGAGTGATCGATCTTTTGAAAATGAAAGCAATTTATTTTGAGGGAGATTTTGGGCAGATTATTAAAGAGGAAGAGATCCCCGAAAATTTAAAAGCAGACGCCCAGGCTTGGCGGGAAAAACTTTTGGATAAAGTAGCGGCTGAAGACGAAAAATTGCTGGAGAAATATCTGGCCAAGGAAGAAATTTCAATCGAAGAATTAAACAGAGTTTTAAGAAAATCAACTCTAGATTATAAATTGGTACCAGTTTTCTGTGGTTCGGCTTTGAAAAACAAAGGCGTACAATTAATGCTTGATGGCGTTTGTAATTATTTGCCCAGCCCCATTGATCTGCCGCCGGTAAAAGGAAGCGATCCTAAAACCGGACAGGAAGTTGAGCGCAAACCCGAAGATGCCGAACCTTTCGCAGCTTTAGCTTTTAAAGTTGCCACTGATCCCTATGTGGGCACTTTAACCTATTTTAGGGTTTATTCGGGAAGTTTGGTTAAAGGATCTTATTTATTAAATACCGTTACTGGAGAAAAAGAAAGAATCGGTCGGATTTTGAGAATGCATTCTAACGAACGTGAAGAAGTTTCAGAAATTTATGCGGGCGATATTGCGGCCACGGTTGGTTTAAAAAATACTAGAACCGGCAATACGCTGTCTGATGAAAGCAATCAGATTGTGCTGGAAAAAATCATCTTTCCCGAACCGGTTATTTCAATCAGAATCGAGCCCAAAACCAAGGCCGATCAGGAAAAAATGGGCACGGCTTTGCGGAGATTATCCGAAGAAGATCCCACCTTCCGGGTTAAAGGTGACATTGAAACCGGCGATACGGTTATTTCGGGCATGGGAGAATTACATTTGGAAATTATTACCGACCGCATGAGGCGGGAATTCAAGGTGGAGGCTAACGTTGGCCGGCCCCAGGTAGCCTATAAAGAAACAATTAAAACCAAAGCCGAGGCTGAAGGAAAATACATTAAGCAGTCGGGTGGCCGAGGCCAGTATGGCCATGTTTGGTTAAGAGTAGAGCCCAAAGATCGGGGACAGGGTTTTGAATTTTTAGACGAAATTAAAGGCGGCGTTATTCCTAGAGAATATATTCCGGCGGTTGAAAAAGGCGTAAAAGAAGCCATGGACAAGGGCGTGGTGGCCGGCTATCAAATAGTGGATTTATCTGCGGCCTTGTACGACGGTTCTTTTCACGAAGTAGATTCGTCTGAAATCGCTTTTAAAATTGCGGGTTCGATGGCTTTTCAAGAAGCGGTAAAAAGGGCAAAGCCAGTGATTTTAGAGCCCATTATGAAGCTGGAAGTGGTGGTGCCCGAAGACTTTTTTGGCGATGCTATCGGCGATTTGTCGGCCAGAAGGGGCAAAATTGAAGAAACCAAGGACCGCCTTAACATGAAAGTGATTGACGCTAAAACCCCTCTATCTGAAATGTTCGGCTACGCGACGGCCTTACGAAGCTTGACCGAGGGCCGGGGAACGTTTACAATGGAATTTAACAATTACGAAGAAGTGCCGGCTAATATTGCCCAGGAAATAATCGAAGGCAAGAGGAAGTAAAACAGCCTTATTAACATTGACAAATTCCTTTATTTTATTAGAATAATAATATTGATTAAATAATTAAAATTGGCGTGTTTTGTCTTAATTGTCGGTAGTGCAAATGAATTGCAAAACCTACAAGCGACAGCGCCGTAAAAGTTTAAAAATATGGCAGAAAAAGAGAAATTTTTGAGGGAGAAACCTCACGTTAACGTCGGCACTATCGGTCACGTTGATCACGGTAAAACCACTTTAGTGGCGGCGATTTTGCACGTGCTGAAATTAAAAGGATTTAAAGTAACGGAAAAATCCGTTGATCAGATCGACGCCGCTCCGGAAGAAAAAGCCAGAGGGTTAACCATTTCTATTTCGCATTTGGAATACGAAAGCGAAAAAAGACACTACGCGCACATTGACTGTCCGGGACACGCCGATTACATTAAAAACATGATTACCGGCGCCGCTCAGATGGATGGCGGTATTTTGGTTGTTTCTGCTTCCGAAGGCGCCATGCCTCAGACACGGGAACACATTCTTTTGGCGCGCCAGGTGGGCTTGCCCTCGCTGGTTGTTTTTTTGAACAAGGTTGATATGGCTGATCCGGAGATGATTGATTTGGTTGAGTCGGAAATCAGGGAGCTGTTAACTAAAAACGAATATCCCGGCGATACTACGCCTGTAATTCGTGGCTCAGCTTTAAAGGCTTTAGAATCAAAATCTGCTGATGACGAATGGGCCAAACCCATTTTAGAATTGGTAAAGGCGCTGGATGATTTTATTCCAGAGCCGGTTAGAGAAACCGAAAAACCTTTCTTAATGGCCATTGAAGACGTTTTTAGTATTGGTGGCAGAGGTACCGTGGCAACAGGTAGAATCGAAAGAGGCATTATCAAACCTAACGAAGAAGTTGAGTTGGTCGGTATTAAAGCAACCACTAAAACCGTGGTGGTTTCGGTTGAGATGTTTCAGAAAATGCTTGACGAAGGCAGAGCGGGCGACAATGTCGGCATTCTTTTAAGGGGCTTAAAGAAAGAAGAGGTGGAAAGAGGCCAAGTATTGGCTAAACCAGGCAGTGTTACCCCTCATACCGATTTTGAAGGTGAGGTTTATGTGTTAACAAAGGAAGAAGGCGGACGCCATACCCCTTTCTTTACCGGCTACAAACCCCAGCTTTATTTTAGAACCACCGACGTTACCGGTGAAGTAACCTTGCCCGAGGGCACTGAAATGGTAATGCCCGGCGATACGGTAAATATTAAGATAAAATTGATCGCGCCCATTGCCATGGAGGAAAAACAGCGCTTTGCCATTCGCGAAGGCGGTAAAACCGTTGGAGCGGGCATTGTGGTGAAAGTAAACAAATAACCAGCTTAATTTATTGAAAGTAATTTTTAACAACTGAAGACCTTTTCAAAAAGATGGTAACCAAGAAAAAAACCGCAAAGAAAAAAAGTTCGGCTGAAGTAAAGGCTGAGGAATCAAAGGCCAAACTGAGGATAAAATTGCGCGCTTACGACCACAAAGTGATCGACAATTCGGCCAAACAAATTGTCGACGTCGCTTTGAGGCACGGCTCGGAGATTTTAGGCCCTATTCCTCTACCTACGGAAATTCATAAATATACCGTGAATAGGTCTTCTTTTGTCCATAAGGATGCCAGAGAGCAGTTTGAAATGAGAATTCACAAGAGGCTGATCGACATTTTAAATCCGAACCAGAAAGTAATCGAGGCGTTAATCGGTTTGACTTTGCCTGCGGGCGTGGATATTGAAATTAAAATGTAAAAAATTTCTTATGGTTTTTTTCAAGAAATTTTTATTGTAAAAGCGTTTTATTTGGGAATAAACCTGGAATGTCGGGTTGCCCCGGCATTTTTTATTAGTAATATGAAGTTTATTTTAGGATTAAAATTACAAATGGCCCAGATTTATAATGAAGAGGGTAAATTAATACCCGTGACTTTGGTTGAGGCCGGGCCCTGCCAGGTTTTAAAAATAAAAGAAAAAGAGGGTAAAGACGGCTACGATGCCGTGCAGGTCGGTTTTTTAGGATTAAAAGACAAGAAAATTAAAAAGGCGCAAAAAGAAAAACCTTTTAGGTATATTAGGGAATTCACAGGAAAAACTGAACATAAAGCCGGAGATAAAATCGATGTTTCTTTGTTTTCTGAAGGAGATAAAGTAAAGGTTTCCGGGATAAATAAGGGTAAAGGTTTTCAAGGCGGGGTGAAAAGATGGGGTTTTCGCGGCCGTTCAACTTCGCACGGCACCAAGCATGAGCAGAGAACAGGGGGATCTATCGGTTCTTCCTTTCCCGAAAGAGTTATAAAGGGCAAAAAAATGCCTGGCCATTTAGGTGCGGAAAGGGTGTCAGTAAAGAATTTAAAAATCGTTAAAATTGACGCAGAAAACAATATTTTAGCAATTAAGGGTGCTTTACCCGGACCCAAGGGCGCATTATTGGAGATTATTAGTAAATAATTTTATGAAAGCGACTGTTTTTAACAAAGAAGGAAAAGAAGTGGGAGAAGCTTTGTTGCCCAAAGAGATTTTTGGTTTAAAAATTAAGTCGGATTTGCTTCATCAAATATTAGTATCTCAAAGAGCCAATCGCCGAAAGGTGATTGCTCATACAAAAGATAGGAGTGAAGTTTCGGGCGGGGGAAAGAAACCTTGGCGGCAAAAAGGCACGGGCCGCGCCCGGGCCGGTTCTAACCGTTCTCCTCTTTGGCGGGGCGGTGGCGTTACTTTCGGGCCAAGAAAAGAAAGAAGCTATTACAAGATTATTCCAAAGAAAATGAGGCGCAAGGCCCTGTTTATGGCCTTGTCGGATAAAGCCAGGGAGGGTTTTATATTAATCTTAGATGAATTGAAGTTGGAAAAAGCCAAAACCAAAGAAATGCATCAGATACTGAAAAATTTGCCCGGAGCCGGCAAGAAAGTTTTGATTTTATTGCCCGAACACGATAAAAAGATAATTTTAGCTTCAAGAAATATTCCTGATTCCAAAACTTTGCAGGCCAAAGATTTAAATGCGCTGGACGTACTGTCTTTTAAATATTTACTGTTCCCCAAAGAGGTTATAAAAAATATTCAGGAGACTTTTATTAAAGAAAAATAATCATATGGCGATATTCGATATTTTTAAGAAAAAACAACCGGAAAAAGAGGCAAAACCTGTAAAGAAAGAAATAGTAAAAGAAAAGAAAACCGAAAAGGTTCAGAAAACAGCTGCGCCCAAAGAAACGGTTAAAAAAGAAGCTCCCAAGGCCAAGAGCCGTGTTTCCGATATTGCCTATAAAATTTTAAAACACCCGCATGTTACAGAAAAGGCCACCGATCTGGCCCAGAGCAATCAGTACACTTTTAATGTTTGGCCAGAAAGCAATAAAATTCAGATAAAAAAAGCAATTCAAGATCTATACGGGGTTGACGTAGTGGCGGTTCGAATAATAAATATTCCTTCTAAAGAAAGAAGGGTGGGGCGGATTACCGGCATAAAGAAAGGTTACAAAAAAGCGATCGTTAGAATAAAAGAAGGGCAGAAAATAGAAGTTTTACCGAGATAAAAATATTTTAATATATATGGCTAAAACCATTTTATCAAAAAAGCAACCGGAAAAGAGATTGATTGTTAATTTACGGCAAAGGGCCGGCCGAGCTACTAGTGGCCGGATTACTGTTCGGCACCGGGGCGGCGGCGTGAAAAAGCTTTATCGCTTGGTTGATTTTGGACAAAGTAAAATAGATATGTCGGCCAAGGTTGTAGCTTTTGAATACGACCCCTATCGCACCGCCCATATTATGCTCTTGGAATACAGCGACGGCCAGATAGGCTATCAATTAGCCCCGCAGAATTTAAAAATAGGAGACGAGATAATTTGTTCTGAAAACGCCGACATTAAACCGGGCAATCGCATAAAGATAAAAAATATTCCTGTGGGTACCATGGTTTTTAATATTGAAATTATGCCAGGCCGAGGCGGAAAAATGGTTCGGGGCGCGGGTAATTCGGCTAAAGTTTTAGCCCAAGAAGGGAAATTTACCCATCTGGAAATGCCCTCAAAGGAAATTAGAAAAGTTTTTAACGATTGTTATGCAACCGTGGGTGAAATTTCTCATCCTGAACATCGTTTTGAAGACGTGGGAAAGGCCGGCAGATCGCGCTTGAAGGGCTGGCGGCCGACAGTCCGCGGTTCAGCCATGATTGCAGCCGCTCATCCGCACGGCGGAGGCGAAGGCAAAACGCCTATTGGTTTAAAATATCCCAAAACTCCTTGGGGCAAGCACGCCCGGGGCGTTCGGACCAGAAGAAGAAAACAGACCGACAAGTACATAATTAAAAGAAGAAAAAAGTAAAATATATGGCAAGATCCCTTAAAAAAGGTCCTCATACGGACGAAAAATTATTGAAAAAATTAAAGAACAATAAACCCGGTCCAAAGGAAATTAAAACCTGGGCCAGGTCTTCTACGATTACGCCTGAGATGGTTGGTTTTACTTTTGGCGTTCACAACGGAAAAGAATTCATTTCGGTTAGGGTAAACGAAGATATGGTTGGGCACCGCTTGGGCGAGTTTTCGCCTACTACCAAGTTTTGGCGGCACGGCGGCAAGATGCAGCGTGATTTAGAAACAAAGACAGAACAAAAAGAGACAGAAAAAACAAAACCAGAGGCAAAGAAATAAATAGTTGAAAAATATGGAAATTAAAGCTAAACTTAAATACTTAAGGATTGCGCCGAGAAAGGTAAGATTGGTGGCGGATTTAGTTAGGGGCAAAGGAGCGGTTCAAGCCCAGTCGATTTTACGTTTTACTACAAATAGATCTGCTAAACCTTTGTTGAAGCTTTTAAAGTCAGCGGTTAGCAACGCTAAAAACAGTTTTCAGATAGAAGAAGCTAATTTATATGTTGCAAAAATTACCGTGGATGAAGGTCCCAAATACAAAAGATTTATGCCTCGCGCCCGGGGACAGGCCTACGAGATTCAGAAGAAAACTTCGCATATAAACTTGGTGCTGGGATTATCCGACAAGAAAGTTAAAGTTAAAAAAACAAGCAAAAAAACCAAAGAGGCACCGGAAGAGATAATTGATAAAGTTCAAGGTGCGGAAACGGTTGAAAAAGATACGGTTAAACAGGAAAAGACTCCAAAAGCCAAGCAGCGGTTTGAAAGCAGGAAACCAAAAATGGAAAAAGGTTTAAAAAGAATATTTAGAAGAAAATCCTTTTAATTATTATGTCACATAAAGTTCATCCAAAAATTTTCAGAGTTAAGAATTTAGCCGATTGGGATTCAAGATGGCTTGAAAGGAAAAAATACCCCCAGTATCTGAGGGAAGATTTTATTATTAGAAGATTTTTGGACAATAAATTGGGCAAAATCGGGATTGAGAAAATAGAAATCGAAAGGTTTGCGGGCAAGATAAACGTTATTTTATCCAGCGCTCGGCCCGGTTTAATTATCGGCCGGGGCGGTAGCGGCGTGGAAGAGATAAAGAAGGCTTTGGAAAAAAACATGCAAAAAGAAAAAACAATTTCCAGTAAAGATCAAAAAAGAGAAATCAGGTTTGAAATCAGGGAGATAAAAAACCCCTGGACCTCAGCCGCTTTATCGGCTCAGTGGATTGCCCAGCAGATGGAAAAAAGAATTCCTTTCAGGCGCGTTATAAAACAGTCTTTGGAAAAGATAATTGAGCAAAAAGAAGTGCACGGTTGTCGGGTAGAGGTGGCTGGACGTCTCGACGGTTCAGAGATTGCTAGGACTGAATGGTTAAAAAAAGGCCAGTTGCCACGACAAACGATTCGGGCCAATATCGATTATGCCAAGGCCACAGCTTTTTGCAGCTACGGTGCTGTGGGCGTTAAGGTTTGGATATACAAAGGGGAGAAATTTGAATAAAACATATGGTGATTTTATTACCCAAAAAAGTAAAACACAGGAAATGGAGAAAAGGGCATTCCCGGGGCATAGAAAACAGGGCTACCGAGCTTAATTTTGGCTCCTACGGTTTAAAAAGCCTTGATACCTGCTGGGTTACTTCGCGCCAGATTGAGGCGGGCCGGCGGGCGATTATCCGCTACATGAAAAAAGGCGGCAAGATTTGGGTTAGAATTTTTCCGGATAAACCTGTAACCAAAAAAGGAACCGAAGTGCCCATGGGCGGTGGAAAAGGCGCGGTGGATCATTATGTCTTTGCAGTAAGGCCGGGCCGGATAATTTTTGAAATCGACGGCTTAAAGGAAGACCAGTCTTTAGAAGCTTTGAAAAAAGCCGGTGCCAAACTTCCCATTAAAACTAAAATCATTAAAAAAAGCTAAATTACATGGAAACGAGAGAATTAAGTAAAATGCCGAAACAGGAACTTTTAAGAATGTTAAAAGACGAGCGGGAAAAACTAAGACAGCTGAGGTTTGATTTAAAATCGGGCAAGGTTAAGAATGTCAGGGAAATCAGGCGGATCAGAAAAGAAATCGCTAGAATCATGACATTTATTAGCTTTAAAGAAGAAAAAAAGGAAAAAAAGTAAAATAAAATTATGCCAAAACGCCAAATAAAAGGAAAAGTCGTTTCAATAAAGATGCAAAAAACCGTAGTAGTT
This sequence comes from uncultured Candidatus Saccharibacteria bacterium, assembly GCA_964628095.1. Taxonomy (GTDB): domain Bacteria; phylum Patescibacteriota; class Minisyncoccia; order Minisyncoccales; family CAZVLR01; genus CAZVLR01. Next base: position 45,879 of record CAZVLR010000003.1, on the reverse strand, counting down.
CAGATAGATAATATTAAAGAGCATCCCAAATACAAGAAACGATACAAAGTTTCAAAAAAATATAAAGCCCATAACGAAAAGTTTCCCTGCAAGACTGGAGACATTGTTTTGATTCAAGAATGCCGGCCCAAGAGCAAGGATAAAAAATGGGAAGTAAAAGAGATTATTAAAAGCAATACCCGGGAAATTACAGAAGAACCCGAAGTTTTAGGGATTGATGAAGTTTCTGAAATTTCTCAAGAAAACATATGATACAGCCAAGAACCATGTTAAAAGTCGCCGATAATAGCGGAGCTAAATTGATCCAGTGTTTTCATTGTTTGGGCGGCAGCTGGCGGCGCTACGCAAGGTTGGGCGATGTTATTGTCGGCACCGTAAAGGTGGCCGAGCCGCGAAAATTGGTTAAAAAACACGATGTGGTGCGGGCGGTGATCGTACGCCAGAAAAAAGAATATAAAAGGCCGGACGGTTCGTACATTCGCTTTGATGATAATGCTTGTGTGGTATTGGAAGCTAAAACCAAAGAGCCAAAAGGCGGTAGAATTCTAGGCCCCATACCGAGAGAAATCAAGGAAAAAGGCTTTGATAAAATCGCCACTATGGCCGAAGAATTAGTATAAAATTATTTTTATGAAAATAAAAAAAGGCGACACAGTATTAATAATTGCGGGTAAGGATAAAGGGAAGAAAGGAAAAGTGATCGAAGTTTTTCCTTTGATCAAAAAGATTGTGGTTGAAGGGGCTAATTTGAGAAAAAAGCATGTAAAGCCCAAAAAAAGCGGCGAAAAGGGACAAGTGGTGAACTTGCCTTCTCCTTTTGACGTTTCCAACGTAAAGATTATTTGTTCCAAATGCCAAAAACCGGTAAGGCTTGGTTATAAAATTGGAGAAAAGAATAAATTGCGCGTTTGTAAAAAATGTGGCGGAGAAATATAAAATAAAAAAACATGTCAATCAATTTATCTGAAAAATATAAAAAAGAGGTGGTGCCCAAAATGATGGAAAAGTTTGGTTATAAAAACATTATGGCCGTGCCTCGGATTGAAAAGGTGGTGGTGAATACCGGTTTTGGTCGCCAGGTGGTAGGAAAGACCAACGATGAGCAAAAAAAGATTGCTATTGCTATTGCTGATGATTTAACCCAGATTACCGGACAGAGAGCCGTGATTACTTTGTCCAAGAAAGCCATTTCAGGTTTTAAAATCAGACAGGGCATGCCTTTGGGCGCTAAAGTTACGCTGCGGGGTCGTAAAATGAACGATTTTTTGGAGCGGGTGATCAATATCGCCTTGCCTCGTTCGCGCGATTTTCAGGGCTTGGACAGCAAATCTTTTGATAAAAAAGGGGATTTAACATTTGCCATTAAAGAGCATATTATTTTCCCCGAAATTCTGCCTGAAAAGGTAAGAATGATTTTTGGGTTTCAAATTACCATTACTACCAATATTAAAAAACGGCAAGAAGGCGTGGAACTACTGAGATTGATGGGTTTTCCGATAAAACCTTAAAAAACAAAAACCAATATGATTATTGGCATTCCTCGAGCTTTATTCTACTGGAAGCATCCCTTACTATGGGAGAATTTTTTTAAAGAATTGGGCTATAATATCCAGCTTTCTCCCCAAACTAATAAGGAAATTGTTGAAAAAGGGGTAAAAACCGCCGATTCGGAAACCTGTTTTTCAGTGAAAATTCTTTATGGCCATTTGTTATGGCTGGATGAAAGGGTTGATACGATTTTTCTGCCTCGTTATAAAAAAAACTCTTTGGGCGAATACTGCCCAAAATTCTTCGGTCTGCCCGATCTTTCCAAAACATTCTTGAAAAATAAAATTATTTCTCCTCAGGTAGATTTTTCCAAAGACAACTTGCAGGCGACTTTGATGAACACCGGTTTGAAACTCGGGAAAAGCGAAAATATTGTTTTTGAAGCGGCCAAAAAGGCCCAAGCTTTAATGCACGAGAGCGAGCGGCAAAAAAAAGAAGAGTATCTTAAAAAAATATCTTCTGATAAAAAAAAGATTATAGTGGTGAGCCATCCGTATAATCTTTACGATGACTACGTTAATTTGAATATCAAAGAAAGGCTGGAAAAACTGGGTGCGGAGGTTATTTTTATCGACCAGATACCAGAGGGTGATATTAATAATAATACCTTTGCTAACAGGTTTCATTGGGAGTTTGGCAAGGAACTGATTGCTTTGTCCCACAGCGCTTCAAGAGAAAAGATATCGGGTGCTGTAGAGATTTCCGCTTTTCAGTGCGGTTGCGATGCGGTAATTAAAGAGTTTGTAGAGCGGGAATTCACCGGCCAAAAAATTCCCTTTTTATACTTATTAATCGACGAACACACGGCCGAAGCCGGGCTACAAACAAGGCTAGAGGCTTTTATCGATACTTTATCCAACAGATAATTTTATGCCAGAAAACAATTCAAATACCATTGTTACTTTTCCTTATTGGGGCAATTACACGCCGGTTTTTGAAAAGTTAATGCAAAAATTAAGCTTGCAGTTTATCGCACCCGAGGAAACTAATGCTGAAGCTGTCAGGAACGGTTCCAAGCTTTCGCCTGAGCTTTTTTGCTTTCCTTTTAAGGTGAATGTGGGAAATTATTTAAAAGCCATTGAAAAGGGGGCCAATACCATTTTAATGTGGGAAAACGTTAACGGCATTTGCCGCCTAAGATATTATTGGATAGTGCAAGAGAAAATCTTAAAAGATGCCGGCCACGATATCCGCTTTGTCAATTTAAACGCTCATAACGTTTTTTCGCAGATAAAATCGATTTCTCCCAAAAACGTTTCCTATTTCCAGTTTGCAAAATTATTCCTGGCTTTTTTAACGGAAATTATGTTTGTTGAAAAACTGGAAAGAAAGTTTTGGTATTATCAGCCCAGGGAAAAAAATCGGGGCGAGACAGAAAAGACCTTAAAATTAGCTTTGGCCGATTTTAAAGAAGCTAAAACCTACAAAGATTTTTTAAAGATTAAAAAAACCGCCTGGAAAAGATTTTCTCAAATTTCCCTCGATGAAAATAAAAAGATTTTACAGGTGGGGCTACTGGGGGAGATTTATACGGTATCGGACAGCAAGATAAACTTTGAGATGGAAAAAAAGCTGGGGGAAATGGGTGTCCAAATCCATCGCGATCTGAATTTGTCGGGTCATCTGCTTAGCGGATTTTTTTGGAAAGAAAAGCCTTTGCAGTTTAAAATCCGCTCTTATTTAAAAGCCGATGTGGGCGGGCACGGCCGAGAGGCGATTGCCGAGATTTTAGATTATACAAAAAAAGGCTTTGATGGAATAATACAACTATTGCCCTTTGGCTGCATGCCCGAGGTAACCGTACGGCCGATTTTGCAAAGAATCAGCGAAAAGAATAAAACGCCGTTTTTAAGCATTTCTTTGGATGAACAAAGCGGCGAAGCGGGAATTCAAACCAGAATTGAGGCCTTTGTGGATTTAATGAAATCAAAAAGAGGCATTAAACAAATTTAAACTTAAAAAACATTATGAAAACATATTTGGGAGTCGATGTTGGCTCGGTTTCAACAAAATTCGTTTTAATTAATGAGCAGAGAGAAGTTTTAAAGTACTTCTATTTCCGCACCGAAGGAGATCCAATTAGATCAATCCAATCGGGCCTATCCCATTTGAAAAAAGAAATATCTGAAAACATTGAAATTGCGAGTGTGGGCACCACCGGTTCGGCCCGGTATTTAGCGGGGGTTATTGTTGGCGCCGATTTGGTTAAAAATGAAATTTCCGCTCATGCTAAAGGCGCGGGTTTTTTAATGCCAGAAGTTAGAACCGTAATTGAGATTGGCGGTCAGGATTCCAAAATTATTCTTTTGGAAAACGGTGTGGTGGTTGATTTTGCCATGAACTTAATTTGCGCGGCGGGTACAGGCAGTTTTTTGGATGCTCAGTCCTTTCGCATGGGAATTCCCGTAGAGAAATTCGGCGAGCTGGCTTTAAAATCCGGCCAGCCCACGATTATTGGCAGTCGTTGCACGGTTTTTGCCGAGTCTGATATGATTCATAAGCAACAGATCGGCCATACAAGAGAAGATATTATTGCCGGTTTGTGCCACGGTTTGGCAAGGAATTATCTGTCTAATGTTGCTAAAAGTAAAAAGATTGAATCGCCGATTATTTTTTTGGGCGGTGTTTCAGAGAATTTAGGCATGAGAAAGGCTTTTGAAGAGGTGATTGGCAGCAATGTGATAGTACCCCAATACAACACCGTAGTCGGGGCTTTGGGTATGGCGATTTTAGCCCAGGAAAACGCGCCCGAAAAGAGCAAGTTCCGCGGCTGGGAGGTTTCGGATAAAAATATCAAATGCACCTCCTTTCAGTGCAATGGTTGTCCCAATATGTGCGAGGTAATTGAGGCCAGAATCGACGATAAGGTGGTTTCCCGTTGGAATGATAGGTGCGGCAAGTATTCGAACCTTTCCTATTAAATATATTGCAATTTTTAGAAAAATAAGCTAAGATTAAGCATTATGGCAACGACCAGTCAAGAAGCCAAATCGAATAGAAAACCAAAGTATACATCACGCCTGGTCCGGCGTTGTTTTAGATGTGGTCGGAAAAGGGCCTTTATGAGAAAATTCGGCGTTTGCCGCATTTGTTTTCGGGAGCTGGCCAACCAAGGTTTGATTCCCGGCGTTAAAAAATCAAGCTGGTAAACATTATGACTGATCCAATTACCGACTTTTTAAACAGAATTAGAAACGCCCAAGGTGCTCAAAAAGCCGAGGTGGTTTTTCCTTTTTCAAAACTTAAGTATGAAATCGCTAAAATCTTAGAAAAGAGGGGCTTGGTTGAAAAAGTGGAAAAGAAAGAAAGAAAAACCAGAAAGGTAATTGAGCTAACTTTAAAATATGAAGACAAGCTGCCTTTAATTTCGGGTTTAAAAAGGGTTTCCAAGCCCGGGCAGAGAATTTATCAGGGTTATCGGGATATTAAACAAATAAAAAGCGGTTTTGGTTTTTCCATAATTTCTACCCCCCAGGGTTTAATGACCGATAGAGAAGCTAAAAGAAAAAAATTAGGCGGAGAAATAATCTGCCAAATTTGGTAATAATATGAGTCGCGTAGGCAAAAAACCAATTTTAATACCGCAAGAGGTGCAGGTAAAAATCGAAGGAAATAATATTCAGGTAAAGGGTCCCAAAGGCGAGTTATCGCGCTCGTTTTCGCCTGAGATTAAGATTGAGATGAAAGACAATCAGCTTTTGGTTAGTTTGGAAAATAAAGAATCACAATTAAAAAAGATCAATGCGCTTTGGGGTTTAACCAACGTTTTGGTTTTCAACATGATAAAAGGCGTTACCGAAGGTTACCAGAAAAAACTGCAGATTGAAGGTTTGGGTTATAAAGTGAATTTGGAAGGCGAAGTTTTAGTAATGCAATTGGGCTTTAGCCATCCGGTAAAAATTAATCCGCCTCAAGGGATTAAATTTACCGTTGAAAAAAACATTATTACAGTTTCTGGGTATGATAAAGAAGAAGTGGGGCAGATTTCCGCCAAAATTAGAGCGGTGAAACCCCCCGAGCCTTACCAGGGTAAGGGCATTAGGTATTTTGGCGAAATTGTTCGTAAAAAACTGGGCAAGAAAGCCGTAGCTTCGGGTAGTTAATTTTTTAAAAATATGTTACAAAAACAGCAAAAAAGAGCCAGGCGGCACAACAGAATAAGGGCCAGAATAAAGGGCAGCGATAAAACGCCCCGACTTTGTGTTTTCAGATCAGGCCGGCATTTATATGCCCAACTGATTGATGACCAAAAGAATAAAACTTTGGCTTCTGCCAACGATTTTGAAATAAAAACAAAAACTAAAGATAAAAAAGATGCTTCGGGCCGGGTTTTGGGGAATAAAGAAGCTTTAGCTTTCCAAATCGGTACTTTATTGGCCGAAAAAGCCAAGAAGATTAAAATTGAAAAAGTTGTTTTTGACCGGGCCGGCTACAAATATCATGGCAAGGTAAAAGCTTTGGCTGAGGGCGCCAGAGAAGCCGGGCTTAAATTTTAAAAATATATGAGAAGAGAAAGATCATCAAATAGACCAAGAGAAATTAAAAAAGACGAATTCGATTCAAAGCTTTTAGATTTGGCCCGCGTTACCAGGGTATCGGCCGGCGGAAAGCGTTTTAAATTCCGCGCCGTAATGGTGGTGGGTAATCAAAAGGGCCGGGTCGGCGTGGGCGTAGCTAAAGGCATTGATGTGGCTCAATCTATGGAAAAAGCCACTCGCATGGCTAAAAAGAATTTAATTAACATTCCAATTGTAAGGGATACGATTCCGCACGAGGTTTACGCCAAATACGGTGCGGCCAAAGTTTTATTAAAACCTAAAACCAGGGGCAAAGGCTTGGTAGCCGGCGGTACGGTTCGAGTAATTTGTACCTTGGGCGGCATTAAGAATATTTCTTCTAAAATCATCGGCCGGACTGGCAATAAATTGAATAACGCCAAAGCCACCATTTTAGCTTTGCAAGGATTAAGAATAAAACATCAAATAACAGAAAAAAATGCAGTTACATCAAATCAAGCCAATTCATAAAACCAAAAGAGGCCAGCGCGTCGGCCGGGGCGGAAAAAGGGGAACCTATTCAGGCAAGGGTCAAAAGGGCCAGAAATCGCGCGCCGGGCATAAATTAAAACCGGCCATCCGCCAGTTTATTAAAAGATATCCTAAATTAAGGGGATACCGTTTTAACATACAGGGTCCGAGGCCATTGGAATTGCAGATAAAAACTTTGGAAAAGAAGTTCTTAGGCGGGCAGGTGGTATCACCCAGCTCATTGCTAAAAGCGGGAATAATTCGTAAAATAAAAGGGAAAATACCCGAGATTAAAATTTTAGGCAACAACAAGATTTCAAAAAAATTCATTATTCGGGGCTGCAAAGTTTCTCAAGGGGCTAAAGAGCAAGTTGAAAAAGCGGGCGGTAACGTTAAATAAATTTTTAAGGTAAAATATTCATATGAGTTGGTCTTCTAAGGTTAGCCAAATTTTTAAAATAAAGGACTTGCGCAACAAAATTCTTTTTGTCTTGGGAATTTTTATTATTTTTCGGATTATGGCCAATATTCCGGTTCCCGGAATCAATGCCGAAAACTTAAAGGCCTTTTTTAATCAGTTTCAGATTTTCGGGCTTTTGAACGCTTTTACCGGCGGCTCCATGGATAAGTTATCAATTGTGATGTTGGGCTTGGGCCCCTATATTACCGCAGTAATTATTCTGCAACTGCTGACGATGATTTTTCCCCAATTGGAACAGCTTTACAAAGAAGAAGGGGAACAGGGCCGGCAGAAATTCAACCAGTACGGCCGTTTAGCCACTCCCTTTTTAGGCGCGCTTCAGGCTTTTGCCATGCTTTCTTTATTTCAGCGCCAGCAGGTAATCGGCGCACTTTCGCCTTTTCAGTTGGCTGCCGCGATTTTAACCATTACCGCAGGCACGGTTTTTTTAATGTGGCTGGGCGAGTTGCTTTCGGAAAAAGGTATTGGCAATGGCGTTTCCCTACTTATTTTCGCGGGCATTATTACCAATTTACCCATTAATATTAGACAGGCGATTCTGGATTTACAGGGAAATCCCAGCAAGATTCCTTCTTATCTTTTTTTTGTCCTAGCTGCCTTGGTAATTGTGGCCGGCGTGGTTTTAATTAATGAAGCGCGTCGGAATATCCCCGTTTCTTATGCCAAAAGAGTAAGGGGTAATCGGATTTTTGGCGGCGTTTCAACTTATCTACCTTTAAATATTAATCCGGCTGGCGTAATTCCCATTATCTTTGCCATGTCTATACTTCTTTTTCCAGGCATGATCGCCAGCTTTTTAACCGGTTTGGGCGGCACGGCAGGAAATATCGCCAAAGCCGTTTCTAATTTTTTCAGTCCTCAATTAAATCCCTGGGGCCACGGCATAATGTATTTTATTTTGGTAGTGCTCTTTACTTATTTTTATACCGCCGTTACTTTCGATCCCAAAGCCATTTCTACCAATTTGCAAAAAATGGGCGGTTTTATTCCGGGCATTAGGCCGGGCGAAAACACCGCTAATTTCATGTATTTTATTTTAAACAGAGTACTATTAATCGGCGCTTTGTTTCTAGGGGCGATTGCTGTTTTGCCTACGATTGTAGGAAGCTTAACCAACGTACAGGGTTTTGATTTCTTAATCGGCGGCACCTCTTTATTAATCGTGGTCAGCGTGGTATTAGAAACTATGCGCCAAATACAATCTCAGCTTCAAATGCGCGAATATGACACCTTCTAATAAAAAACAAGTAGTTATTTTATTGGGCCAGCCCGGTTCGGGAAAAGGGACTCAAGGCCAGTTGTTATCGGAAAAATTAAACCTTTATTATTTTGATACCAGCAAGGTGTTGGAAGAAAGCTTTAAAAAAGCCAAAAAAGGCGAGCAGGTTTTGGTTGATGGTAAAAAATATTCTCTTGAAAAAGAAAAAGAGCTTTTTTTAACGGGCAAATTATGTTCGCCGCCCCTGGTTACTTATTTGGTATCAGAGAAAATAAAAACTTTGTTTGACGAGGACAAAAGCGTTATTTTAGCCGGGTCGCCCCGTACGCTTTATGAAGGTGAACGGGTAGTACCGCTTTTAAAAAGGCTTTACGGGCTAAAAAACATCAAGGTAATTATGCTGGAAATTTCGGCCAAAGAAACAATTTGGCGCAATTCGCATCGAAAACTCTGCGAGCTAATGCGTCACACCATCATGTATTCAAAAGAGACCGAAAAACTGACAAAATGCCCCCTGGACGGTTCAAAACTACAAGCTAGAAAGGGCTTGGACAATATAGAAACTATTAAAGTTAGGCTTAAGGAATATCAAGAAAGAACTTTTCCATTGCTTAAGTTTTATCAAGATTCCGGCTTAAAAGTCGTAAAAATCAACGGTTCGCCCGCGCCCTCGGTAATTTTCGAAAATATTCTCAAGGTTTTAAAATAAAAGATGATTCAGATTAAGACCAAGGAGGAAATATTAATAATGCGGGAGGGCGGGCAGATACTTTCAAGGGCAATGAAGGAATTGGGAAAGAAAGTAAAGCCCGGAATTACTACAAAAGAATTGGACAAGGTCGCTTACGACCTTGTTTTAAAATTGGGCGCCAAACCCGCCTTTTTGAATTATTTGGATGAAAAAGACAAAAGCTCAAAACCCTTTCCGGCCTCTCTTTGTACTTCAGTTAATAATGAAATCGTTCATTCCCTGCCTTCGGGAAGGATTTTAAAAGAGGGGGATATTATTACTTTGGATTTCGGCGTTTATTATAAGGGCTTTTATACCGATATGGCTGAAAGTTTTGGCGTGGGCGGGATTGATCCGGAAGCCAAGCGCTTAATTAAAGTAACCAAAAAAGCTTTAAAAAGAGGCATTAAAAAAGCCAAAGTCGGGAATACTTTTGGAGACGTGGGGAATACCATTCAAAGATTTGTCGAATCTCAAGGCTTTTCTGTGGTTCGAGAGCTATGCGGCCACGGCATTGGCAAAAAGCTGCACGAAGACCCCCAAATTTTAAATTACGGGCAGAGAAAGACCGGGGCGGAAATTAAAGAGGGAATGGTATTTTGCATTGAACCTATGGTAACCGTAGGCGATTGGAAGCTTAAAAAATCGGCTGACGGCTTTGGTTTTGAGACTACAGACGGGTCTTTAGCCTGCCATTTTGAGGCGACTTTAGCCATCGTCAACGGTAGCCCCCTTATATTGACAGATATCTAATTTTGTAGTATAATATATACAGCACACAATAAAACATTATAGGGCAAGAGAGAAAACAAACATTGAGAGGAGGAATAGACATGAAACTGTATTTTTATTGCATACTGATCTGGGCAACCATATTCATTTTAGGGGTTGCTTCCATTACCCGCGGCGCAGAAATCGTGGTGATCCATAAGACGCCCGATGGCAAAGAAATCAAGGTGCCGGTTAATAGCGTCGAGCAAGCCTTTAAAGAAGCATACGGCGTGGATGTCACCAAAAATCCGGAAGTAGGAAAGACCATTCTGTCAAAAGAAGAGGTTCAGCAGGCCGCCAAAAAGTACGCAAAAGATTCTGCCGAGTTTTATAGCGGCAAAAGCAGTTATTGCGTATCTTTGAAGCGCCACGCGGTTGCTTACGTTGATTGGGCCATTTCAGAGCCTGACCGGGAAAAGATTTACGAAGGCGGAGATTTTCCGGTAATCGACGACAATGACCGGGGCATTAAAACAGTGGTCCAGAAAGCCGATGGTAAGTATTATGTAAGATACTTCCGCTGGGAAGATCTGGGCCGGAAACACCCAAAAGAAACCAATAACGAATTCTGCTGCAACTAACTTTTTATCTCTCTTGCTCTATTTTAATAAAAAGACGCCAATGCTTTTGCAAAGGCGCCTTTTTTGTTTTCTTTAAAATATGATAAGATAAATTAATATGGAAGAAGAAATTTATTTGTCGGTGGTCATACCGGCCTACAATGAAGCTAAAAGAATTCTAAAAACTCTGGACGAGATTAACAGTTATCTGTTAAAACAGGATTATTCTTATGAAATCCTGGTGGTTTCAGATGGCTCAAAAGACGAAACCGCCCAAGTGGTGTGCCAGAAAAAGGCGGCAATTAAAAATTTAGAAGTTATTGATAACAAGCAAAACCACGGAAAGGGTTATGTGGTGCGCCAGGGTATGCTTGAGGCCAGAGGCAAATACCGGCTTTTTACTGATGCGGATAATTCCACTTCAATAGATCAGGTTGAAAAAATGTGGCCCTATTTTAAAGAAGGCTTTGGCGTGGTAATTGGTTCGCGCGACGCCAAGGGGGCCAAGCTTGAACCGCCCCAGCCCGCTTTCCGGCGCTTTGTGGGCGATGTTTTTAAATTATACCGCAAGATAATGGTGGGCTTGTGGCGAGTGGAGGATACCCAGTGCGGTTTTAAAGCTTTTTCCAAAGAAGCGGCTAAAGCCGTATTCCCCAAATGCCTGATCGACCGTTTTGCTTTTGATCCGGAAATTCTAATCGTGGCCAAAAGGCAGGGCTTTAAGATAAAAGAAATTCCGATTATTTGGAAAAATGATCTGGCCAGCACGGTAAAATTCAGCTCGATGATTAAAATGGCTTTAGATTTGGTAAAAATCAGGTGGAATTTAACAAAAAGAGCATATGGCAAAAAACAAAAAAGAAATTAAATTTCCTTCAGAATTAAGGCTTGATTTAACTTCAAAAGACTGGGTGGTGATCGCCACGGGCCGGGGGAAAAAGCCCGAATTGTTTTCTCAGGAAAAAAGGGCGACCCAGCAGGTGCCAAAAGAAAACTGCCCCTTTTGCAACATCGAAACGCAGGAAAAGCCGGTTTTGATTTTTAATTCGGGCAAGAAAATAGACTATTCAGGAACAATACCCAAAGACTGGACCACGATTGTGGTGCCCAACAAATTTCCTTCTTTATTGCCCAATCCCAAATTTGAAAAGAAAAAAGAGGGTGATTTGTATGAAACCATGAATGCGGTGGGGTTTTGCGAATTAGTAGTGACTAGAGATCATGAAAAGTCTTTTTCCTTGTTAACCTGGCAGGAAATGAAAGAGGTGATTGATTGCTACCAGTTAAGGTACCTGGCCTTAATGGAAAAAAAGTTTGTCCGCTATATTTCAATTTTCCATAATTTTGGGGCCGAAGCCGGCGCTTCCCAGCCGCATAATCATTCCCAAATTATTACCACGCCTTTGATAGATGTTGATTTAAGGAATGCCTTGGTTAATTCTAAAAAATACTATCAAAAAACCGGCCATTGTTTATATTGCCAAATGGATAAATTAGACATGGAAAAAAAGACGCGTGTTATTTTTGAAAACGAAGGGTTTTTGGCGCTTTGTCCTTTTGCTTCCAAATCCGCCTTTGAAATAATTGTTTCCCCCAAAAAACACTCGCCTTACTTTGAAAAAATTAACGATGAAGAGAAAATACAATTGGCCCAAGCTTTAAAGGCTTCTTTGGAAAAACTTTATAAAGCCTTAAACGATCCGCCATATAATTTTTATCTGCACACCGCCCCTTGCGACGGTAAGGAATATCCGGCTTACCACTGGCATTGGACGATATTGCCCAAAACCTCTATTTGGGCCGGGTTTGAAATCGGCACTCGCATGGAGATTTCCGTGATCGAGCCAGAGAAAGCAGCCGAATATTTGAGAAAATATTAATAATTTTAAATTATGAAACCTTTAATTGTAGCCAATTGGAAAATGAATCCTGAAACTTCTGATAAGACTAAGGAGCTTTTGGATTCAATTAATAAAGAGACTGTAAAAAACAGAGAACAGGTGGTTATCTGCCCGCCTTTTGTTTATTTATCTTTGGTTAAAGACATTAAAAAGGGCGCCCAGAATTTGTTTTTTGAGGAAAAAGGCGCTTTTACCGGCGAGATATCGCCTTTGATGCTAAAAGACGCCGGGTGCGAATATATAATTTTAGGTCATTCTGAGCGAAGAAAGATTTTTGGCGAGAGCGATGAATTGATTAATAAAAAAATAAAGGCGGCGTTAAGGGCTAATTTAAAGCCGATTTTCTGCATTGGCGAAACCAAAGAGGAGCGGGAAAACAACATTACCAAAAAAGTATTGTTGTCTCAAATTGAAAGGGGTTTGGATGGAGTTAAAGAAGCCGAGCTTGGGAATATTATTTTGGCCTACGAACCGGTTTGGGCTATTGGCACGGGCATTTCCTGCGAAACAGAAAAGGCCAAAGAAGCAGCTGATTTTATAAGGGAAGTGGTGACAAAGCTTTATTCTTTAAATTTGGCTAAAAACACGCCGGTTCTTTACGGGGGCAGCGTTAATTCGGAAAATGCCTTTTCTTATATTAAAGAAGGTAATTTTAACGGTTTGTTGGTAGGCGGTGCTTCTTTAAAAGCCGAGGAGTTTTTAAAAATAATTAAAAACGTTCTTTGACAATTTCCTCAATTTTGATATTTTAAACTATTCATGGAAAAATTCATCAATGGTCATTTTTACAATCCTTCAAAAGGAAATCTTACCATCTTTCAAGTAGTGGAAGAAATATTTCTATACATTCAAGAAAAGCCCGAGCGTTTTTATGATATTGTAGTAGGCTGCGATTCGTCTTCGAGCGAGGAGCCTTGTTTCCCCCTGGTGGTGGTGGTTTTGAGAAAGGGTGAAGGCGGCCGGTTTTTTATCAAGAAAATACATTATGCTTCTGAACGTAAATTTTACAGCTGGCGGCAGCGGATTTTAAACGAAGTAATGTTGTCTTGCGAGTTCGCCTTATTTTTAAAAGAAAGTATTGATAAAAAATCCAAAGAGTTGCCAGATGTTTTGAATTTTGATTTCCGCTATATCCATGCGGACGTGGGGGAAAACGGCCAAACCAAAGACATGATTAAAGAAGTAGCGGGGCTGATTCGGGGTAATGGCTTTGAACCCAAGATAAAGCCCGAATCCTACGTGGCTTCAGTGGTGGCCGACCGGTTCACTTAATCTATTGACAAAAATAAAATATAGTCTTATAATAATAACAGCATAAAATTGTCAATTTAAAATAGATAAATTAACAATCCTAGAAGGTTTACGGAGGGCATTATGAAATACGAACAGAAAGATTTTTTGGCCAAATGGTTAACCTATTTTTCCCTGGGGTGTGTTATTTCTCTTTTCTCCCTTGCATTTATTGCCAACCATAATGGGGGAAAGTTTACAATGATTTTTATTCCGATATTTGTTATAGTATGTTTTTTTTCTTTTATTGGAATGATAGCAACAAATTTTGGCTTCGGGTCGTACCATGTTGAATATACCGGCCTTGGCACAGCTTTTGAAGTAACTGACCAAATTCCAGCTCCCAGATTCGGTGCGTTGATGGCAGGTATGATTATCTCTATTATTACGACAATGTATGTGGTGAATTTTGTATTATAATATTATCTGTAATTAATAGGATAACAACAAAATAAAGCTGCTTTACTTCTTACGAGCAGCTTTTTTATTTGAAAAAACCCATGTTTTTTAGTACGATAAAGTATACTATGGATTCAAAAGAATTAAGAAGAAAATACCTGGAGTTTTTTAAGGAAAAAGGCCACACCATTTTGCCTTCAGCTCCTTTAATTCCCGAGCACGATCCCACCGTGCTTTTTACGACAGCCGGCATGCACCCATTGGTGCCTTTTTTATTAGGCGAGAAACATCCGGGTGGGAAAAAACTAGCTAATTGCCAAAAATGCATTAGAACTGTGGATATTGATGATGTGGGTGATAATCGGCATTTAACCTTTTTTGAAATGTTGGGCAATTGGTCTTTGGGAGATTATTTTAAAAAAGAAGCGATCGAATGGAGCTGGGAGTTTTTAACTGATAAAAAATGGCTGGGCCTGGACAAGGAAAGGATTTACGTTACGGTTTTTAAAGGAGAGCAGGGTATTCCTCGAGACCAGGAAGCGATTTCTGTTTGGCAAAGTATTTTTGAAAAAGAAAGCTTATCTTTTGGTGTGGCTAACGATGAAGCTATAAAAGACGGTATGCGGATTATTCCTTTGGGGGTGAAAGATAATTTTTGGATAGCAGGCATTACCGGTCCCTGCGGCGGTGATACGGAAATGTTTTATGATACCAGGCCAGAAGAAGGGAAGCCGGTTGGAAAGTTTTCCGACTTAGTTGATGGCTTTAGATTAATTGAAATCTGGAACGACGTTTTTATGGAGTTTAACAAAACCGTTGAGGGGCAATATGAAAAACTGGCAAAGCCCAATGTTGATACGGGCATGGGGCTGGAAAGAACTGTGGCGGTTTTGAATAAAAAAGCCAACGTTTTTGAAACCGATGTTTTTTTGCCGCTTATTAAAAATATCTCTGAAATTTCCGGCGTTAATTACAACGAGAAAGAAAAAGAATTTCGGATTATTGCCGATCACATAAAAGCCGCAGTTTTTATGCTGGCAGAAAATTTGGAGCCTTCAAATGTTGAGCGGGGCTATGTTTTAAGGCGCTTGATCCGCCGGGCGGTAAGATACGGAAAGCAATTAGGAATTAAAAAAGCTTTTACCTCGCAAATTGCTGAAAAGGTAATTAATATTTATCAGGACGATTACCCCGAACTGGTTAAAAACAAAGATTTTATCAAAAATCAGTTGATTGGAGAAGAAGATAAATTTGCTCAAACTTTAGAGCGGGGCTTAAAGCAATTCAAAACCGAACTTGGGAAAGAAAAAGCAGGCATTCTTTCGGGTAAAGTCGTTTTTGATTTATACCAATCATACGGTTTTCCTTTAGAACTAACCGAAGAGTTGGCCCGTGAAGAAAATCTTAAAATCGATAAGGAAGGATATCTTAAAGAGTTGGCCAAACATCAAGATATTTCCCGTGCGGACTTGGATCAAAAATTCAAAGGGGGGTTGGCCGATCATTCCGAACAGGTAACCCGCTATCACACCTGCAATCATTTATTATTAGCCGCTTTAAGAGAGGTGTTGGGTTCTCATGTTTTTCAAAAGGGTTCCAATATTACCTCTGAGCGCTTAAGGTTTGATTTTTCCCATAATGAAAAAATGACTCCAGAGCAGATAAAGAGGGTTGAAGACTTGGTAAACAGTAAAATTAAAGAAGGTTTGCTTGTAACTATGGAGGAAATGACGCTGGTTGAAGCTAAAAAACAGGGCGCGATGGGCGTTTTCGATTCCAAATACGGAGAAAGGGTGAAAGTTTATACGATCGGCGGTTTTTCCAAGGAAATTTGCGGCGGCCCCCACGTTAAAAACACCCTGGAATTGGGCGAATTTAAAATTCAAAAAGAAGAGGCTTGCAGCCAGGGCGTCAGGCGGATTAAAGCCGTTTTAAAATAGGTTAAATTTTTCCATTAAGAGCTCTTTGTGATAGAATTAAGATAATGATAAGTTTTTCTTTTGGGAAAAAAGAAGAAACATTTTTAGTTTTGGATATTGGTTCGGAAGCGATAAAAGGCGCTGTTTTTGAAAAAAAAGAGAAGGAGATAAAAGTATTAAGTCTTGCCTTGGAGTATTTTGACCGTTACGGAGTTTTTGAGGGCCGTGATTTCGAACACGAGGTGCTGGAAAAAGCCCTTTTAAAAGCGCTTAACAGCCTTTTAAGCCGATCGGGGAAAATGCGTTCAGGGAATATCGGAAGAATTGTTTTAACGCTGTCGCCTGAAATACTAAAATACGGCGTTGAAACAGGATTTTTTAAAAGGGGATCGGTTTCAAAGATAATTACCGAGAAAGAAGAAAAAGAAATTAAAGAGAAGGCTTTAAAAAGTATCAAGGTTAAAATTTCCAAAAGCTTTTTTGATAATTTTGGCATTTTGCGAGAAGACCTGGTTTTTTTAAATCATGAAATTTTAAACATTGAAATCGACGGCTATCAGGTGCCTGGCTTAAAAGGCTATAAAGGAGAGAATTTAGAGTTTAAAGTGTCTGCGATTTTTGCCCTAAAAGAGCGTTTGGAAAAAATTGTAAAAACAGTAAAGAGCTTGGTTAAAAAAAAGAGCAGAGAAAGCGAAATTTTGCATTTAACCCAAGGATTTAGCTATTTTTTAAATAATATCGATAACGGAATTTTCCTGGATTTTGGCGGAGATACCACCCAGGTATATCTTTTACAAAAAGGAAAGCTAGAAAACAGCGAAGAATTGAAAACCGGCGGCCGGGATGTTTCCAAAGTTTTTTCGGAAAAACTCGGCTTATTAGAGGCTGAGGCCCGGGTGTTT
This sequence comes from uncultured Candidatus Saccharibacteria bacterium, assembly GCA_964628095.1. GTDB lineage: Bacteria > Patescibacteriota > Minisyncoccia > Minisyncoccales > CAZVLR01 > CAZVLR01. The sequence goes on along the minus strand of CAZVLR010000003.1, from coordinate 29,132 downwards.
AAAGAAAAATATGCCAACGGGGAGCTGAGCCACGAATCAGATTTTAAAGCCAGAGAGATTTTAAAGCCCTGTTTCGACGCCTGGTTTAAAGAATTGCAGCTTTGTCTGGAAGGCTTTGGCAAGGGAAAGCTGCTGCCCAGCAAGTTTTATTTTTTTGGCGGAAGCAGTGTTTTGCCTGAATTAAAAGGAATAAAGGATGCGGTAAAGCAGGGGATGTATTTTTCCAGCGAGCCCGAAATCAGCTATCTTACGCCAAAAGATTTATTTTCGCTAAAGCCTGATTTTAAACTTGATTTTAAAGAAGTTAATAAAACATTCGAAAATAATCCGCAATTTACCCCGCTATTTTTAATTTTTTATGCCGCAACCCAAAAAAATAATTGACATATATCCGCCCAAAAAAAGGCCCTTTACCTTTTTTATACCAGAAACCCCTAAAGACTCTGATAAAAAAGAAGCCTCGGTTTTAATTGAAAAAAAGCATAAAAAACCTTTTTTAAAAATATTCATATTTATTCTATTGTTCTTGCTGGCGGTGGCTATTTTTTCCCAGGCAGTTTTTTCCCGGGTGGAAATCCAGATTTGGCCCGAAACCGAAGATCTGAGCCTTGAGGAGAAAATCAGCGTTGATACGGCTTTAGAGCAGCCTGATTTTTTGGCCAAGATAATACCGGGAAAGGTTTTTGAAAACGAAGAAACGGCTTCCCAGCAATTTACATCAAGTGGTAAGGTTGAAAATAAAGAATACGCTACTGGCACCATTAGGATTTATAACAATTATCATTTAGCCCAAACGTTAAAAGCCACTACCAGGTTCCAGCCGCCCTTGGAAAAAGTCCTTTATTTCCGTTCTCAAAGCAAAGTAGTGGTTCCGGCTAAAGGCTTTGCTGATGTTGAAGTAAAAGCTGATATGCCTGGCGAAGATTATAATATCGGCCCCTCTACGTTTTCCCTGCCCGGTTTATCGGGCCTGCCCCAGTATTACAGTATTTACGGCAAATCTTCTTCGGCCATGAAAGGCGGGTTTAAGGGCCAGTCTTCGCAGGTGAGCAGCGATGATTTAGTTCAAGCTCAGGCGGTTTTAATGGAAAAGATAAACAAAAACAACCAGGAGGTTTTAGCTAAAAAAATCCCCCAAGATTATGTTTTCTTTCCCGACAGCGTTTTTCAAGAGGTAACCGGAACTTCTTCAGTTTCTTCAGGGGTTTTGGCCGATAAATTTGACTATGAATTGAAAGTTAAGTCCAAAGCCATTGTTTTTAAAAAGGCTGATTTGGATGAATTCGTAAAGCAATTAATCAGCATTAAAAACCAGGATAACGATAAAAAACTGGATAATAACAGTTTAAAAGTTGATTATAGTGTTGAATCGTTTAATAATGAGAGCGGTAAGATCATTTTGAGCCTTAAAATAACGGCAAAATTATATTCAGACATTGATACTAGGGAGTTGAAGAAAAGCCTTTTTGACAAATCCCTGAATGAAGCCCGGCTTTTGATCGAAAACCTGCCCAATATCAAAAAAGTCCAAATTCAGGCCTTTCCCGTCTGGCTGAGAACCATTCCCGAGGAAACCAAGATTAGGATTAAGCTTAATATTGACTAAATTATTAAAATTTGTTATCCTTTAAACACTGCTTAATTAATGATTGATAATAACAAAAATATCCTAAGGCGGGCCGGCGTAGTTTTGGAAAGCCTTCCAAGCTTGAATTTTAAGATTCAGCTGGATGATGGCAACGAGATTTTAGCGCATTTGGCTGGTCGTTTGAGGATTCACAGGATAAAAATACTTCCGGGTGACAAAGTAACCGTTGAAATGAGCCCGTACGACCAAAAAAGAGGCAGGATTGTTTATCGGGGAAAATAGGCCCGGTATAAAATATCTAATATATTTATGAAGGTAAGGCCGTCAGTTAAAAAAATTTGTAAAAATTGTAAAGTGGTCCGCCGAAAGGGGCGGGTTTATATAATTTGCAAAACCCCAAAGCACAAGCAGCGGCAGGGATAAAAAATTATGCCAAGAATCGTCGGTATCGAAATACCGGAAAACAAACAAATAATCGTTTCTTTAACCTATATCCATGGGATAGGTTTGGCTTTAAGCAAAAAAGTTTTAAAAGAAGCCAATATTTCTCCAGATAAAAAAACCAAAGACTTGAATTCAGAAGAAATCAACAGATTAAAAGAAATTATTGAAAAGAATCATAAAACAGAAGGTGAATTGCGGCGGGAAAAGATGATGAATATTAAGCGTTTAAAAGACATCAGTTCCTGGCGGGGTTCGCGCCATATTAAAGGTTTGCCTGTAAGGGGACAAAGAACCAAAACTAATACGAGAACCGTGCGGGGAAATGTAAGAAAAACCGTAGGTTCGGGCCGCAAACCGGCGCCAGAAGCAACATAAAATAATTAAGCTATGGGAAAAAAGAAAATCATCACACAAAGTGAAGAAGAGCTGTTAAAGGAGAGTGAGAAAATAGAAAAAGCTTCCAGCAAGGAAATTAAAGTTGAAACCCCGATTCGAGTAAGAGAGGGTTGCGTTTATATTTTCTCTTCCTACAACAACACTATTCTTACCTTATCTGATATTAAGGGCAACGTTTTACTTTCTAATAGTGCTGGCCGATTGGGCTTTAAAGGTAGCAAAAAGTCTACGCCTTTTGCCGCATCAAAAGTAGCTGAAGTTGTTTCAGAGGGCGCCAAAAAGCTGGGCATTGAGAAAATACATATTTTTGTTCGAGGCGTGGGTTCGGGCCGAGAATCGGCCATAAGGTCGCTGGCTGCCCGGGGCTTGGAAGTTATTTCAATAAAAGACGTGACGCCGATTCCTCATAATGGATGTCGGCCGCCCAAACCAAGAAGAGTATAATATTATGGCCAATCTAAAATGCAAAATTTGTCGTCGATCAGGAATAAAGCTCTTTTTAAAAGGCGAGCGGTGTTTAGGTGCAAAATGCTCCATTGTTAAAAGGCCTTACGCTCCCGGTCCAAAAGGAAAAAGAAGAACTCGGGCTTTGTCTGAATTCGGGAAAGAATTAAAGGAAAAACAAAAACTGAGAAACTGGTATAATTTAAGAGAGCGGCAATTTGCCAATTATATTGAAGAGGCAACGTTGCTGACTAAAAAATCAGGCGATGCGACAGAAGTTTTAATTGGGCTTTTGGAAACCCGCTTTGATAATGTTGTTTTTCGCTTGGGCTTGGCTTCTTCGCGCGTCCAAGCCAGGCAAATGGTTTCCCACGGCCACTTTTTAGTTAACGGCCGGCCGATTAACATTCCTTCTTTTAGGGTAAAAAAGGGCGATACAATAACTATTAAGCCTAATAAATTAAAGAAAGGCGCTTTCTTGAATTTAGCCGAGAAAATTAAAAAACAAAAAACCCCGGCTTGGCTAACGATTGACGCCAGCACTTTTGAGGGAAAAGTAATCGGCTTGCCTTCTTTTGAAGAAGCCGCTCCGCCGGTGGAAATTTCTTCCATTTTTGAATATTATTCAAGGTAATTTATTAAATAATTTTAATAAAAATATGATCTCTTTACCGCTTCAGCCAAAAGTTATCGAAAAAAAGGAAAACCGAGCCGTTTTTGAAATCGAGGCCTTATATCCCGGATACGGTGTTACCATTGGTAATGCTTTAAGAAGAGTATTGCTTTCTTCTTTACAGGGCGCCGCTGTTACCGAGGTTAAGATAAAAAACGTGCAGCATGAGTTTTCCACTCTGCCGGGCGTTATGGAAGACGTAATTCAGTTAATGATTAATTTAAAGCAGTTGAGGTTTAAATTGCACGATAACGAGCCGCAAACGGGCTTTTTAAAGGTTAAAGGAGAAAAAGAGGTGAAGGCTTCCGATTTTGAACTGTCTTCTCAGGTTGATCTGATTAATAAAAACGCTCACATTGCTTCTTTAACTTCAAAGTCAGCCGAACTGGATATGGAAATTAAAATTGAAAAGGGTGTGGGCTATAAATCGAGAGATTCGCATAAGAAATCAAAAGAAAAGATAGAAATCGGCACTATTTTGCTCGATGCGATTTTTACACCCGTCAGAAAAGTTTCCTGTAAGGTTGAGAATATGCGGGTGGGCGAGCGAACGGACTTTGACCGGCTTTTTTTAGAGCTTGAAACCGATGGCACCATTAATCCCGAAACCGCTTTTTGCCAGGCGTGTGAAATATTAGTAAGCCATTTTGATTTAATCTGCCAGGAATTCAAACCAAAAGAGTTAAAAACAACCGAGGACGAAGTTGTTAAAAAGAAAGCCAAGAAAGAAAAAAGCAAGACAAAAAGCAAAAAAACAGCTGTTAAAAAAGAGAAATCAAAAAATAAAAAATAATTAATTCATGCGCAAAAGAAATAAAGGCCGGAAACTAAGCCGAAAAAAAGACCAACGAAAAGCATTGCTGCGTTCTCTGTGCCGAGAGCTGTTTTTGGTAGAGAAAATTAAAACCACCGAAGCCAAGGCCAAAGAAATTTCTTCGATTGCGCAAAAATATATTACCCGGGCCAAGAAAAACGATATTGCAGCCAAAAGAATATTGGCCGGAGTTTTTTCGCCCGACGTAGTTAAAAAATTAACCAATGATATCGCGCCCCGCTACAAAGAAAGAAAAGGGGGATACGTGAGAATTATTAAAATCGGCGCCCGCGAATCCGACAGCGCTAGAATGGCGATTATCGAGTTGGTAAAATAATTTTTATTAATTTTATGAAAAGAGCAGAATATAAAATCGACGCAACAAATAAAGTACTTGGCCGTTTAGCGGTGGAAGTGGCTTTATTATTAAGGGGCAAGAATAAAGCCGATTTTTTACCCCATAAAGACAATGGAGCTTTTGTTATAATTCAAAACGTGGATAAGATAAAAATCACTGGCCGGAAAATCGAACAAAAAAAATATTACCATCATACTGGTTACTTGGGTCATTTGAAAGAAAAATCCTTAAAGGCTATGTGGCCCGAAAAGCCCCAGGAGGTTTTTAAAAAAGCAGTTTTAGGTATGTTGCCCAAAAACAGGCTTCGGCCCCTAATGATAAAAAGATTGAAGTTTGAATAAAATCCCGTTTTAAAAATTTAATTCTTTACCGTATCCCGAATTACTCGGGATTCTTTTTTTTGCACATTGTATTTTTTTATGGAAGTTGTATACTAAAATAAAAATAATTAAAAAAAGAAAAAATAAAAATTAAAAAATAAAAATATGATTCCAAGTAGAGTTTTTTTTACCAAAGGCGTGGGTGTGAGTAAGGAATATCTTAGTTCTTTCGAAATGGCCTTAAGGGATGCGGGCATCGCTCCTTTTAATTTGGTTACGGTTTCCAGTATTTTTCCGCCCGGCTGTAAAAGAATTTCCAAAGAAGACGGATTAAAGTTTATAAAACCCGGGCAAATTGTTTATTTGGTAATGGCGCGAAATTCAACCAACGAACCTAATAGATTAATTGCCTCTTCAATTGGTTGCGCTTTACCCGCCGATGAAAATCAATATGGATATCTTTCTGAGCATCATCCATTTGGCGAAACCGAGCAGAAAGCCGGGCATTATGCCGAAGATCTGGCCGCTTCTATGTTGGCCACAACTTTGGGCATTGAATTCGATCCGGATACGGCCTGGGACGAGCGGGAGCAAATGTATAAAATGAGCGGAAAGATCGTAAAAACAACCAATATTACCCAGTCGGCCATTGGAAACAAAGACGGGCTTTGGACTACGGTTTTGTCTGCCGCCGTTTTTATTATGCCTCATTATTTACAGCAAAAAGAAGAAGAGGAGAAAAAAACAGAATAAAAAAATGAAACATCTTACCAGGAGATTAGTCGGGCGTCGCGTTACAAGCGAGCCGATTAATGGCGAAGAATCGACCGCTGAGCTTTTTGATAAAGCTTTTGGTTCTTATGTCGGCCGGGAAGTTAGAACCGCTTATCAAATTATTAAAAGGATGATTGAAAAGGATCATACGATTGTATTGGCCTTTTCGGGCGCCTTGACGCCGGCTGATTTTGCGGTTTCTTGCATCATACCTTTAATTAAGGCGGGCTACGTGGATATTATTACCACTACTGGTGCTAATTTGTATCACGACATCCAAAGATTGGAAAGCGATAATTGGTTTGAAGTGAATCCCAACCAGGGTGATTTAAAACTAAGGAAAGCCGGCTGGACCAGGATTTATGATATTGGTTTTCCCGAAAATGATTTATGGACCGCCGATAATTTAGTGGTTGATTTGATTAGGCGGCCAGATTTTAACCGTTCTTTCACCACCACCCAGTTTCATTATTTACTTGGTCGCCATTTGGCGAGATTCGGAAAAAGAAGATTTCATCGGGCCGATTTAAATCGTAGTTTACTGGTGCAGTGCTATCGCAACCGTATTCCGATTTTTTGCGGTGCGCCCCAGGACGGTTCGATTTTTCTGAATCTAGCTTTTTTGAAAAGAAAAATGGGGCATCGCTACAAATTCAGCATTGATTTGGAAGAAGATATTCATGAATTTGGCTCTTACCATTACTTGGCTAAAAACCGCTGGAGCAAAAAATTATCGATTATCATTTTAGGCGGCGGCGTACCCAAAAACTATTCCTTGCAGCCCGAACCCTATTTGGGCCAGATTTGTAATATTGATATTGGGGGGTATGACACTGATGTTCAAATTTGCGATGCGCACGTGCAGAATGGAGGATTATCCAGCTGCACCGCTTCAGAGGCGCACACTTGGGGCAAAACCTCTGAAGAATGCATAAAAAACTCCCAATATGTTTTATCCGACGTTACCGCAGTTTTTCCTTTTATTGTCCACGCTTTATTGCAAGAAGGTATAAAAAGAGAATCAAGGCATTTGCTTGATTATCGAGAAGAAGCGATGAATTTTTTAGACAAAGCGCTGAAGAAATATTCCTTAAAGGCGTATTTTAGCAAAGGTAAAAACAAACATTATTAAAATGAAGACGGCGGTTAATAATTTTTTAGACATAGAAAAAATTCCCCTTGAAAAAGCGCAGATTATTGTGGCGCCTTTTTCTTTTGAAGCGACTACCACTTACGGTCGGGGAACAAAAAACGGGCCAAAAGCCATAATCTCGGCCAGTTCGCAAGTGGAATTGTTTGATGAAGAGTTGTGGCAGGAAACGGATAAAAAGATAAAAATCGCCACTTTGGAAGAATTAAAGCTGCCAAAAGACATTTTAAAAACCAAAGGATTGGTTGAGAAATTAATCGGCGATATTTTAAAGCAGAAAAAATTCCCTATAAGCTTGGGCGGCGAGCACAGCTTAACCCCGTTTATTATTGGTGCTTATCAAAAATCTGGTTTTAAGAATTTTAGCATTTTACAGTTTGATGCCCATGCTGATTTGCGGGACGGTTATGAAAACCAGAAATATTCCCATGCCGCCGCCATGAGGCGTTGCTTGGATTTTTCCGATATTAATCTGGTGCAAATGGGTATTCGGAATATCAGCAATACCGACAACGAATTGGATTTTTGGGAGAACAATCAAAAAAGAATTAAAACTTTCTGGATCAAGGATAAAAAAACATGGGAAATAGGGAAGATTATTAAGAATTTAAAAGATCAGGTTTATTTAACCTTTGACGTTGACGCTTTTGATTCTTCTTTAATGCCTTCGACCGGTACACCCGAGCCGGGCGGTCTTTTTTGGCAGGAAACCCTTGATATTCTGCGACAAGTCTGCAAAGAAAAAAAGATTATCGGCGCTGATTTTATGGAGTTGTCGCCTCTTAAAAACTTTATTGCGCCTGATTTTTTGGTGGCCAAGTTAATTTACAAATTCATCGGTTATTTAAAAAATATCTAATTAAAAAAATGACAAAAACAGGAACCTTATCTTTGCCTCAAATAAAAACCGTTGCCTTTGTTTCTTTATTCACTTTATTGTCCGTTCTTACGCCCTTTCTTTTTCATTTTGCAGCCGGGCCGCAACTGGGAAGGATGTTTTTGCCGCTTCAGATTTTTGTTTTTGTTTCTGGCTTGCTCCTGGGCTGGCCGGCGGGCATTTTAACGGGCTTTTGCGCAGCCCTATTAAGTTATTTAGTTTCGGGCATGCCTTATTTGAATGTATTGCCTTGGGTGATGGTTGAATTAATATTCTACGGTTTCTTAGCGGGGTTATTAAGAAAAGAATTAAAGATTAACTTATGGCTGTCCTTAATTTTAACTATGGTCTTGGGTAGATTTTTACTATGGCTGGCAATTTTTGTTTTACCAACGGGGCTGGCGCCCAGCCCTTATTTTAAAGCGGCGATACTTAATGGTTGGCCCGGTATTTTACTGCAGTTGGCCTTCATTCCTTTTTTGGTAAAAATCAGCCAACGATTTCTAAGTTATGAATAAATACAGTTTGGAATATTTTTCTGCCAAGAAAATATCTTTTGCTCTTGTTAAAAATAATAAGATTATATACCGATCAAAAAGTCAGGGGTTAAAGCCCTTAATTTTTTGCGCTAAAAAGCACCGTTCTTTAATAAGGGGCGCTTTGGTTTACGATAAGGTTATTGGTTTTGCCTCAGCCCTTATTTTAAATTATATAAAAGTTAAGGAAGTATTAACGCCAACCATTTCCGTTTCCGCACTTTCTTTTTTAAGGAAAAATAAAATAAGAGTTAAGTATCAAAAAAAAGTAAATCATATTTTAAACAAAAAAAGAAGCGGTTTATGCCCAATGGAAAAATTGTGTCAGGGCAAAACCGCTTTAGAATTTATTAAAAGTTTTTAAAACGTCTTAATTAGTCGATCAGAAGGGGGGGGCGCCCCCCCTTTTTATTTGGCTTTATTTTGATATAATAACCAAACAAAACAATGTCTTTCTTAAATAAAATATTCGGTGATGCGAACGAAAAATACGTAAAAAGCATCCAGCCCATAATTGACGAGATTAACAAACTCGAAAAAGAATTCGAGCGTTTTTCCGATGAGCAATGCAAGGCCAAATCAAAAGAGTTAAAAGACCGGGCCAAAAAGGGCGAGAACTCGGACGATCTTTTGGTTGAGGCCTTTGCTTTGGTTCGGGAAACGGGTAAAAGAACCTTAAAGCAGCGCCATTTTGACGTGCAGCTAATCGGCGGTTTAGTGCTCCACCAGGGCAAAATCGCAGAAATGAGAACAGGCGAGGGCAAAACCCTAACTGCCACTTTACCCCTATATCTTAACGCTTTATCTGGCCAAGGCTGCCACTTGGTTACGGTAAACGACTATTTGGCCAGGAGAGATGCGGTTTGGATGGGCCAGATTTTTAGCTTCTTGGGCCAGAGCGTGGGCTGCATTAACCACGAGCAGTCTTTTTTATACGACCCGGATTTTAAAAAACCAACACAAACAGAAGAGGAAACCAGAGATATTTTGGGCGGCTTTCACGTGGTTCAGGATTTTTTGCGGCCTTGTTCCCGGCGCGAAGCTTATGCGGCCGATATTACTTATGGCACTAATAACGAATTCGGGTTTGATTATTTGCGCGATAACATGGTTTACGATTTAGAATCGCAAGCGCAGCGGGGTTTTAATTACGCCATTGTGGATGAGGTGGATTCCATTTTAATCGATGAAGCCAGAACGCCTTTGATAATTTCAGCTCCCGATACCGAATCTTCCAAATGGTACCAGGAGTTTTCGCGCATCATTCCCAAATTAGATTCCAAAACCGATTACGAGCTGGATGAAAAAATGCGTTCGGTAACCTTAACGGAAGCAGGGGTAAATAGGATTGAGGAGATTATGGGCATGGGGAACATTTACGAGGAGCGGGGGATAAAATATTTGCATCATTTAGAGCAGGCTTTGAAAGCCGAGGTGCTTTTTAAAAAAGACCGCGATTACGTGGTAAAAGACGGCCAAATAATAATCATCGATGAATTTACCGGCAGGTTAATGCCAGGGCGAAGGTGGTCGGGCGGTTTGCACCAGGCCGTAGAAGCTAAAGAAGGCTTAAAAGTGCAGCCCGAATCCTTAACTTTAGCCACTATTACTTTTCAGAATTACTTTAGGCTTTATAAAAAAATCAGCGGCATGACTGGCACGGCCGCCACTTCAGCCGAAGAGTTTTTCAAAGTTTATAAGCTTGAAGTGGTTATCGTGCCCACTCATAAAGAAATGATCAGGGAGGATTTGCCTGATTTTGTTTTTAAAACAGAATTGGGCCGATACCAGGCCGCAGTCCAAAAGATAAAAGAACTGCATCAAAAGGGCCAGCCTGTGTTAGTGGGCACGAGGTCGGTGGAGAAAAACGAATTCCTGGGGAAATTGCTGGATCGGGAAGGCATTCCCCACGAAATCTTGAACGCTAAAAACCACGAGCGGGAAGGCGAAATTATCGCCCAGGCCGGAGGATTGGGAAGGGTAACCGTAGCCACCAATATGGCAGGAAGAGGCGTTGATATTATTTTAGGGGGCAACCCGATAAATCTTAAAGAGGCGGAAAGGGTAAAGGAGTTGGGCGGGCTTTTTGTTTTAGGAACTGAAAGGCACGATGCGCGGAGAATCGATAACCAGCTGCGGGGCAGATCGGGCCGGCAGGGAGATCCGGGCAGCACCCAGTTTTTCCTTTCTCTAGAAGACGATTTGTTAAGGGTTTTTGGTGGAGACCGGATAAAATCCATGATGGGCTTTTTAAAAGTGCCCGAAGACCAGCCCATTGAAGCTAAAATTATTTCTGGCGCCATTGAGCAGGCCCAGGGGAAGATTGAGGGTATGAACTTTGACATCCGCAAGCATTTATTGGATTTTGACGACGTTTTAAACAAACACCGCGAGGTGATTTATAAAAAAAGAATCGAAATGATTGAAACCAAAGACTGGAAAGAAAAGATTATGGATTGGTGCCAAAACGAGGAAGAGAAAAAATTGCTGGAGGCAAAAGAAAAGGAACTGGGGGAGAATTTTAACGCGGTGGCCAAAGTTGTCAGCTTAAGAACACTTGATTCTTTATGGGTAGAGCATTTAGAAGTTATGGACCAGGTTCGGGATTCAGTGAGACTTCGCGCTTACGGCCAGCAGGATCCTTTGGTAGAATATAAAAACGAGGGGCACAAGCGCTTTCAGATTCTGCTTTCAACTATGGAGTCTTTAATCATTAATACGCTTTTTAAGGCCAGCATGGCTCAAAAAGAACCGCCTCAAAAGCAGGTGAGCGCGCCAAAAAATAATCAGGAAATCGGTCGGAACGACCCTTGCCCCTGCGGTTCAGGGAAGAAGTATAAAAAGTGCTGTGGGAAATAATATGGATTTGTTTAATAAAATAAAAGAAGAGGCCAAGAACAAGTTGTCAGGTATAAATAGTTGTCATGAATGGGAACATACAGAGAGGGTTTATAAATTGGCGATGCATGTTGGCGGAAAAGAAAATGCCGACTTGGAGATTTTGGGCCTAGCCGTAATTTTGCATGATATTGCCAGAAAAGAACAAGATGAATCGAATGGAAAGATTGATCATGCTGAGAGGGGAGCGATTTTAGCAAAAGAAATTTTACAAAAACATAATTTTCTAGAAGAAAAAATAGAAAATATTGTACATTGCATAGAAACACACAGATATAGGAATGATAAAATTCCACAGACGAAAGAAGCCAAAGTTTTATATGATGTAGATAAATTAGACGCGATGGGTGCCATAGGTATTGGTAGGGCATTTTCTTTTGCTGGGTACATAGGCGCTAAGGTACATAATAAAGATGCTAATTTAAGTAAGGCAGAGCAATACTCAATTGATGATACGGCCTGGAGAGAACATGAAGTAAAATTAAAATATTTAAAAGATAAAATGCTTACCGATGAAGGTAAAAGAATTGCCGAAGGACGTCATAAATTTATGGAAATATTTTTTGCCAGGTTAAATAAAGAAGTTGATGGCGAGGTATAGTGCTTTCTAAATGGAAGAAATTAAGCAACCGAGAAAAAGATATAGAAATAATAGAAGAATTATTAAGGATAAAAAAATAAAATGCGTGAAATAGAAATAAAAATAAAAGTAAAAGATTTAGAAAGTATAAAAAAACAACTAGAAGAAAAAGGCTGCATACTTTCTAATCCTATTAGCCAGCGGGATGTCATATATTCAAAGGATGGCGATACTCAAGAATGGGGAAATGCGAAAGAAGGAGATATTACGATACGGATTAGACATCTTAATAATGGTGCCGAGCTTACTCTTAAAAAGCAAAAATCAAGCGAATTGGACAATCTTGAGTATGAAACGGAAGTGAAAGATCCAGAGGCTTTGCACAATATTCTTTTGACGCTTGGTTATACACCAATAGTTGAAGTGAAAAAGGTACGCCAGAAAGGCAGGATGGGCAAGTATGAAATTTGCCTGGATCAAGTTGAGCAGCTGGGAAGCTTTGTGGAGCTTGAGACGTTAACAAGCGACGATGTTGATCCAGAAAGAACGCAAGAAGAATTATATCGGGTAATAGAATCTTTTGGGCTGTCCCGGAACGACGAAGAAGTTCGCGGGTACGACACCCAGATTTATCAGCTTTCCCATTAATTAAAGATTAAAAAATGTTGCGTGAAGCAGTTTAAGGCCATGGAATTAAAAGATTTTTTAGTCAAAGCAAAAATCAACACATATGCTAGTGGTGGAGAGGGTGGAGAAAAAATATTGGAAGATGGTGGCAAGGAGTTGATTTACGAGAGTGGCGGATGGAAATACCGCGATAGATATTTCGGTTTTAATCCATTTATCGGGGAAGAAATTGTATGGTTTAATAATAAGATAACGTGGGGTATGAATTATTATGGTAGGATTATTTCTGATAAGATTGATGCGGAGTATCTTTATAAATTTCTTCAAAAAGCAATGCGATTAATCAATTCGGAAAGGCCATTTAGGGGTCCTCAACAATTTAAAGAAGAAAGCTGGGATTATTGTGATGAAAGTTTTGGCACAGTAGATAAGTTTGAGGGATTAGAAACGATTTATTTTAAAGAGGAAAAAGTTTACGAATTAAAATATTACGGAGGCACTATTGGTAAATGATCTTCGAGGATGGTTATTAAAACCGTTGTAGCAAGTTGGAGCAACCCTTGAATTTTTAAAAGAAACTGTTATACTATTTTTATTGTATGTCAAAGAGACGCGTTTACATTACCTTTATTTCAATTCTAATTCTGGCTTTTCTAGCCGGCAATTTTGTTTTTCCGGATTACTTAAACCAGGGGATTGATAATTTAAATTCCAAAATATCTTTAAAAATACCTCATTTTTGGTCAAAGCCTTTTAAATTAGGATTGGATCTTCAGGGCGGTTCTCATTTGCTTTACCAAGCGGATTTATCCGCTGTTGACAATGATTCCAAAAATGAAGCCATGAACGGCTTGCGGGACGTGATTGAAAGAAGGATTAACTATTTTGGCGTTCAAGAGCCCCAGGTGCAGATTCAGAGCGAAAGATTAATGGTGGAGATCGCCGGCGTAATTGATCCGGCCGAGGCCATAAAGCTTATCGGCCAGACGCCCTTTTTGGAATTCCGCGAATTAAAAGCCGACGACGTAGTTAAAAAGATTCAGGATAAATACAATGAAATTCAGGGTAAATCACCTGAAGAAATTCAGCAAATTGTTGATTGGCAGCTGGCTTACGAAGATCCGTTTCAGGCAACCCCTTTAACCGGCCAGTATTTAAAAAAGGCGGAGGTAACTTACGATCAGAATACTTACAAGGCCATGGTTTCGCTCCAGTTTAACGACGAGGGCGCCAAGCTTTTTGAAGAGATTACCGGTAGAAACGTGGGCAAGCCCGTGGCAATTTATATTGATAACGTTTTAATTTCCAGCCCGGTGGTTGAGGAAAAGATTTCTGGTGGTCAGGCGCAGATTTCCGGCCAGTTTACCGAAACTGAAGCCCGGGAATTGGCTCGCAACTTAAACGCCGGCGCTTTGCCCGTGCCCATTCAATTAATTTCCCAGCAGTCGGTCGGCCCGATTTTGGGTAAGATTTCTTTGGAGCAAAGCTTAAAAGCCGGATTAATCGGCTTTTTAGGTGTTATTATTTTCATGATTCTGTTTTACCGCTTGCCCGGCGTTTTGGCTTCTTTGGCTTTGGTAATATATATTGTTTTAGCTTTGTCTATTTTTAAAATGATTGATGTTACTTTAACCCTAGCCGGGATTGCCGGATTTTTGCTTTCCATTGGCATGGCTGTAGACGCCAACGTTCTTATCTTTTCCCGCATGAGGGAGGAAATGAAAGAGCAAAAAAACTTTGCCCAGGCCCTAGAGGATGGCTTCAGGCGCGCCTGGCCTTCAATCCGCGACAGCAATTTTAATTCTCTGATCGTCTGTGCGATTTTATTCACTTTTGCCACCAGCTTTATTAAGGGCTTTGCCCTAACTTTGGCCGTGGGTATTGGCGTTAGCTTGTTTTCGGCAATTTTCATTACAGAAATATTCTTGAGGCTTTTTATCGGAAACCGATTAGAAAAATTTAAATGGCTTTGGTAATAAAATGAATTTTAGATTCACCAAATATTCAAAAGTATATTATGCGCTGTCCATTCTTTTGGCGTTGGCCTCAGTTACTGTTCTTTTTGCGTTCAGTTTAAAATTCGGCATCGAGTTTACCGGCGGCTCTTTAATGGAGCTGTCTTTCCAGGGAGACAGGCCTACCAACAACGTAATTCAGGAAAAGCTTAACCAATATAATCTGGGCGAGATTATTATCCAGCCCTTGGCCGAAAAAGAAATGCTGCTGCGTTTCAAAGGCGTAGACGAGGAAACACACCAGAAGATTTTAGCTTCTTTAAAAGAAATTTCCCCCTTGGAGGAAAAAAAGTACGATTTAATCGGTCCGGTGGTCGGTCAGGAATTAAAGCAAAAAACCATTGTTGCCATCTTGCTTACTTTAATTGCGATTACTTTATATATTGCTTTTGCTTTCCGCAAGGTTTCCCATCCTGTGTCTTCGTTCCAGTACGGTTTAGCTTCCTTAATTGCATTATTCCATGATATTTTAATACCTTTTGGCGTTTTTGCCGTATTGGGCCATTTTTATAACGTTGAAATCACCATACCGATCATTGCCGCTCTGCTGACGATTTTGGGCTTTTCAGTGCACGACACAATTGTTATTTTCGATCGTATCAGAGAGAACTTAATAAAAAGAACTGCGCCTTCTTTTGAGGAAACGGTTAATTGGAGCTTGAACCAAACCCTGGGTCGCTCTATTAATACGGTTTTAACGGTGCTGATTGTGCTCCTTGCCATTTACTTTTTTGGCGGAGCCACTTTAAAGTACTTTGCTTTAGCTTTAATTATTGGCATTACCTCGGGCGCTTATTCTTCCATATTTATTGCCAGCCCGCTTTTGGTTAGTTGGCAGAAAATGAAGGAAAAAAGATGGCAAAAGGGTTAAGGGCAAAGGCCTGGTTATCCCCATTGACAAATATTTTCAAATATGCTTAAATAAGACAATGCTTAAAAAGCAGGTATTATTCAATATTTTAAATATTATTTATGAAGTATAATTTCAATTATCGGAAAATCTGCAGCGACTTGTTAAAAGATTTACCGCAAAAGCAAAAAGAAGTGCTGGTGCGGCGTTTTGCGCTAGAAGGCGGGGAGCGGGAAACCTTGGAATCCATCGGCCAAAGCTTTAACGTTACCCGGGAGCGGGTGCGCCAGATCGAAGAAGAGGGTTTTTCTAAGATAAAAAACAAAATTCAAGAACACGATAAGGCTTTAAGGTTCTTTGTTCAAGAAATTAATTCAACCGGCGGCTTAAGGCGAGAGGATGTTTTGTTATCCGGCTTGGGCGGCAAGGAATTCCAGCCCCAGGTTTTTTTCCTGTTAACTTTAGCTGAACCCTTTAAAAGATATTCTGAAACAAAGGAGTTTTATCCCTTTTGGGCCTTAAACGATAAGGCTTTGTCGGTGGCGCAAAAAACCATCAGCGCTTTTTATTCCAAATTAGACAAAGTTAAAAAACCACTTAACTTGTCGGACTATAAAGTTTCGTCCGCCTTATCTTCAAGGGCAGTAGAGTCTTTCTTGGAAATCTCAAAGCAAATACAAAAGAATTCCGAAGGCCTTTATGGTTTAAAAGACTGGCCTGAAATTAATCCCCGGGGGATTAAAGACCGGGCCTACTTAGTTTTTAAAAAGGAGCAAAAACCCCTTCATTTTATGCAGGTAGCTAAAATGATAAGTTCCGATGCTTTACCCCAAACCGTGCATAACGAACTGATAAAAGATATGAGGTTTGTTTTAGTTGGCCGCGGCTTGTATGCCCTAAAAGAATGGGGCTATGAAGAGGGTCAGGTGCGAGATGTAATTTCAAAAGTTTTAAAATTAGCCAGCAAGCCTTTGCCCAAAGAAAAGATTTTAGAGCAGGTTTTAGCCCAAAGGCTGGTAAAAGAAAATACTATTTTGTTAAATTTGAGCAATAAAAAATATTTTATCAAAGACGATCAGGGCAGATACACGGTAAAAGAGGCTTAAAAACTTAATTTATTAAATGAATTTCCCTCCCCAAATCTATTCAATTCTGGAAATTTTGTGGCAGCTTTTTAAATCTTGGTGGTGGGTGCTCCCTGTTTTTTTACTATGGGAGCCTTTTTTATTCATTTATCGCTGGTCGCGGATTGAAAAGTACGATGCCACGGTAAAAAGAATCTTACTGGAGATAAAACTTCCCAAAGAGGTGGTAAAACCGGTAAAGGCCATGGAAACGGTGTTTGCGGGCATTCATGCCATTCACGATGTTTTTACCTGGCGGGAATTATGGATTGAGGGCCAATATCAATTGGCTTTTTCTTTTGAAATCGTAAGCTTGGGCGGCGACATTCATTTTTACATCAGAACGCCCGAAGTTTTCCGTAAGATTATAGAGTCTAATGTTTATTCCCAGTATCCCGAAGCGGAAATATTTGAAGTGTCCGATTATACCAAAAGCGTGCCCCAGAATATTCCTACTAAAGATTGGGATCTTTTTGGCATGGATTTGGTGAATACCAAAGACGAAGTTTATCCTTTAAAAACCTACGTTAACTTTGAACAGGACAATACTTTAGAGGAAAAGAGGATTGATCCTTTATCTAATCTTTTAGAGGGTTTTTCGGCCTTAAGGCCGGGCGAGCAGCTATGGATGCAGATTATTGCCAAACCCATCAGGGAAGAAAAACCTTGGATTAAAAGGGGGAAGGAAATTAGAGATCAGCTGGCCCGGAGAACTAATCCTAAAGCCAAACCCAAATCAATGCTTCAAGAGGCTTTTGAAATCGTGGTATTGGGCGAGGTACCAGAAAAAAAAGAAGAAAAAAAAGAAGTAATGCCGCCAGAAATGAAACTTACGCCCGGCGAGCGGGAAGTACTAACAGCTATTGAAAACAAGATTTCTAAATTCGGATACGACTGCAATATTCGCTTTATATACTTGGGAAAGCGGGATGTTTTTTTCAAACCCATGGCGCGCGTTCCCTACACTTTTTTTAAAGCGATTTCCAGCGAAAGCATGGGGGGATTAAAACCTGACAAGCATACCATTACCAAGGTAAAATCGGTTTTTTTCTGGCTTTTGGACAACCGACGGGTGTATTTTAGGAAAAGGAGAATGTTTAGGTATTACTGCCGCCGCATGACGCCTCATTTCCCGGTTTCCGGGGGCACCTATGTTTTTAACGTGGAGGAATTGGCTACGCTTTATCATTTTCCCGGAAAAACCATGGCGCCGGCTTCCAATTTGGCCCGAATCGAGGCCAAAAAGGGCGAGGCTCCGCCCCAATTGCCGATCGAGTTTTAAATTAATTTTTATATTTTTAAAAGTTGTTTTACAATAGAAGAGTAAGCAGGAAATTTTTTTATGGCAAATTCTGAAATAAATTTATTCGCCGAAACCAACTACCGCAATATTAAAAAGCGTTTTGGTATTAAGATTGATGATCGGCGGCGCCACATGTATATTGTGGGAAAAACCGGCATGGGCAAAACCGGCATGTTGAGAAACATGGCGATCCAGGATATCCAGCAGGGCCGGGGGCTGGCTTTTGTCGACCCGCACGGAGAAGCGGCTGAAAGCTTGTTGGATTTTGTGCCTTCGCACCGCGTTAACGACGTTATTTACTTTAATCCGGCTGATTTGGAGCACCCGATTGCTTTTAATGTAATGGAGAATATCGATCCTGAAAAACGGCACTTGGTAGCCTCGGGTTTAATGGGTGTGTTTAAAAAAATCTGGCCTGATGTCTGGTCGGCTCGCATGGAATATATTTTAAACAATGCCATTTTGGCCTTGCTCGAATATCCGGGCGCCACTTTGCTTGGGGTTAACCGTATGCTGGCTGATCCGGAATACCGCAAAAAAGTGGTGGAAAAGATTGCCGATCCCATGGTAAAATCTTTCTGGATTACCGAGTTTTCAAGATATACCCAGCGTTTGGAAGTGGAAGCGACCGCCGCCATTCAGAATAAAGTCGGCCAGTTTATTTCCGCCCCTTTAATCCGCAACATTATCGGTCAGGTTCAGTCTAATATCGACATGCGAAAAGTGATGGATGAAGGCAAGATTATAATTTTAGATCTTTCCAAGGGGCGCATTGGAGAAGACAACTCCCTTTTATTGGGAGCTCTTTTAATAACTAAACTGCAGTTGGCCGCTATGTCGCGCGTGAATGTTCCAGAGGAGCAGAGAAAAGATTTTTATCTTTATGTTGACGAATTTCAGAACTTTGCCACAGAATCTTTTGTTAACATACTTTCAGAAGCCAGAAAGTACCGTTTGGATTTGATTTTAGGGCATCAATATATTGCTCAGATGGATGAAAAAGTTAGAGATGCGGTTTTTGGCAACATTGGTACGATGATATGCTTTCGCGTTGGCGCTGAAGATGCCGAATTTCTGGAAAAAGAATTTAATCCGGAGTTTATGGCCACTGATTTGGTTAATTTGGCCAAATACAATATTTATTTAAAATTAATGATTGACGGTTTGGCCGGCCGGCCTTTTTCCGCTTCAACTTTGCCGCCTTTTCCCGTGCCCGAGCAAACTTTTGCCGAAAAGATAATCAAAGCTTCAAGAGAGCGTTATGGTACTAGGCGCCAAATTGTGGAAGAAAAAATCATTCGTTGGGCCGGATTAGAGAATATTGCCCAGGCCCAAATGCCTACGCCCAATGCACCGCCCAAGCTTTACGACGCCAAATGCGCTTCGTGCGGCAAAGACACCAAGGTGGTTTTCCCGCCCGATGGCAAGCGCCCGGTTTACTGCAAAAATTGCCTAAAAAAAAGCCAGCAGGAAAGGCAGGGGTCGGTGCCAGCATCAGTATCAGAACCGGCACCGGCACCGGTGCCAGCGCCAGTAGTGTCGCCCTCTATTTCTCTTGAAAAAACCGCCCAAGCCGGGCTTATGCCCTTTGCGCCGCCCCGGAAAAATAAAGAAGAGCAGATAAGGCCCAAAAGAAAAGAGGTGAATGTGGGCGAGCTGAAAGAGGCCTTGGAGCAATCTTTAAAAAATATTAAAAAAGAAGAATAATTATGCGAAGCCTAAAAGATTTTGATTTTAAAAATAAAAGAGCGCTGGTGCGGTGCGATTTTAACGTGCCGCTGGATAAAAACGGGAACATTTTAGATGATTTTCGCATTAAAAAAACCTTGCCTACCATAGAATATTTAATAAAGCAGAATGCCAAGGCTGTTTTAATGTCCCATTTGGGCGATCCGGAAGGAAAGGTGGTGGAAGCATTAAGTTTAAAACCAGTGCAGAAAAAACTGCAGGAGCTTTTAAAAGTTATGGTTTATAAATCTTCTGATTGCGTAGGCAATAATCCTGAAGCTCAGGAAAGGGTAATGCAGTGGGGCGAAGTTTTATTATTGGAAAATCTTAGGTTTCATGCCGAAGAAGAGGCTAACGACGACGTTTTTTCTAAAAAGCTGGCTTCTTTGGGCGATATTTATGTTAACGATGCTTTTGGTACCTGCCATCGGAAACACGCTTCTATGGTGGGTGTGCCAAAGTACCTGCCCTCTTGCCATGGTTTGTTGTTAGAAAAGGAAATTTACGTACTGGATAATTTTATTAACAATGCGGTAAAACCAGTGGTGGCTATGATTGGTGGAAAAAAAGTGGAAACCAAAGCGGCTTTAATCGATAAAATTTCAGAGTTTGCCGATTTTGTTTTAGTGGGCGGTTTAATTCAAAAAGAGCTGGCTGCCAAAAATATCCAGTTAAAGCATCCGGAAAAAATCTTGGGTCCGGTTGATGAAACAGGCGGGGGCAAAGATATTGGGCCCGAAACCGTAAAGTTATTCGGAGAGAAAATTAAAACCGCCAAAACCGTTTTTTGGAACGGGCCCTTGGGCTTAACCGAAGACGAACAGTTTAAAAAGGGGACTGCGGAATTGGCAAAAATAATTTCACAAAGTTCGGCTTTTTCTATTGTGGGCGGAGGCGAAACCGCAGACTTTCTAAAAGAGTTGGGATTATTGGATAAATTTTCCCATGTTTCAACTGGCGGCGGTGCCATGCTTTCCTATTTATCAGGCGAGAAACTTCCGGCTCTGGAATTGTTAAAATAAATGAAAGAGATTAAAAATCTTAAAAAGGCCGCCAAGAGAATAATCAAAGCGGCCCAGAAAAAAGAGAATATTATACTTTTTGGCGATGCCGATTTGGACGGCGTCGCTTCTGTTATTATCTTAAAAGAAACTCTCCAGAATTTAGGCTC
The DNA here is from genome assembly GCA_964628095.1 of uncultured Candidatus Saccharibacteria bacterium. Lineage (GTDB taxonomy): Bacteria > Patescibacteriota > Minisyncoccia > Minisyncoccales > CAZVLR01 > CAZVLR01. The sequence goes on along the minus strand of CAZVLR010000003.1, from coordinate 8,462 downwards.
GGGCCAGGTGATTGTTGCTTTGTGCGACCGCGAGAACGAAGGCCACGGCTTAAATCCCAAGGTGCTCAAGGGGTATTTAAAGCAATTTAGCCCGGCTCTGCTTGTTACTTTAGATTGCGGCATTGGCAATTTTGAAGAGATTAAATTGGCCAATACTTTAGGCTTTGAAGTATTGGTGGCGGACCACCACGAAATTTTGCAAAAGCTGCCCCAGGCCTCTATTATCGTTGATCCCAAGCAACCGGGCGATAAATATCCTTTTAAATTATTTTCTTCAGCCGGCTTAACTTTTAAGCTTTGCCAGGAGATTTTAAAAGATAAATTAAACGACTCTTTAAAGCAGAGTTTTTTAGAATTGGTGGCCTTAGCCACTTTGGCCGATATGATGCCCGAAGAAGATGAAAACGAATCGATGATTAACGAGGGCTTGATTTCTCTGGAAAACAGCTGGCGGCCGGGCATTAAAGCCCTGTTTGAAAATTATGAAATTAGAGAAAGTGTGAGTACGCGTCAGGCGGCCCAGAAAATAATCTACAATTTGAATATTTCAGATTTAACAGAACATCAAAATGAAACCTATTTATTACTTACTTCCAGTTCTCCCGAAGAAGTAAAATATTTAGTTGAAGAGTTGGTAAAAAAAAGACTGCAAAAGCAGGCGGAAATTAAAAAAATTACAGAACAGGTGGAAAGCATTGTTTCTATGAAACAGCCCGAAGCCATTATTTTTGAAGGCAGTTCGGCTTGGTCGAGAACTTTATTGGGTGCGGTATCTTCCCGTGTTTGCCAAAAGCATCAAAAGCCGGTTTTTCTTTACAAAAAAAACGAGGGGCTTTCTTTTTTAGTGTTTAGGGCGCCCGAGGGGAAAAACGGCATGGAGGCCATGAAAAAATGCGCCAAGTATTTTACCCTTTTTGGCGGCCATCCGCCTGCAGGCGGAGGCAGTGCCAAGAATGAAACCCTGGAGGAGCTAAAAGCCTGCTTAATAGAATATTTTGAAGAAAACAAATAATTTTAAATTAAAGGTTTAAGATTATGATTCAAAAAAAACAGAACAAAGAAAAATTATTAGTAAGAGAAAAATGGAGAAAGGTTGCCCAGATTTATACTAGGGCGTTACCACCCAACCGTCCTAGTTCTGATGACTGCCTAATTTACGCTAAGAATATCGCTAGAATTTTAAAGAATAAAAAAGCCGCAAAAGTTTTACTAATGGGCAGCTCTCCCCGGATCAGGGACATCTTAAGAGATTTATCATTAAATAAAGAGATAAGGGTTTTTTGTTTGGATTTAACGCCGGAAATGTATCAAGCAATGACTTCTCTGGTTTATGTTAAAAATCCGAAAGAAAAGTTTGTTAAGGGCAATTGGCTCCAGATACCTTTTGAAAAAAATTACTTTGATTTAGTTATTGGCGATGAAGTAATTTGTAATGTTGAAAATAAGCGGCACGATCAATTATTCGCTGAGGTTAGGCGGATTCTTAAAGATTCTGGTTTTTGGCTAACGCGACATAATTTTTTTACTCCGGCGATTATTAAATTTAACTTACCCTTATTCTTATTAAAACAAACTAAAGCCACCCTAAGAGGGGAAATTACCGGTCAACAAGTAGGCAATAATATTTCAATTTTATCAATGTATCGTTTGTTTTATAAAGAAAAAGAGAATAAACCGATTAAGCTTAATAATATGTTTAAATATTATAATAAAGTTAAAGAGGAAGCGATTAAAATTGCCAAACCCGAAGAAAAAATAATGATCGAAAAAACTTACCGAAATTTTATTTCTGCTTTTTATGATATGAAAACAGTTCAGTGGAGCGGATTGTCAAAACAGGAGAGTGAAAAAGAATTAAACAAACACTTCCGGATATTGAGAAGGGGCTATAGCAACGACTATATTAGCGCTAAATTTTCCCCTATTTATTTGCTTTCACCCAGAAAATAAACAATGAAAGGGACCAAACAAAATAAAATTTTGCAATTTATGCGTAAAAAGAGAAAGAGCTTTACCTTAATTGAAATATTGGTGGTAATTGCTATTATCGGGCTTCTTACCACGATTGTTTTCATAGTGCTTGATAGCGCCAAGAAGGAGGGCCGAGACGCCAAGAGAGCGGCTGAAACCAACCAATTAAGGCTGGCGCTTAACGCCCATTATACTTTTTACGGGTATTATCCCAACCCCAACGGTTCTGAAGCGGCAGCTTGCCTTGGGGAAGGCGGGCCAGATGCATTTTGGAATGTTCTTTGCGATCCGACCCAAAGCTGTTTGGAAGACGCAGACAATCTTTATTGTTTGGCAGCTGCCTCTGTAGGAGACGGCAGCATTAATGGGGGATCTGACTGGGGTAATAGCTTTAAAGAAATCCTAAAAGATTGGTTCCCCGACGGTCCGCCCAAAGACCCGGTTAATAATTCAAAGTACCGCTATATTTACGGATATACTTCTATTAATCTGGGCACAGAGGAGAGTCCCTGCCATTACGGCATTAGTTATTGTTCAGAAGACTTGGGCTTGGAATGTGATATTTCGGACTTAACTAAAAGAGCAGGCTTAAAAACGGTTCCTTTGTGCGGTAATTCGCAGGTGGTAATGTCCGTTCCAATACCGGGAGGGTCTACTTGTGGTAATGGAGTTTGCGGCATAGGAGAAGACAAAAATAACTGCCCCTTTGATTGTTTGGTGGCGGCCCTAAACAAAGAAGTTAAAATTACCAACACCAATTACAATACCACGCACGCCACTTATTATCCCAACTCCGGCACCCCGACAGTTTACACGGGCAGCAGCATAAAAACATTTATTATCGACCAAGGGCATATTGATTTGTCTGTTTCCGGCGCTCTTTTAAGCGATGGCAGATATTATTTAATTGATCAGTTATCTGATATCCCGGTGGTTGACTATGCCGAATCTGCCTACTGGACAGAATATTTGGCCTTATTCCAAAACCAAGAAGATTGGCGTTACAATTGGCACGTGGAAGCCAATACGCATGAAGACTGGTTTTTGCACCAGCTCGGGCAACCGGTTCAAAAAGAAACCAGAATTCTTAGAAACGGCTATAATGGGCTTCATCGCTACAACTGGTCAGATTCTAACTGGCGGGAGCAGTTTACCGATTACAATCAAAGCCATTTAATAAATGTGCCTACCATGGACGGCTTGTTCTACGATGAGCTTATAGGCTATATTAATCTTAACAACAATTGCGGAGGCGTTTTGGAAAATACCACAATCCAAGAGCAGGGGGGCCAGAAACTCGTTAACATTTTGCAAACTCCTGATTCCGACCCTAGCTGTTTGGTGGCGACGGTAAAAAATTCAGCAAGTGGCGAATCTTACACTGTTGACAATATCGATATTGCGAATAAAAAAATATATCTGTCATCCGACGCGCCAACAGGTGTCGCTGTGGTTGTGAATTACCGGGTTTTAGCCAATTTAGCCACTATCAACGTAAAGAACGAGGCCGTACAGCTACTCAATAGCACCAAAAGTAAAATTGGAGGGAAATTGTTAATTTATAATGGTTTTACCACCAGCGGCGTCGACAACGACCCGGAATTTTTATCCTATGCCGACGGCGCTTATATGGAAGGGCCTTTTGATATTAATATTGCCTTGGATAAATGGCTAATACAGGTAAATAAATTAGCAACCCATTCCCAAAACAAAATAGTTTTGGTCGTGCCCGAGGGAGGATTTTCAGAAATCTATACTGAAACCATAAAAAAGCACGCCATGTTTTCTTTTTGCTCTTTTCTTTTAGCCAAGGAAAGATATGCCTATTTTGGCTATGCCTTTGGCGATAAAAACTTCCCCTATTTTGAATACTGGGATACGCCTTTGGGTGCCCCGCTTGAAAACTACCATCAAAGAAGCGACAACCCAAACGTTTATGAGCGCGAATACGAAAAAGCCCTAATCTTGGTGAATATTTCCAGCGGTAATGCTTCCATAAATCTGGGTTCGGATACCTACGAAGATATTTACGGTTCCGATATTTCGGGTACAATTGAATTAGTTTTAAAAAGTGGCATGATTCTTAAAAAACAATAATATGAAACAAATAATTATTTATACTGACGGAGGTTCTCGGGGTAATCCCGGCCCCTCATCTATTGGCGTGGTTTTTTGCAATGAAAACGAACAGAAGATAAAGGAGTATTCAGAGTTTTTGGGCGAGAAAACCAATAACGAAGCCGAATACGAAGCGGTAATCTTTGGGTTGAAAAAATTCAAGGCGCTCTTTGGCAAGAAAATAGCGGAAACCTCAGAGGTTGAGGTTCGATGCGATTCAGAATTATTGGTAAGGCAGATGAATGCCGAGTATAAAGTGATGGAACCGCATATCCAGCAATTGTTTATGGAGGTTTGGAATTTAAAGCTGGATTTTAAAAAAGTGAAATTTAAGCTTATTCCCAGGGAGAAAAACAAGGAAGCGGACCGGCTAGTTAATGAAAGCTTGGACCAACAGGGGAGTCGGAAAAGCTTATTCTAACCACCATTGACAAAAATATCTTCATATTATACAATATTTAATCTTAAAGCTGTTTTAAAAAATAATAGGGAAAGAAAGGAGGCGTGAATTGTGGAAATAAACCAGGAAGAAATAGAAAAGGTTAAAAAGATTAATACTAAAACAGTTATTCTGCATGAGTTGGCAATAACCTTTTTTGTTATTGCAGCTTTTTTCTACGGTAAATTAGTGGTGAAAGCCGAATCCATGGTTTTAGTCATGGTCTTAATTATTGGCAACTTTTTATTGAGCATACTTATTATAGGAGGAAAAATTGAATTGATCAGGCTTTTTAGAAATATGCCAATTATAGCGGCAACCGGAACAATAATAGTGGCTAAATTTTTTATAGACCAATCTGCAGAAGATTTGTTATTTGCTTTGTTATTTTTTCTCTTTGTCTTTCACCCCTTGTATAAGTTTAAGAAATATTGTCACAGCTTGTTGATAGCGGCCAGTTTGATGGTTGAGATGGTGGTTATTTTCAGTACAATAATGTTTTTTATTTAATTAAAATAAAGTGATTCAAAACAAAAAAGAGTTCAACTAAACTGAACTCTTTTTTCTTGTCCCGGTAAGCTCATAAGCCGAATTCTGTTTAAATGATCATCTGTCTGGGGCGATTGTTACCAATTGCCTCGAGCGAGCTACTTTTCACTGAATAAGAATCATGTAATTCTTTCCAGGTTTGCTCTTGCTTTCAGTAAGGATTTGGCCGTTTCACCCTTAAAGTTGCCTTTAAGGCTTATCCTATTTCTAGGATACCAGGGCCTTTTCAAGCCCTTGGCGTCTCTGCTCGCACCTCTATCCTTGCGGACGGCGGGCGTTACCCGCTACCTTTTTAGATCCGTATTTACGGAAATGAAAGTTCGGACTTTCCTCCCTCTCCAAAGGAGAGAGCGATCACCCGGCTTACCAGGACACCTATATTTTACCAAGAAGTTTCTTCATTTGTCAAGCTTGAAAAAAGGCCGTTTTAATACTAAAATAAACCATACAGCTTTAAATAGTATGGATTTTCAACCAAATGCCGGAAAAAACTTAATCATTGAAGTAGGAGGTAAAAAATGGGCTCGTTACCCGATAAAAACCCATTTTATCTTAGAAAAAGACTCTTTGGATGAAGTGGTTAAAAAATATGTCCTACCCAACGTTCAAGCGGGCGACATTGTGGTTTTGGGCCAGAAGATAATTTCTATTTTTCAAAAGAGGATTGTTTATAAAAAAGATTTAAAAGTCGGCTTTTGGGCTAATTTCTTGTCTCGCTTTGCCAGCAAAACCCCTTACGGTTTTTCAGTGGGCAATCCTTTAAAAATGCAGGTAGCAATTAACTTGGCCGGCTTACCCCGGATATTGTTTGCCGGTTTAATCGGTACGGTTTCAAAGATTTTTGGCCGGAAAGGGGATTTTTATCGTTTAGCCGGGCATCAGATTTCGGAAATCGACGGTTTTTACGACAAGGCTTTTTCAGAATACGGGCAAATGGGAATTTTGGGCCCTAAAGATTGCTCTAAAATCTGCCAGGACTTAAAAGACAGATACAATATTTCCTGCGTTATTGTTGACGTAAACGATATTGGCGGAAAGGTGCTGGGCGAAAGCTTTGATTTGAAAGATAAATCGCAATTAGTTTTGGACATTTTAAAAGATAATCCGGCCGGCCAACTAGCCCAGTTAACCCCGATTATTGTTATCAGGCCCTTATGAAAAATTTCTTGAATAAAATTTCGCACCACCAAACTCAGACGATAAATTCGGCCGCTTTTATTTTAGCCGCCACCTCTTTTGTTTCGGCCTTGTTGGGCTTGTTTCGGGATCGGTTGTTAGCGGGCAGTTTTGGAGCGAGTAGCGAGCTCGATATTTATTATACCGCTTTTCGCATTCCCGACTTTATCAGCATGGTTTTTATTATCGGCGCCATTTCGGCGGCGATTATCCCGATTTTCAGCGAGCACTTGGTGCGCTCTAAAGAAGAGGCGTTTCAGTTTCTGTCCAATTTATTGAACGTCTTTTTTCTCCTTTTAATTTTAATCTGCGCCTTATTGATAATTTTTACCCCTCAGATTTTATCGGCCATTGCCCCGGGTTTCTCCGAACAGAAAAAAGAAATGACAGTTTTACTAACGCGTATTATGTTTTTAAGCCCGATTATTTTAGGGCTGAGCAATATTATTTCAGCCATTCTGCGGGTGTTCCAGCGGTTTTTAATCAGTTCTTTGGCGCCGGTAATGTATAACCTGGGCATTATTCTGGGCATTATATTCTTTGTTCCTTATTGGGGTTTAGCGGGTTTGGCCTGGGGCGTAGTCTTGGGCGCTTTTTTACACTTAATAATTCAAATTCCAGCGCTTTTTAGCATTGGTTTTAAATACCAAAAGATTCTTGATTTTAGGCATAAGGGCGTAAAGCGGGTGGCATTTTTAACTTTACCCCGTTCTTTGGGCTTGGCCGCAGACCAGTTAAATCTAATCGTGGTTACAGCCATTGCTTCCACCTTGGCTTCGGGCAGTATTGCGGTTTTTAATTTAGCCAGCAGTTTGAGCCGGCCTATTCAAACCTTTATTGGTAATTCTTTTTCCACCGCCGCCTTTCCCCAGCTTTCTCTGGCTAATTCCCAAAAAGACAGGAATAAGTTCTTAAAGATATTTTACGACGCTTTTTATAAAATAATTATATTTATCGTACCGGTCAGTTTAGTAGTGTTTTTTTTCAGAGAATTTTTTATCAGTTTGATTTTTAAAGTGGGGAAGTTTGCTTTAGCCGATGTTAATTTAACTGCCGCCTGTTTGGGCATGTTTGCCTTGGGGCTTTTTGCTCAAAGCCTTAATCTGTTGGTAGCTAAAGCCTTTCATGCTTTGCAGGATACCAAAACCCCGGCTTTTTCCAGTATTTTAGATATGGCGGCTACCATTGGTTTATCTTTTCTGTTTTTGTGGCTTTTTTCTTTTCAGAATATTTTCAGTTTGGCTTTTATTAAATTGCTTTCAATCAAGGATTTGGATAAGATAAATATCGTGGCTTTGCCACTGGCTTTGTCGATTTCAGCCGTTTTTCAGTTTCTCTTTCTGTTTTTGATTTTTAGAATAAAGATTAAAAAGGTTAATTAAAGTGGAACACATTAGGAATTTTTGCATCATTTCGCATATTGATCACGGAAAGTCCACGCTGGCGGACCGGTTTTTAGAAATGACAGGCACCATTAAAAAAGAAAAAATGAAGCCTCAGTTTTTAGACATGATGGATTTGGAACGGGAAAAGGGGATTACCATTAAAATGCAGCCCGTGCGCATGATTTATAAAGATTATATTTTAAATTTGATCGATACGCCCGGCCACGTTGATTTTTCTTACGAGGTTTCTCGTTCTTTGGCCGCAGTCGAGGGTGCGATTTTATTGGTGGACGCCACCAAGGGCGTGCAGGCGCAGACCTTGGCCAATTTGGAATTGGCCCGGGCGCAAAAGCTCGTGATTATTCCGGCGGTAAATAAAATCGATTCGCCCCAGGCCCGGGTGGAAGAAACTAAGGAAGAAATGGCTGAGCTGTTGGATATATCCAAGGAGGACATTTACGAGATTTCTGGAAAGTACGGAAAAAACATCGAGCAGCTTTTAGAGGCGGTGATTGAAAAGGTGCCGGCTCCCAAGGGCAACTTATCAAAACCGCTGCGCGCTTTGATTTTTGACTCCCAATACGATTTTTACAAAGGCGTAATTGCCTACGTGCGCGTGATCGACGGCCGGATTCAAAAGGGTAAAAAAATCCATTTAATCCAGGCGCAAAAGCCGGGCGAAGTAAAAGAATTGGGTTATTTTTTACCTCAGAAAACCGCCAAAGAAGAATTAAAAGCTGGGGAAATCGGTTATCTGGCCACCAATGTAAAGGAAGCAGAAAAAGTACGGGTGGGCGAAACCATCACAGATAGCTTAATAGAAA
>CAZVLR010000002.1:0-84227 GCA_964628095.1 uncultured Candidatus Saccharibacteria bacterium | reverse complement strand
TATTTTATCGCGTAAAAAAGTTATTTGATTTAGAATTTGCCGCCAAAGAAAAACTTGAAATTGTCAGCGGCGCGGCTCCGCCGCGTTTTCTGAATTTCGCGGGGGGCTTTTCTCGCCGCCGCAGGCGGCGAAATGCGTTCGAACTATCTTTAGAATACAGCACAAATTCAATCTTATTAATATTGACAAATTTAAATTATTTGTTATAATTTAGAATTACAAATTTGCTGTTTTAAATTTAAATAAGGATAAATCACGCAAAGAAAGAGGTGAAGATAATGAAGAATTTTACCGCGTTATTGGTCGCGATTTTGATGATAAGCGTGGGAATTAGGTACGTGTGGCAGATTTACAAAAAAGAAGTTATCCCCACCTTGTCTACCTGGGTTATTTTTCTAGTAGGCGTCGCACTTAGTTTCGCCACTTACATGGTAGCGGAAAACTGCGACTGGAAAAGCTATGTTCTAAATACGGTTGACCTGTTTGTGGTTTTGATAACAACAATCTATATTGTTAAATGGGGCCGCCGGGGCTTTTATTTTAAGAGCTTTGAAAAGTTCTATTTTATATCAGCCTCAATGGTTATAATCGTTTGGATAATTTTCGGCAACGCCCACATGATAAACATTCTATCCCAAGGGTTGATAATGTTGGGCTATTTTCCGACTATTCACAATCTTATTAAAGAAAAAAGAAACACTGAATCTTTTTCGGTCTGGGGCCTGGTATTTGTAATCGGTACCATTGCTCTTTTTCCGGCGAAAATCGGTGGCAACGCCCTGGCAATAGTATACGCGGCCAGAACAATGTTTATGGTTGCCGTTATTCTTTCTTTTATGTTCTATTATGAAGTAAAAACAGCGATGTTTTATTATTCGCTTGTTATGAATTATGAGATAAAAGAAGTAGTGTTTTATTACAAAAGAAAATAAAAAGTGATCTTAGATAAAAAACAGCCCTTACGAATTTAATCCGTAAGGGCTTTTACTTTATAAAAAACCTTTGTCACTTATGGCCTTCTCTGATGTGCCTCAAAATTATCTTTCCCATCATAGAAGTACCAACGAGAGCTTGGTAGTTACCAGAAGAATAATCAAAAATATCTCTGGTACGAATACCATTCTCAAGCGCTTTATTCACCGCCCCTTCAATCGCTTCTGCGCCCTTTATAGCTCCGATGTGGCGAAGCATTAAAGCAGCCGTAAGTATTCTGCCGATCGGATTAGCCCTGTCTTTGCCTGCCAGATTCGGAGCCGTGCCGGCGCCCGATTCAAACATGGCAAAACCTTTATCGGGACTAATAGCCGAACTGCACATCATGCCCAAACTTCCCATCGCCTCAGCCGCTCCGTCAGAAAGAATATCCCCGTGCTCGTTTCCGCAAGCAATTACAGCATTTAGCTTGGCCGGATTGAAAAGCAACGAATTGGCCGAATCGACATAAAGATGCTGAAGATAGATTTCGGGAAACTCAGTTCCTTGGATGTGATTGCAGACTCTCGCCCAGAACTCATAACGCGCCAGTACATTCCTCTTATTAACAGAAATCACCGGAAGAGAAAGCTCTTTGGCATGTTGAAAAACGGCCCGGAAAAACTTCTCCAGTGTTTCCCTCATATAATAGGCCATATCAACCACTATTTCTTCGTGACCGTTTACCTCGGCTTTTTTCTTGATGCCGATTTCACGAGCCAAAAGGGGCGAAAAGCGCGGCAGCAAGTCCTGATTACCAAAATAGCTGTCTTGCAAAAGAAACCTTACCCAGATTTGCCTGATGCCCTCTTCTGGAAAATCTTCCTGATTGATTTTCACCCTTGCCAGATTGAACAAGGACTTGTAATAAATCACCGGGCGGAAATTAACCAGCAAGCCCCATTTGTGGCGCAACGTAAGCAAGCATCTGGCTTCGGGCTTCATTTCCGGCTTATCAATACCGATAGTGTCATCGTTTACGAAATCGCCCACGCCGCCGAAAAAAAGAATTCCTAATTCGGTGGCCGCCTTCAAAGAAGCTTCGGGCATGGTATCGCCAAAAAGATGATAAGCGTTCCAGCCCATGGGCGTTTCCACAAATTCGATTTCAATGCCGTCGATTAAAGCCGCCTCACGGGCAATCATTGTTGCCACCCTCATCATTTCGGGAGCGGCGCCATCGCCCGTTACCAAGGCTATTCTTTTTTTACTCATAAGCCCTCCTCTCCTTGCAGTGCGGCAGCTATTTTAAGTATTGTTTTTATGCTCCCGCCGTTTTTAATAAGGTCTTTCTCGTAATCCGTAAGCTTGAAAAGAAAATTATACGGAGTGTTTAATTCAACCCCTTTAATCAAGCCCTTTTCCCAGTCGATGGAAAGCCTTTTAGGCTTTGAGGCTAAAAGAATATCAATGGCTATTTTGGAAAGCTCAATGCACAACAGGCCGTTATTAAACATGTTTTCCCGAAAAATCCGGGCAAAACTCGGCGCAATAACACACCTGATGCCGACTTCCTCCAACGCCCATGCTGCGTGCTCTCGGCTGGAACCGCTGCCAAAATTTTCATTGGCAACAAGAATGCCACACGAAAAAAAGTCCTGCTTTTCTTCGGCTGAGAGAACATTTTCTAAACAGTGCTGCGCCAGCTGGCTTTTATCTGTTTCTGTCAGATACTTTGCCGGTATTATCTGATCGGTATCAATGTTTTTTTGCGGCAGGTAAAAAACTCTTCCTGAAAAATCTTTGGGCGGATTGGTTATGTCGCCTCTTGATACCAGCTCAATGTAATCAACCGGCGTAAAATCAACGTTGCAAACATTTGTTCTTTTGGCTGTTGTATCGCAGTAATTGTCGCAAGACATCGGAAAGGTAGGGCAACCAATGTGCCCCAAAATAGCAGACAGCGCCGCTGTAGCCGGAGAGGTCAAATGAACCATACCATCTTGCCCCATGCGGCCGTGAAAATTCCGATTGGTGGTAGCAACGCAAACCTCGCCAGGCGCTAAAACTCCGCAACTCATGCCCAAACAAGCACCGCAAGTTGGGTTGCTCACCAGACAGCCCGCTTTCATAAAAATATCTAACAATCCTTCTTTATTCGCCTCTTCCCAGATTCTTGGCGTGGCCGGCACAATAATACATCTTACTTTTTCGTGCACATTTCCATGTCTTTTAAAAATGTGGGCGGCAATCCTTAAATCTTCGAGCCGGCCGTTGGTACAAGAACCGATAAAAACCTGATTGATTTTTTTGCCTCTAAGCTCTGATACGGGTACAACGTCTTCGGGCGAATAGTTTTGAGTAATCAAGGGCTCTAAACGAGAAACGTTTATTTCAATAATCTCATCGTACTCGCAATCTAAATCACTGTTTAAAGCCAAAAAGTTTCTCAAGGCTTCTTCGGGTAAAGAATAATATTCGCGGATAGTTGGCCAGAGATATTTAACCAGTGTCATGTCTGTTGACATCATGCCTGAAGTCGCTCCGGCTTCCACGGCCATGTTAGTTATGGTCATTCTGGCGTCCATGCTTAATTTTTCAATTACTGGACCGCCAAATTCCAGTACCGCGTTAATCGCCCCTTTTACCCCGATCATGTTAATAAGGGCCAAGATGAGATCCTTGGAAAAAACATTGTAGGGCAATGCTCCGGTAAAATTAACCCTGATTACTTTCTGGGGCGGACAAATCCAAAGCCCGGTAATAAGGCCCGCCTCCAAATCGGTGGTTCCAACACCGGCGCAAAAAGCGCCAAAAGCGCCCATGGTACAGGTGTGGCTATCGCCCATAATCCCAATCTGGCCGGGTAAAATCCATCCATTTTCGGGTATTATGGCGTGGCAAACGCCGTTGCGGCCCACATCCAGAAAAAAGACTTGGTGCTTTTCAGCCCATTCGCGCAAAATTTTGCCCTGAATCGCTGAAAGCGTGTCTTTAGCCGGGTTAATGTGGTCGATCATCGCCTTTATTTTGTTGGGATTAAAAACCACGTCCAGTCCTCTGGAGCCGGCGTCTAAAATAGCGCTGGGAGTAGTAATCTCATGACACCAAACATGATCAAGCTTTAAAACCATACGTCTATCCGGTAACGTTCCTTTAATGTGTCCGTCTATTATTTTCTGAAAAGCTGTTTTCCCCTTCATGTGCATCTCCTTTCATCCTTTTCTGTTTTTATTTGTCTTATCTATCCATATTTTTTTTAAAATGTACGATGATATTTTTTAACATCGATTAAGACTAAAGTCAAACAAAAGGGCCGGCGTTAAAGCGCCAGCCTTTTTTATTGAAAAGATTCGTTATTTTTTCACCAGGTGGTAGTTCCGGGTCGAACAGAAAGTATTCTTGCAGGTAACCATATGCAAAAGTATGGTTTCAATATCCGGAGAGCTATATGTTAACATTCGGCCGATCTCGTCGCAATAAACCTGATGAAAAGTTATTGTTACCTTTTCTTCTTTTTTGGTAACCAAAATGGCTTTCCCCATGGCTCACACCTCCTTCCATATTTTAAAATAAAAGTGCCTTAATAGTATAAAATATAGCTTTATCTAAAGCTTGTCAAATATTAAGGCAAAGGGAACTTCTTACAAAAACTTTCTATTTCCTTTTTAACTTTACTGGTTGATTTTAAAGAAGAAATGACTTCATTCATCCAGGCCGCCACCTGCTTCATTTCTTTTTCTTTCATGCCCCGAGTGGTTAAGGCCGGAGTGCCAATGCGAATGCCCGAAGGGTTAAAGGGTGGGTTCGGATCAAAAGGAATGGCGTTTTTGTTTATAATAATACCGGCTGCTTCCAATTTTAATTGGGCTTCCTTGCCTGAAATGTTTTTATTCCTCAAATCTATTAAGATCAAGTGGTTGTCGGTGCCGCCGGTAATTAAGTTAAAATTATAACTTACTAATTCTTTAGCTAAAGCTTTAGCGTTTTTTACAATCTGCTGCCCGTATTTTTTAAAATTGGGCGAAGCGGCTTCTTTTAAACAAACAGCTAAAGCCGCCACCCGGTTTTCATGCGGACCACCTTGTAAACCAGGGAAAACCGCCTTATCAATTTTATTAGCCAAATCAGGGTCTTTTTTCAAGCCCTCTTTAGTTGTCATAATCATGCCGCCCCGAGGACCTCTTAAAGTTTTATGCGTTGTGGTAGTTACAATATGAACATAAGGCACGGGGCTGGGATGAACGCCGGCCACTACCAAGCCGGCAATATGCGCAATGTCGGCCACCAAATAGGCATTTACCGAATCGGCAATCTGCCGAAATTTCTTCCAGTCAAAAATCCGAGGATAGGCGGTAGCACCCACCCAAATTAACTTTGGCCTTTCTTTTTTAACCAACTTTTCAATGTTTGAATGGTCTAATAAATGGGTTTTTTCATTAACTCCGTACTGAACCGAATTATAATAGCGGGCGGAAAAATTAACTTTCCAGCCGTGGGTTAAGTGCCCGCCAAAGGGCAAGCCCATGCCCATTACTTTTTCGCCCGGCTGACAAACAGCAAAATAAACAGCCTGGTTGGCTGGCGAGCCCGAATAAGGCTGAACGTTAACATAGGGCACTTTAAACAATTTCTTGGCCCGATCCTGGCACAAGGTTTCTAAAATATCGTAGTATTTTAAACCCGCATAATACCTTTTACCGGGATAACCCTCGGCATATTTATCGGTTAAAATAGAACCCAGGGCCTCGCGCACGGCCGGAAAAGTATGATTTTCCGAAGGTATCATTTCCAAGGTGGTTTTTTGCCTAATATCCTCTTTTTCGATTAAGGCTGCGACTTGCGGATCTTCCGCTTTAAGATTCTTTTTCATGTATTTTTACCGCTCCTTTTCTTATTACTTTAATGTTTTTTAAAGTTAAATCAATCACCGTGGAGGTTTTAGATTTTTTTAAATTCCCAGCATCTAAAACAAGGTCTGGTTTTATCTTTTGTTTCTCAAACTGTTTAACCACCTCCTTTATTTTGTAAGAAGATTCCTGCCCGGAAATATTGGCCGAGGTGCCAATAAGAGGCAGGTTGGTTATTTTTAAAATATTGTTTATTAAAACATTGTTTGGAACCCTCAAGCCGATTTTGTTTTGCCCCCCATCAAAAATCTTTATTCTGCTTCTTTTTTGCAAAACCGCGGTTACTTTACCGGGCCAGAATTTCTTTAAAAATATTTCCTGGTTTTTATTTATTTTTGCCAGCTTTTTAGCCGCTTTTAAATCTTTTATAAAAACCGGCAAGGTTTCGTTCTGCTTTTTTTTAACAAGTAAAAGCCTTTTAACCGCTTTTTTATCTTTAGCGTTGGCGATTAAACCGTAAACCGTATCAGTCGGACAAATTAACACCTGCCCCCTTTTAAGAGACAAAGAAGCAATCCGAGAAATTTGAAAAATATTTTTAGGGCCTACTTTTAAAAAAATCATCCTTATTTAATGCCGCTAATATCCCTTAAATATTTTATCTCTTTGTCAGCTCTTATCCGCTCGTTTAAAGTTTTCATCTTTATCTTTTCCGTCCTTAAAGAGCGTAGGGCCCGCTGATAATCTTGTTTTGAAATACGATCGCCGTATTTTGGAGTAAAAATCTTCTTTTCCAGCGACGTTCTTTCTCTAGTAGAAAACAACTTAGAGCCGGTGCCAGGCAAATAAGGAGAGGATCTCTTAAGCGCTTTTTTGAATTCAAGCCGAGAAAGGTCTGATTTTTTATCAAAAATTCCCATAATTTTACTTATCTTATTATTTTACGACCTTTGTTTTAATTATTTTTTTGAATTTGGTGTAAAAAACGGAGTTATCGCTAATGTTTTCCGAAATCACCGAGTTGGGCCCGATAACGCAATCTCGGCCCACCAAAACACCTGGCATAAAAGAGGCCCGAATACCAACCCTTGAATTCTCGCCCATAATTGTCCCCAGTTTTTTCTGGCAGGTTCCGGTTTTTTCTCCTTTTACAAAGGAACAGATTTCGCCCTGGTCAATCCGCTTATTGGCGGTAATCGTACCGGCCGCAATCTTACAGTTTTTCCCAAAGATTGAATCTCCAAAAAATCCAGAATGAGTGGAGCAATTTTCCTGAAATATAGAACGGGTAATTTCAACGCCCGTGCCGACCATAACGCCGCTTTCCAGATCAGTGTATTCCCTAATTAAAACGTTGTTGCCCACCAAGCAGTTGTCTCCAATATAAGTGGGCCCTTTAATAACTGCCCCTTCAAAAACTTTGGTGTTCTTTCCAATATAAACCGGTCCCTCAATTTTTGCGCCCCGCGCCACAAAAGCGCTTTTTTCTGTTTTTCTTTTTAAAAACTTACTGAATAAATATTTTCTGACATTAAACAAATCCCAAGGATATTTTAAAGACAAAGTTTCTTTTTTAATGTTTACCGCCCTTAAATCATGCTCTTTGGCATAGGCCAATAAAGCTTCTTCTAAAGAATAAGGGCTTTTGGCGGCCTTTTCCAAATATCCAAAAAATTCTTTGGGCAGCAAATAAATGCCAACGATTTTTAAATTGGAAGACTCTTTGCCCTTTTTAGGCTTTTCAACCAAGCCCATCACCTTATCGCCTTTTAATTTTAAAATACCGAAAATCCAAGGAGTTGCCGTGGGCCCGGCCAACAATACAGCTTTAGCTTTAGTACCCTTAGATTTCTCCATCATAAGCCTTACATAATCAGCACAATCAATCCTTTCAGCGTTCAAAACGAAAAAGGGGCCGTTAATCAGATTTTTGGCAGCCAAAATGGCGTCGCCCGTGCCCGTTGGCTTTTTTTGAGTCGCGTATTTTATCTTTAAAGGCAAATTGCAGTTTTTCAATTCCTTTTCGATGTCGCCTTTATGGTTTTGGACAATCACAATTTCTTTTACCCCGCAGGCATGCAAGCCATCAATCACATAGCAAAGCAATGGTTTGCCCATTACCTTAAAAAGTGATTTGTGTTTTTGGTTAAATGGCCAAAAACGGGAAGATTCGCCCGCGGCCATAATAATTGCTTGAATTTTTTGCTTCATAAAAGAGATATTAAGGCTTTGGCTATTTTTTGGGGGTCGTGCTCAACCGCGCCTTGGGTTAGCAAATTTTTGCCGATAAATTTTTCTGGCGATAAACCTTTGTCTATTTTCACTGTCTCCAACAGCAAAGAAAAAATCTTTTTCTGTTTTTTAATTTCGTTACTCTTGGGCATGGCATTATTATACAAAACATAATCTAGGGGAAAGCCCAGATATTTTTCTATTTCCCTGGTAAAGTCCAGAACCGAAAAATTATTAGTTTCGCCGTATTTGGTCATTAAGTTGCAAATATAAACTTTCTTAGCTTTGCTTTTTAAAATAGCCCTATTTACGCCTTTGGTCAATAAAATCTGGGCCAAAGAAGAATAAAGATCGCCCGGGCCGATAACAATCAAATTGGCTTTTTTAATAGCCTCAAGGGTTTTGGTATAAGCCTTCGCTTCGGGTTTTAAGAAAACTCTCTTTATTTTTAAATTGCCGTTATGCTTTGGAATATCAATATTGGTTTCGCCCGAAATCACCTTTCCGTTTTCCAATACCGCATAAAGATTGGCCTTTTCTAAAGTACAGGGCAGCACTTCGTGCTTTACGTTCAATATTTTCTTTACCTCTTTTATGGTCTGCTCGTAATTATTGGTTGAAAGTTCTAAAGCCGTAATTAGTAAATTGGCAAAGTTATGGTCTTTTAAAGCGCCGACGTCAAAGCGGTAGTTGAAAAGATTCTCAATAATGGGCGAGGTATCAGCTAAAGCCAGAAAAGCCCGACGGATATCGCCGGGAGAAACAATTTTATAGTCCTTGCGCAACCTTCCCGCCGAACCGCCCGAGTCGAGCATGGCGCAAATAGCGGAAATCTTTACCGGATATTTTTTTAAGCCCATTAAAACGGCTTTGGGCATGGCGTTTCCCCCACCCAGACAAACGATGTTTTTTTTATTCATGTTTGAAAACCGAGGGTTTTGATTATTTCTTCTGGGCCAGCTGGAAAGTTTTTAAATTTAATTCCAAATAGCTTTCCGGAATCATTTTCCTAATGGCCTTTTCCAAGGATTCGGGCTTCAAAGGAATCAGTTGTTTGCAAACAGCCAGGGAAACAAGATAAATGCCCGAAACCACGCTGCTGCCTAATTCCTTCTGGCAGATTTCAGCCGCAGGCACCAAAAACGCCTCCTTGGATATTTTCTTGATGTTTTTGATAATATCTTCTTCGCTAATCGGTTTGGATAAAGGTATGGGAATAAAATTTTTGTTGATTAAAAAAACTGTACTGTCGGAAGCAAAAACATGAGCTTTTAAAGCCTCTTGCATTTCTAGGCCTAAAATGAAATCGGCCCGGCCCTGAGATACCAAGGGCGCAAAAACCTTTTCTCCAAACCTAATGTGAACCTCAACCGAACCGCCCCGCTGGGCTAAACCATGAAGCTCGGAAGTTCTTACGTCCTTTCCCTCCATCTTGGCAGCTTCGGCGATAATCTGAAGCAAGGTAATTAAGCCCTGGCCGCCCGTGCCGACAATCATCATATTAAAATCTTTTTTTGTTTTGGAATTACTTTTGGGCATATTTGTCTTTTACAAAAATACACGGCTTTTTAGAAATAATCACCGACACTTCGTCTTTCGCCATAAATTCCCGGATTTTATTCTTAAACTCTTCCTGGTTGTCCGGCGCTAAAGAAACTAAGTTTTTAACGCCTAAAGCCCGACAGGTTTTTTCAATATCAATGGCGTTGGGCAACAAAGGCACGCTCGGATGGGGCTGATGGCCGGTCATGGCGGTAGTATAATTGGCTAAAATAATTATTAAAGGATTTGACCCGTTAAAAACAGCGTTGATTAAAGCGGGCAGGCCGGCATGAAAAAAAGTGGAGTCGCCAATAAAAGTAATCAATTTTTGCCCGGTAGCTTTTTTAATGCCATGAGCCAGGCCAATAGAAGAACCCATACATAAAAGATAATCCTGCAAGCCAACCTGGGGCGAGCCCAAAAGCATGTAACAGCCGATATCGCCGCCAAAAACCACTTCTTTGGTGTCTACTGCGCCTTTTATGGCCGAAACTACCAGCCAATAGGGGCAGCCTGGGCACATTTGGGGTGATCGCCGTGCCAATTCAACGCTCAATTTTTTCACTTTTACAATTTTGGGTTTTTTATGAAGTATTTTTAACAAAGCCTGCTCTACAAATTCTGGCTTCATTTCGCCAATTTCCGAAAGCACGTCTTTGCCAAAAATCTCCAACTTGCAATTGGTTTCTTTGGCGATTCTTTCAATTTCTTTTTGTAAAAACGGCTCCAACTCTTCAACGATTAAAACTTTCTTTAATTTTTTAATGTAGCTTTTAATCTTCTGCTCGGGCAAAGGATGAAAAAAACCAAGTTTAAAAACCGGCAAACTTAAATTTAATTCCTTTAAAGACTCCATTACATGCAAATAAGAAACACCCGAGGTAATAATGCCGATTTTATCCTTGCCCAACCGATTCTGGTTAATTATTTGATTAATCGAGCTTTTTTCAGCATCAATTCCTATCTTTTTTATTTTCTCCAAAAGCTCTTTTTTCATTTCCAGCACGCGCGGAGGCAAAGTAACAAATCGTTTATTGTCTTTTACGAATTTGCCATGGGAAATGGCGTTCCTTTCTTTTACCTGGCCCAGTTCCACAATCGCC
Organism: uncultured Candidatus Saccharibacteria bacterium; assembly: GCA_964628095.1. GTDB lineage: Bacteria > Patescibacteriota > Minisyncoccia > Minisyncoccales > CAZVLR01 > CAZVLR01. Next base: position 73,588 of record CAZVLR010000002.1, on the reverse strand, counting down.
CGCTGATGCGAAACCCGCGTGGTATTACGAATTAAAACCGGTATATTGTACTTTTCTGAAATCAAAAAGGCCTGCTTTACAAAATCTTTGCATTCTTGGGGGGTTGAAGGTTCTAAAATCGGAATGTGCGCCAAGTAGGCAAAGGGACGGGTGTTTTCCTCTGATTGGGCTGAGCTGTGGCAAGAAGGATCATCGGCGGTAATAATTACGGTTGGCCCCTTTGTTCCAGTATATAAAAAGGGCAAAAGAGAATCGGAGCAGACATTCAATCCAAAGTTCTTCATAGCTACTAAGGTTTTTAAACCGGAAAAAGAAGCGCCAATGCCCGCTTCCAAGGCCACTTTTTCATTAGTGGAGAATTCAAAATAAACGTTCTGGTTTTTTCCGATCCGATAAAAAATATTGCCAATTTCCGAAGAAGGAGTGCCAGGATAGGTGGACACAAACTCCACACCCGCTTCTAAAGCGCCCCGCACAATTGCTTCATTTCCCATTAAGATTACTTTTTCTCCTGATTTTTCCAATAAATTCTCCGCCATGTTTATATAAAAAATAGATTTTACTTAAATCAATTATTATTTTAGCTTTTATTTATACAAAAATCAAACAATAAAATGTGGATTATTCGGTCGTTACCGATTTGGCCAAATTCCTGGGTTTATCGATGTCGCAACCCCTTAAAAGCGCGGTGTAATAAGCAAAAAGCTGCAAGGGAATTACAGACAAGATCGGGGTTAAAAATTCCATGGTTTTGGGAATAAAAATTACGTCGTCCACAATTTTTTTAATTTCCTGGTTGCCTTCAGTAGCCAAGGCCAGCACCCGGCCCTTTCTGGCTTTTATTTCCTCGATGTTAGAAATATTCTTTTCGTAAACCGAATCAGAAAGGCAAATAGCAATGGTGGGGAAGTTCTCGTTAATCAAGGCTAAGGGCCCGTGCTTCATTTCGCCCGCGCTATAGCCTTGAGCGTTAAGATATGAAATTTCTTTTAATTTCAAAGCGCCTTCTAAAGCTATAGGATAATTGTATTTCCGGCCGATAAATAGGAAGTTGTCGTGTTTTTTGTATTTTTGCGCCAAGTGCTTAATATATGAAGAAGTTTTTAAAACTCTTTTTGTAAGTTCGGGCAAATTCGCAATTTCCCGGGCTACTTTCTGACCCATTACCAAAGATAAGTTTCGCTGTCGAGCCAAAAACAAAGTTAGCAAAGCCAGCACTGTTAATTGGGAAGTAAAAGCTTTGGTGGAGGCCACCCCGATTTCCGGACCCGCATGGTTATAAACCCCGGCTTCGGTTTCTCGGGCCAAAGACGAAGCCACCACATTAACAATGCCCAAAGCCAAACCCTCTTTTCTTTTTACCTCTCTTAAGGCCGCCAGGGTGTCGGCGGTTTCGCCCGACTGGGAAATAAATAAAAAAGCGGCGTTTTTGTTAAAAACCTGATTCCGGTAGCGAAATTCGGAGGCAAAATCAACTTCGGTTGGAATGCCGGCATACTCTTCTAACATATATTCTCCCACCAAGCCCGCATGAAAAGCCGTACCGCAGGCGACAATATTGATCCGATTGATATTTTTAAGCTTTTCCTGAACCGTTTCCAAGCCGCCAAGCTTGGCCAACCCCGAATCCAATACCAGCCTGCCCCTTAAAGAATTACTGATGGACTCGGGCTGCTCCATGATTTCTTTCATCATAAAATGAGAGTACTCGCCCCTTTGCGCCTCTTTAACATTCCACTCCATTTTTTCTACGGTTTTATCTTTTTTATTAAGTTCCGAATCAAAAATCGCCAGCTCCATAGGAGTTAAAATTGCAATTTCCTTATCGGCCAAATAAATTACTTTGTTAGTTGTTTCAATAATACCGGCTGGATCGGAAGCTAAAATATATTCCTGATCGCCCACGCCGATTAATAAAGGTGATGAATTGCGCACTGCCACAATTTTTAAGGGGTCCATGCGCGAAACTACGGCCAAGCCATAGGTGCCCCTTACCAATTTTAACGCTTTAACTACCGCTTCCTCTAAATTATCGACAAAAAACTTTTCGATTAAATGGCAAAGCACTTCGGTATCGGTTTCAGAAGTAAATCTATGGCCTTCAATGATTAATTTTTCTTTCAATTCTTGGTAGTTTTCAATAATGCCGTTATGAACTAAAAATATGTCCTTGTGGCAGTCCGAATGTGGGTGGGCGTTTTCAACGCTAATGCCTCCTGTGGTGGCCCAGCGGGTATGGGCAATGCCCATTTTACCTTCGGGATTTAAAGTATATATTTCCTGAGCTTCTGAAATTTTGCCGGTTTTCTTGCATAAAAACAATTCGTTCTGCGAATTCAAAATACAGGCGCCGTAGCTGTCGTAGCCCCGGTATTCCATTTTTTTGAGGCCGGATAATAAAATAGGAAAAGCCTCCTTTTTGCCAATATAGCCGACAATACCGCACATAACAGTTTAATAATATTGATTTTTTATCTAATCATATTGGCAAGAAAAAGAAAAGGGCGGCTAAAAGCCGCCCTCTTAATAAAACGTTCGATAGCTATATTATTTCTTTTAATAAGTTATTGATATAATTTAACGAAACGTCGTTAAGAATTACCACGTCAAAAGCTTTCTTGTAATGTTCTAAGCTTTCTTCTGTTTTTTCGTTTAAAAAACCTACTTTCAACAAATTGTCATAACCAAAGCCCAAAACCATATTAATGTCTTCTAAATTATCCCCCAGTAAAATAACGTTTTTTCTGTTTTCAATTTTTTGAAAAAACGGGAAGTTTTCAAGCAAAGTTTCGTCTTTGTTCATGCTGTGAATAATCGGCTCTTTTACGGCCAAGGCCCTGCCGTTTTCATCCCATTGAAAAGAATTGGAAACAATATGAATGTTTTCATACAGTTTCCCTTCTTTTTCCAAAAACATTGAAATTGCCTCTTCCCCTAAGCCGCTAGCCGACATAATAACCAGAGGTATATTATTAATTTTTAAAATATCGATGAATTCATTAAATCCCTGGCGGAATTGCACCCGGTCTGAATTTATAACCTTTTCTAAAATTTCCTTGGTTAAACCAGAATCTATCAATAAATTAAAAACCTTAACATACCATTCGTTTATTAATTTTTTCTTTTCGGCCAAAGGAATTTCCGGACTAATTTCAATCAAATGGTATTTTTCGTAAAGCTTCTTGGTTGTTTGTGTATAATCGGCGGTTAAATAATTTTCATCCCTTAAAATAGAAATTAAAGAAGGCGTGCTTTTACCGCCAACAAAAGCACGGGTTAGGGTTTTATCAAAATCAGCTAAAATATGAACCTTTTGCGGCCCATCTTTTAAAATAGATTTTTTAGTTTTTTCTAGGCTCTCCCGATCAGAGATAATTATTTCTTCTGGCATTTACAAAACAATGTTAACTAATTTACCCGGGACAAAGACAATATTTTTGGGCTCCTTGCCCTCAAGCCATTTTTTTATTTTATCGCTCGATAAAGCCAACTCCTTGGCTTCTTTCTCTTCAATGTTGGCCTCAACTTCGATTTTATCCCGAACGCGGCCGTTAATCTGCACAATTAAAGTAACTTTTTGGTCTTTTACTAATTTTTTATCGTATTCGGGCCAACTCTCTTTAAAGATACTTTCTTTGTTGCCAAGCCCCTCCCACAGTTCTTGGGCAATGTGTGGGGCAAAAGGGGCCAAAATCTTTAAAAAATTGCCAAAAACAGCTTTTGAAATTTCTTTTTCTTTTTGCAGCTCGTTAACCAATATCATCATGGCTGCTAAAGCCGTGTTGAATTTTAAATTTTCAATGTCTTCGGTAACTTTTTTTAAGGTTTTATGAAATAAAATTGTAATTTTTTCATTTTCTTTAACATCTTTTGTTGCATTATTCTTTAGCTTCCAAACTTTTTCCAAAAAGCGACGCACGCCCACAATGCTTTTTATGCTCCAGGGCTTCATATCTTCTAAAGGGCCCATAAACATTTCAAAAAGACGCAAGGTATCAGCGCCGCATTCTTTTACCACGTCGTCGGGATTAATCACGTTTCCTAAAGATTTTGACATTTTTCTGCCGTCCTCGGCCAAAATTATGCCCTGATGGCGCAATTTTAAAAAAGGTTCGTCAAAGCCAATATATCCCAAGTTATGTAAAACTTTGGTGAAAAAACGGGCGTAAAGCAAATGTAAAACCGTGTGTTCGGCGCCGCCCAAATACAAATCAACGGGCAGCCAATATTTTATTCTTTCTTTGGAGGCAAATTCTTTTTCATTTTTCGGATCGGCATAGCGAAAATAGTACCAGGAAGAACAAACAAAAGTGTCCATAGTGTCAAATTCGCGCCGCGCTTGAGCTTCGCATTTGGGACATTTTACATTATGAAACTTTTTAGAATTGATTAGGGGCGACTCCCCAGTAGGTTTAAAATCAACATCGTCGGGAAGCTCAACGGGCAAATCTTTTTCTGGCACCGGAACTTCTCCACATTTTTCGCAATAGATTATTGGTATGGGCGCACCCCAGTACCTTTGCCGCGATACCAACCAATCCCGTATTTTATAATTAATCTTTACCCGGGCCAAACCCTTTTTAGCCAACCATTTGGGAATTTCTTTCCTTGCTTCCTCAGAAATTAGCCCGTTAAACTGTCCAGAGTTTACCAAAATTCCGTCGCCAGAATAACACTCTTGTAGCTTTTCTACTTTTTGCCAAAGATTCTCGTCTTCGGGCCTTATGGAAACCTTTAAAGGAATGCCGAATTTTTTGGCCATTTCAAAATCGCGCTCATCGTGCGCATCGGCAAATACTGCCCCTGTCCCATAATCGGGCAAAACAAAATCTGAAATCCAAACCGGAATTTTTTCTTCAGTCGCCGGATTAGCAACAAAAGCACCGGTAAATACGCCTGTTTTCTCTTTTTCCACCTGCAATCTTTCCAATTCGGTTTTATTCTTGCTTTTTTGAACGTATTCTTCTATTTCTTTTCTGTGTTCTGGCTGGGTGATTTTATCAACCAATAAATGCTCGGGCGCTAAAATTAAAAAGGTACCGGAAAAAATAGTATCAATCCTTGTAGTAAAAACGCTGATTTTCTCTTTACTGTTTTCAAGTAAAAAATCAATTTCTGCACCCTCGGATTTGCCAATCCAGTTTAACTGGGCAATTTTGGTATGCTCGGGCCAATCAACCTTGCCAAGCCCGGAGATTAAGCCGCTGGTTTCCCCTTGATCTTCAATAAAATTGGTGATCTTAAAAAACCACTGCTCCAGATCTCTTTGAATAACTGGATTTTTACATCTTTCGCAGATGCCGCCTTCGGCCTGTTCGTTGGCTAAAACCGTCTGGCAGTCTTTGCACCAATTAACCTTGGCTTTAGCCTTGTAGGCCAAGCCGTTTTTATAAAGTAACAAAAAAAACCACTGGGTCCATTTGTAATAATTCGGGTCGGATGAATTTATCTCGCGCGACCAATCGTAAGAAAAACCCATCATATTCATCTGTTTTTTAAAGTTTTTGATGGCTTTTTGGGTAGTAAGAGAGGGATGAGTTTTCGTTTTAATGGCGTAGTTTTCAGCCGGCAAACCAAAAGCGTCCCAACCTTGGGGATGAAGCACATTATAGCCCTTCATTCTTAAATAGCGGGAAATAATATCGGTGGCAGTGTAACTTTCAACGTGCCCCGTATGCAAACCGTCAGAAGACGGATAGGGAAACATGTCCAGAATATACCGCTTTTCGGCCCGGCTTTTTTCATTAACAGAATAAAGTTCTGGCTCCTTTTCCCATTTTTTTTGCCACTTTTGTTCTATTTTCTGAGGATCGTAATTCATTTTGATTTAATTGATTTTATCTTTTTTTGGGTTTTTTGTCTATGTAAAAAAACAGCGCCTCCTCTTAAAAAGAAGGCGCTTTTTTACTTTAAAACTGTCTTATCTATTCAAAGCGCTCAGAGCACCAGGTCATGCCGGTTAACATCTGATAGGCCTGAATATATCTCTGCCTTGTTCCCTCAATAACTGATTCGGGCAAGTTGGACGCGGGCGGCTGCTTGTTCCATTTAATCGATTCAAGGTAATCCCGCACAAACTGCTTGTCAAAACTGGGTTGGGGCCCGCCGGGATTATATTCATCCAGAGGCCAAAAACGGGAAGAGTCGGGCGTAAGCAATTCATCAACCAGCACAGTTCTGCCATCGTTCCGACGAATGCCAAATTCAAACTTGGTATCAGCAATGATAATACCGCATTCCAAGGCGTACGCTGCGGCTTTGGTATAAATCTGCAGCGAAACCGACCTCAAGAGCTCGGCCAAGTGGCTACCCAAAAGATTAACCATGGTGTCAAAATCGATGTTCTCATCGTGGCCCGTATCTGATTTGGTTGATGGGGTGAAAATTGGGTAAGGCAAATGATCCGATTCTTGAAGCCCGGCCGGATATTTTAACCCGCAAATGGTGCCGCTCTCCCTGTAGCTTTTCCAGGCTGAACCGGAAAGATGGCCCCGCACAATGCATTCAACCCGGAAAACTTCCGCCCGGTGTACTAAAGCGCATCGGCCCAATAAATCATATTCGGAATGTCCGGGTACAAAAGCCTGGCAATAAAGCTGGTCCGAGCTTAAAATGTGGTTTGGAAAAGCATGCTTGAAATATTCAAACCAGAAAAGAGAAATCTGGTTGCGCAGCTTTCCCAGCTCGGGCACACCTTGGGGCATAACCACGTCAAAAGCGGACAGCCGGTCGGTGGTTATCATTAAAAGCCGGTCCTTTGTTTTTTCGGGTGGTAATTCGGGAATCTCCCAAGTGTCTCGCACTTTGCCACGCCAGAAAAGCTTTCTTTCGGGAAAATCTGTCTGTAAAATCGGTGAATTGTTCTTCATGAGGCTTCTCCTTCCTTTAATGGGATTTGTGGGGTTTTTTGATTTCTTTTAAGATATGCCGAGAAATCTGAGTAAGTTTTGCACGAGCGTTCGTCATTTCCAGTACAAAGTATCTGGCAGGCAATCAAAGCGGCATTTTTTAAACCGGCCTTGCCAATGCCCGAACAGATAACCGGACAACCGCCCGGCTGGCGCACAATGGTAAATAAAGCATCGAGGCTATTGGGAAAATCTTCGCTAGGCAGAGCCACGCCGATCACCGGAGTTTTATAGCCGGTATAAACAGCAATAGCAGCAGGTAACTTAGCCGACATGCCTGCGGCCCCGATAAAGACTACGACTCCCCGCCGCTTGGCAACAATGCAATAATCATGAAGCTCTTGGGGGTTTCGGTCCGCTGAAATAACAGACAGCTCCCAGGCAATCTTCATTTGGTCAAGAACTCCAAGCATGCCTGATTGCTCGACAAGCGGAAAATCATATTCGCTACCGATAATAATCGCAACGGATATTTGTTTTTCTTCCACGGTTAGGGCCCTCCTATTCTAAAAATGAATCTGTCATAGATTTTTTTAATGTTTTTCAGCTGGTCTTCGGGCTTAAAACACCCTTCCAGCTCTTCCTGGGTTAAAAGTTTTTTTATCCTTGGGTCTTCCCAGAGTAAATCTTTAAAGGGAGAATTAATTTTAGCCGAGAGCAAGGCTAGCTCCTGAACTAAATCGTGCGCCTCTTCCCGCGGCATCCCCTTTTGAGCCAAGGCCAGCATTACCTGTTCGGAAAAAATACGGCCCTGAGACAACCACAAATTGTCTTCCATTTTAGAAGTCTTTACCGTCCAGTTTCTCAGTATGTTGGTAAGGCGGGCCAGCATGTAGTCTAACAGTATCGAGCTATCGGCCAGAATTATTCTTTCATTGGCCGAATTGGCTATATCGCGCTCGTGCCAAGTTTCCTGGTTTTCCAATGCCACTTGCACAAAACCCCGCATCAAACGCGTTAAAGAAGAAATATTTTCCGAAGCGATTGGGTTCTGCTTGTGAGGCATAGCCGAACTGCCCTTTTGCCCTTTTTTAAAGGGCTCTGACACTTCATCAATTTCAGTACGCTGCAGATTCCTGATCTCAATGGCGAATTTGGCCAAAGAACCGGCAATTAAAGCCAAAGTAAAAACATATTCGGCATGCCGATCGCGAGAAATTATCTGCGTGCTGATGCGCGCCGGTTTTAAGGCGAGCATTTCACAGGCAAGATCTTCAATCGCAGGATCGATATTGGCATAAGTGCCAACCGCGCCAGAAATCTTGCCCACAGAAATTCTTTCCCTCAGAATTCCCAATCGTTCTTCGTGCCGCTCCAATTCGTCGTACCAATTGACCATCTTAAAGCCGAAGGTAATCGGCTCAGCGTGTATGCCATGGGTACGACCGATTTGAATCGTATCTCTGTGAGCCAGGCAATTTGCCCCTAAAACAACCAGCAATTCGTTCAGGCCGGTCCTTAACAGCTTTATCGAATCGCGCATCGATACCGCTAAGGCAGTGTCTAAAATATCATAAGACGTCATGCCCGCATGAAAATGCTGCGCCTGCTCTGCCAGACCTTTTTTGATTAACTGTTCTGAGATCGACTGCACAAAAGCCATTACATCGTGGCCGGTGGTTTTTTCCAGTTCCTCAATACGATTAATGGAAATACCCGCGCTTTCTCTCACCTTTTCCGCGGTGCCAAAAGGCACAATTCTCAATTCTTCTTTAGCTTTTAAAATAGCAAGCTCTACATCAAACCACTTTCTGAATTTGTTGAAATCTGACCAGATTTCTCCCATGTCTTTTCTAGTGTATCTTGGTATCATAAAGCCTTCCTCCTGTATTAGGGTTAAACATTTTTTAACTTTCCATATTTTGTTTAAAAGGTGCTCAAAATAAAAAAGAGTTTAAAAACTCTTTTCTTTTATGAAACTAACATTCAAACAGTTAAAGGTCAAGCTAAATTAAAAACAGCTTTTTGGCGTTTTGAGTAGTAATTTTGGCTAATTCCTCAATCTGCATACTTTTCAATCCAGCGATCTTTTCAGCCACCTGCTTTACATATATGGGTTCGTTCCTGCGAGGAGCGCCGGGCGGGCTTAAATAAGGGCAGTCTGTTTCCAACAACATTTTTTCCAAAGGCATTGTTTTTATTACCTCGTCAAGATTAGTTTTAAAAATAATGCCGTTAAAACCCAAATGCAAACCAAGGCTAATATATTCTTGCGCCTCGTCTAAATTTCCGGTAAAGCAATGGATTACCCCTTTAATATTTTTTTGCTTTTTTAAAATTTCTATCAAATCTCGGTGCGCCATGCGGCAATGAAAAATTAATGGCAAATTAAGCTCTTTGGCCAATTCCAGCTGTTGTGTTAAAATCTCTTTCTGTTTTTCTTTAAAGGGCTCTAACTGGTTTTTGCTTTTGGGCTTCCAGTAATAATCCAAGCCAACTTCGCCAATGGCTACCACTTTTTCCGCCTGGGCCAATACTTTGTATTTTTCATAATTAAAATCCTCTTCTTTAGTTTTAATTTCAATTTCTTCCTTGTCGTCTTTAATTTTAACCAGGCTGGTTTCCAAATGAATCGGATGCAGACCGACAGCGGCAAAAACTCCTTCTGGATAATGCTTTGCTATCTCGATCGCCCTTTGTGAAGTATCATATTGAGAACCAACGTTTATCATCCAAATATTATTAGTTAAAGAACGCCGAATTACTTTTTCGGCGTCTTTTTTAAAAGCGTTAAAATTTAAATGGGCGTGCGTATCAATAATCATGCCGGGTTTTTCTTTAAAAATTTATTCGATTCCCAAAGCGCAAAAACCACTAAAAATAAGGTGATGGTGGTGGGCAGATAATCGGGCAACTCTAAACCAAAACTCTCTAAGATAATAAACAGGCCCAAAAGACCGATAGAAGTCATTGCCCCGTTTTTCAAAAACTTGTATTTTGAAACTTTATCAATGCTTCGAATAGTTAAATCCCGAACAATTAAAGCGCCGATGCCATTACCGATTAAGATTAAAGGAATGCTGGTGGTAAAGGCAAAAGCTCCCATGACACCGTCAAAGCTAAAAGAGGCGTCTAACACCTCAAGATAGATAAATTTGGATAAATCGGAAATCTTTGAAGCAGTTTCCAATAATTTTTTCCCCTGTTTTTCCGCCTGCTCGCGAAAGCCGTACATAATAAAAAATATGGCGTTCCCGCAGGCGGCCGACAACATTAAAAAGGGCGAAGATCTGGCTAAATAAAGTAAAGCCACCAATAAGATAGCGGTACAGGCAAAAAACCAAATGCCGTATTTGGGTTTTATAAATTTATCGGTAACGAATAAGGGGTGTTTTTCCTCCAAAAAAAGCCAGTGCAAATACAAAAGAAAAAGAAAAACGCCCGCACCCATTAAAATAATGCTTTTTCTCTCTTCCATTAAATGGGCGACTTCTGGCGAGCTGGAAAACATGGCTTTAAAAGCCCCTAAAAATCCGATTTCAGGAACTGAAAGCCATACCACTAAAAACGGCAAAAGACCACGCATTATAAATACGGCGGTGATAATTCCCCAGAATAAAAAAATCCGGCGCCATTTGGGGCTCATGGTTTTTAGCACATAAGCATTAACAATAGCGTTATCAATGCTATTTACCGCTTCAAAAATCACCAGGCCAAAAATAATAATTAGCGCTTCAAACATGTTTTTTTATTTTACCCGAGGAAATAAAATTTGGCTATTGTTTTCCCTTATCTGTTCTTTAATTTTTTGAGCGGTTTCGGGAATAAAAGGTAACAGGCATTCAGCCACCTGTAAAATTAAAGAGAGCAATTCTTTTAGTATTTTTTGGGCTTCTTGAGGGTTGTCTTTTGTTAAAATCCAAAGCTGCTTTTCTTCAATGTGTTTATTGGCCCAATTTATCTTCTGCCAAATTTGATCCAGGGCCTCTTTGAATTTTAGTTCTTCGATTAATTTACAAAGATCGCTTATGCTTTCCTGATTTTCCGGTTGAACTGATAGAGTTTCGTTTAATTTAATCGTCCGGCTTAACAGGTTTCCTAAGCCGTTGGCCAAATCGGCATTGTATTTTTCATTTAGCTTCTGCCAGGAAATATCGCCGTCTTTGCCAAAAGACATATTTGATAAAAGCAAATACCGGGCGCCGTCTGCGCCGAATTTTTCCACTATTTCATCGGGCCAAATAACATTGCCCAGGGTTTTGGACATTTTTTGGCCATCGATAGTAAAGTAGCCATGAACAAAAATTCTTTTGGGCAGAGGCAACCCGAGTGCCAATAGTAAAGCTGGCCAAATAGTGGCATGCACCCTTAAAATATCTTTTGACATTAAATGCAGATCGGCCGGCCAAAAATCAGGAGCTTCTTTAACGTCGCCCTTCCAGCCAAGGCCGGTCAGATAATTCAAAAAGGCGTCAATCCAAACATAAAGAGTGAGCTTTTGGTCAAAGGGCAGGGGTACGCCCCACTTTACTTTCTGCCGGGAAATGGAAATATCTTGCAGAGGTTTTTTTAAAAAAGATAAAACTTCTTTTTTTCTTTCTTTGGGTATAATTTCCAACTCGTCGCTTTCGATTTTTTCTTTTAAAATATCCTGGAAAAGGGACAATTTAAAAAGATAGCTTTCTTCTTTCATTAATTCCGGCTCCAATTTGTGCTCTTGGCACCGGCCGTCAATCAGATCTTCTTTAGTTTTGCACTGCTCGCAGCCCGGGCAATAAAGCCCCTCGTAAGTTCCCTTGTAGATAAGGCCCTTGTTAAATAAAACCTTTAAAACATTCTGCACGGCCTCAATATGTTCTTTATCGCTGGTGCGGATAAACTTATCGTAGGAAATGTTTAAGTTGGCCCAAGCTTTTTTAAACTGCTCTGCTTTTTCATCGCAAAATTCCCGAAGGCTTTTTTTTGCTTCCTTGGCCGCTTTTTCTATTTTAGCTCCGTGTTCGTCGGTGCCGGTTAAAAAGAAAACTTTCTCACCTTTTAATTTAAAATAGCGCACCAGCACATCGGCAACTAAGGTAGTATAAGCGTGGCCCAAATGGGGCTTATCGTTTACATAATATATGGGCGTAGTGATATAAAATTTGTTTTTCATTCTTTAATGTTTAACCTTTTAAACAGCTCTTGCTGGTAATTGTTAATAATCAAGTCTTCGGTTAAGCCGATCTCTTTTTTAATCTTATTAATTTTTGAATCGTCGCCCAGCTCCCAAATATTGTGGGCGTCGCCACCGATAATTATTTTATCTTTATGCTTTCTTACGATCTCAATCATTTTAATAATATCTGGCAAATAATCTGCTTTTAAATAATTATTGTCAATTTCCAATAAAACATTGTTTTTGCAGGCCGCCTCGGCGACTTTTTCAATATCTACACCGACAACATAAGGATGGGTAATAATATTAATCCGCCCAGATTTTATCGTTTCAATCATGGCCCTAGTATCGGTCTTAATATCTCCTCTTTTATAAAGACTGACTTGGTGAAAGCTGGCCATCGCATAATCCAATTTTTCAAATATCCTTTCGGTTATGTCAGTTGAACCATCTTTATCAATAATATTAGCCTCGATACCCTTTAAAACCCTAACGCCTTCTACTGTCTTTGGCACCCGCGCCATGGATCTAAAATGAACCTCGCCGCCCATCATCACGCCGGTTTTGGGCCCGTGGTTGCTTATGCCAATCACCTTCATTTTTAACTTTTTCGCCTGGTTTATATACTCAAGCAAAGTATTCTGCGAATCTTTGCTTATTGATGTATGAATATGCAGGTCTATTTTAAGCATTTTATTAATAAACGATTACAACGAATTCTCCTTTTGAATTAATCTTATCACTTTCTATATTTTTTAAAACATTTTCTAAATCACCCCTTAAAACTGTTTCAAATTTCTTGGTTAGCTCGCGGCCCACCACCACTTCTTTTTTGACAGATAAAACCAGTAATTCTTTTAAGGTTTTTATAATGCGGTAGGGCGACTCGTAAAAAATAACTGGGTATTTTGAGTTAATGATTTCGGCAATGAATTTCTTTCGGTTTTTCTTGTGCGGCAAAAATCCCAAAAATATAAAGCGGTCTAGGGGTACTCCAGAAATGGAAATAATACTTGTTAGGGCTGAGGCGCCGGGCACGGGAAGCACTTGGATATTTTCTTTTGTGGCCAAAGCTACCAATTTTCCGCCCGGATCCGAAATGCCGGGCGTGCCGGCGTCGGAAACCAAAGCCAAGTTTTTGCCGGATTTTAAAAGCTCTAAAATGTATTCTGTTTTATTCAATCCGGTATGTTGATGATAGCTTAAAGTCGGCTTTTTAATTTTATAAAAGTTAAGCAGTTTTTGGGTCTGGCGCGTATCTTCGCACAAAATTAAATCAGCCTCCGAAAGAATTCGGAGGGCGCGCAAGGATATGTCTTCCAAGTTGCCAATAGGAGTGGCTACAACGTATAAAATGCCCATATTTTAAATTTCCGCTTCTTTTTTCTTTTTTAAGAAATCCTTTAAAAATTCATAAAGAATGCCGCCCAGGGGTATGGCTAAAATGGCGCCCAAAAAACCCCACAATATTCCGCCGATAGCCAAAGACATTAAAACCAAAACCGGCGACATGCCAATAATTTTTTTAGAAAGAAAGGGCGTAATAATGTTGTTTTCAACCTGCTGGACCAAAGTAAAGGCCACCACCACGAAAATCGCCTTAAAAAAGTTGTCCAAGCCGATAATTAGAAAAAGCAAAACGCCGGTTAGCAAGGGGCCGACGACCGGAATAAAATTCAAAAGGCCGGCTAATAAAGCCAAAGAATAAGGATAGGGGGTGCCAAACACCAAAAAGACAATCAAAGAAGCGGCGCTGATAAAAGCGCAGGCCAAGATTCTGGTAAAAAACCAGCCGCTGACTTTTTTTTGTGACCTTTCCCAAATCAATAAGGCGTACGCTTCCATCTTCTTTGGAAAAAAAATGAAAATGGCCTTCTCTACCCCTTTTTCATCCAAAGACATGTAGATAGCCAGAGAAAGAATAAAGACAGCGGCGAAAATGCCCCCAAAAAAAGCAAAAACAACGTTTATAATATTAGAAGCAATTTTCCCCAAATAGCCCTGAAGAGTGCTAAATAGGGTTTCAATGTCTGTATCAAACCCGAACTGCCTTAAAGTGGGCGCGATTTTCTCAAAATACTGGGGCAAAAGCTGGGAAAACTGCCCGATTTCCTCAATAAACAAGGGAATGATTAAATAAACCAAGGTGGCCAGAATGCCAAAGAAAATAATATAGACAAAAACCGTGGCCAAGGGTCGAGGAATTTTGAACTTTTTAAAAAAGTCTATAACCGGATTAAAAAGCACGGAAATTACCAGCGCAAAAACAAACCAAATAATAATATCCCTGATTAAAAAGATAACGTAAAGCAAAATCGCAACCAGGAACAGTTTAAAAACCGTGCCCCAGGAGATGTCCAATGTTTTTTCGCTAGAAGCCATGCATTTAAAGGTTAAGCAAGTTTTGAAATTTATCCTTTTCTTTAAAAGGCCCGATCAGCGCCAGATTCAGATTTTCCGGCCTGAAAATCTCTTTGGCTAATTTTAAGATATCATCTTGGGTAATTTTATCAATCTCCCGGCATTCTTGTTCTGGACTCTGAATTTCATTTCTTAAAATCTCCTGGCCGCCGCAAAAAGACGCCCAAGAATCGGAAGTTTCCAGCTCTAGATTAATCTGGCTTTTAATGTGCTCTTTTACCTTGCTTAATTCTTCCTTAGTTACCTTTTTTGTTGATAAATCTTTGTATTCTCCCAGAATAATTTTTAACGCTTCCTCAATGCGGTTATTGGCCACGCCCGCGTGCGTTACTAAATACCCGGAATCGGTATAAAGCTCGGGAAAAGTTCTAATATAGTAAGCCAGGCTTTGTTTTTCCCGGACTTTAATAAAAAGCCGGGAGCTCATGCCGCCGCCCAAAACGCCTGATAATACGGCTAAAGCGTGCCTTTGGGGAGAAAACAAATCAAAAGTTCGAACGCCCAAACAAAGATGCGACTGGTCTGTTTCTTTAAACCCTATTAAAGATTGCGGCTTACTTTGCGCTTCTTTTGTCGGTTTTTTGCCCAGGGGCTGCTCTTTTTTAAAGGCACCGAAAAACTTTTCGATTTCTTTTTTCATTTTTGCCTCGCCAAAATTACCGGCCAAGGAAATAACAATGTTTTTTGCCACAAACTGATTTTTTAAATAATTCAAAATATTATTGCGGCTGATTTTGGCCACCGTTTCCTTTTCTCCTGAAATCAGCCAACCTGAGGGCTGATCGCCGTAAAGCAGACCCTCCCAAAGGTTTAAAACATGGCCTTGAGGGCTGTCTTTTATCATGTTAATCTCTTCAAAGATAACTTTCTTTTCCTTTTCAATTTCCCCTTCTTTAAAAAGAGAGTTAAAAAGCATATCAGACACAATGTCGAGGGCGATATTTAAATGCTTGCTGTCAACTTTTACCCAAAAGCCCATATATTCCTTGCCCGTAAAAGCGTTAAAGAAACCGCCGATGCGATCAAGCTCTTTAGCTAAATCCGAAGTCTGCGGCCTGTTTTTGGTGCCCTTAAAAACCATATGCTCGAGCAAATGGGAAATGCCGTTAACTTCTTTGCTTTCGTATTTAGAGCCGGTAGCCACCAACACCAAAAGCGTAATGGCTTTGGTATCCTTTAACGGCGTTAAAATCAAACGGGTACCGTTTTTAAGAGTAGTTTTTTTAAACATTTTTAAGATTCCAGTTTTGATTTTAAAATAGTTAACAGCTCTGAAACCTGAAGTCTTTCTTGAGACATGGTGTTGCGGTCGCGCAGAGTAACGGTTTCCTTTTCCAAGGTTTCAAAATCAATAGTTATGCAGTAAGGCGTACCGACCTCGTCCTGGCGCCGGTAGCGGCGGCCAATAGAACCCACCTCGTCGTACTGAACCATAAAAGAAGGTTTAAGCATCTGGTAAATTTCTTTGGCCTTTTTAACCAGTTCGGGCTTGTTCTTAACCAGGGGTAAAACCGCAACCTTAATAGGGGCCAGGTTTTTGGGCAAGTTAAGCATTGTTTCAACTTCTTTTGCAGCTTCGGTGGTTTGGGTCCGGCCGCCTTTTATTTCTTCATAGCTTTCGCATAACAAGGCCAGCATGGCTCTTTCAATGCCCAGGGTCGGTTCGATCACGTAAGGAAAATATTTCTTTTTTGTATCGGGGTCAAAATACTGCAGGTCCTGCCCGGAAAACTGAGCGTGCCTTTTTAAATCGTAATCGGTGCGATTAGCCACACCACCCAACTCGGACCAGCCAAAAGGGAATTTATACTCAATATCCACGGTTCTTTTGGAATAATGAGCTAAGCTGTCTTTGGGGTGCTCGTAAAGCCGGAGATTCTCTTTTTTCAAACCCAAATCAGAAAAAAACTGTTGCCATTTTTCAAGCCATATTTCAAAGCATTTTTCATCTTGGCCCGGCTCAACAAAGTATTCTATTTCGGCAATGGTAAACTCGCGCGAGCGGAAAATATAATCGCCAGTAGTAATTTCGTTCCTAAAAGATTTACCCACTTGGCCGATGCCAAAAGGCACCTTTTGCCGGGTGGAATCCAGCACGTTAAGAAAATCAACAAACATGGCTTGGGCGGTTTCGGGGCGCAAATAAGTAGTATTAGCCTTGTCATCAACCGGACCCAAATAGGTTTTAAACATTAAATTAAACTGCCGGGGTTCGGTAAAGTCCATGCCCCCGCATTCTAAACACTGGCTCTTTTTTTGCGCCTTGCCTTGGCCCATAAATTTCCCCTCGGCTAAATGATCTGCCCTAAATCTGGCATTACAAACCCGGCATTCCATTAAGGGATCGGTAAAATTTTCCACGTGGCCCGAAGCTTCCCAGATTTTAGGATGCATTAGCACGGTGCCATCAAGCAATACCACATTTTCCTCTTCAAGAATAAATCTTTTTATCCAAAAATCCTGCAGATTCTTTTTCAATAAAGAACCCAGGGGGCCCAAATCCCACAAACCCGAAACTCCGCCGTAAATTTCCGAGCTGGGGAAGATAAAGCCCTTCCGCTTGCAAAGGCTGATAATTTTATTCATTAAAGTGGGTTGAGATTTTTTTTCCGCCATATTTATTAATCTTAACAAAAAATCCCCGTTTCTTCAACGGGGATAAAAGTTTCTTTTAATTATTGAACCGTGCCCGCACCGTTAATTGTGGGGTCGTCGGGCAAAGTGGTATTAATGGCTTGGGTGCTGGATTGTAAAATACTGCCAGTCCAGGCGTCCTCGCCAGAAATTGTTGCCTGATTAATGATAAAGGAGGCCTGTCCCCACTGGGAAAGCTCAGGCGAAAAAGATACCTGGAAAGAAACCGTAGGGCCTGGGTTCAAAACTCCTTGGGTGGCGGCCAGATCGCCTACCTGCCACAAGAGCTCGCGCGATTGGGAATCAAAAGTTAATCTGGCGTCTTGCGGCAAAATCTTACCCGTTAAACTTACCCATTGGGGCAAAACTGCCCTTACCTTCACATCCCGAACATCGTTAAAATAGTTTTTGGCCTCCCAGGTAATGGTGTAGGTGGTAATGGAATTCATCCTGGGCGGGACAGGGCCATTATTGCCAAAAATATTATTATCTTGGAAAAATCCTTTTTGAACGATTTCCAGTTTGGAATTAACCTTGTTTTCAAAATCATCCCGCGATTGAAAAAGAATCAAGTTATCTTTTAAAACAACGTTTTTTTCTTGATTGCTCGCTACGTCCCATTTATCTTTTAAATTCACCCAAAACTCCACCTTGCCTTCTTCACCCTGGCCCAAAAAACCAAGTTTGGACACGCGCTGATAATCCCAAATAATGGAATTGTCTCCCTTGTTAAACTGGCCATCGGTAGTTTTTATAGTATTAAAATCAAAAGCCTTGCCCTCTAGCCGCGCCACTAAAAACAGGTTTTGGAAAGATTCTTCGCCGGTGTTTCTGAAAAATATTTCGTAATGTAGCATATCGCCCGGGCTGGCAATAAAATCCTGGCTACCGTTAATCATTTGTAATAAAGAAATGGTAGAAGCTAAAATCTGCACGCCCTTGGTTACTTCCTTTAAAAGAATGAACTTGCCATCCTTCCAAACGCCCAGGGTGGCTTTAAAATTCTTTTGCTCGTTTAGCTCGCCCGATATTTTCCCGCTGATCTGGATTCGACCCCCCTCGGCCTTATTTAAAAGCGGCAGATCCCATTCGGTTTTATCCAGGGCTTGAGGATTACTTTTTACAAATTCAAAGCCGGAAAGCGGATATTCAATTTTCGCCCTCAAACCAGAAACAGGAAAGTCGGCGTTAGAAAAGTAATTAAGCGAAAAATCCACTTCCTTGCCCGCTTCAATTCTTGAAGGTAAATCAAGCTCAAAGGTAATCGGAACGAATTTAATCCGAGCAACGAATTCAGTATTAGACTCATAAAAAGCTTTTAAATTCCGAGGTTTGTATCTAATACTGGCCAAGGCTTTAGGCGTTTCTCCTTCTTTGCCAAAAACCCGGCCGTTAAAAGAAACGGTTTTTTCCTCGCCCGGATAAATGTCCTCTAGTTTTTTTATTACTCTTTGGGGCTGATCGTTTTCGGGGAAAGAGTTTTCCGGATATTGGAAAGACAATTCCGGTTCTTCCAGTACCACATTTCCATTGTTTTTATACTTTACAATGTACTCTACATTGTTAAAGGCGTCGATTTCCGAAGACGCCAGAATTTCTAACTTTAAACTGCCCCGAGAGTAAACATTCGTTTTATAATAATAAGCACCTAAACTAATTAAGACTCCCAATATTAAAACTAAAATAATTATTTTTCTCATTGTTTTTCAAAGTTAATTTTCTTTCCCAAAAGAAATCTGTTCTAACACATAGCGGTAATAACTGCCTGTAATCTCCCTCAGGGCAGAAAATTCTTCTTTGTCGATTTTTAATTTCTTAATGGTTGGCCAGGGCTTTGATAAAATAAACCTCAAAATCTTTACGGTTTCGGGGCTTGTTTCAAAGTTTTGCTTTTGATCCACTTTTATTAATTTTATAGATTTTTGGCACAAAGCGCAAATAACCCCGCCGTCTTTTGGTGAAAAAACCAGGGGTTCCAAAGATAGTTTTTGCTGACACAAGGCACAATTGTAAAGCTCGGGCCGATAGCCCAAAAAAGCCAACAAGCTCCAGAAAAAATAGTAATAGTTTAGAATCTGATCCTTTTTTTCCTTCTCGCTGTTTTGGCGAAAAATTGTTTCCAAAAGTAGATTCCAAATTTTCAAATCCGCTTCCTGGCCAAAAACCAAACGGTCAACACATTCGGCTATCTTTTTTACCAAATTCAATCTTGATAAATTTCTTCTAATATTTAAATATTTTTCGATTGCAATCGCATCGGTCAGGGTTTTATATGTTTTCCCCTGAATAAATTCTACCTCTGAAAGGTAAAAAATCTCCGCGCCCGATTTTAGTTTAGATTTTATCTTTCTGATGGCTCGACCCAAAACCTCCAACTTTCCATATTTTTTTGTAAAAATAACAAACAGCTGATCAGCCTCGCCCAAATCTATCTTTTTTAAAAAAATGGCCTGAGTACGATAATGAATTGCCATAGGGCAAATTATATATTAAAAAAATGCTTATTTCAACCAAATAAAAAAGGACGATATATTAAGGAATCGTCCTTTTTTTTGAAAATGGCCTGGCGCCTTTTAACAGGAAAAGAAGTTAGCTTCTTTTTTTCTGCCATTATCGACAGAATGGGGGTAACCCGAAAAAAGACGCCAGGGAAAGGGGTTAACGACCATGGCAACTAACACAGTTTGATGTACGCGGGCATTGAACGCGAGGCCGGTATTGCTGCTGCTGATACTGCTGTTGAGATGGCATTTTAGCTATCCCAGCAAGCCCCACAACAGCTGCAGAAACCGCTTCCACTATAGATGCACGTTCATAAGAGCGCGCCCAGTGTCTTGCACCGTCATCGATATACCGGTAGGTATACGACTGATGTGATGGCTGGTAATAACCATAGTATTGGCCATAACCAGATGGATTGGGCCAACCAACCATCACCTGCGCCTGAGTAGCGCTTGCAATCGCGATAATTGCCACCATAGCCACTAAAATGATTGTGCTTTTCATGCTCTCTTCCTCCTTTCAAGGAATGGGTTTAACAATCATTATTATGATATTATGTTCTATATTAGTATTATACACCCTTTATCTAATTTTGTCAATATAGCCAAAAATCTCCTTAAATATATTAAAAGAGGCTTGGTTTGAGATTATTAATGGCGGCCCATACGGGAGTCGAACCCGTCTTTTAGCCTTGAAAGGGCCATGTCCTAGCCGATAGACGAATGGGCCGTGTTGTAAATATTCTAATTAAAAAATATCTTTTAGTCAATCAAAAAAGGGGTGGTTTGTTACCCCTTTTTATTTTGTTGCTCTTTTTCCTATTCAATAGGAACTTCTGTGGTGTGGTGGCGCTGGTGTTTTAAAAGGAAATCCTGCAAATCGTCTTTGGGTGTGGCAATGCAATCATCTTTTTCGGCATTATAACAATATTCGGGTGCGGAATCACTGGCGCTCAATAAATGAATAACTTTGCAATCTTCACATAAAATTGCTAATCTGGCAGCCATAAGCTCACCCCCTTTAGTTGTAAATTTGCTGTTAATTTATTATATTACTTTATCAAGATAAAAGGTTAAAGTAAAGCTAAATCTCGTGCTATAATCAAAAATATGAAAATTCTCGCTATTGAAACTTCGTGCGACGATACTGGCTGCGCCATTTTAGAGGTGATTAAAAAGAACCCTCCCCGTTTTAAAATTTTATCCAACATCGTTTCCTCTCAAGTAAAAATACACCAAAAATACGGCGGAGTTTATCCTTTTTTGGCCAAAAGGGAACATATTAAAAACCTGCCCTTAGTTTTTAAAAAGGCTTTGGCTAAGGCCAAGAATCCAAAAATTGATTTTATTGCCGTCACCCAGGGCCCAGGTTTGGAACCCTGTTTATGGACCGGCATTAACTTTGCCAAGGAAACAGCCAAAAAATTAAAACTGGATTTAATTCCGGTAAACCACGTAATGGCCCATATTTTCGCCAATTGGCTGGAGGGTAAAATAAAAAACGTTTTCCCGGCTCTTTGTTTGATTGTTTCGGGCGGACACACCCAGCTGATTTTAATGAAAGACTGTCAAAGCTTTAAAGTTTTGGGCCAAACCCGAGACGATGCGGCGGGCGAATGTTTGGATAAAACAGCCCGGATTTTAGGCTTAGGCTACCCGGGCGGCCCGATTATCGCAAAACTTGCCAAAAGCTTTAAAGGTAAAAAGAGCATTTCCCTACCCCGGCCCATGATAAGCCAGAAAAACTACGATTTCAGCTTTTCAGGTTTAAAAACCGCTGTTTTATACAAGGTTCAAGAACTAACAGAAAATAATAAAAAATTAAACTCGGAACAAAAAAAAGAAATCGCCAAAGAAGCGCAGCAAGCCATTATTGATGTTTTACTAAAAAAAACCTTAAAAGCCGCCAAAGACCATAAAGTAAAATCGGTAATTCTTTCGGGCGGTGTGGCGGCTAATGAAGAATTAAGACGCCAGCTTAAAAAAAGAACGGAGAGGGAGGGTTTTGTTTTTTTGGTTCCTGATAAAAAATACTGCACCGATAACGCTGCCATGATCGCTGTGGCCGCCTATTTTAAAACTAAAAAAAAGCAAAAGTTAGAAGAAATTATAGCTCAAGCCAATTTAAAGATAAGCTAATTTTTGTGATATAATTAATTATTATGGAATTGCCCACAGCTTACGATCCTAAAAAAGTGGAAGATAAAATCTACCAACTCTGGCTAAAGTCGGGTTTTTTTAATCCAGATAAGCTTCCCAAAACACACAAAAAACCCTTTACTATTGCCGTGCCCCCGCCCAATATTACCGGCGAACTTCACATGGGCCACGCTTTAAATGCCACGGTTCAGGATATTCTTATCAGGTGGAAAAGAATGCAAGGCTTTAAGGCCTTATGGCTGCCCGGCACCGACCACGCGGGCATTGCCGCCCAAAACGTGGTGGAAAAACAGCTCAAAAAGGAAAATAAAACAAGGTTTGATTTGGGCCGGGAAGAATTCATCAAAAGAATTTGGGTCTGGCAGGAAAAATATGGGAATATTATTTTAGAACAATTTAAAAAACTCGGCTCCTCTCTGGATTGGTCACGCACGCGCTTTACTATGGATCAAGAATACCAAAAGGCGGTGGAAACGGCTTTTTTGCATTATCATAAAAAGGGCTGGATTTATCGGGGCAAAAGAGTGGTTAATTGGTGCCCCAGATGTCAAACCAGCTTGTCGGATTTAGAGCTGGAGTATCTGCAAGAACCAGGAAAACTTTGGCATATAAAGTATCCTTTAAAAAACGAGGTTGAAAAATATATTATCGTGGCCACTACCCGCCCCGAAACAATGCTGGGCGATACGGCTGTAGCGGTGAACCCTAAAGATAAAAAATATAAAAACCTGGTGGGTAAAAAAGCTATACTGCCCTTAACTGACCGGGAAATCCCCATAATTTCAGACGAACTGGTGGATTTAAATTTTGGCACGGGCGCTGTAAAGGTAACCCCTGCCCACGATTTAACCGACTACCAAATCGGCCAAAAACATAATTTAGAAAGCTTGCAGGTTATTAACGAAAAGAGCCGAATAACCGATCTGGCACCGGAAATTTACCGGGGATTAAAAACGTTAGAGGCCCGGCAAAAGATCGTGGAAGATTTGCAAAAACTTAATTTGCTGGAAAAAACCGAAGATTACCAAATTTCCCTGCCCAAATGCTATCGCTGTAACACCACCGTAGAACTAATTTTATCGGACCAATGGTTTTTAAAAATGCAGGAGTTGGCCCAATACGCTATTAAAGCCGTAAAGAAGGGAAACGTTAAAATCCGCCCCAAAAACTTTGAAAAGGGCTATCTGTGCTGGCTGGCCAATATTAAAGATTGGTGCATTTCCCGCCAAATCTGGTGGGGCCATAAAATCCCCTTGGAAGGGGAAAACGATGTTTTAGATACCTGGTTTTCTTCTGCTCTCTGGCCCTTTGCCATTTTGGGCTGGCCTGAAAAAACAAAAGGTTTAAAAGATTTTTACCCCACTCAGGTTTTATCAACAGCTCGAGACATTATTAACCTTTGGGTGGCCCGCATGATTTTTTCGGGCCTGGAGTTTACCAATAAATATCCCTTTTCGGATATTTTCATCCACCCCACGGTTTTAACTAAAGAAGGAAAGCGAATGTCAAAATCTTTAGGTACGGGCATTGATCCCTTGCAGTTGGTGGAAAAATACGGCGCCGACGCCACCCGCTTTGGCATTATTTGGCATTTAATGGGTGGCCAGGACATTAGGTTTGTGGAAGACAACATTTTAATGGGCAAGAAATTCTGCAATAAAATCTGGAATGCCTCAAGATTCGCGCTCTTACAAGTGGGAGACAAACCACTGGAGGTTAACGGAAAATTCAAACTTAACAAACTAACCAAGGCCGATAAGAAAATCCTGGCTGATTTGAAAAAGTTAACAATTGCGACTAATAAGAATTTGGAGAATTTTAAATTCGGCCCGGCCGGACGCCAAATCTACCATTTTTTCTGGCACAACTTTTGCGACCTCTATATTGAAACCTCAAAAAAGCAAATGCAAGACAAAAACGAAGAGACAAAAAAGGTTCTGCTTTACGTTTTGTTGTCTTCTTTAAAGCTCTTGCACCCCTTTATGCCGTTTTTAACCGAAGAAATCTACCAAAGCCTGCCGCAAAAGAATAAAAAAGAGTGCTTAATGATAGAGGCTTTCCCCAAATAATATGGTAAAAAATTATCTATTGTGGTTAATCTGCGCCCTTTTACCCAGCTTTATTTGGCTGCTGGTTTTTTTGAGAAAAGACAGCCACCCCGAATCCAATAAAATGGTGCTGAAAGTTTTTTTCTGGGGAATGTTAGCAACCTTACCCGCCGTGTTTACTGAATTGGGCGCAAGCATGGAATTAAAGAAATTAATAAATTTTCCCCATTTATTAATCCTGCTGATAAACTTCTTCCTGGTGGTAGCTTTTACGGAAGAATTAATGAAATACCTGGTAGTTAGGAAAAAAGCCTTAAAGCACCACGAATTGGACGAGCCCGTAGACATAATGTTTTATATGATAATTGCCGGTTTGGGCTTTGCCGCCCTGGAAAACCTGCTTTATCTTTCTTTCCCGGAGCAGTTTTTGCCGCTTGAAATGATTTCAAAATACGGAGAAAACGCGGTTTTAATATTATTGGGCTCGATCAGGTTTTTATCATCCACCTTTCTACACGCTTTAACTTCGGCTATTTTCGGATATTTTTTGGCTTTAGGATTTTTAGAAACAAAAAGGCGAACCCTTTACACTTTCTTTGGGTTTTTTCTGGCCATTGCCTTGCATGGCCTTTATAATTTATCTATAATAATGGTAGAAAATTTGTTTTTAAAAGTTTTGGTAATATTCGCGATTTTAATCGGCATGGCCATCTTTGTATTCTGGGGCTTTAAAAGGCTTAAAAAACTATCTAGTGTTTGTAAAATTTGTTAACTTTATGTCTTCCTTTTTCGAAAAATTAAAAAAGGGCATGGGTGCAGAAATCGAGCCTGAGCCCGAAGAAGAAACCTTACCAAAAGAAGTTTCCGAAAAAAGCACGGAAGAATCGAAAAAGCCCGAGGCCACGCCAAGAAAAAAGGTTACTAATAAAATAAAGATTAGAGCAAAGAATTTAGAATCGGAAAAAGAAACAACAACTGAACCTCCGGCCTTTGTAAAGGTACCTGAAGAAAACGGAGAAACTCTTTTCGAAGCCGAAGGCGAGCTGGCCGTGGACGTTTACCAAACCGACGGCGAAGTGGTAATAATGACAGCCATTGCCGGAGTAAAACCAAGTGATTTAGATATTAATATTGAATCCGACATTGTACTAATCCGAGGGAGAAGAACTAAACCCAATGAAAAAGAAGAGATAAACTATGTAAAGCAAGAATGCTTCTGGGGGCCTTTTTCCGAAAAAATCATTCTGCCAGAAGAAACCGACGCCGCAAGAGCCGAAGCCACCATGAAAGAGGGAGTATTAATGATCAGAATCCCGAAGATTGAACGGTTGAAAAAAAGAAAGTTAATAATAAAATAGATTTTAAAACGCCCGATCTGGGCGTTTTTATCATCTTTTGTGCCGAGGGTGGGATTCGAACCCACAAAGATTGCTCCACTGGATCCTAAGTCCAGCGCGTTTGCCAATTTCGCCACCTCGGCCAAAGTTTTATCTATTTATATAGATATAACAGAATTTGTTTAAAAATAAAAGCAGGCGTTAAAACAGCGCCTGCTTTTTAGTGCTTTTAAATTTGGCCATGTCCTAAGCGCCCGGAATACTGCTAGTACTAACTAATTGATTCACAAACCAAACCAAAC
This sequence comes from uncultured Candidatus Saccharibacteria bacterium, assembly GCA_964628095.1. Taxonomy (GTDB): domain Bacteria; phylum Patescibacteriota; class Minisyncoccia; order Minisyncoccales; family CAZVLR01; genus CAZVLR01. The sequence continues at coordinate 48,182 of CAZVLR010000002.1, read as the reverse complement.
CGCGAGCGGCAAAAGCTACCAAAATACCAATAATTGCCCACAATACAAAGTCTCTCGCTTTTTTAACTCTATCCGGATCTCCCTGGGCGGTAATAAAGAAAAAGCCGGCAATAATCAAAAAGATAACAGCAACGATAAGTAAAATTCCAAACAACCAGGCAATAATCGTATTAAGTAAAAGCCAAATATCGGGCTTGGGCGGATAAGTTGGAGTATAGGCATTTTGTGCCGAAACAATAATGGGCAGTGCCACCAAAATACTCGTTAAATATGGTAATATTTTTTTCATATTTTTATTCCTTTAATGTATAAGTTTCGACCTTTTTATTTTTGTTATTTACTACTTTCTGCTAATGCTTTAATAAAGTTAACCAGGCCCACTGAAACAAAGGCTACCAATAAACCAATTATGGCCCACAAAACAAAATCCCGGGCTCTTTTTACCTTTTCAGGATCGCCCTGAGCAGTGACAAAATTAAACCCGGCTATAATAAAGAAAATTACCGCTGTAGCCAGTAATATACCAAAAAGATAATTGGTAATATTGGTAAGTAGTTTAAAAATATCAACATCTGGGATTGTCTCTGCCGCTGCCACCATTAAAGGCGATATCAATAATAAAGCAATTAAGAATAAATGTTTTTTCATTTTTATTAAGATTATTTAATATTAATAAACTTTTAAGAGCCCACTAGGCCCTTAATAAATTCGATTAAGCCCCTTGAAACAAAAGCCACCAGCACACCGATTAACGCCCAAAGAACAAAGTCTCGGGCTCTTTTTACTTTTTCGGGCTCGCCCTGAGCGGTGATAAAGTTAAAAGCAGCGATGATAAAAAAGATAACAGCAAACGCTAAAAAGATGCCGAAGAGGTAACTGATAATCTTATCTAATAGATTCCACATGCCCTGTGAACTTATGTTGGGCGGAGCTACGTTGTTGTATCCTGCATTGTTTTGTGCCGAATAAACCGACGGTATGGCTAAAAGTATTAATATTAACGACAAATAATATTTTTTTATCATATAATTGTTATTTACTTTTTATTAATTACTGTTTGAATTAAAGTAATTAGGCCTTTGGCCGAGGCAATAACCAAAAAACCGACAATAATATAAGTGATCATTCTTTTGGCGTTAGTTACCTTCTGGGGATCCCCGCCGGCGGTAATAAACAAAAAGCCCGCAATTACCACCAAAAGAGGAACTAAAACCAAGGCCAGGGTCCACAGAAAATCAATGATCGCCTTAATTAACTCTTCAACAGAGTCATAATTTAAAGGATTAGGAATTGTAATCTGAGCCCCAAAAGCCTGATTTAAAAAAGGCAAAGGCAGGGCCAGTAAAAAAGTCAGAATGAAAGCGTAAAAAAGTATCTTTTTCATCTTAATAAATTGTAATAAATATAAGATTAATTATCAAGCCTTTGTAAATACCAGGGCGTAGTGGCTCTTACCGGCCGAGAATTCATTTTCCAAAACAAAACCGTGGGCCTTGGCAACTTCCTTGGCTTTTTCGGCCGGAAAGCGGCCGTTTTCCGGGCCAAGCACGCTGTCGTTTTTCCAATCAACCACCAAAATCTTACCCTTAGCTCTCAAAATTCTCTTAGCCTCCTCAAAAACCAGGTCTTTTTTCTCAACTTGAAAAAGAAAATTGGTCATTAATACCAAATCAACGCTTTCGTTTTTAAGTTTGGAACCGTTCTTTTCCTCAATATTGGAACAAACTATCTCAATATTAAGTATCTTTTCCGCTGTTAACCGGCTCTTTAAGGCTGAAAGGGGCGCGGGCAGCAAATCAATGGCATAAACCTTGCCGTCTTCTAGAATTTTGGCCAGGGGTAAAGCCCAACCGCCCGAACCCGAACCAAAATCAGCGGCCACCATTCTTTTGTGGTATTCCAACTGGGCTAAAACTTGCGGCGGATTTAAAAATGGTTCCATATATTAGTCTTTTAAATGCAGGCGGCAGAAGCCACCTTGTCCCCCGGTTCCAATTTCATAATTCTTACTCCCTGGGTGGCTCGGGAAATCTTGGCAATATTCTTAATTTCCGTTCTTATTACTTGGCCTTTTTGAGAAATAACAATCAGGTCTTCTTCCTCGCCCGTTAAAACCGCCGAGAAAACAATGTCGCCGGTTTTAGGCGTTACTTTGGCGGCTTTAATGCCCGATCCCCCTCGGCCCTGAAGCTTGTATTCTTTCAAGTCGGTTCTTTTGCCATAGCCGTTTTCCATTACCACCAGCAAATGATTGGGCACCTTGCTTTTTTCGGGCAAATTGGCCTTGATCACATCTGCACCCACAATATAGTCTCCTTTTTTCAAGCGCATAGCTTTTACCCCCGAAGCAGTCCGGCCCATGTCTCTAATCTGTTTTTCCTTAAACCTGATGGCTTGGCCCTTTTTAGTGACCAGCATCACCTCGTCATGGCCCGTGCTCTTTATTACTTTTTTAAGCAGATCGTCTTTTTTAAGAGTAATTGCAATTAAGCCGGATTTGCGCACATTTTCAAAACTGTCCAGCTCGGTTTTCTTTATTATACCATTTTTGGTGGTCATCACTAAGTACTTTACATTGGCTTCCTTGTCTTCCTTGCCCGAAGGAATTAAAGACAGAACTTTTTCCTGGCCGGAAATCTCCAAAAAGTTAAGTAGCCCACGGCCCCGCGCCACTCTGGTGCCTTCGGGAATTTCATAAACAGGCGTACGGAAAACCTTGCCCAAATCGGTAAAGAATAGCAGGTTGTCGTGGGTTTGAGCGGCCAAGAAATGCTCTACCGTATCATCCTGCAAAGTTTTCATACCTACTATACCCTTGCCCCCCCGTTTTTGTATTTTATAGGTTTTGGGATTAATTCTTTTAATGTATCCGCCCTGGGTTAGGGTAATAATCGTTTCTTCCTGAGGGATTAAATCTTCTTCGGCAATTTCGCCGATTTTCTGAACCGAAACTTTGGTCCGGCGTTCATCCCCATATTTATCCTTTATCTCTTTCAGTTCTTTCTTAACCACTTCTTTTATCTTCTGCGGGCTTTTTAAAATATCTGTTAATTCTTTTATTAATTTCTTTTTTTCTTTTAACTCTTCCTCGATTTTAAACCTTTCCAATTTAGCCAGTTGCTGCAGCTTTATCTCCAAAATGGCATTGGCCTGAATCTCAGTTAATTTAAAACGCTTCATTAAATTATTCTTAGCCTCGTCCCGGTCCTTTGACTTGCGGATAGTGCTGATTACCGCATCGATTTTAGACAGCGCAATGTACAAACCTTCTAAAATATGCACCCGCTCTTTGGCTTTTTCCAAATCATATTTGGTTCTTCTTATTATCACATCCTGCCTGTGCTGGATAAAGTAGCTAAGAATCTCTTGCAGGTTCAGAACTCTCGGCTGCAAGCCGTCAACCAGGGCTAAAAGATTTAAATGAAAAGTTTTTTGCAGATCGGTAAATTTGTAAAGGCGGTTTAAAACCTTTTGAGCTACCGCGTCCCGCTGCAGCTCGATTACCACCCGCATACCTTCTTTATCGGACTCGTCACGGATGTCTTTTATGCCTTCAATTCTTTTTTCCGAGGCCAAATTGGCAATCTGCTCCACCAAGCCCGCTTTTTGCACCTGATAGGGAATTTCGGAAATTATAATCTGCTGGCGCCCCGATTTTTCCTGCTCTACAATCTCCGCCTTGCCCCGGCTGACAATCGGCCCCTTGCCCTGGGTATAAGCAGTAACAATGTCTTTTTGATTAAAAATCTGGCCGCCGGTCGGAAAATCCGGGCCTTTGACGAATTTAAGAAGCTCTTCGGTGTCGGCTTTGGGATGGTCGATTAAATAATTTAAAGCGTCGCATAATTCTGTTAAGTTATGCGGCGGAATATTGGTAGCCATGCCAACGGCAATGCCCAAAGAACCGTTTAATAACAATTGGGGAAGAGGCGAAGGTAAAACCATGGGCTCCTTTCTGGTGCCGTCGTAGTTATCGATAAAATTAACCGTATTTTTTTCGATATCATTAAGCATTTCCTCGCCAATCTTGGAAAGCCGCATTTCCGTATAACGCATGGCTGCGTATTCGCCCGGGTCGTCAATCGAACCAACGTTGCCCTGGCCCTGAATTAAGGTGTAGCGCAAAGAAAAATCCTGGGCCATTCTCATGGAAGAATCATAAACCGCCTGGTCTCCGTGGGGATGATACCGGCCCAAGCAAGCACCCACCACGTTAGCCGATTTGCGGAATTTGGCGGCATGAGTTAAACCGTCTTCATACATAGTATACAAAATCCGGCGGTGCACCGGCTTTAAGCCGTCTCTAACGTCGGGCAGAGCGCGCGACACGATTACCGACATGGCATAATCGATATAGCTGTCTTTCATTTCTTCGGTAATATCGCGCGGCTTAATGTATCCTATTTTTAAGTTTTGCTCTTTTGGGCTTTTGGGCATAAAATATTAATTGTTTGAAGTGGAAGCTTGCTTTTCGAATTCTGTTTTTTGCCTTTCCATTTCTTCCTGAACCTGTTTGTCTATTTCTGACTGATTAACCTGAGGCGCACTTTGCTTAATCTCATCATTGGTCTTGTTCCAACCCTCCTGCAAAGAAGAAACATTTAATCTTTTAAAAAAATCGTCCCAGTTGGCGCTCTGGGCGCTTTTTTGGATACTTCTAATATATAAAAAAACAAGTAAAATTCCCAAGATTATTACCACCAACCATAAAATCATTTTTCTCTGCCATTCAGGGCGTTGTTGCAGCTGCTCTAAAAACTTCATTAAGGTTTTAAAATAATAATCTTTACTTCTTCCTCGGATATGTCTTTTTTCTTAATAGTCAGCTTGGGCAAGGGCTCAACTTTTTTCACGCCTACGGATTTTAAAAACTTATCAGCGTCTTCCAATTTCGTTTTTAATTTGGGCAGCATGTAATGCATGGGTATGATAATTTTGGGCTCTATTTGGGACATGATTTTTAAAGCCTCCTTGCCATCGATGGTATTGTTCCCGCCCACGGGAATCATTAAAACATCAACGTCGCCAATCTGCTCTACCTGTTCAGAAGTCAACTCTTTTTGGGCCAAATCGCCCAAGTGGCAGATTTTTAAATCCTCAGCTTTAATGGTAAAAATCGTGTTTTCCTTGCCATTGTTTTTATTGCTCAAAATCCCCTGGATGTAAATTTCTTTTACTTCGTATTCGCCCGGGCCCGAAATTAAAAACGGGGCTTCATTAGAGTTTCCCGCCACCGCTTTTGCGTTGTTATGATCGGGCAAATCGCTGGTAACAGCCACGATATCGGCTGACACCTTGGGGAATCTTAAACCGATCTCCTCTGAAAAAGGATCTATAACCAAAACCACCTGGCCGTTCTTTGCGCGACCGGCGATAATTTCAAAAAAAGATTGTCCGTGCCAAATAATCTGCATGGTTTTTATTTGATTGTTTTATTTTATCATAAAAAAAATATCTCTTCAACTCTCTCTTGTTCTAACAAAACTCTTGCACGCCTAAAAATTATATGATATATAAAAGGATATCACAAACAATGAATAAAGACATTCTCGCTGAAAATAATTTAATCAAACCGCCCAAGATCGGTGAAATTATAAAGGGCAAGGTAATAGGCAAGAAAAAAGGCACCATGTTTTTGGATTTGGGAGCCATTGGCGCGGGAATTATCTACGGCAAGGAATTTATCGACGCCAAGTACGTGCTAAAAGACCTTAAAATCGGCGACACGATAATGGCTAAAATTACCGATTTGGAAAACGAAGACGGCTATATTGAATTGTCCATTAATCAGGCTGGGCGGGAACTTACCTGGGATTCTTTATTTGATAAGAAAAACGGCAAAGAACTAATTACCGTAAGGATTACCGGCGCCAATAAGGGCGGGCTTTTGGCTGAAATTGCCGGCGTGCCGGCCTTTCTGCCTGTTTCCCAATTGTCCGGTGCCAACTACCCAAAGGTGGAGGGCGGCGAAACAGATAAAATATTAAGGGAGCTGCAAAAATTTATCGGCCAGGAAATGGCGGTGCAAATTTTCGATTTGGACCCCAAAACCGGAAAGCTTATCCTTTCTGAAAAAATGAAAGAGGCGGAAAAAATGAAGGAAAACCTCAAGAACTTTAAGACAGAAGATGTGGTAGAGGGCGAGATTACCGGCATTGTCGACTTTGGCGCTTTCATGAAGTTTTCCGATGCTCAGGGCGGTCTGGAAATGGAAGGCTTAATTCATATTTCCGAGCTCGACTGGCAGCTAATCGAAAACCCGGGCGATGTTGTAAAAACCGGAGAAAAAGTTAAGGCTAAAATAATCGATATTTCCAACGGTAAAGTTTCGCTTTCTTTAAAGGCTTTAAAGGAAGACCCTTGGCAGGAAATTGAAAAGCAGTACCAAAAAGGAGACAAGGTAAGGGGCGACGTAACCAAATTTAACCCCTTTGGCGCCTTTGTCCAGTTAACGCCAAAAATTCAGGGCTTATGCCATATTTCGGAATTCGGCAGCCGGCCCAAAATGGAGGAAAAGCTGCAGATCGGCCAGCAATATGATTTTCAAATTGTAACTATCGACCCCAAAGAGCACCGCATGAGCTTAAAATTAGTGGAATAAAACAGAAAACATTTCAAAGAAACACATCTGTCATATCCTTGACAGATTTTTTATTTTGTGATATAGTTAATATTATAGCAGTACATTTAAAGGAGATAGGATATATAAAAACGAGAGGAGGGATTACCATGAAACAATGCCCCATTTGTGACGCAGAAAAGAAGCACGAAAGAGACCTTGTATGCCCGATTTGCTACCAGGAGTATGTAATAGAGGCAGGCAAGGCACTGGCAGAAGGCAGAATCATCACCCCCGCAGCCTGGGCAAAACCCCACATGGAAAACCGGCTTGAAGATCTCAGAATCAAGCTGGAAAAAAGCCAGGAAGCTTACAAGCAGCTCCAGGAAAATGTGAGGGATGAAGCCTACAGAGCTATAAAGAACGCGCTGAACGGAGGCTGGGCTGACGATGATGTTTTCAAAGAAGCTCTGGCCCAGAAGAAAAAGACCCTGTGGCAGGAAAAAGGCGGAAACAAGCTGCACTACCAAATAAAGGCGTTCGAACAGAATATCGCCTTTATCGAGGGCTTTCTTAACGGTGGCAAAGATCAACAGCCCCAGTTAAAGCTCGTCCAGAGCGCAAGCGCATAGCACGCCACACTGAAAAACAATTGCCAAACATTTTCTTCCTATCTCCAATAAAGAGACCTAAGGTTTATCCAAGGGTCTCTTTTTATTTGAAATTTTATAAATCTGTGATATATTATAATTACTCAAATGAACGCGTTATTAAAAAATTTCATAATTGTAATTCTGGTTTTCCTGGCAATCTCAGCGATTTTTACTTTGGTTTCCTCTCCTTTTGAAGATAAAAAGGTGCTGTCGCTGACGCAACTGGTTGAAGAAATAAACCAGGGCAAGATTAAAAGCATTACGGTTTCGGGAAACGACATGCAGATCACCTATCAGGATGATTCCAAGGTCAATGCCCGAAAAGAAACCGAAAGCTCTTTATCAGAATCGCTTATTAACTACGGCGTAAGCCAAGACAAATTAAAAGCAGTACAAATTGAAACTAAAAACGAAAGTGGTTGGACCACCTGGCTAGGTCCGATTTTAATTTTTGTACTTCCCTTACTGGTATTCATTGTTTTCTTTTTTATGATTTTTAGGCAGGCCAAAACCGGCACCATGCAGGCTTTTGATTTTACCAAAGCCCGAGCCCGGCTTTTTGGCGCCGAAGGCCATTCCAAAGATAAAATTACTTTCAAAGACGTGGCTGGCTTAAAAGAAGCCAAAGAAGAGCTGGCGGAAGTGGTGGACTTTCTTAAAAACCCCAAAAAGTTTCTTGAAATGGGCGCCCGAATCCCCAAGGGTGTTATCTTAATGGGCCCCCCGGGCACGGGTAAGACCTTACTGGCCCGAGCTGTAGCTGCAGAAGCCGGCGTACCTTTCTTTTCTACTGCCGGTTCGGAATTAGTAGAGCTATTTGTAGGCGTAGGTGCGGCCAGAACTCGAGACCTATTCAATACGGCCAAAAAACACCAGCCCAGCATTATTTTTATTGACGAACTGGATGCCATTGGCCGAGTTAGAGGCACGGGCATTGGCGGTGGACACGACGAAAGAGAACAAACTTTAAACCAAATCTTGGTGGAAATGGACGGCTTTGAAAAAGAATCAACGGTTTTGATTTTTGCCGCTACCAACCGGCCCGACGTTTTAGATCCGGCCCTGTTAAGACCGGGAAGATTCGACCGCCGGGTAGTGCTGGACTTACCCGATGTAAACGACCGAGAAGAAATTATGAAAATCCACTGCAAGGGCAAACCCTTATCTTTAAATATTAATTTGCGGGAGATCGCCGAAAGAACGCCGGGCTTTTCAGGCGCGGATTTGGCTAATTTAGTAAACGAAGCGGCGATATTAGCAGCCAGAAGAAACAAAACCCAGGTGTTCCAAGACGAAATGCTGGAATCAATCGATAAAACCCTGCTGGGACCGGAAAGAAAAAGCCACGTGCTTTCCAAAAGGGAAAAAGAGATTGCCGCTTTTCACGAAGCCGGCCACGCGTTGGTATCTACCTTCTCCCCCGGAGCCGAACCTATCAGGAAAATTTCCATTATCGCCCGGGGCATGGCCGCAGGTTATACTTTAAAAATGCCAACCGAAGAAAGAAGAATTACAACCAAAACCGAGTTCTTAGCCGAATTAGCCACTTTATTGGGCGGCTACACGGCCGAGAAAATTAAATTCAACGAGCTGACTACCGGCGCTTCCAACGATCTAGGAAAAGCTTCGGAATTAGCCCGAAAACTGGTAAAAGAATACGGCATGTCGTCCTTGGGCCCGATTGCTTTTGGCGACAAGGAAGAAATGGTATTCTTGGGCCGGGAGATTTCCGACCAAAGGAATTATTCAGAAGAGGTAGCGGCTAAAATCGACAAAGAAGTGGCTAAATTTATTGAAGAAGCCCAGAAGTCGGCCGAGAAAATACTGCTTAAGAAAAAAGAGCTGCTGCACAAGGTGGCCCACACTTTAATAGAAAAGGAAACCATTGAAAGGGAAGAATTTGAGAAATTAATAAAAACACAGTTCAAATCGGAAAAAGAATCATCCGCACCAAAAAAGGCCAAGCTTTAAGTTTTTAAATTTAAAGCGCCTGTAGCTCAGTGGTTAGAGCACCACTCTTATAAAGTGGGGGTCGATGGTTCGATCCCATCCAGGCGCATCAGAGGGGGCGGTTAGCTCAATTGGCTAGAGCGTTCGCTTGACGTGCGAAAGGTTATAGGTTCAAGTCCTATACCGCCCACATGGAATTAAACATCCTATACCAAGATCAGGATTTTTTGGTTGTTAATAAGCCAGCCGGCCTTACGGTTTTCCCGGAAAACGAAGCAATTTCAGAAAAAACCTTAATCGATTACCTAATAGAAAAATTCCCTGAAATAAAAAATGCGGGAAAAGCCCCAAGATACGGAATTATTCACCGCTTGGACAAAGACACTTCTGGCATCTTGCTGGTGGCAAAAAACAGCCAAACTTTGGAATTTTTCCAAAAGCAGTTTCAAGATAACAAAGTTGAAAAAAAATATCTGGCTTTGGTGGTGGGACAAGTAAAGAACGATTCGGGTAGAATTGAAACCCTAATCGGCCGCGCCCCGAGCGACCGGCGGAAACAAAAAGTATATCTGGCCGGCCAACCCAAGGCGGAAAACAAAAGAGAGGCGATTACCGAGTATAAAACAGTTGAAAAATTCAAAGATTACACTCTGCTTGAGGTTTTGCCCAAAACCGGTAGAAAGCACCAAATCCGTACCCATTTGGCCTATTTGGGCCACCCCATTGTTAAAGACCCGCTTTACGGCTTTAAAAACCAGCCGGAGCCCGAAGGCCTAACCCGCCAGTTCCTGCACGCCTTTTCCCTTAAAATAGCCACCCCAAAAGGAGAGGAAAAAGAATTCCGCTCAGACTTGCCAACAGAATTAAAAAATGCTATCAAAAACATATGATTACAAAAACCGATAACATTTTAAAGCCATATATTAAAAACATGCCCGATATCAGGCCGGGCGATACCGTACGCGTGCACCAAAAGATAAAAGAGGGGGAAAAGCAAAGAGTCCAAGTTTTTGAAGGCCTGGTGATTGCCCGAAAGCACGGAAAAGAAATCGGCTCGACTATTACCGTAAGAAAGGTGATTTCAGGCGTGGGCGTTGAAAAAATATATCCGCTCTACTCGCCCTTAATCTCCAAAATTGAAATAGTAAAAAGAAGCAAGGTAAGAAGAGCCAAGCTTTACTATTTAAGGCAGACTCGGGGCAAAAAAGCCCGTTTGAAAAAGCAGGAATTCGCGCAAGCTGTTGTTCAGGAGGAGCCGGAAGCAGTGGAGGCGCCCACTGTAGAAAGCGCGCAATAAGCGGACGTGGCGGAACCGGTATACGCAACAGACTGAGGCTCTGTGCCAGAAATGGCATGTGGGTTCGACTCCCACCGTCCGCACCATGGGCGGTTAGCTCAGCGGCAGAGCGTCTCGTTTACACCGAGAAGGCCGTAGGTTCAAATCCTTCACCGCCCAATAAAACCCAGCCGCGGTAGCTCAGGTAGTAGATGCGCTTCTCTGAAAAAGAAGAGGTCGCCAGTGCAAGTCTGGCCCGCGGCACATATTTAAAGTAAGCGGGTGTCGTATACCGGCTATTATACATCCTTGCCAAGGATGAGAAGAGGGTTCAATTCCCTTCACCCGCTCTAGAAAGCTCTAAAATCGGCCCGACTCAAAAGCTTGGCCTTACTATTGACAGGAACGAAAGCATATGCTAGCATGGAGAATTCCCCCGTGTAGGGGGTTTTAATATGGTCAAAACCTTAAAAAGGCCCACTTTTAGCCAACTAAGAGCCGGGCTGTATACCCTGATATTCTTGATTTCAATCAGTTTAAACCTCTTTTTTCCCCCGTTCGAGTTTAAAGCCCAGGAGATTCAAGCCGATTCGGAGATTCCGACGCTTGAAGACTTCGGCCAGCTTTTAACTCTGCAGGCTAACTCGCTTTTATCAATTTCAAATCCGCTTTTGCCAAAGGGCAAAATCTTGGTAAAAGACCGCTTGGCGGTAACTTTAACGGCCTATTCGTCTACCCCAGAGCAAACCGACAGCACTCCTTTTGTGACTGCTTCGAACTCCTGGGTAAAGGATGGCGTTGTGGCTAATAACCTGTTGCCTTTTGGAACCAAAATCAGAATTCCGGCCATCTACGGAGACAAAGTCTTTGTGGTTGAAGACCGGATGCATTGGTCAAAAGACGGCGACAACGTAGACATTTGGTTTCCTTCTTATTGGGAAGCCAAAAACTTCGGGGTCAAAAGATCCTACATTGAAATCTTGAAAATCTAAAACTAAAAGCCGCCAAATCTGGCGGTTTTTAGCTGTCTTTAATCTAAAGGATTTTCTTCCAAGGTATAAGAAGCGGGCGATTTATAAATGGAGTAAAACTGATCCCTTCTCAATAATTTGCCCAGTATGTAGACTTCTTGGGTTAAAAGCGTTTTCATTGAACCGTCTTCTTTAACCGCTAAAACTTTCGGGCCCAAAATTTTAATTTCCCGGCCGTCGTTTGAACCGTAAATTTCAAAATAAAGCTTACTGGCTTTGGTATAGCTTTGAATATAAATATTGTTTTTCGTATCGTTTAGAAACCTTAAATCTACCTGCCCGGGATAAACCGTAGCGTCAAAACCAGTGGGTACGTAATAAGCAATCGGTATGGCGTGGGCGTGGCGCTCGACAATCTTTAAGCCGGCGTTTATGGCCGCCCGGAATAAAGTGGTGGAAACCTGGCACACGCCCCCGCCGTATTCAACTACCTTTTTGTTGTTTTTTAGAACAATAGCCTGCATATAACCAGAAGTAGCATTAATATCGCCGATAGTCTGGTTAAAAGAAAACTCCTCGTTGGGCCTTACAATAATTCCGCTTATTCTAGAAGCGCCCAGTTTAATATTAAAAATACGGCCTGAAGGCGAACCGGAATAATCGGCCGAACCCTGGCCCAAAAAAGAGGTAAATCCTAATTCTTGAATACTATTAGAATTAACCTCTGGCGGCGCTGTTTTTATCTGTAAAGCAATTTCTTTATTAACAATGTGATTATCGTTTAAAATTTCTCTTTGGATGCTTTCAAAGCTGCTTTTTAAATCCAACTCTTTTTTATTCTGGCCCTCTTTTACAATAATCATCTGGCCGTCTTTTTGGCCCAAAACAGCATTGGTTGAAGGCTGATTAACCTCTGGCACTAAACCCTCCAAAAGGCTCTGGACTTCCTTTTCTTTTAATTCAATAACTAAATTATCATCTTTTGCTAAAAAGAAAAACCAGGATAAAATTGTTTCTTTATTTAAAGGCCATTTTTTATCTTGATCGGTTAAATAATAAGGAGCTGAATTTAAAATCAACAAGGCTTTTTGACGCGTTTTTTCAGCGGCCATTTGCGAAAGCGGCTGATCTTTTTTTAAAGCCAGCTCCACTTTGCTAAAAAACCCCTGATTGATTTGACTTAAAATATCGTCTTTTAATTTTTCTTTATCAACCATGAGGCCGGTTTTCCCTGGCTGAATTATAAAATCGCTACTACTAACATCGTATTTGAGCTCCGGTTCCTGCTTATAATTTTCTATTTCAAAAAAGTTTATTTTACCAAAATCATCAAACTCCTTGCTGTTAAAATTAAAGGAAAGGGGCAGGTTTTTTCCAAAGAATAAAGCCGAAGCTTGTTCTGAAAAACTTTTAAATACACCCTCCCGGCCGATTTTTAAAGCGTTGTTAATTGTATTATCAATATCTATATTAAAACCCATGTCTAAAACTGTTACTTGCCACGTTCTGTCTTCTTTTGAATACTCTAAAATTACATCTTTTTGGTAAATCTTGGCCGTTTCTTTTTCTAAAACCGCTTTAGCTTCAAAAGATGAAAGCCCGCCAATATTAACATTGACCACTTTTAAACCCCAAACCATTCGGTCTCGGCTTAAAATGGGGCTTAATAAAAATAAAACAGTTAAAAATAAAACTGCCAGAAAAAAGATTAATATTTTAAGTCCGGTTTTTCTCTTCATAAAATTTTTGGTGCCCTCGAGAGGAGTTGAACCCCTAACCTTCTCCTTAGGACGGAGCTGCTCTATCCAGTTGAGCTACGAGGGCGAAATTTACTTTAAATTATCATATTTTTTTGTTGCTGACAATAAATTTTTATGATAATATCGAGTTATATGGAAAATAAATCACCTATCGTTGAGATCGCTAAAAAAGTTTGCCCGGCAGTTATCACCATTGTTATCTCAAAAGACCTGCCTAAAGTAGACGGCTATTATTTTTTTCCTTTTGGCGGACAACAATACGTCGTACCCAAATTCGATAAAGAAAAAGAAAAAACCAAAGTTGGCGGCGGCTCGGGCTTTGTTGTTTCGCCCGACGGCTATATTATTACTTCCAACCACGTCGTGGCTGATCCAGAAGCCGATTACACTATAATTTTAAGCCCCACCGAAAAATGCCCGGCCAAAATTATGTCGCGCGACCCTATTTCCGATATTGCGATTCTAAAAATAGATTGTAAAAATCTGGCCTATTTGGAGCTGGGAGATTCCGACCAAGTGGAGCTAGGCGAGGAGGTGGTGGCCATTGGCAATGCTTTGGGTGAATTTCACGACACGGTTTCAGCCGGTATTATTTCTGGCATGAGTAGAGCTATTACCGCTTTTTCAGGCCTGGATTCCCAATCATCCCAACTACGAGGATTATTCCAAACCGATGCCGCTATTAACCCCGGAAACTCGGGCGGGCCCTTAGTTAATATGCAAGGAAAAGCTATTGGCATTAATACGGCTACGGTAATGGGCGCCCAAAATATTGGCTTTGCCATTCCCATTAACTATATAAAAAAGGATCTTGAGGAAGTAATGAAGTATGGAAAAGTAAAAAGGCCCTTCTTGGGCGTTAGATATATTCTTATCAGCAAAGAACTGGCTAAAATGCACAAACTCCCCATTGAATACGGCGCTTTAATTGTTAGAGAAACCTTGGGCGAGGAAGCAGTGGTTAAAAATTCGGCAGCTGACAAATCTGGGTTAAAAGAATACGATATTATTATTGAAGTTAATAAAGAAAAGGTGGATGACAAAAACCCCTTAGCCAACCTTTTACAAAAATACCAAATCGATGAAGAGCTTTCCTTTAAGGTTTTAAGAGGAAGTAAAGAACTAGAATTAAAAGTAAGGATGGAAGAGAAGAAATAAAATAACGTCTAACAAAAAAGCCCGCCTCACTAAGGCGGGCTTTCCTTTTGGGCGACTAACGGGACTTGCACCCGTGATGGGAGTGCCACAAACTCCAGTGTTACTGCTACACTATAGTCGCCATATGCCCGGGGTGGGACTCGAACCCACAAGAGTTTGCACTCAAGAGATTTTAAGTCTCTCGTGTATACCAATTCCACCACCCGGGCAAATTATCCGAGGCCAGGGCGGGAATTGCACCCACGTATAGCGCTTTTGCAGAGCGCTGCCTTGCTGCTTGGCTACCTGGCCCAAAAATTGTTCGTCTAAAACAAGAACTTCTTTATTTTAATAAAATTCTGGCTATTTTTCAATGCTCGTTCTTTTTAATATCGTACAGCAACCCTTCAATCTTTCCCGCTTCAAAAGTTTCAGTTTCTTTTACAAACCTTATCTGCGGGATCGGCCGCATACGTAATCTGTGGTTGATTTTCTGCTGAATCGGGTAAATAAGCTTATCTAAAATCCGTAAAACTCTTTCTTCGCCGTTTTCTGGTAAAACCGAGATGTAAATTCTGGCATGATACAAATCGTCCGAAGTTTCCACCCGGGTAATTGTAACCAATAACCCTTGCGGAAATTCTATATCTTTTAAAAAGATATGGTTCAATTCTTTTTGTAATAAACTATTTACTTTTAAAGCTTTGTCTTTCACTTTTTTAAATTTCGGGCTTAATCCTCTCTTTATTATAAAAAACAACGATATCACCCTGCTCAATTTTAATATCACCCTCGTAAAGAATGCCGCATTCATCCCCCTTGGTGGCCCGATCCACGTCTTTTTTATTCTTTTGAAGATTAATCATTCTGCCCGTGCCCTTAATTTCGTTATTCCGCAAAACCTCAATAAAAACCTGGCCTTTTTTAACCTCGCCCTCAACTATTTTCCCACCAACAATTTGTCGGTTCTTTTCGGTCAAAAAAACTACCAACACCTTTAATTTGCCCAAATCTTTTCTGACAATTTCCGGCTCAACCAATTTTTCCATGTATTTTCTCACGCCTTCTACCAACTCGTAAATAATTTCGAAATTCATTATCCGCACTCTTTCCCGTTCGGCCAAATTCTGGGCTACCGCGTTGGTTTTTACCCGAAAAGCCAGAATTTTGGCCTTGGCCTGGCTGGCTGATTTTATATCAGATTCATTAACCTCACCTACTTCCGATTTTAAAATTCTTAAAACAATTCTTTCCTGAGGCAGGGCCCTTAATATTTCCTCTAAAGCTTCGAGCGAACCCAAAACATCTGTTTTTAAAATTAAGTTGAAAATTTTCTGGTCGTCCTGCAAATCGATTGTTTCCGGCCCCAGCTCTTTTTCTTTTTTTAAATTATTTTCAGCTTCCTCGAAGGTTTCGAAAACCCGAAAACTCTCTCCCACCCAAGGCACTTTGCCAAAACCCATCATAATTACCGGCTGGGAGGGAAGCGCCTCTTTTATAGCTTTTCCACGGAAATCGGCCAATCCTTTTACCTTCCCCAGAGCTGATTCGGTGCCAACTATTTGGCCAACTTTCAATCTGCCCTCGTTAATTAATAAAGTGGCAATCGCACCCCTTTTGCTATCTTGAAAAGCCTCAATTATCACGCCCTCAGCCGACTTTGAAGTATTAGTCTTTAAATTTTCCATTTCCGCAATTAATAAAATCAGCTCTAAAAGATCGGGCACGCCCTTTCCGGTTTTAGCAGAAACCTCCACCGAAGGCACTTTACCACCCATTGATTCCACGGTAATATCCTCTCTAATTAATTCTCTTTTAACTTTTTCGGGATTAGCTTCAGATTTGTCCATTTTATTAATCGCTACAATAATAGGAATCTCTGCTTTTTTAATGTGTGAAATTGCCTCTTTGGTTTGGGTTTTAACGCTTTCAGTCGCGTCAACAACCAATACTGCAATATCAGCAGTGTGGGCGCCCCGGGATCTAATTTGTGAAAAGGCCTCATGACCGGGCGTGTCAATAAAGGTAATCTTCTTGCCTTTTTGCTCAATTTCATAAGCGCCCACATGTTGGGTGATGCCACCTGTTTCTTTTTCTGCCACCCGGCTTTTTCTAATAAAATCTAGCAGGGTGGTTTTACCATGATCAATATGTCCCAGCACTACCACCACTGGCGCCCGCAATATTAAATTATCTTTTGGAGTTTTTATCATAGTAACTTTTCTCTTTTTTACTTCTCAAGGCCGTTTTTAGCTTTTTCGATAGCGTTTTTTTCCTCGGCTGAAAGCAGGTATTCGGAACGCCCGGCTTTTAAAGGTTTCGCATAAACGCGATTCTCGTTTCTGGTATAAAGACTGGTAATCACCACGCCGTTATCGTTTGAATCCAATAAGGCGATGGAAAAGCTTTGGTCCGAACCTACTCCTGAAAAAGGATTGAATCTAACCACGCCTAATTTTTGAATGTGAAATTTGTTATCTTTTTTTATCTTATCCAGCTCCTGCGATAACTTCTCGAAATTTTCCTGCATTAGCATAAAAGCCTCTAAAATTTCTTTTGTGTTTTCTGGCTGTTTTTTCTTTTTCTTAAAAAAGCTTGGCATAGAATTGTTGTTTAAAATTAAAATTGCCGATTTATATATTTAGCGGCCTGGCGGCGGGGGTGAGATTCGAACTCACAAGCCCCCGAAGGAGCTCCGGTTTTCAAGACCGGTGGAATAGCCGTTATCCGACCCCGCCATTTATTTAATAAATTAGCGGCTGGCGGAGGAGGTGGGAGTCGAACCCACAACCCGCTTTTTAGACGGGTACAGTTTAGCAAACTGCTGGCTTACCATTCGCCGCACTCCTCCTTTTGATAAATATATTTTATCTATAAAATAGATTAAAGTCAACTTGAATTAAGCTTAATTTTATTTTAGAATTAACAATACCAGCCCTCGTAGTTTAATGGATAAAATGCAAGGTTGCGGACCTTGAGACTGCAGGTTCGATTCCTGCCGAGGGCACATGGAGCTTTCAACCCCGGTTGAACAACTTTCTCGGGTCGGCCCGGCTTACCAAAAAAAGTTGAAAAGGCTGGGCATTAAAAACGTCCGGGATCTGCTTTACCACTTTCCCCACCGCTATGAGGACTTTTCTAATATTGTTCCTATTTCCCGGTTACAGCTTAACGAAGCCGCATGCATACAAGGAGCAATAACTGAAATTAAAAACATCAGAACTTGGAAAAAAAGAATGTTTCTCACCCAAGGGATAATACAGGATAAATCCGGAATCTTAAAAATAATCTGGTTTAACCAACCCTATTTAACCAAGACCTTAAAAGTGGGCGACAGCATTTGCCTGGCCGGAAAACTAATCAAAAAAGAAAAGGATTTTTATTTTTCCAACCCCATTTACGAAAAGCTTTCGGCCGACTTAACCCACACCGGCCGCATTGTACCAATGTACCCAGAAACCGCCGGACTATCTTCTCGCTGGCTTAGGTTTATTATAAAGCCGATTTTAACCAATTTAAAAAACAGTATAACCGATCCGCTACCACCAGAATTTTTAAAAAAATTCTCCTTAATTCCCCTAAGCCAGGCGCTTTGGCAGGTGCATTTTCCCGATTCCAAAGGTCTGGCAAAAAAAGCGGAAGATCGCTTTTCCTTTGAAGAACTGTTTTTTATCTCGCTCTTTGTACAAAAGGAAAGGCAAAAAATTAAAGCCCAAAAGGCAATTGCTCTACCCATTCAGCTGGAGTTAATCAAAGATTTTGTAAAACGTCTACCTTGGCCACTAACCAATGCTCAGAAAAAAACCGGCTGGCAGATTTTAAAAGATTTGGAAAAACCGCGACCCATGAACAGGCTGCTCGAGGGAGATGTGGGATCAGGTAAAACTGTAGTAGCCACAATGGCTGCTTTAAATACGGTAAAAACCGGCTACCAAACAGCCTTTATGGCGCCAACCGAAATTCTGGCCAAACAGCATTTTAAAACGGTTTTTGAATTATTAAAAGATTTTAACGTAAGTATTGGCCTGGTTACCGGAAAAGATAACCGCCTGTTTTCAAAAGATCTAAAAGAAATTGTAATCAGCACCAGAAAGAAGCTGTTAGAGAAAATAAAAAGCGGGGAGTTGGACATTCTCATTGGCACTCATGCCTTAATTCAAAAAGAAATAAAATTCGATAATTTGGCCCTGGTAATTCTGGATGAACAACACCGTTTTGGCGTTCAACAACGGGCTCACCTTTGCCAGCAGAAAAAATTCATTCCCCACTTATTATCAATGACGGCCACCCCCATCCCCCGCACCCTAACTCTAACTATTTTTGGCGACCTGGATTTATCGATTATTAACGAACTACCTCAGGGTAGAAAAAAAATATTCACCCAAATCGTTGGCCCAGAAAAAAGAACCATGGCTTATCAATTTATAAAAGAACAGGTGAAATTGGGCTATCAGATTTTTGTCATCTGTCCGCGCATTGAAGCAAGCGCCCGGCTTACTTCTTGGGCCGAAGTAAAAGCGGTAAAGGAAGAATACCAAAAACTTTCAGAGGTTGTTTTTCCTGACTTAAAAATTGCCATGCTTCACGGAAAAATGAAGTCTTCCGAAAAAGAAGCTGTTATGAATAATTTTAAAAGGGGAGAAATCAATATTCTCGTATCCACCTCGGTAGTGGAAGTAGGAGTTGACATACCTAACGCCACCGTCATGATGATCGAAGACGCTGAAAGATTTGGCCTGGCTCAACTGCACCAATTCCGGGGCCGGGTAGGAAGATCAAAGCATCAATCTTATTGCCTACTTTTTACCGATTCACCGGTTTCAAAAACCAGCCAAAGATTGAAGGCTGTGGTATCCTCCGAAGATGGCTTCAAATTGGCTGAAAAAGATTTAGCAATTCGCGGCCCGGGCTCGCTTGATGGCATTAGACAGTGGGGCATTCCCGACCTAACCATGGCTTCTTTAACTGATGTTTTATTAGTGGAAAAAACCCAAGAAGCCGCTAAAGAAATGATAAAATCAGATCCTAGTTTTAAAAAACACCCCTCTTTAAAAGAGGGCTTGAAGAATTTTGGAGAAAGAATCCATTTGGAATAATTAATATTTCTTTTTCCTTATCTTTTCTGTTGGCCAAAAACTCAAATATTTACCCACCATTAATCTGGTTTGGGCTTCAAAGGCAGGTATGGAGGTGAAAAAAACCATAATAACCGGCACTAATAGCCAGCCAACGGCAAAAAAAACATATTTGAATCTTCCATATTTTGGCGGCTTGGGCGGCAGTAAAATCAGGCTGAAATAAGCCGAAACAACCAAGCCGATCATTCCAATAGTTAAAATCTGACTAGTAATTTTGGGCACACTAAAGGATAGTAAGCTTTGTGAAAAAGACGGTCCACCCAAAATAATCGGCATCCAGCCCAAAAGAAAAATCATCATCGAGGCCGTAGCCCAAGACCAATGTCCTTCAATCAGCTCCATGCTCAAAGAAAATTTCTTATTAAGGGGAATCTTTTTATTTTTTAAAAAGCCGAAAAGAAAATAGGGAATATCGGCCACGCCATATGCCCACCTTCGCTGCTGCTTATAAAGGTTAATGATGGTTTGTTTTAAATTAACTGAAACGTTGGCATCCATAGAAATGGGGTAATAAAGAGGCAGCACCTGATAATCGCCGTCGTACCTTAAAAAGCACTGCCAGAAAATCCGCGAATCGTCCGATACCACATTAACTTGCCTGAAATCAACGTCGACTAAAGCCTTAAAGCTCATCGAATGCGAAGAAAAGGTAATCATTTTCTCCGGCCTTTCTTGAGTCATAATGTGCCAGAAGGTAGAAGAAAAAGCGAAAATTCTTGAAAGAAAAGGCGCCTGCCAAATATTATTAATAAAAAGAGGAATGGGCTGAAAAGATGTTCGATCTGGTTTTTTTGCCGTTAAATAATGATACGTCAAACAACTCAAATACCCGGAAAAAACAACCGTGTCGGCATCTAAAGAAGAAACTATAATGTTTTTGTAATCAATATTAAGTTGATCAATGATCAATTCTTTAACCCGCCTGGTGGCCCAGCTTTCATTAGCTCCTTTCCCGATAATCTCGCCTTTTAAATTAACCGGGTGCCAAGTTACCAAGAATTTAAAAAAAACATCTTTGAATTCACTCTCAAGGATTCTAGCTACCATCTTACCACCTTCTCCCGCCCGCTCCTCCCCGGCCAAAACCACTATCATTCTGTCTTTTGGATAGTCAGAATTACTTAAAGCTTTAAGGCTCTCCCTAATAATATCCAAGGGCTCGTAATAAAAAGGCAGTACCACCAAATGATAAATGCCCCGCCAGTCTTGAGCTTTAAAATCTTTTAATCTCTGAATCCAGTTTTCCTTCTCGTGAATAATCATGCGCTTGTAGCCAGACCAAAGGTGAAAAGAAAGATAAATGGTACGAAAAAGCCAGTAAATAACAAACATGATGACAAAAACAGACACCCAAACCGGTTCTTTCCAGGAAAAAAATAAAATTAAAAAAAGCGTCAACCAACTTAAAAACCCAGGTAAAATTTCCAAAAGACGGTAAATTAGCCTTTCTTTAAAAATCTTCAAATCTGAAGCTTTCCCAATTTTTAAATAATATTGTTCTGACAAGCTATCCAAAGCCATGTAGTTAAATTTTTGATTAAAAAATCCCCAAAGATAATAAAAAATTGGGGATGTTTTTACATTATGAAATTAAACAGATCTTATTTTAAAATCGTCCTAATTTTATCGACAATTTCCTGCGGAGTAAAATGGGCCTTGATCATATAATCAACTGCTCCTAACTTCAAGCCTTTTTCAATGTCTTCTTTTTGTCCAAGATTGGAAAGAATAATCACTGGGATTTGGGATAACGCCGGATCTTCTTTCATTTTACCCAAAACCTCAAAACCATCGGCGCCTGGCAAAATTAAATCCAAAAGCACCAAATCAGGCTTTTCCTCTTTTACAGTTTTAATGCCCTCTTCGCCGTCCACCGCCTCAACCGTATCATACATTTCCTTAGTAAGCTTCTTGGCGATAAGCTCTCTTAAAAATTTATCGTCTTCGATAATTAAGATTTTTTTTGCCATAAAAATAAATTGTATAAATTTATTGAAATTATTTTCCTATTTGTTTTATTACTTTTTCAATTACTTCCTGTGGATCAAATTCAGTTTTAATCAGCCAATCTTTAGCGCCCAATGCTTTGGCTCGATCAATCTCTACTGGCTGACCGGAGTTGGAAACAATAACAACTGGAATTTTCTTAAGTTGTTCATCTTTGTTCATTTCTTCCATTACTTCAAAGCCGCCCATTTTGGGCATTACAATGTCCAATAAAATAAGATCGGGTCGGGAACTTTTCATTGTTTCTAGGCCCTCTTGGCCATCCCGAGCAACGGTTACATCGTAACCGGCTTCCTGCAGTTTTTTATCAAGCAAATTTAATAAAATTTCTTCGTCTTCGATAAGTAAAATTTTTTTGGCCATATTGTTATGTCTTTAATATTATACTACTTTTTATTAAAAATTAAAAGCCGGTGATAAACTCGTCGAATTCAGTTTTAATAGGTAGGGCAAAGTGGAAAGTGGTACCTTTCTTTTCCTCCGATTCAAACCATATTCGCCCCTGATGGGCCTCAACAATGTTTTTTGAGATAAAAAGTCCCAAGCCTGTTCCGGTGGTCTCCAAACGCATTACATTGGCGGCCCTAAAAAACTTGGTAAAAACCCTGGCTTGCTGATCTTTGGGTATGCCCACGCCGCTATCTTTTATTATTAATTCTATTTCTTTCTTATCATGCTTTAAAGAAATTGTCACCTGACCACCCGCAGGCGTATAATTAATGGCATTTTCAATAAAGTTCTGAATAACCAAACGGATTTTTTCCACATCTACCAAAACTTTGGGCATTTTTTCCTTTGGTTTTAAATATTCAAAGTTAATTTTTTTATTAGCTACTTCGTCCTTGTAGGAATTAACCACAAACTGAATAATGGGCTCTATTTCGGTTAAAACTGGCTTATAAAGATAACGCCCTTCTTCAATTCTGGCCACATCCAATAAAGAATTTATTAAATCAATCATCCGTTCGTTGGATTTATAAGTTTTTTCGATAAAATCACGCTGCTCGGAATTCAATTCGCCCAAATCGCCATCTAAAAGTATTTTTAAGGTCCATTTAATTGCCGACAAGGGGGTTCTTAACTGATGCGCCGCCAAAGAAACAAATTCTGTTTTCATTACCTCAATCATTTTTTCCCTAGTAATATCGTGGATTACCACTAGCGCGCCAGTTTTTTTATCATCTTTCAAAAGAGGTATGCTGGAAACCTCTAATACCAGATCGTCTTTTATCAACAATTCTCGTCTAAAAATTTCCCTTATTTCAAATTTAGATTGATCGTTTTTTTTGTCTTCTTTATTCTCCTCTTTTTGAGAAACATCGATTAAAAGATTGATCAACAACGATAAATTGGGAAATTTAATCAACTCCGGAATTGATCGCTCGCAAGTTTCTTTAGCTGTAACATTAAAAAAGTTTTCGGCCTGCGAATTTATCAAAGATAGCTTACTGTGTTCGTCAAAAACTAAAAGGCCGTCGGCAAAATTAGTAATAATAGCTAGGGTTTTATTTTTTTCCTCCTCCTCTTTATTTTTAGACTCCTCCATGTCTTCTAAAATATTAAGCAGGCCGCCCCTAGAATTTTCTAATGCCTTGGTCCGATCTTCTAATTCCTTAGTTTTTTCCTTTAGCCTTTTTTCTAGCTCTTCTTGGAATTTTTTAAACCTAACAATTTCAATGATGGCTAAAAAATAACCTAAAATGTTTTCTTCTTTATCTTTTCTTAGAGAAGCAGAAACCGTTACAGGAATCTTTTCGCCTTTTTTATTAATCAAATTCAACTCTTTTTCAACAACTTCACCGTCAATTACCTCCCGAGTAAGCATTTTACCTTGTTCTTTTTCCAAAAAAAGCGTTTCCACTGGCCTACCAACAATTTCCATTTCATTATAATCGGTTAATTCCTGAAAAAATTTATTAATACTAATAATAACTCCTATGGGCGTAATACTACAAACGGCAATTGGCAAAAAAGTGGTGAATTGCTCAAAATAAAGCTGCAAATCTTCGAAAGATTCCTGCAATTCCTGATATTTTTCTTTTAATTTTATATCCTCTGGCATAATTATTTATTCCCAAGTTAATAAAAATTCGTGGTAAGTATCGCCCCGATGAACGCACTTTTTCTCTTCTACCTGAAAATTATTGGTTTTAATAATAAATTGTCCGATTCGGGTAAAATAACCCTTAAAATAAATACAGCTAATTGGATGAAAATTATAGTCTTTAATCCGAACTGTGGCATATTTTTGATCTTCGTTTATTTCTAGGGCCTCCATCTGCCCAAAACTATAATGCTTTTCCCAATACTTTGGCGTTTCTTCAAAAAACTTCTTGGGTGAAATGAAAGTTTTTAAAAGGGTACCGACAATAAAAGAGTATTTGGGCGCTGAAGTTCCCATGTCAAAAATATCGGAATCATCCCAATTAAAAATGTCTTTTAAAATTAAAAATATTAAAACATCGAGGCCCTCTGAATACCAAAGCCAAGATTTAATTTCTTTGAACTTCAACGGATGGCCCAATTCTTCTAATTTAGCCTCAACGGTTTTTACCCCCTCTTCGCCAGTACGATACAAAATATATTTATAATGTGTTTGAAAAACCACCCCTTTAACGTTACCGGGAATTTTTAAAAGCCTGTCTGCTTCTTGTTTTAAGGAAATGTTTTCGCTCATTTTATTCTAATTGCCTTTTAAAGTCTTTTATCTTCTTTTTTAATTCTATCATTTTTAACTCCCTTTCGACTACTAACTTGTTAAAATTCTCCAATTCTAACATTTTGTTTTCCAGTTCTTTAACTCGGGCTAAAACCTGATCTTCTAAGGAAATAGCCAGCTCTTTTAACGATTTCTCCCGGTCCACAACTTTTACCTCCAAAGAAGACTTTGCTTCTTCTAGTGATAAATTCTTTTCCTTTAATTTTTTCTCTTGCCGGTCTAAAACATTGGCCAAGACGCCGGCAAAAACAGCAGCACCATAAAGAACAAAGGCTTGGGTGAATAAAAAATAAATGGTAATGGGTAAATGGATAAAAATACCCGTATTTGTCAAATAATGCGACTGGTGAAAAAGAATGCCGTAATATTCCAAAAAAACAATGCCCGAACTAAAAACAAGTATTAGGGTGGTAATTAATAAAACTCCTTTTAATTTAAAAAATATGGTCCCAACAAAAAAGGGCAATAAAAAAAGAAAGAAGGCCGGGCTGTCAATTCCTCCAACGTTGTAAAAAAGAAACAGCGAAAAAACTAAATCACAACCGACTTGGAAATATCTTAAAATATTCAAACCCTTTTCGGTGCATTTTTCGCCCCTTCTTAAATAAAGCCAAAAGGAAAAACTGTACAATAAAACAAAGGCCAGGGCAAAATAGTTTCCGGTCATTCTTTGCTGAACAAAAGCCGGGGTAGAAGTAAGTTTTTTAATTATCATCACCGAAGGCCCGATGCCGCAAAAAAGTAACGTCCACAAAAGCCGGCCCCAAAACACATTCTTATGAATAGCCAAAAGCCTGATTTTTTCTTCCTGATTATTTTTTTGTAGCTCTTCTGACATTAAATTAAAAATGCTTATGATATGGCGGTTTTTAACTCATCTTTTAATGTTTTAATTTCTTTTTCCAATTCCAAAAGCTTCATTTCGCGCCCGCTGGCCAATTTATTAAACCGTTCCACTTCTTTTATCTTCCCCTCTAGTTCTTCCGTTCTTACTTTAACCTGCTGTTCCAAGGAGTCTGTTAAATCCTGCATGGCCCTGGTTCTGGCTTGAACCTTAATTTCCAAAATCGTATTAACTTCTTCCATTTGAGATGTTTTTTCCCTCAATTTTTTTTCTTTCTGTGATAAAATATCGGCTAAAAAATTAGCAAAAATAGAGGCACCGTAAAGAGAAAGGGCAAAAGTTGTTAAAAAATAAAGCGTGATGGGTAGGTTGCCGAAAATTCCTATTGGGATAAGATAGCGAAACTTATGGACGATTAGGCCAAAATGTTCGGCTAAGGTAATAAACACAGCTAAATGCAAACTTAAAGTGGTAACAATAAACACGCCTTTTGCACTAAAAAGCATGATTGACACTAAAATAGGTACCAAGTAAAGCAAAAGGGTGGGGTTATCAATGCCACCGATTAAATTATACAAAGCCGTAACCAGGGCCAGGTCGCAACCGACCTGCAAATATCTTAAATTGTTCAAGCCTTTTTCAGTGCATTTTTCACCTTGCTTTAAATAAAGCCAGAAAAGAAAATTATAAAAAACCAAAAAAAGAGTGATTAAATAAAAACCAACATTTTCTTTGGGGTGATAAGAGGAAAAAAGGGGAATAGCACTCATCTTGCGGGTAATAACCAAAGAAACGCTGCTAAGGCCTAAAATTATTATCCAAAACCAACGCCCCCTAACAATGCCTTGGTGAATTTTTGTTAGACGGTCCTTTTCTTCAATTGAAAAAGATTTAGTTTTAACCGGTTTAGCCTTGGACATTTTACAATGGAATTAAAGCTCTGGTTTATAATCCTACAACCCCTTATTCTAATTTTAAGCTTTTTTCAGAGAATCTCCAAAGAAAAATTATCCCTTTCTCTTAATTGCTAGCCAAACTTTCTTATTGTTAATTTCAAGCTCTGAAATCTTGTCAAAAGATAGTTCTTCTTTTTTTTGAGAGAAATCTTCGGTTTTTAATTCTTTAATTAAATAGTCGCGGTTATTGATGAATATCTTATTCAATTCCTCACCGCTCTCGTACCTAACCAAAATTTTGTCTTTGGGCTGTAGCCCCAATTCTTTTCTCATTATCTGAATATGCCTGACTGCCTCCCTTAAAATGCCCTCTTGCAAAAGCTGGGGCGTAATTTGAGTGTCTAATTTTATTTCCTTGCCGAATAAAACTTCCTTTACGTTAACCTCTTCTTTTATCAATTCAATAAACTCATTTTCCAATTTTTCTTTTATGGTAATCTTTGAAAGCGGCTGGCGTACTTTTATGCCTTCTTTTGCCCTTTGTGCTAAAATTTCCGCTACCACAACCCTAACTGCTTTCATTTTTTCCTCCAGTTTCTTATTTATTAAATCTTTCTCAATTTTTGGCCAATCGCACAAATGAATCGATTCGGGTAACTCCTTGTCTTTTATCGATTGATACATTGATTCTGAGAAAAAAGGCAAAAACGGGGAAATGATTTTCAATAAGTTAAAAAGTGTAAAATAAAGAACGCCCAAAGCTGTTTCTTTTTCTAATATATTATCTGGCTTCTGAAAGCGACGGCGCGATCGCCTGATATACCACAAAGAAAGATCTTCGATAAAAAAATCCTCTATGGCTAAAGCTGCCTGAGCCGCGTCATAACCATCCAGGCCCTTGGTTACTTTTTCAATTAAGCCGTGTAAACGGGAAATAATCCACTGATCAAGCACGTTGGCTTTATCCATTTTTTTAGGTAAAGAAATTTCGCTTTTTTGATCAGAATAGGTTTTAAAGAATACGAAATTATTCCAAAGGGTTAATAGTTTCTTTTGGATGTCCCGGGCCGCATTGTAGCCAAAGTTCAAATTATAAGCGGGGTTCTGCCGCACGTAAAGCCATCTCATGGGTTCGGCTCCGATCTTTTCAACTGCTTCATCGAACCAAATGGCATTCCCCTTGGATTTGTGCATTTCTTCCCCTTTTTCATCTTTTACGGAAGCGTAGCCAAAAATAGTTTTCGTAGGATTTTCTCCTTCTAAAACCGCGCTCATAACGATCAAAGAATAAAACCAGTTTTTAAACTGCCCGGGAAAAGATTCGCAGATAAAATCGGCCGGGAACCAGTTGTTCCACTCCTTTTTATCCTCAAAATAACCCGTGGTTGAAAAAGGTACAATGCCCGCATCCAGCCAAGGATTGCCTACGTCTTTTATTCTTTCAACGGATTGCCCGCATTTGGAGCATTTAATTTTTACCTTATCCACCCAAGGCCGGTGTGGTGAATGATTTTCAAAATCGGGCCAGCCCTCAATTGCCCTTTCTTTCAATTCTTCTTTGGAGCCAATCACTTCAAAATTACCACAAGCACATTCAAAAATGGGCAAGGCCAAACCCCAATATCTTTTTTTGGAAATTAACCAATCCTGCATATTTTTTAACCAATCCAACTCTCTTTCTAAACCAAAATCCGGTATCCATTGTATTTTTTTGGTGATCTTAACCAAAGATTTCCTTATTTTCTCCATTGAAATGTACCATTCGTTAACTAATCTAAAAATCAGCTCCGATTTGCAGCGCCAACAAGTGGGATAACGGTGTAAATAATCCTCAATCTTAAAAACCAAACCCTTTTTCTCAAGACTGTCAAAAATATCCTCTCGAACCTGAGTTACTAATTTACCCTCTAAAAAGCCAAGGTTCTTTTTATATCTGCCCTCTTGGTCCACGGGATCAATAACCGGCAGATTGAATTCTTTACTCAGTTTAAAGTCTTCCTGCCCGCAACCGGGAGCTATATGTACAACGCCCGTGCCGTCTTCCAAAGAAACTTCTTTCCAGGTAATTACTTTATGGCGATAATCACCTAAAATATCTTTTGCCAAAGGTAACTCGTCAAACAGTCCTTTATATTCCAAATCCTTCAATTGTGATCCTTTTAAAGTTTTAACTACCTTGCCCCCTGGGATTAAAAAGGCTTTGTTTTCCAACAATATATATGTTTGACCCTTTCCGTTTTGAATATAGGCGTAATTCAGCCCGGGATTTACGGCCAGAGCAACGTTGGCGGGCAAAGTCCAGGGCGTGGTAGTCCAAGCAAGAAAAAAAGTCTGGCTTTCGCTTGCCAAGGGCAATCTGAAAAAAATTGCCTTATGAGATATTTCCTTGTATTCTTCAGTTAATATCTCGTGCTGGGAAATAGCCGTGCCACACCTAATGCACCAAGGCACTACATCTTTGCCTTTGTAAAGCAGGCCCTTTTCTTTGCAAATTTTTAAAAAATGCCAGATGGCGTAATTATTCTCGTCTGACATGGTAAAATACGAATTATCCCAGTTCATCCACTGGCCCAGCCTGATCGATTGCTCGGTTTGAATTTTCGAATACTTTAAAACCCTTTCTTTGCATTTTTCCACAAACTTTTCAATGCCATAATCTTCAATGTCTTTTTTCGTTTTAAAGCCCAGCTCCTTTTCCACCTCCACCTCAACCCATAAGCCCTGGCAGTCAAAGCCATTCTGAAACCTTTGGTAAAAACCCCGCATGGCCTTGTAGCGCTGAAACAAATCCTTGTAAGTCCGACCCCAAGCGTGGTGCACACCCATGGGGTTATTGGCGGTAATCGGGCCGTCTAAAAAAGACCAGCGTTTCTTGCCCCAATTCTTTGCCTGGAGTTTTTCAAAGATTCTATTGTCAGCCCAAAACTTTAAGATTTCTTTTTCTGTTTTTGCAAAATCCATATTTAAAAAGGATATAATTTCCTTAATCCGCCGGTTTTCATAATAACCAGCTTGTAAATCTTTTTGTCGAAAATGGCGTCAAAAGCTTTTTTATTGCTATAGCCCCTAACAACGCTTTCTAAAAGCCAAAGCGGGTCTCCATGACTAACCAGTAAAACATTCTTATTCTTATATTTTTTATCCACGCTTTTGATAAAATCAGCCGTTCTTTTTTTAATATCGTTCCAGCTCTCGCCCCCCTTGGGTCTTTTGGCAAATCTTTCTTCGGTATTAACCACGAAAAATTCCTTGTAAAAAACCTCTTTGGGTCGGCCATTATAAATTCCCAAATTGCCATCTCTTAATCTTTTGTCAAAAGTTATTTTCTTAATTTTTAATTCTTTGGCTAAAATTTCGCTTGTCTGCTTGGCACGAAACATGTCCGAGGAATAAATCAGACCGATGTTTTTCTTTTTTAAAATTTTAGCCGAGGCCAGTACTTCTTTTTTACCTTGTAAAGTTAAACGAATCGGCTTTTTTTCCGGCCAGGGATAGATTAAGGGCTTTTTTCTTTTTTTATTACTTATTTGATGAATGTTTTGGCCGTGGCGGATAATATAATAAGTATTTCTTAATTTCATATTATTACATCTTCTCGGGCGCCTGAATTCCCATTAGGTTTAAGGTTGTTTTTAAGGTGTTCTTGGCGCAAAAAGCCAACAACAAACGCGCCTGGGCTAAGTTTTTATCTTTGGATAAAACATAGCAATCGCGGTAAAAACTATGAAAAGATTCCGCTAATTCCAAAGCATACTGGGGCAATCTTTGTAATTGATAATCCTTGGCCGTGTCTTCAATAATTTCTGGCAATTGAATAATCTTTCTCATTAGTTTTATTTCCGAAGGATGTTCCAAAAACTCTAAATATTTTGTGTTAAATTTCAGACTATCTGTTTTACCCTTTTTTAAAATGCTACAGATTCTGGCATGGGCGTATTGAACGTAAAAAACCGGATTTTTTTGTGACTTTTCTTTGGCCAAGGCCAGATTAAAGCTCATTTGAGTGTTTAAAGATTTCATTAAATAAAAGAATTTCACCGCATCCAGGCCGACCGCATCAACCAAGTCTTCCAACAAGATAATTTTTCCGGCTCTCTTGGAAATCTTTTCGCCCTCTAACTGAACCATCTGGCTGATCAAAATATCAAACTCCCCTTTAAACCCCAGAATTTTCATTACCGCCTTCATGCGCGGCACGTGCCCCTGATGATCGGCGCCCCAAATATCTATTATTTTTTTAAACCCCCTGTCTATTTTATCTTTGTGGTAGGCAATATCTGATAAAAAATATGTTGGCTGGCCGTTTTCTCTTAACAATACCCCGTCTTCCAGGTCAAAAGCATCGAGCTTTAACCACGTAGCCTTGTCTTTTTCATAAATCAGATTTTTTTTCTTTAAAGTATCGTAGATTTTCTTTACCTTATCCTGGCGGAATAAATTATGTTCCTGAATCCAAAAATCAATTTTTATCTTAAGTTTTTCAGAAACAAATTTCTTAATGTCGCCCAAAATATTCTGAGCCACAAAAAATCCGGCTTCGCTTTCTGATTTTATCTTTTTAAGATGCGGTTTTAACTTTAAAATCAAAGATTCTAAGTACGGTGAAAGGTAAGATTGGCCCTGGTCCAAAGCGGTTTTTCCTAATTCTAAAATTTGCGTGCTGTTTTTAGTATCGTTTACATAATACTCCCTATAAGCTTTGAAGCCCGCAAAAGCTAAAATATTAGCCAGGCAATCTCCGAAAAAAGCACCCCGGCCATTGCCAATATGAAGGGGGCCGGTAGGGTTAGCAGAAATAAACTCTACGTTAGCTTTAATTTTCTTGCCGGCTGTTAATTTCCCAAAATTCTCTCCCCCTGCTAAAGCCTCGCCCAATTCTTTTCTTAATTGTTTTTGAGAAATAAAAAAATTGATAAAGCCGGGTTTTATCACCTCAATCTGATTGAAAAAGTCCTTATTTTTTCTTTTTATATTGTGAGATATTTTTTCGGCGACCTCTAGGGGCTGTTTTTTTGTGATTTTAGCTATTTTTAAGGCAACACTTGAAGCGTAATCGCCGTAAATTTCCTTTTGCGATTCCTTGATCTCTAAATTTAAAACTGGGAGTTTTGGCAAAAAACCCTCTTTTTGGAGCTCTTTTATGGCCTGCTCAATTGATTTTGCAACTTTTTGCCTTATCATTAATTTTAAGTTTACCCTGTTATAGCCTTTATATCAAGATTGGAAAAAGAAAGAATTTAGGTTAAAATGAAAACACAATATGAATATTAAACCAATCACTGAAAACAAAAAGGCGTATTTTAACTACGAGATTTTAGAGAAATTTGAAGCCGGCATCAGCCTTTTGGGCCACGAAGTAAAATCGATAAAATTGGGCCGAATGAACTTATCGGGCTGCTATGTGGTGTTAAAAAACGAAGAGGTTTTTCTGGTCGGCTGCCAAGTTCCACCCTATCAGCCTAAAAACACACCCTCTGATTATAACCCGGAAAGATCACGCAAGCTGCTTTTAAAGAAATCTGAGATAAAATACCTCATTGGCAAGGCCAACCAACAAGGCTTGACTTTTGTACCCTTAAAAGTGTATATTAAGGGAGGAAAAATTAAGCTAGAGTTTGGCGTGGCCAAAGGCTTGAAAAAGAAAGATAAGAGGGATCTGATTAAGAAAAAAGAGATTAACCGGGAAATTGAGCGATCGTTAAAAGAATAACATCTTAAGATCTTAATAATAATTAATAGGGGGTGTTCAGGAATCGACAAAAATCCGACCCAAAACAATCAAACCGAGCTCCGAAAGCTCGTAAAACCTTCGGAAACTGATATAAGTGCCAACTTATTTCAAGCTCCTGCTTTAGCATACGCTTAAAGCACATCGGGTTTTAGCAATTCTCGATAATTAAAATCTGGTGTTATATCAATCGAGATAGGTAGCTCTTTCCGGTCAAAAGACTATCAAAATCTTGACCAAAAAGTAGAAAGATTTGGTCCGATTAATACTTTCTACTGATACCAAATCGGGCTAAGTTTGTAGCGTTGTCTTGGAGAATATTTTTGCACAAGGGTTCGAATCCCTTCACCTCCACCAAAAATAAATTGTTAAAAAAACCATTCATCAACAACCAAATAAGGGCTAAAGAAGTACGGGTAATCGACGAAACTGGAAAACAGTTAGGATTGTTCAACCTGCCCGAAGCTTTAAAATTAGCCCGGGAGCGCAATCTGGATTTAATCCAGGTAACCGAAAAGGTGGAACCGCCTATTTGCAAGATTATGGAATATGGAAAATTTCTGTATTCTCTGCAAAAAAAAGAAAAGGAGGCTAGACATAAAATGACCGGCGAGATAAAAGGCATCCGTTTTGGCTTTAATATTTCTTCCCACGATCTGGAAACTAAAATCAATCAAGCTGAAAACTTTCTAAAAAAAGGGAACAAAGTTAGAGTGGAAATGGTTTTAAGGGGCCGGGAAAAGGCCTTAGCCGAATTCGCCAAAGGAAAAATACAAAGCTTCCTGGAGGGCTTGGGAAAATTGCTTCCCATTAAAATCGAACGGGAATTAAAAAGAGAGCCCCGGGGCTACACTATTATCGTTACAAAACAATAAAATAATTATCACAAAAAAATGAAAAGCAGAAAATCAGTTTTAAAAAGATTCAAAATAACCAAAAACGGCAAGATTTTGAGGCGCCCGTCCGGTCTTAATCATTATCGCGCTAAAAAATCCGGAAAAAAAGTCAGGCAGGGCCGAAAATGGGTTCCCTTATCCAAGCCGGAAGCTAAAAAAATTAAAAAGTTATTATACCGCTAAAAATATATGGTTCGAATTAAAAGAGGAACAACCGCCCGAAAGCGGAGAAAAAATATCCTGCAACACACCAAGGGCTTTCGCTGGGGCCGGAAATCAAAGTATAAATTGGCCAAAGACGCCCTGTTGCACGGCTGGAGCTATTCTTTTAGAGACCGGAAAAACAAAAAAAGAAATTTCCGGCGCTTATGGCAAATTAAGATAAACGCTATCTGCCGGCAGAATAATATGTCTTACAGCCAGTTTATGAATGGCTTGAAAAAGAAAAACATCGAATTGGACAGAAAAATCCTGTCTCAGTTGGCTGAAAATAACCCTAAAATATTTTCTGAGCTGGTTGAAAAGATAAAATAAAAGCAAAAAGAAGAGCCGCAGCGTGTAAAAACACTGCGGCTTTTTGTTTGTGCTGTATTTTACTTTTAATTAGTCTGGCTTGACTGAATGAATTCCAGGGCCTTTTCGGCAATCTCTTTTATCTGCTCGATGTTCTGCTTAAAAAAAGTAAGGTAATTTTGATCTCCCGCTAATCCGTCGCCTTTTTCTATGGCAATCCTTCTTTCTGTCATATTCACAAATAGGGGTGAAGCAATCCGCATAATCGGACTCAAATGTTCGTGCTGAAGCTTTTTTAAAATTTCAATCTGTTCGGCATTGCTTTTCATAAACCCTCCTCAGTTTAAAAGTGGTTTTTATAATAAGCTTTTGCTTTTTGATGAGTTGTCAAAGGCCAATATTTATACCTTTTATTAACACGCTTTCTTTTTTTAGTAAAATCCGCTTCTTTTTTGCACCGCGGTTGTAGCCGCCGATTTTGCCGTTAGACTTTATTACCCGATGGCAAGGAATCTGACTGTCTTTGTTTTTGTTTAAAATGTTGCCCACGGCCCGCCAAGCCAAAGGCGAACCCGAAGCCAATGCCACCTGCTTATAAGTTGACACTTGACCTCTTGGAATCTTTCTAACTGTCTGATAAACCCTGCTGGCAAAGGAATTGATCGGCTTTTTTGAGAATTTCTTTGGCATTTTTAAATTTTAACTCGGCCAAGGCATCTTTAAAAGTAAGCCATTTGTATCCCGTGTGCTCGCTTGAAACCCGAACTTCTTTTTCTTTGGTTCGGGCCAAATAAAAGGTAACGAATTTAAGAATATTCTTTTCTTTAAATCTAAAAAAGTATTTTATCCACTCCTTAAACCCCTCTGTAATTTCAATGTCTGTTAATCCTGTTTCCTCCTTAATTTCTCTTTTGGCCGCAGCTATCTCTGTTTCTCCTTTTTCTAAATGCCCCTTGGGAAAATCAAAATAATCTTTGGGGGTCCGAGCCCCAGAAGGATAATGCAGCAATAAATAGTAAATTTTTCCTTTTTCTTTTCTAAAAACAACGGCTCCGGCCGATTTTTCAACTGGCATAGATTTTTTTACCTTTTTCTAATGGCGATGGTCGAATTGATTTAAGAAGAATTATCGATTTCATTTTTAAAGCTATTTTGCAATTTCCATTAAACTGCCGTATCTGATTTCCGTTATTTCATCTATCATTTTTTTAGTATAAACCAAAACCCCTCCTGCTATTACTAATATTATAATAATACCAATAATCGAAGGTACGTGCATTTGAAAAAGAGATCGCCGGTACATAATTTTATTTAAAAAAGGTTATTAATTTTTCTAATGATTGAGTATTAATAATGTCTTCTTTTTCCGCCCAACCCCTTCTTGCCTGAAAAACACCGTACTCCATAAGCTTTAACTGACTTTTTTCGTGGCTGTCGGTATTAATAATCATTGAAACTTTAGCTTCTTTGGCCCGCTTAATATTCTGATCGGATAAGTCCAGCCTTTCAGGATAAGCGTTGATTTCCAAAACCACCTTAAATTCCCGAGCTGCTCTCAGCACCTTATCAAAATCAATTTGGTATTCGTCTCTTCTTTTTAAAATCCGGCCGGTAGGGTGAGAAATAATATTAATATTCGGATTTTTCATGGCCCTAATCATTCTTTCGGTCATTTTATCCTTTTCCATTTTAAAGCTCGAGTGAATGCCCGCAATCGCATAATCTAATTTGCTCAAGGCTTGATCATTAATATCAATTGTGCCATCGGTTAAAATATTGGCTTCGCAACCCTGCAAAACTTTAAAGTTTTCTGGGTTTTTATTCAACCCATCTATTTCCTGCCTTTGTCGGCCTAGCTTTTTTTCATCTAAACCGTTTTCAATTCTTAAAAACTTGGTGTGGTCGGCAATGCCAAGATATTCATAACCTAGGTTTTTCGCAGCAACAATTAATTCTTTAATGGAATTTGCGCCTCCGTTCCAATTGGAATGGCAATGCAAATCTCCCTTCATGTCTTGTAAAGATATAATCTGGGGCAACTTTCCTTCCAAGCCCGCTTCTATCTCGCCCTGATTTTCTCTTAATTCAGGTTCAATATATGGTAGCCCCAATAATCTGTAAATTCCCGGCTCGTCCCAACCAGCCACCATTTTCTTTCCTTTGAATAATCCGTATTCAGAAAGCTTCAGGCCTTTTTCAATGGCTAAGCGGCGCGTAGCAATATTATGTTCTTTAGAACCAGTAAAATACTGCAGGGCCGAACCGTAGGATTTTGGGGGCACCACCCTAATATCCATATCAAAGCCTTCTTTCAGTCTGGCTGAGGCTTTAGTTCTGCCTTTTCCCCAAACCTTAACCACGCCTGGAAGATTCACAAAAAAATCCATCACTTTTTCAGGCTCTTTGGAAATTACCAAAAAATCAATATCACCGATAGTTTCTTTTCTTCTTCTTAAAGAGCCACCCACCTCCAACCTCTCCACCTCTTTTAAAGTGCTTAATTTTTCAGAAATTTCTTTCACCCAAGGAAGTATCTCCCCTAATAAAAACCGACCCTTGCTTCTTTTTAAAAACTCGATGCCCTCTAAAATATTCTTTTCGGTTTTTTCGCCAAAGCCAAACAAAAGCGCAATCTTATGCGTTTTTGCCGCTTTTTCCAAATCCTTAACATTTTTTATATCTAGCTTTTGATAAAGAACTTTTATTTTCTTTGGCCCCAAGCCCTCCACTCGAACCATTTCCTCCATATTGATTGGAGTTTTCTTTTTAAGATCTGATAGATATTTTATTCTGCCCTTTTTTAAATATTCCTCGATTTTCTCGGCAATGCTTTTACCGACTCCGGGAACTTCTTCCAAAGATTTTAAGCCTCCTTTTTTGTAGATTTCACCAACGTCTTCTTCTAAAGATTCCAGTGATTGAGCCGCTTTTTCATAGGCAAAGGGCTTGAAATCAATTTTATCCATTTTTAAAAACTCGGCAATTTCGTACAATATTTTAGCAATCTCCTGGTTTTTCATTTAAATTAGATGGTTTTTTCCACTTTCAAAGCTTGGGCGGTGGCCGCACGATCTTTGTTAGAAATCTGTTTTCTGATAAAAAGCAGAGACAAGGCCGAACCCAGGCCCATAATTGAAACTAGTGCAAAAACTGTTTGAAAACCGATAATGGTTACGAAAATTCCTCCAAAAGCCGCTGAAAAACCCATGGCCAAGCCAATCATGGTGCTATCGATGCTCCAAGAAAAGGCCTCCCAACCCTTATCAATGTGCCGTGTAAACATTGCGGCCCAGCTAGGTATTACACAAGCCATAGCCAGGGCCCTAATAAATTCTAATAAGAAAATATGGGAAATTTTGGTAGCAAAAACATATCCCAAAGGTACTAAATTAGCAATAATTAAACCAACCATTAAAAACTGAAAGTCATCGTATTCGCCTTTTTTTAAATCTAAATATTGGGCGATAAAGGGCTGGGCGAGCGATTTTACAATCCAATAAGTGGCCACCACCAAGCCCACCATAGGCAGTGATCCGTATTGTATTTGGCTGATTAAGAAAATAGCGAAAATCGGGCCGATTAGCCCCCAGCCCGACTGAAGTAAGAAATCACAGGCAATTAAAGTTCTGATCACTTTATTTATTCCCATATTGTTAACGTTTGTTTTCATATATTTTTAAATTATTTTATTTCCAAAATTTTATATTCATTCTCGTTTTCTACGGTTTTAAATTTTACTGTATCGTCCTTCTTTTTACCTAACAAAGCCTCACCCAAAGATGATTTGTGGGAAATCTTTCCCTTAAAAGGGTTGGCCTCTTCGGGCTCTACAATCTGAATCTCCATCTTTTCCTTGCCTGAAATTAGCGCCACCAAAGAGCCGATCTGAACCTTATCGTTTTCTTTTTTGTCCGCTACTTTAGCCTGGGAAATAAGATCTTTTAACTCTCTAATTTTTCTTTCCAAAAAACCCTGGGCGTCTTTGGCCTCCTGGTAGGCGGCGTTCTCCTTTAAATCGCCAAAAGCAGCTGTGTGCTTTATCGCCTTGCTAATTTCCTTGCGTTTTGTGTTTTCCAAGTAATCCAGCTCTTTTTTAAATTGATCCAAAGCTTCCTTTGAAAAATACTTTGCCATATTCTAATATCGTATCAAAAAACCGCCTTTTAGGTAAGGCGGCTTTAATGATTATTTTGGAAATTAAGGGTTAATTGACGGCTCAGAAGAGGTAGCCGGCCTAATTTGTATTGATTGGGCAGTAAGACTGCCGTCTTGATTGGTACTACCGTTAACGCTTACCGTTTTACCAACTTCCAAATCGCTTGTTGCACCTTGTACGAATTTTCCGATTTCGGTTGCGCTTGAATAAAAGATTATCTTTGAGCCGCCATCATGCAACTTTACAGTAATACTTTTGTCGTCTTTTGAAATTATCTCTCCGGAAATAAAGCCTCCGCCATTCCTTCCGCCAAAATTAGCTCCCATTTGCTGAACCCGCTGCTGGCGTTCTTGCGAAGAAAGATTTTGCAAATTTCCCTGAAAAACTCCTAAAGATTTTTTACCCGCATATCTCATGCCGCCGTAAAAAGTTAAGCTGGCAATCACAACCGCAGTTATTGATAAAATAATTATTGTTAATTTTTTATTCATAATTATTTATTTAATATTAATTTTTATAATCATCCGACTAAATGATTTGATTATTATTCATAACGCAATGCTTCAATAGGGTTAAGCTTTGCCGCTCTTTGGGCCGGATAATAGCCGAAAATAATACCGATGGCGGCGGAAATACTAAAAGCTAAAACGATCGAGAAAAAAGAAATCTTGGTGCTAATACCTCCTAGTTGAGAAATAGCAAAAGAAGCCAGCCAGCCGACTAAAATACCAATCATTCCGCCGATAAAAGTAAGCATAATCGCTTCGGCTAAAAACTGAAGGATGATGTCTTTAGGCTTGGCCCCGATTGCTTTTCTTAAACCAATTTCACGCGTTCTTTCGGTAACGGTCGTTAACATCATATTCATAATGCCAATACCGCCAACGATAAGCGAAATTCCAGCCACCGATCCCAGTAATATTGTAAAAGTATTTGTAATTGAAGAAGCGGTAGCAATAATATCTTCCTGGTTAAGCGTACTAAAATCGGCCTGCGTTGGATCAGAAATATTATGGCGATTTAACAACAAGGATGTAATTTGTTCTTGCATTAAAGACATTGATTGCTGATCAGCGGCCTGAACACTGATTGAACTGACGGAATCGTTACCCGATAAAAAACGCTGAGCTGTGGATATTGGAATAAAAATCATATCATCTTGGTTGCTAAAACCTGTTCCCCCCTTAGCCACGGTAATGCCGATTATTTTAAATTCATTCCCATTAATACGAACGGTTTTGCCAATAACATTCGCGCCCTCACCAAATAAGTCATCTCTTACTGTCGGACCAAGTACTGCCACCTTTGCTAAATTTTTAACATTTTGATCTGAAACAAAAGAGCCATCGGCAATTTCAACATTCCTTACCGTTGAATACGCCTCGGTTGTACCAACCACCTGGGTGTTGGTATTGGCACCGCTGGCTGTTACCTGATAACGCCTAGATGTTTCAGGCGCCACCGCTTTTACCAAATCAATGTTTTGTTGTATTGCCAAAGCATCTTCTTGGGTCAAGCTTTGAGCTGATCCCCGGCCAGAGCTTACCTGAAAACCAAACTCTCTCTGGGCGCCCGGCATAATAATAACTAAGTTTGAACCTAAAGATTCAATGCTAGACTCAATTGTGCCCTGAGCGCCTTGGCCAATAGAAATCATAGCAATCACTGAACCAATGCCAATAATAATGCCTAAAGCGGTTAAACCCGAACGAGCTTTATTTAAAAATAGGGCAAAATATGTTTCTTCGAGCAAGTCTATTAAATTCATAAATAATGATTGTTATCAATAACGCGTTTTTTGATATTTTTTTCGTCTTCTATAATCTCACCGTCTCTAATGTGAATGATACGATCGGCGTGCTCGGCTACATATCTTTCGTGGGTAATAATAATGATTGTTCTTTTTTTCTGCTGATTGAGGGCTTGAAAAGTATTAAGAACAATCTCGCCGGTTTTAGTATCTAAATTTCCTGTTGGCTCATCTGCAAAGATTAAAGATGGTTCATTAACTAAGGCCCTGGCAATAGCAACTCTTTGCATTTGGCCGCCGGACAACTGATTAGATAAATGATAAAAATGAGATTTATCCAATCCGGCACCCTTTAAGGCCAAGATTGCTTTTTCCTCTCTTTGCTCTTTTGTATTCTCAGAATAAATAAGCGGCAGAACAACGTTACGCAAAACCGTTGTTCTGGGTAAGAGATTAAAAGATTGAAAAATAAAACCGATTTTATTTTTCCGAATATCGGCCAATTGATCTTCGGATAATTCACTGACTTTTTGACCATCAAGTAAATATTCTCCACTGGTAGGAGTGTCGAGCGCGCCTAAAATATGCATTAGAGTGGATTTCCCAGAACCAGAAGGTCCCATAATCGCCACAAATTCACCATCTTTAATAGAAAAAGAAATATTCTTTAGCACTAAAGTTTCAACGGTGTCGTTTTTATAAATCTTGCTAATATTTTTACACTCAATCATAATTTTTAATCTTAATTAATCACGCGGGAAATTATTTCTTGTGCTGCCGCCAGTTTGAAGCAAACTCCGATTTTGTGATTGAATCTGGACGCTTGATGAATTAGTAACGGTTCTTAAAACAATGATATCGCTCTCTGAAAGACCGCTAACCACTTCAGTATAGGAATCGTTAGAAAGCCCAACTTCTATTGATTGCTGATTTAAAGAGTTTTTTAAAACTACACTCGCCCCACTTGATATATCGGCCAAAAGTTGCTCACTAAGCTTATCTTCGTTGTTTAACAATTCCACATAACTGTTATTTCCTTGAGATTTCACAGCTGAGTTAGGGACTAAAAGAACGTCTTGTTTGGAATCGATGATAATTGCTGCTGAAACGCTCATGCCCGGCCTTACCCGATCATCTTCTGTATCAAAACCAATCTTTACGTTATAATTTACCACCCCCTGATTTACTGTACCGATCGCATCCATTTCTAAAACCTCACCGCTAATAGTTAACTCACTGATCGCATCGAAAGTAAGTGTTACTTTTTGACCGACTTTTATTTTAGCTATATCAACTTCATTAAGAGAAATTTCGGCAATTTGTTTTTTAGTAATAACTGTGGCCACAGCTGAGCCGGCAGAAATAGAATCGCCTTTTTTAACATTAACTTGGGCTGCCATACCGTCAAAAGGAGCACGGATATAATAATCGTTTAATTTTTCTTTAACGTCTAAAAGGGCATTTTCTCTCTGTTCGATATTCAACTCTTGGGAAGCAAAATCAAGCGAGTCGGCACCAGCTTTAAGCCTTGCCAAAGACATGGTTTTTTCGGTAATAGAACGATCGGCGCTGACTAAAGAATTTTGAGAATCTTTAATTGTATTCTCAATATTTAACAAGTTAATAAGAAAATTATTAGTTTTCCCGGTATAAGAGTTAAGACTGGACAAATGAGTATCGGCTAAACTTTGATAGTTTAAATTGCGTTCGGTCAATTTATCTTTATAAAACTGAATCAAGTTATTGCTGCTCTTAACTGCCTCGGCAATACTTTTGGTGGTGTCGTAAGTTTCGCTAATTAATGTTTCAATGGCGGTCTTTTCAGAAAAACGGCTGGCTGATTTATAATCTTGAAAGTTTTGATCGTATTTTTGGCGCGCTAATTGATATTTTTGGTAAGCATCGTCTCGGTATTCTAACGATTTTGCATCATAAGATTTTACCGCATCCGCGTAATAATCAATATTCCATTGGCTAGTACCCCCTAAATTCCTATCATTTCCTAATAAAATACTTTGAAGGCCGCTCATAATTCCAGGCAATTCAAGAAAAACATTAGCCACATTATTAAAGCCATCTTCATAAGCTCTTTCTAAATTATCTTGTGCATCTTGTTTTGATTGATTGGCCTGAGTTAAAGCATTTTCAGCTTGTAAAAGAGACAATTCATCGGCCGGCTGCTTTAATTTCTCCAAAGAAATCTTTGCGCTTTCAAGATTTGCCTCGGCATCCCGCACCGACCTTTGAGCGTCTTGCGAATATATTGTAGCTAAAAGTGCACCCGCCTTAACATCTTGTCCGTTTTTTATATTAAGATAAACTACGTCTCCAGATACTTTTGATTTAATATCAATTTGATTTAAGGCCGATATTTGTCCACTGCCCGAAACAGAAGAAATAATCATTCCTTTTTCCACGGCCGCTAAAACATACTTTGTTTGTCCTCCCTGTTTCTTTAAAAAGTTTATTGTATAAAATCCGCCGACCACTAAGACAATTATTACAATAAATGTAATAATTTTATGTTTTGTTATAGTTTTTAAAATTTTTCTAATCATAATAAAATTTTATTATTTGTTATAAGGGTTTTATTGGCGCGGACAAATAAAAAGAGGTTTCGCCCGGCGACGGCAAAAACCTGATAAATTTAGCCTCTATTTGACCAGCATCATTGGGTTCGCCGATTACCACAATAAAATCGTCTGTTTTTAAATCACTTATTTTAACATCTTCCTGAAAGCGTTTAATGGATGTATTTTTATTGATTAACACTATTTTTTCGACTCCATCCTTACCCTTGATCACTAAGGTTGAGCCGTCAATTTTCATAATTTGCCCAAAAACGCCATGGGCATCGATAAAATCTTTACCCCGAAAATCGTTTAATAAGCCGCCTTTGGGGCCGCCGAAGTTTTGATGATAATTCTCGCCCCAGCGGAATGAAAAATTTGCTTTTTTATAGCCCACCATCATGCCAACTTGGAAAATAAACAAGCAAATTATGATTCCGCTAACAATAACCAGTATCACCTTGAAATTTTTTGATTGAAAGAATTTATTAAAATCCATGTTTTTAGCTGTTTTTAGCGAAATTAAAAATAAACTTTACGTCTTTAATGAAAAATTTGAGCGATCCCAAAAAAGTAAAAATGACAATAAAAAATAGAAGGACGCTCAAAACAGGTAAGGATTCCAAAACCGCAAAAGCAAAGCTCTGCCAATAAGTTATTATCACTCTAAAATCAGAAAAAATAAGCGAAACGAATTTTATAAATCCTGATTCAGCCATTTCGATTTTGACCATATTTAAAACGGGGTAAAAAGCGGCGACTGAACCCAAAACTCCAAAAGAAAAAAGTGCTAGGCGCCGCTTAATCACCATAATATTTTTTTCTTTATAAATCTGTTGCATTATCTTGGCAAAAAGCCCCTCGGAGGGCTCTGGCCGGTTAAGATAGGTAAAAAGTTTTTCGTAGTCCTTTTTCATATGCCTATATTAACTAATACGAAAAAAGATGCCCTTTTGGTGCATCTTTATAAAAAAAGAGTGTAAGGTTATAAAGCTTTAAGATAAAATCTTTTTTAAAATCAGTAAAGCCCGCCGATGCCGGCTTTTTACCGTATTAAGGGGCTCGCCCAAAGCAGCGGCAATCTCAGAAAAAGTAAAATGATCGTTATAGCGTAAAAATAATATTATACGGTATGAAGGCGCTATCTTTTCCATTACTTTGGCTAAGGTTTGGCCTAGTTCTACTTTTTCAAAAATCACATCGGGTAAAGAAGTCCCATCTACAAGATTTTTGGTCAGTAGATTTTCACCCTTATCTGTTTCAAAATTAGAAAAAGGTATGGCTTTTTTCTTTCTTAAACTGTCTATCGAAGCATTTTTAGCAATGCTAAAAAGCCATGTTTTAAAGCTTTTTCGCTGGTCAAATTTCTTTAAGTTGCGCCAAGCTCTTACAAAAACCTCTTGGGTTATATCCTCAGATTCCTGCGCATTACCGACTAAACGATAAACAAAACTGTAAATCGGCCTTAAATATCTTTTAATTAAAAGCTCTAAAGCGTTTTCTTGGCCATTGAGATAATAAGCGATTAATTGTTCGTCTTTAATTTGATCCATAAAACAGCTAAATTATAACACTGAGCTTAAAATAAACAAGTAAAAAGAAACGCGCTATTTTTTTTATTTTAAATAGCTCGGCTCTATTAAGTTCTCCTTTAGGGTGTCTTTATAAAAAGTAACCTTAGTTGAACCAACCGCACCCGGCGCCACCTGGTATTTTTGGAAATAAATCGTTAAAGCGTCTCGGTTAAAATTAAAATCCTTAAAGTTTTCCGAAATAGGGGATGTGCCATCTTTTATCATTTGACTAATATTCTCATCAATGGGCACGCCTTTTGATTCCAAATTAATGGCTATATTCTGGGCTGAAAGCTCGGCTATTTTTGCCAAGGCCTCGGGAGACCCCAAAAAATCGCTAATGGTAATTTCCTGCTGTTTTGCCAAGTCGTAATTAAAAGCGTAAATTTCTTCGTTTCCGTGGGCACCACCGCTAAAATAATATATGTTGATGACAATGCTTATATATTGATTATTAAGCTGTATCGGTGCCCAAAGGGCAATAAATTCAAAGGGCTGTTCGGGATTTTCTGAAGAATTTTCGCCCGGCGGCATTGTAGCCTTTATCGCCTCCCAGTTTTCTTTAGAATTTTTCTTAAAATCCTCGATTTCTCCTTTAATTAAATTAGCTATTTTTTCGTTAAAAGCAGGGGCAACGCCCTGAAATTGAGGATAATCGGCACTAATTCTGAAAAAATTATCTGACTCATAAAGGGGCGTTATCGACATCTGTAAAGAATTGTCGCTAACAGTTTTATTTTTTGAAATTATTTGAAAAATAGCCTGTTTATTTTTAAGGGCCAAAACACCCGCAAAAATAATTAAAATAAATACCAATAAAATATAAATTGTTTTTTTGTTCATAGTATTATTTTTTTTTAACGACTAACTCTAGTTTTTTTAAAAAATTAAAGGTGATTATTTCAACACCAAAACGGAATAAAAACACCAAGCCCAATAAAGAAAGTATTAATTCCGCCGCCCTAATAATCATTGCAAAAACGGTGGCCGCACCCAGTCCCATTTTAAGAAACTTGAAGGCAAAAGTTTGAATCGCCTCGTGAATGCCTAAGGCGGCGGGAATGGGCAAGATCATCGCTAAATGATAAAAACCCACGATAGAAAGCGCCGTAAGAGGCCCAACGCTTTTTCCTAGAAAGAATATTAAAAGCCAAGTACGTAAAAAAACAACTAAGGCTCTTAATAAACAAATGCCAAAAGACGTCCACATCCGTTTGTTTTTAAAATCGAAAAAGGCGAACATTTCCTGCTCGATTTCTAAGGGTTGCTGTAAGGATCTTTTGCCCAAAAGATAAACTACTTCCTTGGCAATGCTTTCATTTTTAAAGTTCTTAAAATAAAAAAAGGTCAATAATACGGCCAAAATCAAAAGAAAGGCGCCGCAAATAATGCCCGTTTGTAGCGGTGGCAAGCCAATAGCCAACAGGAAAAAAATCGTA
This sequence comes from uncultured Candidatus Saccharibacteria bacterium, assembly GCA_964628095.1. Lineage (GTDB taxonomy): Bacteria > Patescibacteriota > Minisyncoccia > Minisyncoccales > CAZVLR01 > CAZVLR01. The sequence continues at coordinate 3,646 of CAZVLR010000002.1, read as the reverse complement.
CCTAAAAATATAACAAGCAGGTTAATAGTCCACTCCATAATCCGGTCGATAATTATAGAGGCCATACTTTTGGGCCAGGGAATATTGTTTTTGTCTTTTAAGGTTTTCCCCTGAAAAATCTCAGCCCCAATAATAACCACCGGAGCCAGGTATCTTACTGAATAACCAGCTAAATAAACCTTAAACAACTGCCAAAAAGAAATATTGGCCGACATGCCCCTTATAATCTCCTTCCATTTCCAATTTCCGATTAAAGCCATCAAAAGGGTTAAAATAAAAATCGCCAAACCGTGCCAACCGGTAAAAATGATTAGTGAATTTTTAATATTATGCCAACCGACTGCTTTGCCCACCCAAAAAAACAAAACAAGGCCTAAAACAAGAGAGAATAAAAAAAGCAGGGCTTTTTTAATCATATTTTAATTAGACGCCTTGTTTAAATCTTCGAGAAACTTTTCAAGATTTAAATTGTGGGCTTTGGCCGCTTCTTCAAGCGTTTCGGGCGCAGCCATGGGGCAGTTAATACAATGCAGCCCGTAATCGATAAAAACAAAGGATGTTTTAGGGTATTTTTGAATCACCTCCAAAATGGTCATATCCTTTGAAATGTTCTGCTTTTTCATAATGTTTTATTATAGCAAAAACAGCCCCCTTTTTCAAAGAAAGCTATTGATTGTCTTTTAAAAACCTTTTAAAAGACCTGTCGTAGGTTTTTTCGCTTTCGGGTTTAAAAAAACAGGCGGGCAACTCATTTTTGGGCCGGTGGTGTTTTAAACATTCACAACACAAGCCTTTTCTAGAGCAACCAGGATAAGTGCAAAGGCAGTTTTTTAAATTGTTCTCTTTTTGGCATTCCATAATTATATTTTAATTGAAAAACGTTTTTTATCAAAAAAAGCCGGTAAAAAAACCGGCTTTTATCTTAATTTAAGATTTTTTAAAGATATTTTATCTTTTTAATCTTATAAATTGTGGAAACGGGAGAAGAAACACAAACCTCGTCGCCAGCTTTGTGGCCCAAAAGCGCCTTGCCCACAGGCGACTCGTTGGAAATTTTACCAAGCATGGGATTAGCTTCTAAGCTTCCCACAATAGTAAATTCATCAGCATGGCCGTCTACCTGAACTGCTACACGGGCGCCCAAACCAACAAATCCTTTTTCTTTTTTTGAAGGCTTGATAATTTCGGCGTTCTTTATAATGTATTCTAGTTCGGATATTTTCGATTCAAGAAAACTCAAATCCTCCTGAAAAGTCAGATATTCGGGATTTAAATCTTCCGATTCCAAAATCTTAGGCGCTTCCTCGCCCCGGGTTTTGGCGACCCTGAGACCTTTTAAATTTTCGTAGTCCTTTTGGACCCTCTCTAACCCTTCTTTGGTTAGATAAAACTTTTTGTCTTCTCCCATAGTTTTATTTTTTTAATTTTTATAAAAAATCCCCTTCTTTATTCTGGGGATTAGGTTGTTATCTTTTTCTTTTTATTCTATATGTTTTTCATAATTTGCCTAACCCCCGAATTTGGTCATTTTAGTAGCGCATGCCAAAAATGAAATGGCATATGACCATTTAATAACGGTATTAAATTGGGGTCTGTGAATCTGTGTCATACTTTTATTTCACAGTTAATTATAGGCCAGCAAGAAATGATGTCAAGAGTGAATAACTTATTGGGGATAAGTTTTTAGCTTAATTTTGAGGGTTTTCCATAAGTTATCCACAGCCTCCGTTTTCATTAATCCGGAGAAATACCCACAATTAAAACTTCTGGCCCGGTAAAAAGCCCGACCACCGAAGAAACTTGGGATAAAAATAAAGTTTTAATATTTGTTTCTTTTTCAATAGCTATTCTTAAGGATTCCGCCTCTTTTAAATTGTCACCGTAGGCAATGGCAATTTTAAAACTGCTTGTTTTCCTTTTATTTATTTCCAGTAGGATTTCTTTTAATATAATTTTTACCAGATCACTTCCGATTCTTGGCCCAAAAAATCTTATCTTCCCCCTTTCAATATAAAACAAAAAGTGAATTCTTGCCCTTGAAAGAAAACTAAGAATTTTGGCCAAAACTTGGCCCAGTGGTAAACGACCGGATCGGGCCAAAAAAGTAAAATCGGTCAAACCGCCGATTAATTTAACTTTCGGGCAAAAGCTTTTTAAAGCTTCTAAAACCTCCTCCCGACTCTGGCCTTGTGCTATTAACTCCTGCGCCTTGTGGGCAGCCAAACCTTCTCCAATTTCAGCCGAATAAGAGTCAAAGACCATCAACCGTTTTTTTTCATTCAGCATGCTTTTGGCAATACGGGCCGAGCTGTAAGAACCTGATAACTTGCTAGAAACAGTTAAGACCAAAACCTGATCGAATTTTTCCAAAGCCCTGTTGTATCCTGAAAGAAAATCCTGGAAAGAAGGCGCGGAAGTAGTTGGCAATGGACGCTTGCTTTTAACCGCCTTCTTTATCTCTGAAAACATATTTTCCTTTTTAAGAATTTGACCATCGGGAAACCGCGCCACAAAGGGAATTTGAACAATGTTATTCTTCTCTAAAAACTCACGGGGCAAATCAGCGGTTTCCCCCACTACCAGGCCCAAGGGCTTTCTTTCCAATGCTTTTTCAATCTGGACCATTAAATCTTCAACAAGCCAAGAAACAATTTTAAAGCCATGGATCGCTTCTTTTACTTTATCTGGAAAATTAGTATGAATATGAACCTTAATCTTTTCGCCAATATCCAAAATATCAATACTGTTGCCCAAAGAAACAATAGATTCTTTTATCTGTTCCGTGTTTAAAAATCCTTCTTGTTTTTCTAGGGTAAAAACCACTTCATATTTAAAATCCGACGCTTCTTCGGCTGTTTTAAGAATTCTTTTATTATCCAAAACAGGCGAAGGTTCAAGGGTTGAAGTTCCAGTTTTTAGCGCTTCAATCCATGCCTCTAAAATTTTTATAAAACCGAAGGCGCCGGCATCCACTACGTTATTCTGCTTAAAAACCTCCATTTTATCCTTAGTCTGCTCCAAAGCTTCCTGCCCGGCAATTAAAGCATCTTCTAAAACTTTAATAATGTTCTTTTCCTTGCCAGATTTTGAAGCTTCAAAGGCTTTTAAACCTACCGCCTGCATGGAATCTAAAATAGTGCCTTCGGTCGGGTTAAGTATCGAAGAAGCCGCCCCCTTTGTTGCCCTTTCCAAGGCGTGGCCTAATTTTTGGGCATCAATCTTTTTTAAATGTTTAATGTTGTCCAAAAGCTTGGCCAAGTAACCTGTAAATATCATGCCTGCATTACCCCGAGCATTCATTAAAGCCCCCTCTTTAATATCGATTGAAAGTTCGGCCAAAGAAATATAATCTTTGTAACTGATCGAGCCTTCCACGCCCAAAAGCGTAGCCGCTAAATTATAGCCGGTATCTTTGTCGGCCACGGGCCAAACATTAAGCCTGTTAATTTCTTCCTGATACAAAACGACTTTTTTAGCGGCTAGAGCCATCATCTTTTTTAAATCCTGCTGGTCGATTTCCAAAACAACCTTTTCAGAAGGCAAAAAAATATTAATGCCGCTTTTTATAATCTTTTTTACCGGCTCAATGGGTTTAGCCGCTATCTTGGCGCCGTATTTAGCTCCGGTTTTAGCCGCCCGCCAACCG
>CAZVLR010000001.1:165701-170240 GCA_964628095.1 uncultured Candidatus Saccharibacteria bacterium | reverse complement strand
TTATTAAGCACTCGGGATATTCATGTGGTGGCTTCAGAAGTCGATATCCCGCCCTTAGAATTAATTTCTGGCCGGGCCGACGCGGTGCTGAGCAATGGAAAGGAATTGTTCGTGCTGGATATTAAAAGCATGAACAGCATGATTTTTAGGAATCTGGCCGAGCCCAAGGAAGAGAATATTAACCAGGTGCAATTGTATTTGCATTTTTTTGATATTAAAAAAGGCATTCTGCTTTATGTTAATAAAGACAATCAGGATTTAAAAGAATTTGTCATCAATTACGATAAAAAGAGATCAGAGTTATTAATTGAAGATTTAATGCATTTGAAGAAAAAGATCGATTTGGACGTGGTACCCGAAAGAATTCCCACTCATCCCAAAGATTGGCAGTGCCAATACTGCCAGTTTCGCGAGCTGTGCATTTTAGTGGGGAAGGACGAGGTGAATTGGAAGGCTTTTCAGGCCAAAATCAACTCTTTGGCCGAGATTAACGGCAGCAAGCCTCCAAAGAAGAAAACCGGAACGGCTTAAGGCAATAAATCGCCCAAGCTATAAAGGGTATTAGAGCTAAGCAGAAAGAGTTTTTTGTAGTTTTTACTCCAAAAAAGCTTGGGGTTGCCGAATTCAGCCAAATCAACCACGTTTATCTTATCGCGGTCGTCGGTCTCCGCGATTTTTATTTTATTCTGCACGTTAAAGATCAGGTAATTGTTGTTTAACCACCAAACATCCCCGATTTTTTCAGAATACCTTATTAAAAACGACTCATCACCTTTGTTTTTAAAGGGCTGGTCGGTTTTATCCTGCATATAATAAACCGAGATTTCCCAGGGGGTAAAATACACCAGTTTTTTAAGATCGGGGGAGATTTTAACATCCTGGATGTTATCAGCGAATTTTTCAAACAATTTTAAATCGGGATTGAACAGGTATAAATTCGCTTCTTCCTGGATAAAGTAATTGTTCTGAAAAACCCTTACTTTATGCTCCACCTCTTCTTTTAAAGGCAGGGCGGTTTCATTCATTTTCTGCTTGGGTGAAAAATTAGCGTCAGCCTTGTAAAAAAAGCCTTGGTTATCCAAATAATAGATTTCGTTATTCACTTTTTGATAAGCCACCACAGCAGCCGGAACTTTCTCAGCTAAAGCCTTTTGCGGGGTAGTGGGCAGATTATTAAGGTTAATAGTGTAATTCTTTAAGTCTTCGTTAATAATCAACCCTAAATTCACGGTTTTTGAATCGGGCGTAAAATCCAAAGTTTGCAGATCGGCCCCGCTTTTTGAAAAATCCTTTTCATTGGCCAAATGGCTTTTAACGCTATTCTGTATTTCAAAAATCTTTAGCGCCCAGGTGCTGCTGGCCGTTTCTTTTAAGATAAGCATCTTTTCATCGGGCGAATAAAAGAAATCCTCAATATTCTGGAGCAGGGGCACAAAGTTGCTTTGGTTGGGAAAGAGAACAATGCTTTCAGCGCGGGTAACGCTGGTTTCCTGGATCTCCAGGTTTTTCTCCCAGGTATTAAACCCGTCTTTTTTAATCTGCACCAAATATTTTTTGGGCAGCAGGTTTTCAACGGCGGCGGCGTTAAGCAAAAAGTCTGTTTTCTTGGTCAGCTTTCCGTTAATATAAATCTGGGCGCCCCGGGGCAGAACCTTAAAGTAAAAAGTGCCGGTTTTGGTAATTTTCCGGCTCGCCAAATCGAAGCGGTAGCCAAAAGAGTAAAAAATGGTCAAGGGCGCGGCCACTAAAAAAATGGCCAGCAGGAGAGAGAATAAAAAGGTTCGGAATCTTTTAGTCATGGTATTATTATCATTCTAATGGAAAATACCTAATTTGCCAATTGAAGCTAATTACGCTATACTGAACTATCAAAATTATGTCTCAAAAATTCGTTATCCAAGGCGGAAAAAAACTCGAAGGCGAGATTGAAATAAGAGGGTATAAAAACGCGGCCGGCGCCATTTTGGCCGCCTCTTTGCTTACAGAAAAAGAAGTAACCATTGGCAACCTGCCTTTGGTTGAAGACGTTAACAACACGCTCGAGGTTTTAAAAAGCCTGGGCGCTAAAATTGATTTTAAAGACGAAAGAACGGTATCCATTAAATCTGACAACATTGATCCAGAACAAATGGACTTTAAAAGAATTTCTAAAACTCGGGTTTCGGTTCTTTTAATCGGCCCGCTTTTAACTCGTTTCAAATCATTTAAAATCCCCAGGCCCGGAGGCGATCGCATTGGCTTGCGGCCCATTAACGTGCACTTGGAAGCTTTAAAGCAGCTCGGGGCCGAGATTTCCGAAGAGAACGATTTTTATCTCTTTGAAGTAAAAAACGGCTTAAAAGGCCAGGAGATAATCTTAAAAGAATTCAGCGTTACCGCTACCGAAAACCTAATAATGGCTGCGGTTTTGGCTAAAGGTAAAACCATAATTAAAGGCGCGGCGGCCGAACCCCAAGTTCAGGATTTAGCTTTAATGCTTAATAACATGGGCGCCAAAATCGAGGGCGCGGGCAACCATACTATTTTTATTGAGGGCGTTGAGAGTTTAAACGGTGTTCAACATCAAATCATGCCCGATTTATTGGAGGTAGGTACTTTTTTGGTGGCCGCTGCTTTAACACCGGGCCAAGTTAGAATTAAAAACGTAAGAGTGGGGGATTTGGATCTTTTTTTGGATAAGATGGAAGAAATCGGAGTTGATTTTAAAAGAGAAAAAGATTCTTTGATTGTTAACCACTCTTTAAACTTAAAGCCGGTTCGAATTCAGGCCTTGCCTTATCCCGGCTTTCCAACCGATTTATTGCCTATTGTGGTGCCTTTGTTAACCCAGGCTGAAGGCAAGAGTTTAATTCACGATCCGCTTTATGAAAACCGTTTAAACTACGTGCAGGAATTAAGGAAAATGGGGGCGGATATTGAAATTGTAGATCCGCACCGTGCTTTCATTTTTGGCAAAACGCCTTTGCGGGGAGTAAAAATTGAAAGCTGGGATATTAGGGCCGGCGCTTCTTTGGTAATTTCGGGATTAATGGCTAAGGGCCAAACCACCATAGAAAACATTTATCAGGTGGATCGGGGCTATGAAAAGATAGAAGTGAGATTGGGGCAACTGGGAGCTGACATTAAAAGAATAGAAGATTAAATAATATATTATGTTAATTAGAAAAATTGGCATTGATTTGGGCACCTGCAATTCTTTGGTTTTTATCCCTAAAAAAGGGGTGATTTTGCAAGAGCCTTCAGTAGTAGCGGTAACTTTAGCTGAAAACAAAATTCTGGCTATTGGCGAGGCGGCCAAGGAAATGACGGGCAGAACCCCCGACACTATCAGGGTTTACCGCCCTTTAAAAGACGGCGTGATTGCCGACTACCGGGTAACCCAGGCGATGCTTCGCTACTTTATCGACAAAGTTACCGGCTTTTGGAAGTTTATTAAACCCGAGCTGGTAATCGGCGTGCCTGCAGGCATTACTTCGACTGAGCGGAGAGCGGTAATTGAGGCGGGTATTTCAGCCGGGGCCAAGCAGGTTTTTGTGGCTAAAGAGCCCATTCTGGCTGCTATTGGCGCGGGCATTCCTATTAATTCCTGTTCAGGCCACATGATTGTGGATATTGGCGGCGGCACTTCAGAAGTGGCGGTAATTTCTCTGGGCGGCATTGTTACCTGCTCTTCAGTAAGAACCGCGGGCGATAAATTGAATATTGCCATTTCCGACTTTATCAGGAAAAAATACAATCTGGCTATTGGCGAGCAGACGGCTGAAGAGATAAAAATTAAAGTGGGCACGGCTTTGCCCGAAAAAGAAGAGCGCTTGATTGAAATTCGCGGCCGGGATTTGATTTTGGGCCTGCCCAAAAACATTAAGATTTCTTCTAACGAAGTGTCCCAGGCGCTTTCTGAAACCTTAAATGAAATTATTCAGGCCATTAAAATGGTATTAAGAGAAACCCCGCCCGAGCTGTCAGCCGACATTATGGATAAGGGCATGATTTTATCCGGGGGCGGCGCGTTATTAAGAAATATCGACGAGCGGATTTCGCAAGCAACCGGCGTGCCTTGTTTTATTGCCACCGACCCTTTGCTGTGCGTGGCCAAGGGCGCGGGCGTGGTGTTGGAAAATTTGGAGATTTATAAAAAAAGCATTATGTCTAAAAAATAATGTTTATTGGACATTCTTCCCAGTGGGAATTTTTAAAAAAAAGCTTTAAGAGCGATAACCTGGCCCACGCCTATTTATTTTCAGGCAGGGAATACTTGGGAAAGAAAACCGTGGCCTTGGAGTTTTTAAAATTAATTGAGTGCGAAAAGAAAGATTACAAAACCCCCTGCCAGCAGTGCGTTTCCTGCCAGCAGATTGAAAAGAAGATTCATCCCGACTTTCTTTTTATCAACCCGGAAGAGCAGGAAATTCAGATTAGCCAGATTAGGGCTTTGTCTCGGCGCTTTTCTTTAAAGCCTAACTTTGGCCAAAGAAAGATAGCGATTATCGACCAGGCCCATACCATGAATACCCAGGCCCAAACAGCTTTATTAAAAAC
>CAZVLR010000001.1:6121-165601 GCA_964628095.1 uncultured Candidatus Saccharibacteria bacterium | reverse complement strand
CCGGAAAAAGTGGAAAACCAAAAGAAATTAATTTCAAACATGGAGAAACTCTTAAAAGCGGATTTAGCGGAACGCTTTAGCTACGTTGAGAAATTAACCAAAGAGGAAGCTGATTTAAAAGAAGTGCTGGGCGTCTGGCTAAAATACTTTCGGGAAAAAATGCTGGCAGCCTTGAGCGCCGGCTCAAAGGAGCAATTGGAGAAATTTAAAAAAATAACTAAAAAAACGCAAGAAACAATTTCATTAATTTTAACCACCAACGCCAATCCCAGATTGGCTTTGGAAATATTAATGGTGGAATTATAATATTATGGAACCACATAAAGAAATCATCAATAAAATAAAGCCGGAATTTGAAAAAGCCATGGGTTTTTTGGAAAAAGAAATGGCTAAATTAAGAACCAGCCGGGCCACCCCCGCCTTAATAGAAGACGTGGTGGTGGACTGCTTTGGCCAAAAATTCCCTTTAAAGCAGCTGGCCGCCATTTCCACGCCCGAGGCCAAGCAGCTTTTAATCCAGCCCTGGGATAAGTCATATATTCAAGGGATTGTTGCGGCCTTGGAAAAAACCGGCGTAGGCGCCAATCCTGTCGTGGATAAAGACACCATTAGGATTATGTTGCCGCCCTTAAACGAGGAATACCGCAAGAGTTTAATGCGCCTGCTTTCAGAAAAGCAGGAAGAAACGAGAAAAACCATGAGGCACTGGCGGGAAGAGGCCTGGAAGGAAATTCAGAACAAAGAGCGGGAGGGCTTGGTTCGGGAAGACGATAAATTCCGGGCCAAAGACGATCTGCAAAAAATGATTGACGATTATAACGAGAAAATAGAAAAATTGGGAAAGGCCAAGGAAAAGGAGATAATGGAGTAATATATGATACTAACTGTAATCATCGCTTTTTTAAGTTTAATCGCTTTAGTGGTGCTGCACGAGCTGGGGCATTTTCTTTTAGCTAAAAAATTCGGAGTCAAAGTGGAGGAATTCGGCATTGGCTTTCCGCCCCGGATTTACGGAAAGAAAATCGGAGAAACCATTTATTCTTTAAATTTGCTGCCCATTGGCGCTTTTGTAAAAATGCCAGGGGAAAACGAGCAGTCTAGCGATCCCCGAGCCTTTTGCAACCAGCCGGTTTGGAAGCGGGCTCTAATCTCTTTTGGCGGCGTGGCTTCTTTCTGGGTGGCCGCTCTTTTAATTTTTGCCGCGGTTTTAATAATCGGCGCGCCCACCTCCATTTCTGACAACGAAACAGAAAACTTCCGGGATGTAAGGGTGATGATTGTAACGGTAGCTAAAGATTCGCCCGCCCAAGAGGCCGGAATTAAAATGGGGGACGTGATTAAAGAAATTAAAATTAAGGATCAGGAGATTTTAATCGATAAACTGGGCCAGGTGCAGGATGTTTCAAAAAACTACCGCGGCCAGGAAATTAAATTAACCCTGCAGCGGGGCGAAGGCCTGGTGGATGTTTCCTTAACCCCCCGCGTGTCCTTTCCCCAAGATCAAGGGCCTATGGGCATTTCCACTGAAAGAACGGGCATTAAGAATTATCCTTTGTGGCAGATACCTTATTGGGCCGGAAAAGCGACTTATAATATGACCGTTTTTGTAGTTCAAAGCTACGCCGAGATTATTACCAAGCTCGTAAAAGAGGGCAAGGCCGAAGGCGTGAGTTTGGTAGGCCCGGTGGCGGTGGTTTACCAGTCCAGCCAAATATTTGAGATCGGCCTGCCGTATTTTTTAAACTTTATGGCGGTGTTAGCGATCTTGCTGGCCATTTTCAATTTGCTGCCCATTCCGGCTTTGGACGGGGGCAAGCTTTTATTTTTAGCCATTGAGGCTATAAGGAGAAAGCCGGTTTCAGAAAAAATTGAAAGCCGGATTACCGCAACTTTCTTTATTCTTATTATAGTTCTTGGCATTTATATTACCGTAAAAGACATTATTAATTTATTTTAAAAACATGCGCCAGACACAACTTTTCACCAAGGCTTTAAAGGATTTCCCCAAAGACGAAAAAAGCGTCAACGCCCAGCTTTTAATCAGGGCGGGTTTTGTGGACAAATTAATGGCCGGCGTTTATTCTTATTTGCCCCTGGGCCTGAGAGTTTTAAAGAAGATTGAAAACATTATCAGGGAGGAAATGAACGCTATTTCGGGCCAGGAAGTTTTGCTGCCTACCTTGCACCCCAAAGAAGCCTGGCAGGTGACTGACCGCTGGAAGTACGAAGAGATGTTTAAATTAAAAAGCCGCTCGCAAAAGGATTTAAGCCTGGGCTGGACCCACGAGGAGATTATTACGCCCACAGTCAAAAAATTCGTGCGCTCTTACAAAGATCTGCCCTTGTTTGTTTACCAGATCCAGAATAAATTCCGGGACGAGCTAAGGGCCAAATCGGGCCTATTGCGGGGCGTGGAGTTTTTAATGAAAGACCTTTATTCTTTCCACCACAGCGAACCGGATCTGGATAATTATTACGAAAAAGTCCAAAAAGCCTATTTTAATATTTTTACAAGGTGCGGCTTGGGCGAGCGGACTTATTTGACTTTAGCTTCGGGCGGCAGCTTTTCAAAATATTCCCATGAGTTTCAAACCATTACCGAAAACGGCGAGGACACTATTTACCTTTGTTCTAAATGCAAGATTGCCATTAACAAAGAAATCATTGAAGACGAAAAAAACCAGTGCCCCCAGTGCAAGAATAAAAAGCTAGAGGAGTTAAAGGCCATTGAGGTGGGCAATATTTTTAAATTAAAAGACCGTTTTTCCAAAGCTTTTGATTTAACTTTTACCGATAAAGCCGGCAAGAAAAAGCCGGTGGTTATGGGTTGCTATGGCATTGGCTTGGGACGCTTGTTGGGAACAGCGGTTGAAGTGGGGCACGATAAAGACGGGATTATTTGGTCAAAAGAAATTGCGCCTTTTCAGGTTCATTTAATTTCTCTGGGCGAGAACAAAAACATAATCGGCGAAGCTGAAGCCGTTTACCGCCAATTAACCAATGGACAAGCCAAGAAAATTGAAGTACTTTATGATGATAGGGCTGAAAAGTCAGCGGGCGAAAAATTCGCCGAAGCGGACTTAATCGGCATTCCTTTTAGATTGGTGATAAGCGAGCGGACTTTAAAGGATGATAGTATAGAAGTGAAAGAAAGAGGGAGGAAAGAATCCAAATTAATTAAAATAAACCAGCTGCCAAAATTCATCGAATCTTTATGATAAAAAAGCTGATAAACAAAATACTGTCCAAAGTTTCTGAAGACATTGCCATTGATTTGGGCACGGCTAATTCTTTAGTTTACGTTAGGGGCCGGGGGATTATAATTCAAGAGCCTTCGGTGGTGGCGGTAAACCAGAAAACCGGCCAGATTTTAGCTATTGGAGACGAAGCCAAAAAAATGGTGGGCCGCACTCCTTCGCATATTGTGGCGACCCGCCCCTTGGTTTCGGGCGTGGTTTCAGACTTTGAGGTGACCGAGCAAATGCTCCGGTATTTTGTTGAAAAAGTTCATAAAAAAAGATTTCTTATCAATCCCAGGCCACGCGTGATCGTGGGGATTCCCTGCGGCGTTACCGAAGTTGAGAAAAAAGCGGTGTGCGACGCCACTAAAAACGCCGGCGCTCGGGAGGTTTTCTTAATTGAAGAACCTATGGCTTCGGCCATTGGCGCAAGGCTTCCGGTGCAGGAAGCCGGAGGCAACTTTGTGGTTGATATTGGCGGGGGCACCACCGAAGTGGCGGTAATTTCCTTGGGCGGCATTGTGATTGCCAAAAGCTTGAGAATTGCCGGGGACAAGCTTAACGATGATATTATCCGTTTTGCCCAGGAAGAATACAAACTGCTTATTGGAGAAAGAACGGCTGAGGAGATTAAAATAGCCATTGGCTCAGCTTTTCTTTTTAAAAGCCCCAGAGGCGGGCAAAAGAACGGCACGCAAAAAAGAGAAATGCCCATGAGGGGCAGGAACTTGGTTACCGGCTTGCCCGAAGAAATTATGGTGAGCGAAGACGAGATAAGGCTGGCCTTGGAAAAATCGATCCGGCTTATTGTCCAGGAAATAAAAAACACTATTGAAGAAACGCCGCCCGAGCTTTTGGCCGATGTTATGGCCCGGGGCATTCAAATGGCTGGCGGGGGATCCTTACTGCGGGGCATTGATGTTTTAGTGGCAAAAGAAACCAAAATTCCCACTACTATTATTGAAGACCCCATGACGGCCGTAGTTAGGGGCGCGGGCATGGTGCTGGAAAATTTAGACGAGCTTTACGAAGTCTTAGTGGATACGGCTGAACTCGAGCCGCCCAAATAAAATAACTTTTATGATTTCCAAAGAGGAAGTTAAAAAAATCGCCAAACTAGCGCGTTTGGGTTTGAATGAAAAAGAAATCTCAAAACTCCAAGGGGAAATGGCTGAAATTTTAGATTACGTTGAAAAATTAAAAGAAGTGGACGTTTTAAATATTAAGCCGACCAATCATTCGGTTTTGATTGAAAATATCGAGCGGCCGGACATTGTCCAAGAAGCGGATTCGAATCTCAAAAAAACAATTCAAGACCAGGCGCCGGATAAAAAAGACGGCTATTTTAAAGTAAGATCAATTTTTAAATGATTAACTTTTCAGATTTAAACATTTTAGACATTAACCAGGGTTTGAGAAAGAAAGAATTTTCCGCCAAGGAATTGGCCGAGCATTTTTTATTAAGAATAAAAAAGGAAGACGATAAGATTTTCTCTTTTTTAAGAACCACGCCCGAACTAGCCTTATCTCAGGCTAAAAAAACCGACGAACGGATATCAAAAGGAAAAGATCTGCCCTTGTTAGCCGGCGTGCCCTATGCGGTAAAAGACGTTATTTTAGTTGAAAACGTTGAATGTACGGCCGGTTCTAAAATGCTGGAGAACTATATTGCGCCTTATAACGCCGGGGTGATTAATAAATTAAACGAACAGGGCGCGGTTGTTTTGGGAAAGACCAATTTGGATGAATTTGCCATGGGCTCTTCCACGGAAAACTCGGCTTTTGGCACCACCAAAAACCCGCATGATTTAACGCGCGTGCCCGGCGGCAGCTCGGGCGGTTCGGCTGCGGCTTTGGCTGCCGGCTTTTGCACTTTTTCTTTGGGTTCGGATACCGGGGGCTCGATCAGGCAGCCGGCCTCCTTTTGCGGTTTAGTGGGTTTAAAGCCTACTTACGGCGCGGTTTCCCGGCACGGCTTAATGGCTTTTGGCTCTTCTTTGGACCAAATCGGGCCTTTTGCAAAAAATGTTGCAGACTGCAGGATTATTTTTAATGCTATTAAAGGAAAAGACCAAATGGATTCAACTTCTTTTGAGGAAAAACTGGAAAAAAGCAAAACTGATATTAAGAATTTAAGAATCGGCGTGCCCAAGGAATATTTCATAAAAGGCATGGATGAGGCGGTGGAGAAGGTGATTAGGGAGGTAATTTCAAAATGCGAGCAGCTGGGCGCCAAAATTGAAGAAATCAGCCTGCCCCATACCGAATACGCTCTGCCCGTTTACTATATTATCGCGCCTGCGGAAGCCAGCGCGAATTTGGCCAGGTACGATGGCATAAAATACGGGTTTTCCAAAAACAGCGATTCAAAGATAAAAGATTTGATTGATATTTACCTTTCTTCCCGGGGCGAGGGCTTTGGCGCAGAGGTTAGACGGAGAATTATGCTAGGCACTTATGTTTTATCTTCGGGGTATTATGATGCCTATTATATAAGGGCTTTAAAAGTGAGAACCAAGATAAAAGAGGATTTTGAAAAAGCTTTTGAAAAGGTTGATGCGATTTTTACGCCGGTTTCGCCCACGCCCGCTTTTAAAATCGGGGAAAAAACCCAAGACCCGCTTTCAATGTATTTATCGGACATTTTTACCATTTCAGCCAACTTAACCGGGCTGCCCGCGATTTCTCTGCCTTTGGGAAAAGTGGGTTCTTTGCCCGTAGGCTTGCAGATTATCGGCAAGGCTTTTGGGGAGGAAAAGATTTTAGATATTGCCCAAATTCTGGAAAAAAACTAGAATTAATATAAAGAAATGAATTTTTTAGACTTTATTATCCATCCGGTTTTTGAAGGGCCATTGGCAACCATCAGGATAGTTTTTATTTTAGTGGCTTTAATTCTGCTGGTTTTGTATATTTATTTTCTGCTTAACACCAGCTGGATAAAGTTTCGCTTGACCCAAAACGCCTCCGAGTTTTTTAATTACAAGGCGGCAGAGGCGCAAAAGTCGGGAAAGCAATGGACTCGGGTGAATAAAAGATTGAACAGCGGTTTGGAATCGGAATATAAGCTGGCGGTGATCGAGGCCGATTCCATGCTCGACGATATTTTGCAGCGAATGGGCTACAAAGGCGAAACCTTGGGAGACAGGCTAAAAAGCGTGCCTCAGGATATTGTGCCTGATATTAATGCGGTTTGGGAGGCGCACAAGGTAAGGAACAATATTGTTCATGATCCTGATTATAAATTAGCTTTGGATACGGTTAAAAAAACCCTGGCGACTTACGAAAAGACTTTTGTAGAGCTGGGCGTAATTTAAGCGATCTTGATTTCTAACAAAAATTAAGGTAAAATAAAAATTGCCGTTTTATATATTGCGGGGTAGACCAGTAGTAGGTCGCGAGTCCCATAAGCTCGAAGCCTTGGTGCAATTCCAAGCCCCGCAACAAACATGTTATTGGCTGCGTAGCTCAGTGGCAGAGCAAACGTTTCATAAGCGTTAGGTCAGAGGTTCGAACCCTCTCGCAGCCATCAAAGCCAAAATATATGGACCCGTAGTGTAGCCCGGTTCAACACGTCGCCTTGTCACGGCGAAGATCGTGGGTTCAAATCCCATCGGGTCCGCAGCCAGCCCCTTTTTGGGCTTCTTTTTTTTCTTCAAAAAGCTATAATCAGATAATAACTATTATTGGTTTTTTATTATGGAAAATAAAGAAAAAAATTCTAATACGGCCAAGAGATTTAAATTTTTATTCAAAGAAGTAAGCGTTAAGCAAATTTTGATTATTTTAGCTTGCTTTCTGGCTTGTTTTTCCGGTTATTTATTTTTTTCTTCTTATGGAAGTTGGAATTTAATACCTGCCTCGCTTGTTAATCCTATCCCCAGAGTGGAAACTCATTTTTATCACATAAAAACTTCTATTTTGCAGTGCGTTTATTACATTTGCGATGTATATAAATCAGAAATTGCCCAGCATTTCGACCTTTCTTTAACCGGCGCTGATGGCCGGAGTTTGGATTCGCGCAGTCGGCATACGACCAACATTACCGTGGGTGGGATTACTCTAATTAGCGATAAATACGACAGTCTTAATGCATATTGCCAGAGTCATGGCTTGAATATTGAAGATATGTTTTTGCATTTTAAATACGATACAAAAATGGTTTTGAATATTCATAAAACAGATATTGAGGTGGAAAGAACCGTTCCTGGCTGGGATCCGGCCAACGATATAAATAAAAACGGGAAAATAGATAATGGAGAGACAACTAGCTCTGGATCTACTGCCACGGAAATATCACAAAGCCGTATCCCTGCTTATTATTGGCCGCAAGAAGCTCAAAACGGTGGCGATTTTAATATGAATACCTATAATCCTAATTGGAAGCAGTTTCTGGTAGAATTTTTTACCGCAAAAGTTGCCGGTGAAGACGGCGTTTGGATAGATTCTTGTCGGTCTTATTTTTACATACAAAACGGAATAGGAAATGTTTTAGAGGCAGAATACAGTTCGGCCGATATTAACGTATTAAACGCCCAAAGGAAGGCGGATATGATTAATATTTTAAGCGCGATCAAAGCCGCGGTGGGCGATAAATTATTGATTGGCAATGGCTGGTATCTTGATCCCACCAAAGAATCTTATGTTATTGACGGTCGTTTGTTGGAGAATTGGAAGGATATTGGTTCTACCGTGGTTAATTATTTTATGGAAAGTGAACATCATGAGAATTTTGAAGACATTAAAAAAGTTGATCAGGCCGGGAAAATACAGGTGCTTCAATATAATTTATACGGAGATCAATATCTTTCTAATTATAACGATGAGGCAAAAGCGCGGGAGAAAATTTTTGGCCTGGCTTCATATTATTTATTCCACGGGCAAAAAACCTATTTTGCCATAGGTGCTCATTTGGGCTACCAATACGGCTGGGAAACTTGGTCTGATGCCTATAAAGCTATTGAATATGATGTTGGCCAGCCAACAAGCGAGTATTATTTTTGGGATCCGGAAACCGGCAGCCTGTTAAAGAATAACAGCTTTGAAACCGACAGCAATTCGGACGGGAAACCTGACAACTGGACTTTTAAACAGCCAGCCTACCGCGACAGTTCTGAGAAAAAAGACGGCTCTTATTCGGTAAGAATCGAACTTAATGCTACAGATACGAATTCTAATTTACAGTCGCTTACTTTAAAGCCCAACACAACCTACACTTTCAGCGCCTGGATAAAAACAGAAAATGTTCCTGGCGGAGGCGGCGGCAGCGGTTTTCAGTTTTATTATTGGGATTCTCAAATAGCCGGACAGTATATCACTATTGAAGGTACGAGAAATTGGACAAAATACAGTAAAACATTTAAAACCGGTAACAATACGGTAGAGGGCTCAGTGGTTTTTAAAATTAAAGGTGGCGCCGGAAAAGCCTGGATTGATAACGTGGTTTTGGCCGAAGGCGATTTTAATAAAGTTTTAGCCAGAAATTACCAGAATGCGTTGGTTTTGGTAAAGCCCAGGGCGTTAATAACCGAAACTTTGGGAGATGAAACAAGAAGGACTTTTCAGCTCGATAAATATTATAAGCCTTTAAATTTAAACGGTTCTTTAGGCTCTGAAATTAATTCTGTTAATTTAAGAAATGGAGAAGCGGCGATTTTAATTAAAACCACTCAACCTTCTGCCAGCCCTCCCACAGTTGATATTAAGGTTAACGGCCAGGATAGCGTAGCCATACCCAGTAATAGTTCAGCTATATTATCATGGACGACGTCTAATGCTAACAACTGTTCAGCTTTAGGGGATTGGTCTGGCTCAAAGAACACTTCGGGTTCCGAATCCACGGGAAATCTTACTTCCAATAAAAGCTATACCTTAAGCTGCAACGGTCCGGGCGGTAGTTCGCCTGACACGGCTTATGTGAATATTCAGGGCCAGCCACCTCAAGACACCTCCGCCCCCTTTATCTCCGCCGTTTACCTTACTGAAGTAACCGCCAATACTGTGACCATTGGTTGGGATACCGATAAGTCCTCTGACTCCCAGGTAGAATACGGCCAAGGCACTAGCTATGGCAACCTTTCTAATTTAAACTCCGGCTTGAATGCCTCCCACCGGATTACTTTGTCGGGCTTAACTCCCGGCACCACTTATCACTACCGGGTAATCTCCAAAGATTCTGCGGGTAAAACCACCAGAAGCGGAGACTATTCTTTTTTTACTTTGTCTGCAGGCGCTACCAATCCGGATACGCCCCAACCTCAAAACGCCGACCTCTCTGTCACCCTAAAAGCCGATCCTTCCACGGGAATTAATTATCTGACAGCTGGCAACCTTACGGCTGAAGTTTCAGGCACCTCCCAGGGGAGTATTAACTACACCTTTTACTGTAATCGATCTGACTCGGGCACCAATCTTACCCAGCCCTGGCAGGCCAAATTCGACAGTTTAATGCCAGCTCAAAAAACTATTGTTGACGTTTGTTCGTATCCCAAACCCGGAACCTATTATCCCAAAGTGATTGTCGAACGGGGCAAATACCAGGCCGAAGCCAGAGCTGAGATTAGAGTATTATCTTCGGACGAAAGCCAGCCTTTAACGGTTTATCTTTCTGCCAGTCCCAATCTGGGAAAGAATAGTTTGTACAATGTTAATTTAACGGCTAACGTTTTAGGAACCGCTCAAGGCACTTTAAACTACACCTTTTACTGCGACCGGTCCGATGTAAATCTTAACGTAACCGAACCCTACCAGTTAAAACTGGATTCCCAGACCGACACCTTAAAGAAGGCTGAAAAGATCTGCTCCTATCCTTTTGCCGGAACCTATTATTCCAAAGTGATTGTGGAGCGGGGCAGCTACCAGGCCCAAGCTCAGGCCGAAATTAAAGTTTCAGGCGTAAAACCTGTCCAGCAGCTAACTCTAACTTATCCCAACCAAGGTGAAACCTTAAAAAGAGGGGAAAGTTATTATGTGAAATGGAACTACACTTCCAAGACAAGGCTAGGCTACTGGTTAAAGATCTCACTTTACAAGAACAACAAGCTGGTTAAAACCTTGAGCGCCAAAAAATACATTGGCAACCAGTACCAGGGTTCATACAAATGGACCCTGCCCCAGGATTTAACTCCGGGCGCGGGCTATCAGATCCGCATTGGCTCTCTCAAAAACAAAGCCTATTACGATATGTCGGAGGGAGGGTTTAAAATCGAATAAAAATTCAGCTTGACATATTTTCCAAAATTTGATTTTATATAAAAAGAGGTATAACCTCTTTTTTTATTTAAAACAAAACATTGCGCAGGAGGGCAAGGATATGGAAACATACAATTATCTTTGCCCCGGCTGCGGCGGCAAAGACCTGAGCTTTTTGGAGATTGTGGGCGATACTTTATTATTTTTCTGCAATCTTTGCAAGAAAAAGTTTTTTACGCCCGACCAGGAAGACGAGTTTTTACCGCACAAGGTGGTTTTATTAAGGGGAAGATATCCCGAAAAAAAAGAGGCAGCAGCGTCTTTTAAAACTAAAAACGGATAGAAAGAGAAGGGAGGATGTTATGGCAGAAAGAAACTTTATGCAGATGATCAGAGAAAAATGGGGACAAGGTAAGTTTTTATGCTTGGGCTTGGACAGCGATTATGAAAAGCTGCCCATGGACGCTAAAAAAGGGCGCGATGCTCAAGATGCAATAATTTGGTTTAACTGTGACATTATCAATGCGACCGGCGATTTGTTCTGTGCTTGTAAGCTCAACATCGCTTTTTATGAGGGGCTTGGCACAGCTGGTTTAAAGGCGCTGCATAATACGGTTTTATATATTAAGGAGGCGTTAGAAGATGTTCCGATAATTCTCGACGCTAAGAGAGGGGACATCGAAAACACCAATCTGGGCTATATCAGATACGCTTTTGATATTTTAGGCGTTGATGCAATTACGGTGCCGCCCTACATGGGCCAGCTGTCGCTCGCGCCGTTTTTGGAGAAAGAAGACAAAGGCATTTTTATTCTTTGCCGGACCTCGAACAAAGGCTCGGACGAGCTTCAAAACCTAACGGTTTATTTAGACCAAGGCGTGGTGCCGGGCGTTGGCGTTAGGAAGCTGCCGCTTTACCAGTATGTAGCCGAAAGAGTGGCAAAAGACTGGAATAAGCACGGCAACTGCGGC
This sequence comes from uncultured Candidatus Saccharibacteria bacterium, assembly GCA_964628095.1. GTDB lineage: Bacteria > Patescibacteriota > Minisyncoccia > Minisyncoccales > CAZVLR01 > CAZVLR01. The sequence continues at coordinate 154,200 of CAZVLR010000001.1, read as the reverse complement.
TTGGTGGTTGGCGCCACTTATCCGGAAGAAGCCAAAGAAATCCGGAAAATCGCGCCCCAGCTGCCTTTTTTAATTCCGGGCATTGGCGCCCAGGGCGGAGACGTTAAAAAAACCGTGCTGGCGGCCAAAGATAAAAAAGGCCGGGGTATGATTATCAATTCTTCGCGAGGCATAATTTTTGCCTCGTCCGGCTCCGATTACGCCGAAGCCGCAAGAAGGGAAGCGGAAAAGCTGCACAAAGAAATAAACCATTATTTACAGGGAGGGAAGTAGCCATGGAAAAATTGAATCTACTTGATATTAATCCAGAGGATTATGATAGCGTCTGGATTCCCGAAGAAGAGATTTTGAGCTGGTTTGATGTGGCACAAGCAGGCTGGGTGTATAGCGGTAATCCCGAAGATCCGCACGCGGAACTTGTTTCCGGACTGTGCTCGACCGGTTACTTTGACTGCAACCGGGTGCTCTGTTATCCCAACATCTGTCAGATACTGGGGGAAGAGCTGGGTGCCAGAATCGTCAGACATGTAAAGCCCGACTGGGTTATTTCTTCGCCTTACTCGGCCATTACTTTTGGCCATGAGGTGGCTAAAAAGATCGGGGTGCCTTTTGCCTGTTGCGAAAAAAACCCGGAAGATCCGAGCGGTAAAACAATGATTTGGCGGCGCCGAACCTTGCCCGAGGGCACTAAAATTTTACAGATTGAAGAGCTGATTACTACCAGCGACACCACTGTGGAAATACGCCGGGCCGTTACCCAGGGCAACTCAGAACCGGTTATTTTTCTTGACCAAGTCGGCGCTTTAGTGCACCGGCCCAAAAAACTCCCGGCCGATTACGGTAATATTAAGGTGATGGCCTTAATCGAAAAGGAAATTTGGTCTGGCAAACCCGACGAGTGCGAGCTTTGCAAAGCCGGGTCCAAAAGGGTGCGTCCCAAATCCCACTGGAAAGAACTGACCGGGAAAGTATAGAACATAGACATTTTCAAGCGCATTTTATGGCGCGCTAAAAAGGCCGTTTATTTTAAACAAACGGCCTTTTATTATTGATTAAAATGTTTAATTCTGCTATGTTGAATAATTAAAAAACAGATCTTTTACAAAGAAGGGGGTGAGGCGTTTATGGCGATAATCAGGAATCGTTATAAAATTGGGCAAAAAGAACTATTTTATCCTCACGGTTTTGTGGTAACCAGCAAGGGCTTTTACGAAAAGGTTTTGGAAAAGCTAATTTTAAAAGTTAATCCGGTGATTGGCAAGATAAACCACAAAGCGTTAAAGGCCATTGAAGAGAAATATTTTTTAGGCAAAAACCTTGCGGTTGTAAAAAACGGGAACGGCTCGAGAAAAGATGTAATGCTCGATTTTTTAATAAAAGAAATAATTATTACCGATAATCATCGAGCCGAAGTTGAGGTTTTGGTAAACTTTCCGCTTTACGGCCGGCAGGAAGACACCCAAGATTTTATTAAAATCCTTTTAAAAAGCGTTAACGGGAAAGCTAAAAATCTTGAAAGCAACGTTCTGGGCATTGCCTGGTCTTTAAAGGTGGTTATGGAAAACGAAGATTTTCCGATTAAAGTAAAGCTTTTTGGCACAAACAACGTTAACCATAATAATCTTGATATCTATATAACCGTTTCTGAATACGAGTTTTTCGCTTCAAATTTCAGCCTCTTAAATTAGGGCCTGCCAGCAATCCAAAGGCGGGCCTTTTTGTTTTTCCACAGTTGATTTTTAGCCCAAATTAAGCTAAAATTAAGGTATAATATGGCTAACATCGATTTAAAAGCGCTTAAGAATAAAGCTAAAAAAGAGATAGAACAGGCTCAAGATCTAGCCGAGCTTAACGAGATCTATCAAAAATATTTGGGCAAATCGGGTGAAATTACCCGGATTTTGCATTCCTTAAAAGACTTGCCCAAAACCAAAAGAGCGAAAGTAGGAAAAGACGCCAACGATTTTAAATTGTTTTTTGAGCCCCAGATTGAAAGCAAAACCAAAATTTTAAAAGATAAAACGCAAAAAAACCAAGATTCCAAGGACTGGCTGGATATTACCAGGCCTGGCAAAAAGCCCGACATCGGCCATTTGCATCCTTTAACTTTAGAATTAAGAAAGGCGGGAGAGATATTCCAATCCATGGGTTTTTCTATAATCGAAGGCCCGGAAATTGAAACCGAATGGTATAATTTTGACGCGCTGAACTTTCCCGAAAACCACCCGGCCCGCGACATGCAGGATACCTGCTGGTTAAAAGGGGACAATGCCAAGGATAAATTTTTACTTAGAACCCATACCAGTCCGGTTCAGATTAGATATATGGAAAAGCATCAGCCACCCTACCGCATTATCGTGCCCGGCCGGGTTTTCCGCAACGAAGCCACCGATGCTTCGCACGAGATAAACTTTTATCAGATAGAAGGCTTGATGGTGGGCAAGGATATTTCCGTGGCTAACTTTAAGGCGATCATTGAAGAGTTCTGCAGACGGTTTTTTGGCAAAGCCGTTAAAATTAAGATAAGGCCGAGCTTTTTTCCTTTTACCGAGCCCTCTTTTGAAATCGATCTGCTTTGCATAAACTGCCTGGGCAAGGGCTGTCCGGCCTGCTCTCAAACGGGCTGGATGGAAATGCTGGGGGCTGGCATGGTGCACCCCAATGTTTTAAAGAACGCCGGGTTAAATTCCAAAGACTGGCAGGGTTTTGCTTTCGGCCTGGGCTTTGACCGCTGGGTAATGATGAAGTATAAGATCGACGACATCCGGCTTTTTTATTCGGGCGATTTAAGATTTTTAAAGCAATTTTAGATTATGAAGTTTTCATACAATTGGCTTCAATCATTTTTCAAGCAAAAACTGCCAGAGCCGCAAAAGCTGGCCGATTTGATAAACACAAGGGCTTTTGAAGTGGAAGGGGTGGAAAAGATAGGCAACGATTTTGTGCTGGATGTTAAAATTCTGCCCAATCGCGGCCCCGATTGCTTTTCTCATTTGGGCTTGGCGCGGGAGATCGCGGCCATTAAGGGCTGGGATTTTTTAAGCGAGCCGGAAAAAATTAAGCCGCTTGAGGAAAATAATATTAAAGCCAAAGATTTTTTAAGCGTTCAGATAAAAGATTCAAAAGCCTGTCCGCGCTACAGCGCCCGGGTGATAAAGGGGGTTAAAGTCGCTTCTTCTCCAAAATGGCTGAGAGAGCGGTTGGAGTCCTGCGGCTTGAGGCCGATTAACAATATTGTTGATATTACCAATTACGTAATGCTCGAAACCGGGCAGCCTCTGCACGCTTTTGACGGGGATTTAATAAGCGAGAAAAAAATTATTGTCCGCTTTGCCCAGAATAATGAAAAAATTGTTACCTTAGACGGAGAAAAGTACAATTTAGACAGTAAGATTTTAGTAATTGCCGATGCGAAAAAACCCATTGCCATTGCCGGCATTAAAGGGGGTAAAGGCCCCAGCGTTGAAGATTCAACCAGCACGGTGGTGTTAGAAGCCGCTAATTTTGATCAGCATTTGATCAGAACCACTTCTAAGAAGATTGATTTGAAAACCGACGCCTCTCAAAGATTTGAAACCGGGCTTGATGCCAACTTAACCGAAAGCGCTATTAACCGGGCCAGCCAGCTAATTCAGGAGATTGCCGGAGGCTTGGTGTGCCAGGGCCTGCTTGATTTTTACCCAAAAAAAACCTTGGTTAAAAAGATAAAACTTGATTTGGATTACGTTTCCAAATTATTGGGTGTAGAAATTAAAAAGAAAGAAGCTATAGAAATCTTAAATAGTTTGGGCTTTAAAGTTAGCGCCCAGTTGGTGGTGGAAGTTCCAACGCGGCGCCTCGATGTTTCCATTCAGGAAGACTTGATCGAGGAGATCGGCCGGATTTACGGCTACGAAAACCTTAAGGCGCAGCTTCCTTTGGTTTCTTTAATCATGCCCGAAAGAAATTTGAATATTTTTTGGGAGAATTTTGCCAAAAACACCATGAAAGCGGCCGGGTTTGTCGAATCTTACAACGATTCCTTTATTAGCGAGGAAACGGCCGAACTTTTTTGTTATAAAAAAGATTCTCTTTTTGAATTGGAAAGCCCGCCCAGTTTGGATTTTAAATATTTAAGGCCGAGCTTAATCCCTAATTTATTAAAGAATATTTCAAAGAACATCAAATACGAAAATCAGATCAAGATTTTTGAGCTGGGCAAGGTTTTTAAAAAAGAAAAAGCCAGGGAAAAAAGAATGATTTCAGCGGTTCTGCTGGGGAACGATTTTTATCAAATGAAAGGATTTGTCGACGCCTTACTTTTAAAACTCGGGCTTTTTAATGTGCGCTATGAAGATTCTGAAATAGCTTCCGAAGATTTAAAAACAGCTGTTTTTAAAAGCAAAAAATACGCCAGAATTAAAGCGGGCAATGAAGAAATTGGTTCTTTGGGGCAGGTTTCTGAAAAGGTTTTAGAATATTTTAAAATTAACCAGGAGGTTGTTTTATTCGATATTGATTTTGAAAAATTATCAAGCCTAGCTTTGGAAGAAAAAGAATACCGGCCGATTTCAAAATATCCTTTAGCCCTCAGAGACGTTGCCTTGTTGGTGCCTCAGCAGGTGAAAATCGATCAAGTTTTAAATGTTATTGAAACGGCTGGAGGCAAAATTTTATCTGATGTCGAGCTTTTTGATATTTACGAAGGAAAAGAAGTGCCCGAGGGCAAGAAAAGCCTGGCGTTTCGCTTAATATTTCAGGCGCCCGACCGCACCCTTTCTTCAAAAGAAATAGACGTTATTTTAGATAAAATAATTAAAAACTTGGAGGCTGAATCCGAGTGGGAAGTAAGAAAATAATTTTTATTAAAATTTATGGCAGAACAAAACAAAAAACCAAAAAACGATTCTTCGTATGAAGCCAAAGACATTTACGTTTTAGAGGGCTTGGACCCGGTTCGCAAAAGGCCGGGCATGTATATTGGCTCTACGGGTCCGGACGGCTTGCACCATTTAATTTGGGAGTGCGTGGATAATTCTTTGGATGAAGCCATGGGTGGTTACGCTAAAAATATCGAGGTGGCTTTGCTGCCGGGCAACAGAATAAGGACTTCAGACGACGGCCGGGGCATTCCTGTGGACAAGCACCCTCAAACCAAAAAATCGGCCCTAGAAACCGTTATGACCACTTTGCACGCAGGCGCCAAATTCGGCGGGAAATCCTACCAAGTGGCCGGTGGCTTGCACGGCGTGGGCGTTTCGGTAGTCTGCGCGTTATCTAAGTGGATGAGGGCGGAAGTGTGCCGCGACGGCCAAAAATATGCCCAAGAATACAACCAAGGCAAGGTTAAATCAAAAGTGGAAGTAGTGGGAAAATGCAAACAAAGCGGTACCTCGGTAACCTTTGAGCCGGATATAGAAATTTTTAAAGATATTAAATTCGATTTAAAAAAGGTGCTGGACCATTTGCGCCAGCAGGCCTATTTAACCCGGGGCGTTCGAATTACCGTGCTTGACGAAAGAGTAAAAGAAAAACCCTTAAGCTACACTTTTTATTTTGAAGGCGGCTTAGCTTCTTATGTTAAATACTTAGTTAGCGGGGTAAATGTGCGCCAGCCCAACGTTTATTACGGTTCGGGCGAGAAAAACGATATTGTGGTGGAAGCGGCTTTTCAATACACCCAGGAATACGAAACGTACGAAGAAAGCTTTGCCAATAACATTAACACGGCTGAGGGCGGTAGCCATTTAACCGGTTTTCGCACCGCTTTAACCCGCACCTTAAATGATTACGCGCGAAAGAACGGCTTTTTAAAAGAATCGGAAGAGAATCTGACCGGCGAAGACATTAAAGAAGGATTAACTTCCGTGGTTTCGGTGAAAATAAAAGAGCCGCAGTTTGAAGGCCAGACTAAAGCCAAATTAGGCAACCCGGAAGCGAAAATGGCGGTAGACGGCGTAGTTTCAGAAACTCTGACCGATTTTTTAGAGCGGAATCCTTCGGACGCCCGGGCTATAATAGAAAACTGCATTTTATCTTTTAAGGCTAGAAAAGCGGCTAAAGCAGCCAAAGAAACGGTTTTGAGAAAAGGTATTTTAGAAGGCTTGGCTCTGCCCGGAAAACTGGCTGATTGTTCTTCGCGTAAAGCCGAAGAATCTGAATTATATATTGTCGAGGGAGATTCGGCCGGCGGTTCAGCCAAGCAAGGCCGGGATCGAAAGTTCCAGGCGATATTACCCATTAAGGGAAAGATTTTAAACGTAGAGCGGGCCCGGCTTGATAAGATTTTGGCCTCCAAAGAAGTAAAGGCTTTAATTATTGCCTTGGGTACGGCCGTGGGCGAAGACTTTAATTTGGAAAAATTAAGATATCATAGGATTATTATTATGGCCGATGCCGATTCGGACGGCAATCATATCCGTACGCTTCTTTTAACCTTTTTCTATAGGTATTTTAAACCCATTATCGAAGCCGGGCATTTGTATATTGCCCAGCCGCCGCTTTATAAAATCCAAACCGGAAAGCAAACCGATTTTGCCTATACCGAAGACGACAAGCTGGAAATTGTCAGTTCTTTAAAGAAGCAAAAATCAACTGCTATTAACATCCAAAGGTATAAAGGCTTGGGCGAAATGAATCCGCATGAATTATGGGACACCACCATGAATCCGGCCAACCGCGTTTTATTGCAGGTAAAAATTGAAAACGCCCGGGATGCAGACAAGGTTTTTGATACTTTAATGGGGGACGAAGTATTGCCCAGAAGAAAGTTTATTCAAGCCTTTGCCCAAAAGGTTAAAAACCTGGATATTTAAAACTTGACTTGTTTTTTCTTTCGGGCTATCATGGTAATAGATAGCCCCGCGGGGCTGTTTTTAAATCCCCAAAACAAAAATTTATGAATATTTTTTCAAAAATCGCCACTTATTTAAAAGAAGTAAGATTGGAGATGAAAAAGGTAAACTGGCCGACCCGCCAGGAGGCAATAAAGTACACCTTAATCGTTATCGGTGTTTCTTTTGGCGTGGCGGCTTTTTTAGGATTATTCGATTTCATCTTTACCACTTTATTAAGAGAATTCATTTTAAAATAAATGTCAAAGCAACAACTGCCACAGGAAAAAAACTGGTATGTTATTCATACTTATTCGGGTTACGAAGATGCGGTGGCCAAAAACTTAAAACAGAGAATCGAGTCTTTGGGCATGGAAGATAAGATTTTTAACGTGATCGTGCCCAAAGAAAAAAAGATCAGGATTAAAAACGGCAAGCGCAAGATTACCGAAGAAAAAATATATCCGGGATATGTTTTAGTAGAAATGATCGTAACCGACGATTCCTGGTATATTGTTAGGAACACGCCCAACGTTACCGGCTTTGTGGGGGCTGGCACCACTCCCTTGCCCGTGGAAAAAGCTGAAATAGAAAACCTAAAAAAGCGCATGGGCATGGACGAGCCCCAGTATAAAATCGAGGTAAAAACCGGAGACGCCGTAAAGATTGTCGACGGACCCTTTAAAGATTTTGACGGCAAGGTGTCGGAAATCGACGAAGCCCGGGGCAAAGTGCGCGTATTGGTTAATATGTTCGGCCGGGATACGCCCGTTGAGCTGGACTCTTTACAAATTAAGAAACTTTAAGTAAAAATAATCTATGGCAAAGAAAATTAAAGCAATTGTAAAAGTGCAAATTCCCGCGGGCAAAGCCACGCCGGCGCCGCCGGTCGGGCCCTCTTTGGCCCAGCACGGAATAAATTTGGGCGAGTTTTGCTCAAAATTCAACGAAGCTTCAAGGGCGCAAGAAGGTTTTACCCTGCCCGTGGAAGTGACGATTTTTGAAGATCGGACTTTCACTTTCAAGCTAAAGCAGCCGCCCGCTTCCGAATTGATTAAAAAAGCTTTGGGCATTGAAAAAGGCTCGGGTCAGCCCAATAAAACCAAGGTGGCTAAAATTACCCAGGCCCAGATTAAAGAAATCGCCCAAAAGAAAATGCCTGATTTAAACGCTGACAGCGTAGAAGCGGCCATGAAAATAATCGAAGGAACAGCAAAGAACATGGGAGTTGAGATTGAGCCCTAATCATATTAGGGCTTTTTAATTTATAAAATAATTTTATGGAACCAAGACTTTCTAAAGACGAATATTATTTATCTATTGCGCGTAAGGTCGGGGAGCGGGCTACTTGTTTTCGGAACAAGGGCGGCTCGATTATCGTGCGGGACGATCAGATTATTTCCACCGGCTATATCGGCGCACCCAGAAAAACCAAGGATTGTTTAGAAAGGGGCGAATGTCTAAGGGATAAGCTTAAAATCCCGCACGGCACCCATTATGAAATGTGCCGTTCGGTCCATTCTGAGATGAACGCAATTATTAACGCCGCCAGGGCTGGCGTAAGCTTGCTGGGCGGAGATCTTTATTTGTATAACGGCGGTCGGGACGGCGAAGGCGGTGACGGTATTCCTTGTTTTATCTGTAAAAAAATGATTATTAACGCCGGCATTAAACGGGTAGTCGGTTCAAAATCGGGCGGCGGGTATAAGCTTTTTCAGGTAGCCGACTGGGCTAGGGACTGGCAGGAAAAAGACTTGGTCGATGACAAAGAACAATTCGGGCAAGACAGCAACAAGGCTGAAAATTTAGGATAGTTTATGCAAAAAAACATTTATCCGGGCAAATTTTTGGTTTTTGAAGGCTTGGATGGTTCAGGCCACTCCACCGAAGCTCAACTATTAAAGGACTATTTAATCAAATCGGGCAAAAAGGTGTTTTTAACCCGAGAGCCGAGCTTTAATTTAAAGTCGGGGAAATTAATAAAAAAGGCTTTGGAAAATAAGAAAAAAATCAGCCCTCGCGCTCTTCAGGGGCTTTTTACCAAAAACCGGGCTGAGCACTTAAAAAAAGAAGTTGTACCAGCTTTGAAAAAAGGTAAGATAGTTGTCTGCGACCGCTATTTTTTTTCCACTTTTGCCTATGGCGCGGCTGAGGGGCAGGATTTAAAATGGTTAATGAAAATTAACAGCAATTTTTTATTGCCCGACCTGACTTTTATTTTAAAAGTCAGCCCCAGGGTTTGCATGAAAAGGATTGAGGGGCGGGGCCGGCCCAAATCCATTTTTGAGCAGGAAAAGAAATTAAAAAAAATCTGGCAAACTTATAAAATTTTGCCAAAAAAGTTTAAAAACGTAAAAATTATCAACGGCGAAAAATCAATCAAGCAGGTTTTTCAAAACGTTAAAAGAATTGTAAAAAAAGAACTAAAGATTTAAAAATGAAACAATACTTGGAGGTTTTAAAACAGATTTTGGAGCAGGGGATTGATCGGCCCGATCGAACCGGCGTGGGTTCGCGCGCGCTTTTTGGCCTTCAAATGAGATTTAACATGCAAGAAGGCTTTCCCGCTTTAACTACCAAAAAACTGGCTTTTGAACAAGTCAAAGCCGAACTGTTGTGGTTTTTAAAGGGCAGCAACGATGTAAAAGAACTCCAGGCCATGGGCTGCCATATTTGGGACGGTAATGCTTTTGCCCCTTATTGGAAGCCCAAAGCCCAATTTGAGGGGGATGTGGGCCGGATTTACGGCGTTCAGTGGCGCAAATGGAAGTCGCCCTATAATAACGAACCTATCGATCAAATTAGCCGGGTAATCGAGGGATTGAAAAAGAATCCGAACGACCGGAGATTATTGGTTTCAGCCTGGAACCCGGCCGAACTAGACATGATGGCTTTGCCCCCCTGCCATTTGCTGTTCCACTTTTTTTCAGTTCAGGGTAAATTATCTTTATATATGTATCAAAGAAGCTGCGATACTTTTTTAGGCGTGCCTTTTAATATCGCTTCTTATTCTTTGTTGCTCCACATGGTGGCGCAGGCGGTTAATTTAGAGCCCTGGGAATTTGTTCATACTTTAGGCGATGCACATATTTATTTGAATCATTTTGATCAGGTAAAAGAGCAACTGGCCCGGGAACCCTTGCCCCTATCTAAACTCTGGCTGAATCCGGAAGTTAAGAATATCGATGATTTTAAAATGGAAGACATTAAATTAATTAATTATCAGTCGCACCCGGCCATTAAAGCGCCCATGGCGGTTTAATTTTATGATAATTTCAATTATTGCCGCGCTGGCTAACAATAATGTTATTGGCATTAAAAATTCTTTGCCCTGGAAGCTGCCGGCCGATTTGGCATATTTTAGAGAGCAAACACTGAACAAGGCTTGCATCATGGGTCAGAAAACTTTTGAATCAATCGGTTCAAAGCCCTTGTCCGGGCGCCGTTTTATTATTTTAACCAAGGATCCTAATTTTTTGGCGCCCCAAAATTGCCAAAAAGCTTCTTCTGTTCAAGAAGCGCTTGAATTGGCTAAAGACGAGCCGGAGGTTATGGTGTCGGGCGGCGCTTCAGTCTATTCGCAATTTCTGCCTTTGGCTCAGCGTCTTTATTTGACCTATATTAAAGCCGATTTTGAGGGTGATGTTTTTTTCCCGGAATTTGATATAAAGGAATGGCAGGAGGTAAAAAGGGTTGATAACGGGCCAGATGAAAGTAATCCTTATTATTATTCATTCGTTATTTTAGAAAAAATAGTTTAATTTATTATGAATTACAAACCCGTTATCGGTTTGGAAATACATGCAGAGTTGAAAACTAACTCTAAGATGTTTTGCGCTTGTCCGAACAGTCCGGATGAAAAAACTCCCAATACTAATATTTGCCAGGTTTGCACCGGGCAGCCCGGCTCTTTGCCCGTTATTAACGAAGAAGCGGTAAAAAAGGTACTGAAAACCGGCCTTGCTTTGAATTGCCAAATTCCAGAGTATTCAAAATTCGACCGGAAGAATTATTTTTATCCCGATCTTCCCAAGGGCTATCAAATATCCCAATACGACGAGCCTTTGTGCGGGGAAGGATTTTTGGAGATAAGCGGAAAAAAGGTAAGAATCAGACGGGTACATCTTGAAGAAGATACCGGAAAATTAATTCATCCTTCAAAGAAGGACTATTCTTTGGTTGATTTTAACCGAGCCGGCGTGCCTTTAATGGAGCTGGTTACCGAGCCGGATATTACTTCCGCTTTGGAGGCGCGGGAATTTGCCCAGGAGTTACAGCTTATTTTAAGGTATTTAAACGTATCCGACGCCGATATGGAAAAGGGCATACTTAGGGTGGAAGTGAATGTTTCTTTAAAAAACAGCGATCAAATGGGCACCAAGGTGGAGATCAAAAACCTTAATTCTTTTAAGGCGGTGGAGAAATCCTTAGAGTATGAAATTGAGCGGCAGGCCAAAGCCCTGGAGGCGGGCGAGAAAATAATTCAGGAAACCCGTGGCTGGGACGATGCAAAAGGCGTTACTTTTTCCCAGCGGGAAAAAGAAGAGGCGCACGATTACCGCTATTTCCCCGAGCCCGATCTGCCCCCGCTTCATTTTACCAAAGAGCAAATCCAGAAAATTAAAGCCGAAGTTCCCGAATTGCCCGGGCAGAAAAGAGAAAGGTTTTCAAACGAATACGGTCTGGATGAAAAAACAATCGGCATTTTTATTTTTAACAAGGACTTGGGCGAATACTACGAAAAAGTAACGTCAGAATTGAGAAACTGGGTAAAAGAAAGCGAGACAAAAGAAAAAGTCAGCGAGGGTGAATTTTTAAAATTAGCCAAGCTTTGTTCAAATTACATTATCACCGATTTGCAGGGCCTTTTAAAAGGGGACAGCATTTCAGAGCAATTTATTATTAAGCCTGAAAACTTCGCCGAATTTATTACTTTAATTTACGAAGGCCAGATTTCCAGTAAGACTGCCAAAATAGTTTTAGATGAAATGCTTAAAAAAGGCGCTGATCCAACCCATATTATCCAGGAAAGGGGCCTGGTTCAAACCAGTAACGAAGAAGAAATAGCGGGAATTGCCAAAGAAATTATTGATAGCAACCCCAAAGCAGTAGAGGATTATAAAAAGGGAAAAGAGGCATCGCTGCAGTTTTTAGTCGGCCAGTTAATGCAAAAAAGCCAAGGCAAAGCCAATCCGCAGCTGGCTCAAAAAATCATTAAGGGTTTGATTGACAAAAGCTGAAAGTATAGTAAAATAAAAAATCCTATTAAAAGCAACTTAAAAACTTAAGACGGATTTGTGTTTAACAAAAAACCAAGAACAGAAAGGAGTGTGGTTTTATATGGAAAAAGAGATAGACCGCGAAAAGCTGGAAGCTTTGGTGGAATTGCTGGAGAAGATCGAACAGCTTGATTTTGACGAAATGATGGGGCTGATTATCTGCCGCATCAGAAAAACTTTGAATATCGAGCGCTGTTCGATTTTTAAGGTGGATCCGGATTTGGAAAAAGCCTATTTAATTGCCGGCAGCCCCGAAGAGGGCCACGGCTTGGGCATGAGTTTTTCTTTCTCGGAACTGCCTGCCATAAAAGAGGTTGTTGAAACCCAGGAATACCTTTTAATTCCTGATCCTGGAAACGATGCAAGAATGGTTAATACCAAACCTTTGATTTACCATGAAAATATTAATGCCATGCTTTTTCTGCCCTTAACCGCCCTGGAAAAGGTGATTGGGGTAATTGTGGTTGACGCCACCAAGGAAAAGCTGAATTTTGACCAACAGGATATTTATTTTTGCATTAATGTGGCCCGGTTGATTTCCCTGCTTTTGGAGAGAGACGTGCTTTTTAAAGAAAAGGCGGAGAAGGAAAATCTGGCGATTCTGGGGCGAGCTACGGCGGAAGTGGCCCATAAAATCCGCAATCCTTTAGCGGCTATCGGCGGATTTGCCCGCCGCATGCTGAAAAAAGAAAGCCAATGCCAGGAAACTTTTTGCCACAGCTACCACAAAATAATTGTAGCGGAAGTTGATAAGATTGAGCGGATTATAGATGACACTCTTCGTTTAAGCAGGGATAAAAAAAATAAACTTGATCAGGTCGAGATTGATGTGAATTTGATGCTGAAAGGGATCGAAGACAAGCTAATTTTTTCTTTTGAAGATAAAAAGATCCAGATCGAATCTAGTTTGGAACCAGAGCTGCCTCATGTTTTTGGCGAATACGGAGAAATCGAGGAGGTTTTTTCCTCGATTATCAGAAACGCTATCGAGGAAATTGAAACAGAAGGTGACATCTATATTAAAACCAAAAAAGACGATTCTTTTATCAAGGTGTCTATCGGAAACACCGGCGGGTGCATTCCCGAAGAACTGGTTCATAAGATATTTAACCCGTTTTTTACCACCAAGGAAAGCGGTACCGGTTTGGGCCTGTTTATTGCCCGCCAAACGGTTAACGATTACGGCGGCGAGATTAAGGTAAAAGCCGATAAGCAATTAGGGTTAACCACTTTTGTGGTCAAGCTTCCTTTATATCAAGAAAGGAGGGAGTAATACCATGTTTACGGGGAGATACGATGTATGCATTGACAGCAAGTGGCGCTTTATTATTCCGGCCGAAATTAAAGATCAGTTTACCGATAACAAGGTTTTATTAAAAGAGGGCAAGAATTGCATTGAAGTTTATCCGGCGCCGGAGTGTTCTGAGATAAAGGAACCGAACACCAGTTTTCTGACCAAATTCAGCAAGAGCAAAACCGCCTGGAGGATTCGGATACCGATTTTTATGAGGAATTCTGAATCTTTCTATTTTAACAACGGTAAAATTACCCTTGTCGGACGGGGTACCCATCTTGAAATCTGGCCCCGGGCTAGATAAGAAAGGAGGTTTATTCCTATGGAACGAGAAGAAATAAAGAATGTTTTAAGCCGTTTTTTGGGCATATCTTCTTTGCTGCCTCAAAAGAAGCCGCGCGTTACCCCTGATTTACTTGGTTCTTTAAGGGTAGAATGGAACAGCAACGTGTTTAACACCAGCGAGCAGTGTGCGGTTGAAGAGAAAATGTACCAGGTGATGGTAGAGAATCTGCCCAAGATTTATAATCTTGAGGATTTGATGGTGTACTGGCATAACACCGAACCTATTCCAATGCCCAGAGAACTGATTAAGAGTCGGATATTTGAAGTGCTTTCGGACATCGGGCCGGAAAGAATTCCAGAGGATTTTCTTAATCTGTGTGAAAACGGATTAAAAATCCCAGTGGTTTTCTGGCCCAAGTTCCAAGAAAGAGCGAGAGCGATATTAGACAGTATTTAGTCGGACAATAATTAATCGGACAATAATGGTCTAATAAGGCCCAGATCGACAAAGATTCTGGGCCCTTTTATTTGTTTAAAAATTCGTTTGTTAGGCGTTCTGCCTGTTTTGCATTTTTTAACCAAACAATGCGCCGGTCTTTTTTAAACCAGGTTAGCTGGCGTTTGGCATAGCGTTCAATATCTTTTTTTAATCCTTCGACAGTTTCCTTATAAGATATTTTATTCTGCAAATACATTGAAATCCAGCGGTATTCCAAACCGAAATCTTCCAGTTTTTTCCAGCCGACCCCGGACTTGCGGAGGTTTTTAACTTCAGCCACCATGCCGTTTTTTAATCTTTTTAAAAGCCTTTTTTCAATTAATTTTTTAAGCCCTTTTTCGTTTTTTTTAATCCCTAAAAAAAGAACCGGATAGGGCAGAGGATTTTTTTGAAAAATTGGAACCGGTCTTTTTGTTTTAAGCACGATTTCCAGCGCCCTGATTAAGCGCCGAGGATTGTTTTTATCAATATTTTTAGCCCTTTTTGGGTCGAGCTTTTTTAACATTTTAAACAATTCCAGATTTGATTTTTTTCCCAAATTTTTTCTTAATTTTAAATCAGGTTTTACTTTGGGCAGCAAAACACCGTCGATTAAGGCTTGAATGTAAAAACCACTGCCTCCGCACAAAATCGTTACCTTATTTTTTTTCTGGATTTTTTTAATAGCTGCGAGGCCCAGCTTTTTATATTGGGCAACGGTAAATCTGGTTTTCGGGCTGGCCACGTCCAATAAATAATGGAGGACTCCTTTCATTTCTTTTTTAGTTATTTTACCCGTGCCCAAGTCCATGCCTTTATAAACCTGCCGGGAGTCGGCCGAAATTATCTCGCCCTTGAATTTTTTGGCGATTTTAACAGCTAAATCCGATTTGCCGCTGGCGGTTTGGCCCAAAATTACGATTATTTTTTTATGATCGGGCATGTTTTTTATTTATTAATTTTTCCAAAATCAGCCACCGGCGCTTTTTTTCATTAATAGAAATATTGTCTTTTAATTTGGCCGCGGGTGTTCCGGCCCTGGGCGAAAATCGGGCAATGTAGGCATTTTCGAATTTAACCTTTTTGGCTAGCTTTACCGTGTTTTTGAACTGTTGCAAGGTTTCGCCCGGGAAGCCTACAATAATATCAGTAGAAATTTTAACGCCTGGTACCTTTTTGCGGATTTTTTTGACTAAATTTATATAATCTTGGGCGGTATATTTGCGGTTCATTTTTTTTAAAATTGTGTTATCTCCCGATTGCACGGGCAGGTTTAGCCACCTTGATATCTTGGAATGTTTTGAAATGGTTTTGATTAATTCATCGGACATGTCTTTGGGGTGCGAGGTAATGAAAGAAAGCTTGAAATCGCCGTCAATTTCAGCGATTTTTTCAAGAAGCTTAGCAAAGTTTATTTTACCGTCTTTGTACGAGTTAACGTTTTGTCCCAAAAGCACTATTTCCTTGTAGCCCTTTTTTATAAGATTCTTGGCTTCTTTAATGATATAATTTGCCCTTTTTGATTTTTCCCGGCCTCGAGTATAGGGCACGGCGCAATAGGTGCAAAAATTATTACAGCCGGTCATAATGGGTAAAAAAGCCGAAAGTTTATTCTGGTAAATAGGGGAGCAGGCAAAATATTTATCCGGGTGCCAAAAGTCGTAAACTTTGCTCTGTAGTTTTTTGCGGTCAGCCGCCAAGAGGCAGCCGGCGATAATAACCCTTTTCTTTTTATAAAATTTGTTTACTTTGGAAAAAACCCGATCAATGGCGGATTGCCGCACCGAACAGGCGTTGATTATTATTAAATCTGCTTTGTTTTCATTCAAAACCGGCTTATGTCCTTTTTCTTGCAACAACTTGGCGATTCTTTCCGAATCAGATTTGTTCATCTGGCAGCCGTAAGTGATGATGTAATATTTCATAATTATTCAAATTAACAGTTTTTAAGGCTTTTTTCAAGAATAAAAAAACCGCGCTGGGCGCGGTGTTTTTTTAATGTATTTCCTCTTTTTTTTCTTTCAAAAAAGCGCGCCAATGTTCGATAAATTCGGTAAAAAGCTGAAAAGGCATATCTACTAAAGCCGTTAAGATAACCACAAGAACGTTGTATTTGGCTAAACTCTTGGAAAGCCAGCGGCCAATTCTTAAAAAGGGCATTGAGAAGGAGTCTATTAAGAAGGTTAAAAACCGGCTTTTTACCTCAACAATCTGCAGTTCTTTAGACCTTTCGCGCAATTTCACTCCCGCAAAGGATATTAAAGACAGGAACATTAAGAAAATAATCATGGATAGCACGCTGAATTTTAATTTCAGCATAATCCATATTATTGCTCCAAAGGAAATAATAAACGTTATCAAATAAAACAACAGAATAAACAAGGAGAAGACAATGCTTTTTTTGCGCCCGGCTTTTATCGGATAAACTTCTTTTTGCTTGTTTTCGTAAACAATTTTAATTACCTCAACGATTACCTTTTCAAGATTATCAGAACCGGGCGGCCGGATGGTTAAAATAAGCAGAAACATTAAAAGCGGGGGGATAATAATGTTTAACCACAGGGTTTCATAATTAAACGATTTTAAAACATATTTATCAAAAGGCACTTCAATAGCAAAAGCCAAAAGCATTTTTGTCATAAAAATAGAAACGGTACTGTAAAAAGCGGCTCGGGAAACCCGTGATTTTAGCTTTGAAAGCCTTTTTTGGTAAGCCGAGCGGGCTTGGCTTTCAAGCGTTTCTCCGTTGGATAATTTTTTTGCGGTCTCTAAAGGGTTTTGTGAAATAACATCGCCTAAGATCAGATAGGGCGTGTCGTATTTTTCGCAAATCTGGTAGAATTTTTCCGAAAGGGGGTGCTTTAATTCCCGATCAAACCCTTTCCATAGCTGGTAGATGTTTTGGGCAATGCTTTTTCCTTCTTCCTGGGAGAGTTCGGGCCAGTTTCGGTACTTTTTCTTTAATAAATGATAACTGATGTAGGAGTTGTCCATTTTAAAAAGGGCCCGCTGGACGGCGATATAGACCTGGTTTTCGATTTCGTCTTTTTGGATGATTTTTTTGGCCATAACATTTTCGCTTACTTGAATCCTTTCTTTCATTATGGCGGTCATGTATTCCACCAAAGCGCGTTCCTGGATTGGGTTGGAAAGCGTTTCCTCTATTTCACAGGCGCAGATGTCCAGTAGCCAGTTATAAAGCCGCATTTCGGTTTGCTCCTCGCCCTTTTTTTCCGAACTGTTTTCCAGAATAAAAATGTATTTGTTAAGAATTTTTTTAATCTCCTCGATCTTTTTTTCTTCAATGGAGTCGTTGGGAAAATGCCCGCCGCGGATCATTTCCAATACAAAAGGCTCAGCCACTTCGTCGGCGCTTTTTTGCAAAAAGAGCCGTCTTTTTAGCTTTCTTTCAATGGCTGCTCGCCTTAACAAATGCTCTTCCCGCCATTCCACCACGCCCCTTATTTTTTCATAAAAAGAAGCGATAGCGCTGGCCACTTCGTCCACGTGTACAGTGGAAACGTTTTCTTTAGGGGTCTGGGATTTTTGCAGGTTTTGGTATTGGGAGATTAATTTTTTGGTGTTTTCTGAAAGGTTTGGCATTTTATTTTAACTGTTTTATTTCCTCTTTTATTTTCTCTATAAATTCATCTATTTTTATCAAGCCCAAATTCTGGTTTTTAGCCCTAACGCTAACCGATTTTTCTTCTATTTCTTTGTCGCCCAGCACCAGCAGATAGGGAATCTTCTGCATTTCACCCTCTCTGATTTTTTTGGAAACCGTATCATTTTCGTCTTTTAAAACGCAGCGGATTTCATTTTCTTTCAACAGTTTTTCTATATTTTTAGCATATTCTATATGGCGCGAGCCCAGGGGTAGTAGCCAGACTTGTTCTGGGGCCAGCCACAAGGGGAAGGCGCCGGCATATTTTTCTATTAACAAAGCCATTACCCTTTCAATTGCCCCGATGGAGGAACGGTGGATAATAATCGGCTCTTTTTTCTTTCCGTCTTTATCAATATAGGTTAAATTAAATCTTTTGGGCATCACAAAGTCGTATTGTACGGTAAAGGCCGTATCTTCTTTGCCGGCAAAGTTTTTCATTTGGATGTCTATTTTGGGTCCGTAAAAAGCCGCTTCTTTGGCCGCCTCAAAAAATACTGACTTTCTTTTTTTCAAAACCTCTCTTAAAACGCTTTCGGCAAAATCCCAAGCCTTGTTGTCCTTATAATATTTTTTAGCATCTTTGCGGTCGCCCAAAGACAGGCGGTAGCGGTAGTCGGTTCCCTTTTTAAACCCCAAAACCGAGGCTACGTATTCGATCAAATCAAGCACGCTGTTTATTTCTTCAAAAGCCTGTTCTTCTTGGCAGACAATATGGGCGTCGGCCAAACAGAAAGAGCGTACTCTGATTAGTCCGGTAAGCTCGCCCGATTTTTCATAGCGGAATTGCTTGGCTAATTCAGCGATTCTTAGGGGCAGTTCTTTGTAGGTTCTGGGCTTTGAAGCGTAAAGCTGGAAGTGGTGCGGGCAGGTCATCGGCCTTAAAATCAGCTCTTCGTTGTCAATTTTCATTAAAGGATACATGGAATCCTTGTAATAAGGGTAATGCCCCGAGGTTTTATAAAGCTCAACCTTGGCTAAATCCGGCGTACAAACATGTTTGTAGCCGCGCTTTAATTCTTCTTTTACTATAAACCTTTCCAGCTCTCTTTTGATGGTAGCGCCTTTTTCGGTAAAAAGCGGCAAACCCTTGCCGACTAAATCCGAAAAAACAAACAGATCAAGATTTTTTCCAATTAAGCGGTGGTCCCTTTTTTCAGCCTCTTGGGCCAGTTTAATATGGTCTTCCAATTCTTTTTTGTTTTCAAAGGCTAGGCCGTAAATTCTTGTCAGCATTTTATTCTTTTCGTCGCCCCGCCAGTAAGCGCCGGCTGTTCTCTCTAATTTAAAAGAGTCTGCGGGAATTTCTCCGCTTGCTTTTACGTGCGGTCCTTTGCAAAGGTCTAAAAACTCTCCGCTTAAATACAGGGTGGCGTTTTTTTCCTTTAACTCTTTAATGAGCTCTTTTTTGTAAGGCTGTTTTTTAAAAATCTCCAAAGCCTTCTTTTTGGCGGCGGTTTGTTTTTCAAATTTAATATTCTTATTAATCAATTCCTTCATTTTGTTTTCAATCTTTGTTAAGTCGGGCGTTACATCCGGGCTAAATTCAAAATCGTAATAAAGGCCATTCTCAATAGCCGGGCCGATGCCGAATTTAACATTAGGATAGAGTTCCTGCACGGCGGCGGCTAAAATGTGCGATAGGGAATGGCGAATGTTTTCAATTTTATTTTCCATAAGTTTTTAAATTATTTTTTTGCAATAAACCCTAAAAGCAGGGTGCCGGGGCCGGTCATATAGCCGGTAACGGCCGAAAAGTCAGAAATGGTTATCTGGCTTTGGGGTAATAAATCGCTGACTTTTTTTGACAATTCTTCAATTTCTTTTTGGGCGTCGGCATGCATTAAAATAATATCGGGATAGTTTTTATCGTAGGTTTCTCTTAGTGTTTTTAATATTTTTTCAACGCCTTTTTCCTTGGATAGGGCGGTGCCCTCAAAGCTTACCTTGTCCAAATGCACGCCCATGATAATTTTTAAAGGCAAACGGCTGCCGATTTTAGAAACTATTTCTGGCACCCGGCCGGAGCGATAAACGTATTTTATGGTTTCGGGCAGTAAATACACCCGAACCTGGCCGGTTAAATCTTTTATCAAGCTTACAATTTCTTCAAAGGTTTTTCCCTTCTCTCTTTCTTTGGCCGCTATTTGACATAAAATGTTTTCGCCTGCGCCCGCGGTTCGGCTGTCGATAATTTCAATTTTTAAATCAGGATGGTCGCTTTTTATCATTTCGGCGGCGATTCTCGCCGAATTCCAGGTGGCGCTTTGGTTCTTAAATATGGTAATGCAAATAATCTCTTTGGCGCCTTTTTCCATTGCTCTTTTGTAGCTGGCCAGCCAATCGCCCGGAGAAGGAGCCGAGGTGGCCCAGCCTTCCTGGATTTTATCCAACATGCGGTAAATTTGAGTGGGGGTAATATCGATGTAGTCCCGGTAAACCTTGCCCTCAATTCTTACGTTAATAGGTACGATTTCAAACTCATATTTTTCCAATTGTTCTTTGGTAGGGCAGCTGACCGAATCGGCAATAATGGCAATTTTCATGTGTTGTTTTATATAAATTAAACTTCTAAAACTTCTTCAATGTCTTCGGCGATAATTTTAGGGTTGCCGTCGCGGTTGTCCACCCGGCCCGAAATCATCACAATTTTGTTTTCCTGGAAAGCGGTGGCGCCCCTTTCAATTATGGAAGGGAAAACCACAATTTCAATTTTACTGGTTAAATCCTCCAGGCCCACAAAAAGCATGGGCTTTCCGGTTTTGGTAATGATTTTTTTAATATTGGAAATTACGCCGCCCACCCGCACTCTTTTTGAAATCCATTTGTCGTCAATGTTAATAATGGGCACGGTCTTTTTTTCCAAGGCCTTTTGGTAGTCTTCCAAAGGATGCGCGCTGACAAAAAGCCCCAGCAGGTCTTTTTCCCAGGCCAGCCTTTCGGATTTAGAAGCCGGGGAGGCCTGGATTAATTGGAAATGATTGCTGTTTTTAAAGCCGTCAAACAGGCCCTTTTGGCCCTGCAGTTTATTCTTTTGGTGGTCTTTTGCCCAATCGAGCAATTTTTCCAGGTTAAAGAGCAAGCGGTTCCTTTCCTCCATTCTGTCAAAAACGCCGGCTTTAATCAAACTTTCCATAGATCTTTTATTGGTCACCTTGGGGTCGATTCTTGAAAGAAAATCGTTGATTGATTGGTAGGGGCCGTTGGTTTTTCTTTCTTCCACAATCGCTTCCACCACGTTTTTCCCCACGTTTTTAATAGCCAGTAAGCCAAAGCGGATTTTATTCTGCTCGGGCACTACCGTAAAGTTCTGCAGGCTTTCGTTAATATCGGGCGCCAGCACCTCCAAGCCCATTTTTTTGCATTCGGCAATTAAGTAGCCGATTCTTTCCACTTCGGACTTTTCCGAAGTTAAAAGCGCGGCCATAAATTCCACCGGATAATGGGTTTTTAAAAAGGCGGTCTGGTAGGCGATTAAGGCGTAGCAAGTGGCATGCGATTTATTGAAAGAATAGCTGGCAAAAGGCTCGATCCAAAGCCAGATTTTTTGGGCAATGGCCTCATCAATGTTGTTTTTCTTGGCACCCTCGATAAATTTTTCCTTTTGGGCCATGAGCAGCTTTTTAATTTTCTTTCCGATCGCTTTTCTTAAAAAATCGGCCTGGGCCAGTGTAAAGCCGGAAAGCTCTTTGGCAATTTCCATAATTTGCTCCTGGTAAACCGCAATGCCGTAAGTGCTTTCTAGAATCGGCTTTAATTTGGGGTGCAAATATTCAACCTGTTTTTTTTGATGCTTGCCGTCAATATATTCAGAAATTAACTGCATGGGTCCGGGGCGGTAGAGGGCGACCATGGCAATAATGTCTTCCAGGTCCGTAGGCTTTAGCTGTTTTAAATAGCGCTGCATGCCGCCCGATTCCAATTGGAAAATGCCAATGGTATTTCCTTGTTGCAGGAGTTTAAAGGTTTTTTTGTCGTCCAAGGGAATGTTTTCAATGTCGATTTTTTTGTTCTGCACTTTGTAAATTCGGGACAGAGTATCTTCGATAATGGTTAGGTTTTTCAAGCCCAGCAGGTCCATTTTTAAAAGCCCGAGCCGGTCGATCGAATCCATGTCGTACTGGGTAACAATGGCGTCATCATCCTGAGTCGGGTGCTGGAGCGGTACGATATTATCCAAAGGTTCAGCCGCAATTACTACGCCGCAGGCATGGGTGGAAGCGTGCCGGGCGCAGCCTTCCAATTTCTTGGCAAAATCAATCAGTTTTTGGGTTTCCGGTTCATCAATGTACATTTGCCTGAATTCGGGCACCTGGGCCAAAGTTTGGTCCAAAGTTAAGCCAAAGGGGATTAATTTAGCGATTTTATCGCATAAAGCATAAGGATAGCCCAAAGCCCGGCCTACGTCTCGTACCACGGCTCTGGCAGCCATAGTGCCAAAGGTAATAATCTGGGCCACTTTATCGCGGCCGTATTTTTCAGCCACGTAGTTTAACACTTCGGGGCGCCTTCGGTCGGTAAAATCCAAATCAATATCAGGCAGTCCCGCCGCTCTTTCGGGGTTTAAAAACCTTTCAAAGAGCAGGTTGTATTTTAACGGGTCAACATTGGTAATGCCCAAAACGTAAGAAACCAAAGAGCCGGCAGCCGAACCGCGGCCCGGGCCCACCACGATTCTTTTGGATTTGGCCCAATTAACAAAATCTTGGACGATTAGAAAGTATGAAGTAAAGCCGGTGTGGCTGATAACCGATAATTCGTAATTAAGCCTGTCTTTTATTTCTTGCGATTCGTTTTGGCCGAATCTTTTTTTAATTCCTTCCTGGCACAGCTCTTCCAGGAATTCTTTGTCGGTTTTGTTGTCGGGAACCTGGAATTGGGGAAGCTTGGTTTTCCCCAGAATAAATTGGAAGTTGCACAAAGAAGCGATTTTCTGGGTGTTTTCAAGGGCTTCGGGGAAGTCTTTAAAATCTTCAAACATCTGCTGGGGCGTTCTTAAGGAAAAATCGTCTGATTTTAAAGTTATGCGTTCCGGATCGTTGGGGTCAGACCCCGTATTAATCAGCATTAAAATATCCTGGGCGTCAGCGTCTTCGGGCTTTAAATAGTGGCAGTCGTTGGTCGCCACCAGGGGGATATTCAGTTTTTTGGAAATTTCCACCAAGCCGGCGTTTACTTTTTTCTGGTCGGCCGAATGGGCGTGGTGCTGGAGTTCCAAATAAAAGCTGTCTTTATCAAAAATTCCTTGGTATCTAAGAGCGGTTTTTTCCGCTTCTTCTTTTTTTCCGGCCAGAATTAAATTGGGAATTTTTCCCTGGATGCAGGCGGACAATCCGATTAGGCCTTCGGCATGCTCTTTTAAAATGTTTTCATCGATTCGGGGCCGGTAGTAAAAACCCTCTAACTGGGCTTTGGTAATTAACTTCACCAGGTTTTTATAGCCCTGCTCGTTTTTAACCAGCAAAATCAGATGGTATCTTTTATCATCTATATTGGGCCTTTTTAAATCCAAAGTTTCAAAGGCCACGTAAAGCTCGGCGCCAATAATGGGCTTAATTCCTTTTTCCACGGCTTTTCTGAAAAACTCCACGGCACCGTAAATTACCCCGTGGTCGGTTAAGGCGCAAGAATCCATGCCCAGCTCTTTTACATAATCCAAAAGCTGGTCGATTTTGGGCAGGCCGTCGAGCAAAGAGTAATGAGAGTGCACGTGCAAATGGGTGAATTTTTGTTCCATAAATAAAAAAAGCGCCTATTGAATTATCTCATTTTAAGTTATTTTTAACCAGAAGTAAACACCTCGAGACCCTTGACAAAAAGCAATAAATATTTAAAATATTAAGTAGAAAATTTAAAAGTTAAGAGGGAAAAAACCAATAGGGAGGGATAAAACCAATGGATTGTAAAACCTGTTCAGACGCGATTAAAAGAATAGCTGGTTGGGTTTTTGCCGACATGCTGCATTTTTATTTTGGCGATACGGCCCTGGTATTTTTAAAGGAGGGGCCGGGTGGCACAGATATAAAGTTTGCTGCTACTAAAAGATTTGTTGTAGCTAACAGTGTTTTGAACTTCGGGATGACTCAAGATGAGGCTGATGAATTTTTAGCTCATGTTGAAAGCTGTTCTTCGCCCGAATGCGTTGAGGCGGCAAAAAGAATAAAAACGATAGATTCCTTTTTTGAAGAGGGAAAGATTCCGGGCGGAGCGCCACTTGCCTTAATAAGCGTTTTTCAGTCTCGAATGGAAAGGGATGTTTGCGGAATCAGCCGGGACAATGGCTTTGGCGAAGCGATCGATCAGATTCTGCCCTTTATAATGTGGTTTATTGAAGATAGAGATTTCTGGAAGTGGCCTGAATGAGCGTTTTAATATTTAACATAATTAAAAAGAGGTGTTTCCTTTGTAGGAACACCTCTTTTTCTGTGTTTTATAACAAACAAATCAACAGCGCGGTTCGGCCCAGTCTTTATCGTCGAATTCATAACCTTTTAGCAGCTTTGAGACATTTACCAGGTTTCGGGCGCCCAAGCGGATAGTATTGTCTATCCATTCAAACTTTCTTTCTCCGATCAGGCGCATGCCCATTCGGACAATTCTTCTGTTCAGAATTTTCTGCTTAAAAATGTGCCAGGGCAATGAGACCATTCCCAGATGGTTTAAAGCCCAGCTAATTTGAGACAGGGCAAGAGAAGCGCCTTCGCTTTCTTGGGAGCACATTAGCAAAAACGGCTTTCCTTCTAAAGGATCTTTTCCGCCGGCAAACTTATCCGAATTGTTTTCAACCGCCGTTAGTTTTTCGATTAATCGTTGAATCAGGGCCGAGCCTGATCCCCAATAAATCGGAGTGGCAATGGCGATGGCGTCGGCATTAACGATTTCTTTTAAAACTTCGGCAGTGTCGTCTTTGCCCTCATGAATACAGGGATAGGTGCATTTTTCGCCGTGCCTTGTTTTGGAATAGCACCCTTCGCATTGAAGGATGTTCTTTTCGGCCAAACGAAGCAATTCGGCCTCGCCCCCGTATTTTTTAATCCAAAGCATTAACTGGGTCAGCATTTTTTCGCTTTCGCTTTCGGCCCCCCTTGGGCTGGCACTAATGCAGAGAACCTTTATTTTATTCATAAAAATCACTCCTTTCAATGAGCTGGTTGGCTGCTGTTTAAAATCTTTTATTTGTTAAAATGATTTTTTCCTATTTTTATTTAAACGTACTCGATCGTGTTTTTTACAATAGCATATATTTTTAATTTTGTCAAATTAAATATGCAAAAATACAGCAATAGGTATAATAAGTTAATGACTTTTAACGAAGAAAAAAGATTATGGAAAAAGGGCTATAAATTAGTAGCCGGTTTGGACGAGGCCGGCCGGGGACCCTTAGCCGGACCCGTGGTGGCTTCGGCTCTGGCGGTTTTAAAGTTTCCTTTGTTGAAACTACCGCTTAAAAGCATTAAAGATTCCAAAAAATTATCGGCCAAAAAGCGGGAAGAGCTTTATAAAATAATCACCAAGGACCCTAATATTAAATGGGGGATCGGTATTGTTTTTGAAAAGGTGATTGATAAAATCAATATTTTAGAAGCGACCAAATTAGCTATGCTAAAGGCAATAGTTGATTTGGAAAAAAAGGGGGGCAAGGTTGAGTTTTTGATTTTAGACGGCAATATGAAATTAAAAACAAAGCTGCCCCAAAAATCAATTATCAAGGGCGATGAAAAAGTCGCTTCCTGCGCCTTAGCCTCCATTTTGGCCAAAGTTTCCCGGGACAGAATAATGGAAAGACTGCATAAAAAATACCCCAAATACGGCTTTAATATTCATAAGGGCTACCCGACCCGGCTTCATTTTAAAAAGATAAAAAAGTACGGCCCCTGTAAAATTCATCGCAAGAGCTTTAAACCTGTTAGCTTTTTTGTTTATTGACACCAAAAATAAAAATACTATAATTTAATAACTGTTGTTTTTTTACAGCACTTTAACAAAGAAAGGGGGTGATTATCAAAGAAACCTAAGAAACTTAATTTAAGACAAGAAGAAGCAAAGCAACCGTTAACCAGCTTAGAGGTGCGTCATGAAGAAGTTATTGTTTATCGCAGTGTTGTGCGGCATTTTTTGCGCCCTCATGGTGAGCCAAGCCATGTGTTCAAACACCGGCCCGCCAATTGCCGTTTATGAGCAGAGTATCACCAAGAGTAACACCTTCGAGAATGCAGTTGAAGATAATAAGGCCGCAGAGCAGACGGTCGCAATAGATGCACAGGCGATCTCTATCGGCAGCTCGGGTCAGACCGCTACTACCATAGACCAGGCGGTTGAAGCCCTGATCGCTTCGCATCCCTACTTTGATTATAATAACCACAGCCTGGCACAGATAGCCAAGAAAGCAGCGGAAGGCTCGATGGAAAACCTACGCTCGCCGGCGACATGTGTGGCAAACAAAGCGGGGCACGAACAGATAATTAAACCCCTTTAAGGCCCTTTAAACAGGGCAACCCCAAAAAAAGGCCCGCGCATTTAAGCGACGGGCCTTTTCCTTTCTTATTGACAAATTAATTAAAAATGTTATTATTCTAAATCTTGGACATTTAAAACAAGTTCGCAGTAAAACCCATAACAATATTTTTGAAAGGGGGTGGTTGATAAAAAAAACTAAGTTGATCCTGGCGAAAACGGAAAAGAACACAAAACACAGAACAAGGAGGTTCCAATGAAAAAGATGTATTTGTTAATTGTACTTGCGGGCATATTGTTTGCCTGGCAGCCGGTACGGGCCAATTTGAGCTTTGAGCAGGGGCTGTCTGACTGGACGATTGAGCAGCGGCAGGACGCGTGGCCGGGTACCCAGCACGAGTATACCAGCGACGTGGTACTCGACCGGGCTTCCGAGGGAACAAAATCCGTTCGCTTGGGCGCCAAGATAGTCGGGGACTACAGCCAATGGCAGGACATCGACAAAACTCAAACCATTGCCTGGTATAATCAAACATTTAATTTAACGCATGCGATTTCAATTTTAATTGATATGACCGACATTCAGCGCGCCGAACCGCAGTCTTACTGGGGCTGGGGCATGGATGCAGACTTGATTTTATCAGACGGCGTTAACGAAACCCGCGCCATGCTATGGAATTACCACGAGGAGAACACCGGGCTTTACGGCCCGCCCGGCTTAGAGGATAATTTATTCGATTCTATTATTGCCGGGGCCGACGGCACCCAGTGGCTGCGCTATCAGATGGAGTTAATTCCGGAAAACTGGGGCCTTAATGATTTTGGCGGCGGACCGTTAGACATTCTTGATTTGTCCGCGGTTAAAATCGGCGTGGTTTATGCGGCTGAAAACTGGAACAGCCGGCCTCAAACTCTTTGGGCCAACGGTTTGGTGGACAACATTAAGGTTGAATACGAAACTATTATTGCAAACATTAATGTTGACCCCGACACCCTTAATTTAAAATCAAAAGGGAGCCCCGTTACAGTTTATACCGACATTCCATTTGCCCAGATCAACCCGGCCACCCTGGCTTTAAACGGCGTGCCGGCTTACAAGGCTCAGCCTGACGATGGCGGAAACTTATTCTGTCAGTTCAGCCGCGCCCAGATTCAGGCAATTGTCAGCCCGTCCGAAGCCGAGATGGTTTTAACAGGCACAACTTTTGAGGGCCAGCCCGTAATCGGTACCGACACCATCCGGGTGATTAACCCTGACAAGTAAACACCGTTGCTGCGAAACGGAAAAAAGCCCTTGGTTGTTTTATTAACCAAGGGCTTATTTATTTAACGTCTTGCAATTTTTTGTGTTTTATATTAAGCTATATAATAACCTTTTAAACAGTTATGGGTGTACCAAAGCAAAAACACACAAAGTCCAGAAGAAACAAAAGACGGGGCAATATTTACCTTCAAAGCCCCGGTTTGATTTTGTGCCCAAAATGCCAAAAATCAGTTTTGCCCCACAATGCCTGCCAGAACTGCGGGTATTATAACGGCCGGGAAGTGATAGATGTTTTAAAGAAATTAAACAAAAAAGAACGAAAGCAGAAAGAAAAGGAAATGCAGGCAAAAGAAGAAACTAAAGAGGGGGCGGCAGAAAATACGAGCTGGGAGGGTTTGAGCAAAAAATAATTTAACAACTTTTTTAATTTATGTCTTCGCGCCATCTTTCCAGATCGGTTGTGATGCAAAGCTTGTACGAGTGGGATTTTTTCAATAAAAAGAAGGATTTAAAGGCAATTCTTGAAAAAAACATTAAAGAATTCGCCCCGGGGCTGGAAAGCGAGGATTTTATTTGGCAGCTGTCCAATGGCGTTATTTCCAAAATATCGCAGCTTGATAAGATTATCGAAAAAGCGGCGCCCGAATGGCCGCTAGACCAAATAAATATTATCGACAGGAATGTATTAAGAATCGGATTATACGAGCTTATTTTTTCCAAAAGGGAAGAAGTGCCGCCCAAGGTAGCCATTAACGAGGCGATTGAGCTGGCCAAAAACTTTGGCGGGGAAAGCTCGGGCCGGTTTATCAACGGCGTGCTGGGGACCGTATACAAGGAATTAGGTATTCAGGAGGAGCCGGAAAAAAAGACAGAAAAAAAAGAAGAAAAAGAAAAAGAAGAAAAAATAGAAAATTAACAGCCACAAAGCCGTAATGCCTGAGAAAGAATTCTTTGACCTTGCGGCTTTAGGGTTCAAATAATGAAAGATTTTTCAAAATTCGAAAAAAGCGTGGGGGTAAAATTCAAAAACAAGAATTTATTGGCCCAGGCTTTTTGCCACCGCTCTTTTTTAAACGAAAATACGGATTTGAATTTGGGAAACAACGAACGATTGGAGTTTTTGGGCGACGCGGTTTTGGAATTAGTGGTTACCGAGGATTTGTACAAAAAATATCCGGATAAATCCGAAGGCGAATTGACTAATTGGCGGGCGGCGCTGGTTAATGCCAAAATTTTATCGAGAATCGCCCAAGAAGTCGGCTTTAACGATTTCTTGCTGCTGTCCAAAGGTGAGGAAAAAGAAGGGGGCAAGGCTCGGCAGTATATTTTAGCCAATACCTTTGAAGCGGTTATTGGCGCCCTGTACCTTGATTCGGGCTACAAAATATGCCAGAATTTCATTAAAAAGCATTTGTTAAAAGAGCTACCGCATATTTTAGAAGCCAATCTGTACAAAGACGCCAAGTCGCATTTTCAGGAAGAGGCCCAGGAGAAGAACCGCATTACCCCAACCTATAAGGTGTTAGAGGAGCGGGGGCCGGATCACGCCAAAAACTTTGTGATCGGAGTGTATTTAAACAAAGAGCTGGTGGCTAAGGGTGAGGGTTTGTCCAAGCAGGAAGCCGAGGAAGCGGCGGCCAAAAAAGCTTTAGAAATTAAAAAATGGTAATTAAAATACAATAAAAAAATGTTAGTAATTCGCTTATTTAGAACCGGAAAAAGGAATCAGCCTTTTTTCAAAATCGTGGTTAATGACAAGAGAAAATCGTCCAAGGCGGGCCGCTATACCGAAGAGGTCGGTTTTTACAATCCTTTAAAAAAAGAAAGGAACCTTAATAAAGAAAGAATCAAATACTGGCTTTCAGTCGGCGCCCAGCCCTCGGCCACAGTGCACAATATGCTGGTAACCGAAAAGATTATCGAGGGCAAGAAAATCTCCAAGCACAAAAAAGTTGAAAAGAAAGAAGTGCCAGCCGTGCCCGAAGTTAAATCTGTGGCTCCTGAAGCAAAAACCGAAAATCAAGAAGCACCCGTTGTAAAAGAGGAAAAACCCCAAGAAGCGGCAGTTGAGGCAAAGCCGGAAGGGCCTGCTAAAACCGAATAAAATATTTAAAAGTAAAAAAACAGAGGAAACCATAAAATTGGTTTCCTCTTTTGTTATCTTATAAGATTACTCTTTGATTAAATTTGTTGCCCGGTCGTAATTTTCGAGCAACCATTCTAAATCCTTGATTCTTTTTTTGTGTTCGGCGATTTCGTTTTTGATGTCGCTTTTAGAACGGCAGCCCTTTTGTTTTTTGGACCGCGGAGTGATGGTTTTTCCGGTTTTTACGGAAAACTCTTTTATGATTATTTTGTATTCACCTTTTCCGAGTTTTTCGAAAAAACCTTCTCGAGCCAGGTCCGAAAGGGTAGCCAGGACAGACTGTTTTTTATAGCCAATATTTCCGGCAATAATTTCTATCTCGGCCCCGGTAATCAGGTTGTCTGTGGCCACTCTTATGGCTTCATTCATCACTTTGGCCAGATGAGGCGTTAAAGATTTTTGCGGCATGGGATCACCTCCTTTCATGTTAGGTTCGAAAAAATTATTTTTATCGGTTTCTTGGTGGTTTTCAATTTTGGCGACTCTGCCGCTAAAGATCTTTTCCTCTTGCGGGGTAAGCTTGGAAACCCTCAGATCTTTATCCACCTTGTAAAACTTCAAGAATTCATCACCTCCTTTCTTTTTTTGAGATTATTAAGATATTAGTTGCTAAGGGCTTTTTACAATAACAAGGTCTTAAAGTCAAGCATTGACAAATAGATAACAATATAGTATAATATAAGTATAAGCTCTTAAAATTACACACAGAAGGGAGGTGAAAATTATGAGAGCAGACGCATGCGCAAGACTTAGCCATATTGCCAAGCAGTTAGAGCAGGTTGAAAAGCGGGGCCTGCGTAAGCCCGAAGTGTTCAGAAACGGTGTTATTATAAAGCCAATTAATACCATTGTTGATGTTCCTTCTTTCTGGGCCGCCCCGTCTCCGACTGCCCACCGCATTGTGGTTAAGTAAAAGAAGGGAGAGGCTAAAAAAGAATTTCATCTTAATATGCCTCTCCCAACCCCTTAAGTTCAGGATTTAAATCGTGAATTTAAAAGGTTGACAAAAAATATTGAAAATATACTATAAACATAGTAGCTATTTCCCCGAAAAGGGGAGTTTCGGATTCTCCTGTTATATTGAAAGAGAGAATCGACGAAAGGTCGGGCTACTAGAAAAGACACAATGAAAGAATATGGCAAAGGAATCTTTAGACAGAGAATTTCTTGAGTATATTGTGAAAAACCTTGTTGATCACCCAGAAGAAGTTGTTGTCGACCGAAAAGTCGACGAAATGGGCGTGTTGCTTTCTTTGAAAGTGCACCCAGAAGATATGGGTCAGATCATTGGCAAGGCCGGATCAACTGCCAGATCAATCAGATCGCTGGTTCGCATCGTCGGTCTTAAAAATCACGCGAGAGTGAATTTAAAGATCGAGGAGCCAGAAGGCGGCAGAACTCGAGAAAGAAAAGCCCCAATGAGCGAAGGGCTTGAGGATTTTAAGATATAAAATCCATTTACCAAACAGGAAAACGGTGCTATTATGTTCAAACAGATAGCGCCGTTTTTCTTTAAAAGAGATATGCTTAAATTCGATATTATTACAATTTTTCCCGAGATTTTCAGCTCTTATTTAAAAGAGAGCTTAATCGCCCGCGGCCAGAAAAAAAAGCTGATTAAGATAAATATTCATAACTTAAGGCGCTGGGCTAAAGACCGGCACAAAACCGTGGACGACCGGCCCTTTGGCGGGGGCTTGGGCATGGTGCTGAAGGTGGAGCCGATTTTAAAAGCCGTAACGCAATTGAAAAAAAGCAAGAAATCCAAGGTAATCGTGTTTACGCCCCGGGGGAGGAAGTTTGATCAAAGACTAGCTTTTCAATTATCAAAGTTAGACCAAATAATTTTAATTTGCGGGCGCTATGAAGGCGTGGATGAGCGGGTGGCCGAACATATTGCCAATTTGGAGTTGTCTATTGGCGATTACGATTTAATGGGCGGGGAGCTGCCGGCCCTGGTTTTAACCGAAACCGTGTCGCGCTTGGTGCCGGGCGTTTTGGGAAAGCCCCAGATTTTAAAAGAAAGAATCACCAAAGCCAAAGGATTTATCGAATATCCCCAGTATACCAGGCCCGAGGTTTTTAAAGTAAAAGGTAAATCGTGGTTAGTGCCCAAAGTTCTGCTTTCGGGACACCACAAAGAAATTCAAAACTGGCGTGAAAAACACGGAAAAGTAATTGAAAAATAGCATATTTTATCGTATAATAAAAAATCGTTGGGTAGGTACCGAAGTAGTCAAACGGACCTGACTGTAAATCAGGTGGCTCACGCCTTCGGGGGTGCAAGTCCCTCCCTGCCCACCAGATTGATTTATGGATAAAAACAGAAAAGAAAAATATCAAGATTGGCCATTTATAGTAGTTGGTTGCATTGTTAGGAAAAACAATAAATTTCTTTTAGTCCAGGAATTGAAAAAGGATAAGGGTTTGTGGAATCATCCTGCTGGTTGGTTGGAAAAGGGTGAAGATATAATAAGCGGGGCGAAAAGGGAAGTGAAAGAAGAAACAGGATTAGACGTTGAATTTAAGGGATTGGTTGGCATTTTTAATTTAATTAAAAGAAACCACCCGCAATTAAAAGATATTCATGCGGTAAAGTTAATATTCGCGGCCGATACCCAGAAAGAAGACGTTAAATTTGATAGAGAAGAATTAATGGACGCTAAATGGTTTACCCGGGAAGAAATAGAGAAAATGGGCATTGACCGATTAAGAGATTCGGACATTAAAACTGCGGTTAGAAATTTTTCGGACGGGAAGATTTTTCCCTTAGAATTAATCAATCATCAAGAAGTTAATTATTAATTTTGCCGAGGTAGCTCAGCTGGTAGAGCACTCCCATGGTAAGGGAAAGGTCACGAGTTCGAATCTCGTCCTCGGCTCATAATTCATAAAGTAAAAAACATATGGCAACAAAAAAACCGTTTTTAAAGCTTCAGTGCACTGCTTGCAAAAGGATAAATTACTTTACCAAAAAATCCAAAGGCAAAGGCGTGGACGACAAGAAAAAATTGGAACTCAAAAAGTTCTGCAAGTGGTGTAGAAAGCATACCAACCACAAAGAAGGCAAAAAGTAGGTGATTAGCCCGGGTAAAGCACCCGGGCTTTGTTTTACCCAAAAAGTTGACAATAATAACTTGTATTGTATTATTAAGCCAGTTCTTAATTTTACATAAAAGGAGGTGAGAGATCATGTACAAGACAGTTAAAAGAACCGATAAGCCGTGTCTGTGCTGTTTACATTTATTGGATAAGGTTTCTGAAACTTATGAAAATCCTTTTCCGGAAGACAATGTAGATTGGCATGTAGAATTTTATCAGTGTCCCCGGTGCGATTACAGGGAAAAGATTTACAGTAGCAACCCTAATTTGGTGGGCATAAGCAGTTCTCCGTACCAGGAATTTAAAGAGCGCGTTCAGCAAAAATACGGATTAAAGCCCAGGCCCGAAGAAGTTTTAAAAGAAATAAAAGAACTGATTCTTTATATTCAACCCGGAGAGGATTTTGATAAAATAACCGGTCGGCAGACTTCCGAAATTAGTGAAGAAGAGATTATTCTTTTGCGCGGGAAATTAAATTTGCTTTGCGACAAAGCAAGAAAGAAAGCCGAAGAAGCAACCGCAGAATATTGCCAAATGGGGCAGAACGACCCAAACTTGGGAGATTTTTACGACAATGAAGTTTCAGCCGTTTACCGAGGTTTAAGGGATATCATTTTAAAAATAGACAGGCTGGATGATTTATTGGCGCAATTGGTTAAAAAAGACGAAAATTAAAATATTAAAGCAAACAACCCAGGACTTTTGTCCTGGGCTTTTTTTGGTTGAAAATTTATCTTAAAAATGATATTTTTAATATATTGGGGGCATAGTTCAACGGCAGAATACTTCTCTCCAAAAGAAGTGATCGAGGTTCGAATCCTTGTGCCCCCGCAAATATAATGAATTTCTGTAATTTAACCCCATTTAAAAAGGGCGTTTTAATTGTATAATAAATTAAATGGTTATATAATATATTAAAAATAACTAATTAATTAAAAAATCTATGCCTCAAGAAAATAATCTTCAAACACCCGTAACTTCGGGTGAAGTTAAAAAAGGATTTAGTTTAAAAACCTGGCAAAAAACCTTAATTATTGTGCTTATTGTTATTCTTCTAGGAGCTTTGTTTCTTTATCTTCTTTCTAATTTTCGAAAGAAAATGTTGGAAAGCAGAAAGAATGCTGCGATTGAGCTAATGCAGCAAAGGCGACAAGCTCTTATTGAAAAACTCAAGCAATACCAGGGCATTAAAGAGCAGATTATCAGCTTAAATTCTTCAAAAAGAGTAATCCCCGAAAGGATCAAGCAATTAATAAAATTAAAACTACTTCAAGGGTTAAAACAGACAAATCAGACTTCAAGCATTGGCTTGGCAAGCGTTGGTACGGTTCTGGCTCAAACAGCCCAGCAAGTCTCCTGTTCGGGTTCGGTTGAAAAACAGGGCGCCTATATGGTGGCTTTTGGCTGGCCTGCCCTTTTTACATATCATCCCGATATTGGTTCTCCGCAGGTGGCGCTTAATTTGGAAGACATTGGTAAAAGCGTAAAATTAATCCAGGAAGACGAGACTATTTTATGCAAAAAACTGGTGGGCACGTCCACTATCGAACCCATGTTTTGGGACGGCACTTGGGGCGAATTAAATATTGAGGCGGGCGACAACGTAATTACCTGGTCTTCGGGCGAGCTCTCGGTTTTTGATTCTAGCGCTCAGTACCAAAAAATCGGCTCCTATTTTGTAAAATACGCCAAAGATGGGCCGGAATCCGGATTAATCGGCTTATCTTTTGACGATTATTCTAAAAAGGATTCTTACATTGGCAAAGAAATATTAGTAACCTATAAAACAACCATTACTTGGCCAGGATACGAAGGCGATGCTACCAAAAGAAGGAACGCTGGCATTTTGGGCGAGCCCTTGGAATGTTCTCAAGACACCAAAATGTGCTGGTACGAATTAAACGATATCTACGGCGCTTTTGCAGCTTTACCCCAGGAGGTTGAGGGTTACGAGGCGGGGATTTTAGCCGAAAAACCGGTGGGGAATGAGAACCCCTGCAAAGTTGTTAGCGTGGAAAAAACCGCAGTTAATGGCTCGTTCCCCAGGACTTCGCCCCAGGGAAAGATAACTTTTACCGATGAAGTTAACGATCAATTCGAAGTTTTTACCATGAATGCAGATTTTTCCAATATTCAATGCTTAACTTGTGGCAAAGCGGCTTTGGCCAATACCCGCCATCGCGGCCAATCAGCTTGGTCGCCAGATGGCAAATATATTATCTTTGGCGCTGAATCAGCCAAATATCCCAGAAAAGGCATAGGCACCACAGCCCGACCAGGCATTGGCAGAAATTATAATGTTTGGATCGCCAAAGCTGATGGCTCGGCTTTTTGGCAGATTACTGATTATCCGGACAATTGGGGGATGATTGAACCTTATTATTCCTTTGACGGCACTATGATTACTTGGGGAGAAGAGTTTATGATGGAAAAATACCCCAATGGCAAGCCAGGAGTAGATAAGCATCCGGGTTGTTGGTGGGGTGTAGAAAGTTTTTCCTTGCGCAAGGGCGAAGAACTATGTATCTGGCGCGCCAAATATACAAAAATCACATATGACGCCAGTGGCAAACCGATTGTCGCTGATATAAAAACTGTTAATCCTCCAGCTAATTTCACTATGGTTGAGCCCGAAGGATTTACTTTTGACAATAAAGGATTTATTTATTCCTATTCTGATTTGACCAAAAGTCCTGATGGCACCGAACTTTGGCCGGATATTTATACCACTGATTTAAACGGAGGAAATTTGAAGCAAATTACCAATACCCCGCAAGTGGAAGAAGAAATTGCTTATTCTCCTGATGGCAAAAAAATCGCCATCAAAATAATGGACAAATACCCAGCCACCAATGATGAAATTTGGCTGATGAATCCGGATGGCAGCAATCTGGTACAAATCACTCATTTCAACACTCCTGGTTATCCAGAATATGACACCTTGGCCAAACATAATGAAGAACAAAGCTGGGATCCAAGCGGCGCAGCCATTTATATGTCGCATGTTTCCAGCGAAGAAACCAGTGGCCCGCATATCAACGGAGATATTTATAAAATAAAATTTGCCGGCGCCTGCGGCAAGCAAAATTAAAAATATGAACAAAACAATAAAAAACGTCTTAATTATTTTGGCAATAATATTTGTTGTTTTAACTTTATTATTTGTTGCAAATAAATGGCGCCAGTCAAAATGCGGAGATAATATCTGCCAAAGATGGGAGCTTAACAAAGGCACCTGCTCTGCGGATTGCGAAGGCATAATAGAAGAAGGCCTGGCAATAAATCCTAAAAACACCAATGATGTTTTCGGCCTCTATGAAATAGTTAATTTTAAATGTTCCAATGGTAAAGACGATCCTGAATGTACAAAATTTGGCACTCCCAAATGGGAAGTTTCCGGCTGCGGCACAATTCAAGGATCAAACCAAGGCAGCGCTATTGTTTGGAATACCGGCCACGGCGCTTGCTCGGGCAAAATATCAGTCAGCTATAACAAGCAGGAAAAAAGCGTTGCCTTAAAAACAAAAATGCCCGAAGGCAGAGATGCGGGCAGAATCTCTACCGTAAACCTTCCGGGCTTAACAGCTAATCAAATCTTAGATATTTGTAAAAAAGAAGATCCTTATTCTAAAAATTCTGAATTCTATAAAAAACAAATAGTAGCCGGCCAAGAACTTTCAAAAAAACTAGAAGATTATATCAGGGGCTGGCTGGCTGGCAAAAATCCTGCTGAAATTCCGGCCGGCTATCTGGGAGAAGATATTGATAATGCAAAAACCAATCACTGGAAATTATATAAGCCCGATGAAATTACAGCAGAAGAACAATGGTATGGAATTCCTGCTCGAGAAGAGCCAGATTCAGATAATTGGCAACATCTGCGCATGAACAATGCCGCTACTCATGTAACCTACCAAAAATTAATCTATATCGCGCCTTATGATTCTCAATTGGTTATTGAGGGTGATTTTCCGCATGCCCGATTTATGAGCTTGCAAGTTTCTCCGCCCTTTGATCCGCAATTTCCTTATGCCGGCAACCGCGGCCAGATGGAAGTGCCATTGATTGATGCAGATATCAATCCTGACCCGGGAAACATAAATCCATTCAGAGTGGGCGAAAACAGAAACGCAACTAATCGGCACTATCATGCTTATTTTGATTTAAAGCAAGGCAACATGGTCGATTTAAATCCAGTATTGCAAAACGAATATTTTAGAGCACAGGGAAATACGCGTGTTGGCGGGCCGTTTTCATCCACTGGCGCTATTGGCAATGGAATGCTTTCGCCAGCAATTTTATGGTTGCGTTATTATGTTCCAGATAACGGCAAAAATCCCTATGGTGGAGTTTCGCTTCCTAAGGCGCTATTTAAATTAAAAACTGGCGAAGAATTCTGGATTCAGCCAGATACTTCTAAAATTGACCAGCTTCTAGCAAGAATAGTTCCTGGTTATGAGGAAAAACCATTAGCAAAAGTTCCAGCTATTCTTGGCTCATCTATGGGTTGGTGGAAAATGTTTGATATTTTTCTTATTTGGGCCGAAGGCGCAGCAATCCAAAAAGCCCAACCCTTTGGCAAGTTGCCTGAAAACACAGTTAAAAAAGTGCTCCAAGAACAATATGCCTGCCAAACCAATAAGGGCCCTGATGCAGCTCCTCCGGGCAATATCGGGCACAGTGCCACGGACTGCCCGTATGATATGTATCTCCACCGTAGTATTGCTGTGACTCCGAATCATGTTTATGCAATTACCGGCCGGATTCCGACAACCCCAAAAACCAGAAATGGAGAAAGCACAACTCAAAAAACTCAAGCGCGTTATTGGTCAATCTGCCATACTGGCGGAGGGCAAGATGACATGTATAACGGGCTGGTTTATGGCTGCTTACTAGATGAAAATGTGGTAAGAGACAATAATAATGATTATATTATTGTTTATGGTCAAAAAGAGAAACCTTCAAATGCCAGGCCAGAATGCGGCATCACCTGGCAAAACATTGGCCCAGAATCTACGCAAGGATTGATTATGAGGTGGATGAATGTTTATCCTGATAATTATATGAAAGAATATGCACCGACCGACCAAAACATTCCTTGGAAAACCGGTTCCTGGTATCAGACAACGTATAACAAAAGCTTAATTGGCGAAAATAAATCTAATGTTATGGGTCCGTATCAGCCCATAGTGCATTACCAGACTATCCAGGAATTTGAAGCTCTGGGCTGTCCAGTTGATAAAAATAAAATTATTGAGTGGAAATAAAAAATATGAAAAAAATAACAAAAATTATCTTAATAGTTGTTGTTATAATATTTATTGCATTAGCTTTATTATTTTTCTGGCGCCAGTCAAAATGCGGAGATAATATCTGCCAGAAATGGGAACAAAAAAATGAAACCTGCGCCAATGATTGTAAAAATATTCCTAATGGCCCAGCAAGCGATTATAAAATAAAATCCATAACAACTATTGCCGAAAAAGGCGGTAGGGTTGATTGGTCTCCGACCAACGATTATATTGCCTATGATAGCAAGGGAGATGATAAGTTTTATGACATCTGGACGATGAATCCCGACGGTTCCAATAAAAAATGCCTAACTTGTGAAAAAGCGGGGATCCCTCAGAAAATGAATGGTAATCCAACTATTCATTCTTCTGGCAATTATATTGTTTTCCAAGCGGAAGATCCAAATTTATCCGTGCCCTTTTTAGAAAAATGGGCGACGCATCCCGGCGGAGGGATTAATAATAATTTATGGGTTACTAATCGCGACGGCAGCCAATTCTGGCAGTTAACACATGTGACCAATCGGTTGGGTGTTTTGCATCCACATTTTTCACCGGACGGCACAAAATTATTATGGTCTGAAAGAATTGCGCTTTCCAAGAGCTTTACTAATGATTTTTGGGGACAATGGTCTATTAAAATTGCCGATTTTAATATTATCAATGGCGAACCTAAAATTTCCAATATCCAAGAAATCCAGCCGGGAAATATGGGATTGTATGAAGTTAACGGTTTTTCCAAAGACAATTCCGAAATATTTTTTTCCGCTTCCAAAAGATATGAAGCGTCGCAAAGTTTTGACGAGTTCAGTTACAATTTAAAAACCCAGAAGCTTACCAATTTTACCAATTCGCCCAAGGAATGGGACGAATTTGCGATGTTGACGCCAAATCAGAAAAAAATAATTCTTATGTCGAGCATGGGCATCAATCAAATTCGCAATGCCAAAGGAGTTATAGAAGGCAATAAGCTTAAATCTGATTTCTGGATTATGGATGCTGATGGAAAAAATTTAGCCCGGCTCACACACTTTAACGAGCCAGGTTATTCGGAATACAACCCGGCTGGCACCAATCCGGCTGATTACAGCTGGAGTCCCGACGGAAGTAGGATGGCGGTTAAAACGCGGGTAATGCCGGGTAATTTTGATGACAACGAAAAAATTATTGTTATTGAATTTGAAAAACACCAGGATTAAAATAGAGATATAAAAAGCAAGCACAAAATATATTAACCCATGCATGAAAGATCAAAAGGGTTTACTTTAATTGAGATGCTAGTAGTAATTAGCATTATCGGGCTTCTTACCACGATTGTTTTCATAGTGCTTGATAGCGCCAAGAAGGAGGGCCGAGACGCCAAGAGAGCGGCTGAAACCAACCAATTAAGGCTGGCGCTTAACGCCCATTATACTTTTTACGGGTATTATCCCAACCCCAACGGTTCTGAAGCGGCAGCTTGCCTTGGGGAAGGCGGGCCAGATGCATTTTGGAATGTTCTTTGCGATCCGACCCAAAGCTGTTTGGAAGACGCAGACAATCTTTATTGTTTGGCAGCTGCCTCTGTAGGAGACGGCAGCATTAATGGGGGATCTGACTGGGGTAATAGCTTTAAAGAAATCCTAAAAGATTGGTTCCCCGACGGTCCGCCCAAAGACCCGGTTAATAATTCAAAGTACCGCTATATTTACGGATATACTTCTATTAATCTGGGCACAGAGGAGAGTCCCTGCCATTACGGCATTAGTTATTGTTCAGAAGACTTGGGCTTGGAATGTGATATTTTGGACCAAGATAATAGAGGGGGTATAAGGATTACTCCTTTATGCGGTGGTTCGCAGTTGGCTTTTATACCAAATCCGCCACCGCCACCGGGCAGTTATGAAATAAAAAGTATTACAACTATAACCGAAAGCGGCGGACGAGTAAATTGGGGCAAAAATAATATCATTGCCTTTGACCGAATGGGAATCGACGGATTCTATGATGTCTGGACAATGAATCCTGACGGCTCCGGCAAAAAATGCCTAACCTGCGCCGAGGCTGGCGATCCTCATATGAATGGCAATCCCAGCTGGCATCCCTCTGGCAATTATATAGTTTTCCAGTCTGAAAATCCTGATTTATCGAATCTTGTATGTGAAAACTTTGCTGAAAGTCCCGGTGGCGGCATTAACAATGATCTTTGGATTACTAATCCAGACGGCAGCCAATTTTGGCAACTAACTTTTATGACCGACAGGAAAGGAGTGCTGCATCCCGAATTTTCCCACGACGGAACCAAGCTTATTTGGGCTGAGCGGATGACCTTTCCCGCCAATTGCTTTTCGGGTTTTTGGGGGCAGTGGGAAATAAAAATAGCTGATTTTTCAGTTGTCGATGGTGTGCCAACCATTAGCAATATTCAAGGAATACAGCCCGGCGACATGGGGCTTTATGAAACACATGGCTTTTCTCCGAATGATGATAAAATCACTTTTTCGGCTTCTCAAGAAGACTTGCCCGCCCAAAGCTTTGATGAATTTATATATGATTTGGATACTCAGCAGCTGACTTCCTTAACCGGAACACAATATGAATGGGATGAATTCGCTCTATTTACTCCAGATGGAAACAAAATAATTTGGACTTCAACTTTGGACATTCTGCAAAATAGAAATGCTGATGGCTATGTTGTGGCAGGAGAACAAAAACAGGACTTATGGATAATGGATCCAGACGGATCCAACAAGAAAAGATTGACTCATTTTAATTCTTCGCTCACCGATTCAACGGTTTATCCGGAATTAACAGCTGATGGCGCAGTAGTTGCAGAACATAGCTGGAATCCTGACGGCACACAGATTGTTATCAAGCTCAGGACATATCCTGGAGAATTTTGGCAAAACGAGAAAATCGTAATCATTGAGTTTGAAAAATAATTTTAAATATATGGCAAACAAAAAACTTTTAATTATTGTCTTGATAGTTATAATTTTATTAGTAATTGGCTTTATATTGCTAAAAAATTATCAAAAATCCAAATGTGGTGATAGTATTTGCCAAAAATGGGAACAAAAAAATGGAAGCTGTTCGATTGATTGCAACGCCAATAACGGAAAAAATTTTCCCGACTCAACAACTTATAAGGTTAAAAATGTCAGAACCTTAACTAATAAAGGCGGACGGGTAGAATGGGGACCGAATAATATCATTGCTTTTGATCGTAAGGAGAAAGACGGCAATTATGATATTTGGACGATTAATCTAGATGGAATGAATGAAAAATGCCTAACTTGCAATAAATCCAATATACCGCAAGGGATGAATGGCAATCCTAGTTGGCATCCTTCCGGTAAATTTATCGCTTTTCAATCAGAGGATACTGAATTATTTTCTAAATTAAAAATTCTAGAACGCTTTGCCAGGACTCCGGGCGGCGGGCTGAATAACAATCTTTGGATAACCAATGCCGATGGATCACAATTTTGGCAAATAACCCAGGTGGCTGCCCGCATGGGAGTGCTTCATCCAAAATTTTCCTATGACGGCAAAAAAATTCTCTGGGCGGAAAAAGTCAGCTACGATCCGGAATCCTGGGGCAGTTGGGTAATGAAAGTTGCTGATTTTATGGTGGAAAACGGAGAGCCGAAGCTTACAAATATAATTGAGGTTAAACCGGGCAATATGCAGTTTTATGAAACTAATGGGTTTTCACCTGACAATTCAAAAATAATCTATTCAGCCTTTCCGGAAGATAAAAATAAGAAAACTTACTATTCAAAGTTAACGGCCTTGGATGAATTTTTCTATGATTTAAAGACGCAAAAAGTTACTAGATTAACCAATACGCCATTGGAATGGGATGAATTTGCTAAATTTTCACCAGATGGCCAAAAAATCGTTTTTATGTCCAGCCAGGATACGGCTCAAAATCGGGATAAGAACGGCGATATTGTAGGCGATAATTTGCGTTCCGATTTTTGGATTATGGATGCCGACGGCTCAAATCAGCAGAGGTTAAGTCATTTTAATGTGCCAGGCTATCAAGAGTATTCTCTGAGCGGCATAACCGTAGCCACTTTTGGCTTTAGTCCGGATGGAAAAGCTTTAGCCGTTAAAATTCGCCGGTTGCCTTCAAAATTTGATGAGGCTGAAGAAATTGTAATTATTGAGCTAGAAAAGTAATTTATTATTTTAATAAAAATTAATTATGCCCTCAATTGAAGAACTACAATTGGAAATAAACGAGATTAAAAAGCGGAATCAGCGGGTGGAAGCGGATAAGGCCTGGGAAACAAGCTGGACGAGAAAAGTTATTATTCTGCTTTTTACTTATATCGTTATCGTAATATTCTTCTTTTTTGCGCGATTGCCCAAACCATTTATTAATGCCATTGTTCCGGCAATTGCCTTTGTTGTTTCCACCTTAACCGTTCCTCTTTTTAAAAAGTGGTGGCTAAGGAAATTTTATAGAAAAAGTTAATGAAAAAAATAGCCTTAATTTTATTATTTTGGTTGGTTGTTGTTAATTTATTCGGTTTATTGGCGCTTAACCGTTTAAATCTTGTTGGCGATCAGGCTTATAACTGGATTGATCCGGCTAAATTCTTTCAGGAAAAAACCTGGAATCCGGTTTTCCTTCACGCCAAATGGGATTCTTTTTGGTATTTGGATATCGCCCAAAACGGCTATTCTTACAAGGGGGTTGAAAAGCTGTCCAATATAGTCTTTTTTCCTTTATATCCCTTTTTGATCAAGGTAGTTTCTTTTTTTACTCTAGGTAATTATATTTTGGCCGGCTGGCTGATCAGCGTAATTTTTCTGTTTTTATCCCTGGTTTATCTTTATAAAATAACTAAGGAATTCCATTCCGAGGTCGATCCCTATTTGCCCATCTTCTTTTTGCTTATTTTCCCGGCCGCTTTTTTCTTAAACGCCGTTTATACCGAATCCTTGTTTCTCTTCCTTTCTTTGGCCACCTTTTATTATTCTCTAAAGAAAAAGTTTTTCTGGGCCGGCGTTTTTGGCTTATTAAGTTCGCTATCCAGGGTAACCGGCGTTTTGCTGTTTTTACCGGTACTTTGGGAGTATTTGAAAGTTTATAACTTTAAAATAAAAGAAGCGCTAAACAGGAAAATTCTGCCGCTTTTTTTAATTCCTTTGGGGCTTTTTTCGTTTTTTATTTACCATTACCTAAAATTCAAAAACTTCTTTTTATTTTTTTGGGTGGAAGCCTGGTGGGGGAGGTTCTTTAATCTTAACAAAGAGCACTTTAAGTTTTTCAGCAGTTCGGCCATAACTAATTTTTGCTTGG
This sequence comes from uncultured Candidatus Saccharibacteria bacterium, assembly GCA_964628095.1. Lineage (GTDB taxonomy): Bacteria > Patescibacteriota > Minisyncoccia > Minisyncoccales > CAZVLR01 > CAZVLR01. The sequence continues at coordinate 110,835 of CAZVLR010000001.1, read as the reverse complement.
ACGCTTTTTTCGTTGCCTTTATTCTTTTAATAATCTTCTTTGTTTTTAAAAAGTTAAGGGCGTCTTATGGCATTTACATGCTTTCTACTGTAGCTATTGCCTTGAGCTCGGGCACCTTAATGAGCATTAACCGCTATATTTTAGTTTTGTTTCCAATTTATATTATACTGGCTAAAATTAAGAACGAATACCTTAAAATGTCCTGGATTATTATTTCAATTCTGCTTTTAGCCCTGTATATAATTCTATTTGTGAATAATTATTGGGCCGGTTAAGCAATTGAACGCATTTTTCTTTTAAAGCCTGCCAATGGGCAGGTTTTTTTGTTATAATAAACATATGTTGCTTATCGATAGCCTAATTCAAGAAGACTGGTTAAAAACACCGAGAATCATCCAGGCTTTTAAGAAAATAAAAAGGGTTGATTTTTTAACCCAGGAAATGAGAGACATGGCTGAAGCCAATACGGCTTTGCCCATTGGCTTTGGGCAAACCATTTCCCAGCCCTTGGTGGTGGCTTTTATGCTGGAATTGTTAAAACCCGAAGAAGGGGATAAGATTTTGGACGTGGGTTCCGGTTCGGGCTGGACCAGCGCGCTTTTGGCTGAAATTGTGGGGGAAAAGGGCAAGGTGGTTTCGGTTGAGATAATTCCGGAATTATCGGAGTTTGGCAAGAACAATATTAACAAATATGGCTTTATAGATAAAAAAATAGTGGAGCCGCTTTGCATCGACGGTTCCAAGGGTTATCAAAATTTGGCGCCCTACGATAAAATTTTATGCTCGGCCAGTATTTCTTCAAAACAAAGCTTGCCTTTGGCTTGGCAGGAGCAGTTAAAAGATCGGGGGCGGGTTGTGGCGCCCATTAGTAGCTCTATTTGGCTTTTTGTTAAAAAATCCTCTTTTTTGGAAAAGTTCACCAATCAGGCCGGTTTTGAAAAAATCGAATATCCTGGCTTTGTTTTTGTGCCCCTAACCCACAAATAATAATTTAAATGAAAAAAGCTTTCATCCCCATTTTTATTTTAATAGCTATTTTAGTGCTGTCTTTTTCTTATTTCTGGCAGGGGATTTACCAGGCTAAAAATCCCAACGATATCGGTTTTAAATCATTTTCCGTTAAAAAGGGCGAAGGCGGAACAGAAATTGCCAAAAACTTGGAAAAGGAGGGCTTGATAAAACAGGCGCTGTTTTTCCAGGTTTATGTTTTAATTTCGGGTAAAGCCAAAGAATTAAAAGCCGGAGATTATGAAATTTCTCCTTCAATGAATGTTCCTGAAATTGTATATAAAATCGCCGGGGGCGAAGTGGCGACAGAAACTATTACTATTATCGAAGGCTGGGATTTAAGGGATATTGCCTCTTATCTTGAGCAAAGGGGCCTGTTTCAATCAGAAGAGCTTTTTGAAATAACCGGCTATCCTTTAACTGATTATTCAAAAAAAACCGATGCGCCAAAACCCCAGGACCTTAGCCAGGAATTCGACATTTTAAAAGACAAACCACAGAACGTTACCTTAGAAGGCTATTTGTTTCCCGATACCTACAAGATAAAAAAGGGGGAGAAATTGGAAAACATTGTGAGATTAATGATTAAAAATCTGGATGAAAAGTTAACGCCGGAATTAAAAGCGGAAATTAAAAAGCAGGGCAAATCTTATTTTGAGATAATTACCATGGCTTCTTTGATTGAAAGGGAGGTGATGACGGTAAAAGACAAAGAATTGGTTTCGGGTCTTTTATGGAAAAGGTTAAAAGCCGGCATGCCGCTGCAACTTTGTTCGACCGTCAACTACATTACCAATAAAAACAACGCTAACATATCGATTTTGGAAACCCAGATCGACTCGCCCTATAACACTTATAAATACAAAGGCCTGCCTCTGGGCCCGATTGCCAGCCCCGGGCTTGAAAGCATAAAAGCCGCGTTATATCCTAAAAGTAGCGACTATTGGTTTTACTTATCTACTCCCCAAGGCCAGACTATTTTTAGCAAAACTTATAAAGAGCACCAGGCGGCCCAGGATAAATACTTAAACAATAACTAAAACATGAACAAGCTTTTGCCATATATTTTAATAGTTGTTATTATTATAGTAATAGCGGGAGTTTTTGTTTTGCAAAAGAATGTTGGAGATAAAACAGGGGAGCAGATTTCGCAATCTTTACAGCAGGAGAATAATAAAGCCAAAGAAAATACTATGCCATTTGAGGGAAAGAAAATCGCCATGATTATTGCCTGGAAAAACTACCGGGACGCCGAATATTTTGTTACCAAAGAAAACTTGGAAAAGTCCGGCGCGCAAATTACTACTGTTTCGACTAAATTGGGTGCGGCTCTGGGGGCCGACGGAGGAGAAGCCCAGGTTCAAATAGTTTTATCGGATCTGAACGTAGCCGATTTTGATGCAGTTGTTTTTATTGGCGGCCCGGGCGCTTTGCAGTATCTTGATAATCAAATTTCATATAATATCGCTAAAGAAACTTTAAGTCAGGGGAAAACTTTAGCCGCCATTTGCATTGCGCCCACAATTTTAGCTAAAGCCGGTTTGTTAAAAGGGAAAAATGCTACAGTTTGGTCCAGTTCTCTAGATGGGTCAGCGGTTAAAACTTTGGAAGCCAACGGAGCTGTTTATCAAAACAGTGCGGTAGTGGTTGATAATAATATTGTTACCGCCAACGGTCCGGAAGCGGCTGAGCAGTTTGCCAAAGCAATTATAGAATCTTTTAAATAATTAATAAAATAATTTAAATTCTAATGGAAAAGAAAACAAAAATCATTTTAATTATCGTTGGCGCCACAATTTTTTTAGCGCTCTTGGGTTTTTGGATTTACAACCGTTACTTTGTAGAGCAAATGCTGGAAATAACTTCGCCCAAAGGGGGAGAGGTTTTTCAGGCGGGAAAAACCTATCAGATTACCTGGGACGCCAGAAACATCGGGAATATTGGTATTATGCTGGTAAAGGGCCGGGACCAGAAAGAAATTAAGGTGATTGCCTCGGATATTCCAGCCAGCAAGAGAAAGTTCGATTACTCGGTTTTTGTTTGGGAGAATGCGGGCGAAGATTACGATCAGGATTACAAAATCGCCATTTATGAATATCCATGGCAGGAGGGAAAGAAGATAAGTTATTCCACCGATTATTTTACGATTGCCGGGCCTAAGTTTGCCTCTTGTGATACCTTATCAAAGAATAACGAATGGCCCTATTTGCCCAGCGATTATCCAGAATTGAAAAAGGTGTTTGTAACCCAGGGCAGTTACAATGGTAATTTAGAGGGTTTGGAAGGGGCGGATCGTAAATGCCAAGATGAAGCAGAAAAGCTGGATTATGGCGGCACCTGGAAAGCTTTTTTGGGAGATGACCAGAAGCTGGCCACCGACCGGCTTAATTTAGAAGGCATTTTTATCGATGCCAAAGCAGAAACTTCGGTTGTTGAAGGAAAAACCTGCCATCGGCTTTTAGGAAAGGACGCCAATTCTTTTTTAAAGCTATTAACCAATTCTTATGTTATTAATCTTAAAATACTGAATAACCAATATTTTGACGACATGAGCAATCTTTGGCTGGGAAGAATATCAAAGGAAAGCAAGCGGGAATGCACCACTCTTTCTTTGCGCTATGTACCCTTAAATCTTTCAGAATCATACAGTTTTACTACTACTTGCCAAAATTGGACCACGGAGTCCAGGAATATTCCGGGTTATCCGCCTGCGGTCGGCCAAACTACCAGCTATCCTGAATGTTATACGGCTCAAGGCAAGCGCCTTTCCGCGGTTGGTTTGGGCGCTTTGGCTTCGGGCGTGGCTGGGGAAGACCCTTCCAAGCGCTTTGTGGTTACCGTTGGAAAGTCCTGCGATCAGCCGTCCAAGCTTTTGTGCATTGAGCAGTAGGGGTTGACATCTTTTTAAGAACAGCTTAAGATAAGATATCAATTAAATATCAGCTTTAATCCGCAGAAAGCAGGCGTTTTGTAAGACCTGCCGAGGATAAAATATACAGAACCAGTCTGTAATTTCATTTTTGTCTGCGGAAGCAGACTTTTTTTATGGCATTAACCAAAACACAAAAGCAAAGCATTATCAAGGATTTAAAGGACAAATTAGCCCGGCAAAAACTGGTGATCTTTGCCGACTTTACGGGCTTGAAGGTAAAAGATTTGTCTTTATTAAGAAAAGAGCTTAAGGGTTCCAAGAACGAAATTAAAATTTCCAAGAAAACCTTAATGGACGTGGCCTTTAAAGAAAACAAGATTGAGGTGGCCGCCAAAAAGCTTTCGGGCGAAATCGCTTTGATTTTCGGCTATCAGGACCAAATTTTACCGGCTAAAATCGCTTACCAATTTTCAAAAAATAATCCCAATTTCAAAATTCTGGGGGGTTTTATGGAGAACCAGCTAAAGAGCGCCCAAGATATTATATTTTTGGCCCAACTGCCTTCAAGAGAAGAGCTGCTGGCCAAAATGCTGGGCAGCATGTCTTCGCCCGTTTCAGGATTTTTGAACGTATTACAGGGAAATATTAAAGGTCTGGTATTGGCTTTAAACGCCATAAGCAATAAAAAATAAATAATTAAATAAATAAAAAAAACAAACATATGGCAGACGAAGAAAAAATCGAAGTTCCTAAAAAATTCGAGGAACTGGTTAAAAAAATCGAAGAAATGTCGGTTTTAGATTTAGCCGAGCTGGTTAAAATTCTCGAAAAGAAATTCGGCGTTTCAGCGGCCGCTCCCGTAATGGCCGCCCCCGCAGCCGTTGCCGAAGCGGTTGAGGAAAAATCCAGCTTTAACGTGGTTTTGGCATCTGTGGGCGACAAAAAGATCGAAGTGATCAAGGTGGTCCGGGATGTCACCCAAAAAGGCCTAAAAGAGGCCAAAGACTTGGTTGACGCCGCCGTGGCCGCCCCCCAGATGGTAAAAGAAAACGCCAAGAAAGAAGAGGCGGAAGACATTAAAAAGAAGTTCGAAGCCGCAGGCGCCAAGGTAGAGTTAAAATAATTATTACTCTAAAAAGAAAAACCGGCGATAATCGCCGGTTTTTCTTTTGGCTTAAAAGAGCGGCAGCTGGTAAATTTGGGTGCCGTTTAACAGCCAGACGGTACCGTTTGCTGAAACGGTAAAATCTTTAATGTTGTCGAATTTTTCGCTTTGGAACTGCTTAACAACCTGTCCGGCTTTGTTTAAAATCACAACTCTTTTTTGGCCGGGTTCGAGCAGATAAACGTAATTGGTTGAAAGGGTAATTTCAGAAAAGCCCTTGGGATAAGGAAAAATGCTCGGTTCAAATTTTTCTTTCAAAGCTCCTTTGTAATACCGCGAAATAGTGTTGTCTTTGTTTAAAATCCAAACAGAAGTATCGATCGCCATGGATAATCCTTCTTTGGCTTTGGGACCGGCAACCTCTAGCCAGATTTGCGGCGTGTCTTTGCCTTCTTTTAAGGGGCCCGGGTATTTTATCACCTCGCCGTTTTTTTCGTCAAAAGCGTAAAGATTAGAGCCAAAAGCCACGATTTTTTTAAGAGTAAAATCAGGGTAGGGGTCGTTTAAAACGTAGTTTATATCAAACTTATCGTTTTCCAAAAGATACACCGAATTCGGTTTTTTAAGGAAAACCAGGGAGTTATCAAGGCCGGCGGCGTCGCTGAGCAATTCCTTCATTTCAATTTTCGTTTGATCTTTTTGCTGGCTTATTTTATACACATTCTCGTTCACCGGGCTGAATACATACAGGGCGCCCTTAAAGTAGGCGATTTTTTGCGGGATGAATTCCTGGGCGTTGAATTCGTAAAAGAGCTTAGGATTTTCCAGCACGGTAAATTTACTTATTTCCTTAAGGTTTTTTTCAATTATGCTTTCAAGCTCTAAAGCTTCTTTTTGGATTTTCTTCTCATTTTTTAAAGGCACGATATCTTCTAATAGCTTTTTAAACAGATCAAAAGCCTTTTTGTTTTCGCTAAGGATCAGATAGCTTTCGCCCTTATCAACATCCTGGCGGATACTGTTTAAGGTGGCCCGGTATTCTTCCAGTCGGCTTTGCTCTTCTTTTTTGAAAATAAAGAAGCCAGCAGCTAGGATTAAAATAAACAAAGACAGTAGTATGGCGTTTTTCCTGATTTTTTCAGGAAAACTAAGATGGGGTTTTTTAAAAATAATTCTGGGGGAAGCCAGCTTTAATTTTTGCTGTTCCTTTGGCGTTTCTTTGCTTTCTTTTTTAAAGGGCTGTTTTTTGATAAAATCCTTGAGCTTTTTTAGCCAAGGGGTAATTTTTGAAAGAACAGGGGAGAAGATATTTTGAACCGCCCTTATCGGGGAAAACCTTTCCAGTTCTTTTTGGTAGGTAAAGGGCTTTGATTTTTTGTTTTCCTGCTCTTTTGTTAAATAGCAAATCAAGCAAAGCCCGGAATTTATTAAGAGCTCTTTTTCCTTGTTTTTTAATATTTCCTTGAGCTTTTTTTCTGAAAAGGGGTTTTCCTTGCTTTCAAAGGCGGCTAATCTCGCCACTTTTTCAAGAATGCTGGGCAGGTAAACCTTTTCTTTTTTATTGGTTTCTTTGGAAATTCTTTTTATTCTGGCCCCCTGGGAAAAAAGCGAGAAAATGTTTTTGGTCATCACCAGCACCACGTCTTTTTCCGCCAGCTTTCCCGTTAAAATATTGCCAAAGATTTTTACGGGGTAGGGCTCGATTTCGGCCAAATCCAGGCTTTTGCCAATATCGATTATCTGGCCCGACCTTAAAAGCACGATTTTAAAATCGCCTACCTTGGCAAAGTTCAAATTGTAATCCTTAAAGTTCAAAACCGCCAAGCTTAGATTGCCCAGCCACGAAACGTCGCCTTTTTTGCCAATTTCTCCCAGATAAGCGTTGCTTTTTTTTAAGCTGTCCTTTAAGGAGTTTTCAGAAGATCTTTTGATGGAAGAATAAAACTCTTTTTTTAGGAATTCGGACAGATGATCCAAAAACTTATTATTCTGGGGCAGGGCATTTTTTAACTCGCCGGCCAGATAAAGCGAACCGAGTTTTTTTTCGTACAGGTTTTCAGGCTCGTAGCAAAAGCTGTCGAAAATCATTTCGGTTTTAGCTTTGGGATTAAAATGGAATTCAAATATTCGCATTACTTAATTATATACGATTTTCTCTATCCTCCAAATGTTTTGCTCAAAGATTTGGCTTTTGATATAATAAACCAATGGCAGAACTCTCCCCAAAGAAAAACATTCTTAGCCAGTATTTGGAGTGGCAGTTTTTTAACGCACCCGGCGATATTTTAAAGGCCTGGAAGAATTTCCTTATCTTTAATTTGAATTATTTTTCTCTGCCCACACTGTTAAAAACCTTCTTTTCCCCATGGCGGCGCTACCAGGCTTCTTACGGCCGGGGCTTAAATCTCCAGCGCTGGGCCGAAACCTTTACCCTAAATATGATGTCGCGGATTATCGGGGCGTTTTTGCGCACCTTTTTTATTATTATCGGCGCCATTGCCGAAATTTTAGTGTTTATCGGGGGCTTAATTGTTTTTTTATGCTGGTTGCTTTTGCCCCTTATTTTAGTTTTAATTTTCCTATATGGATTCAAGCTTTTATTTTAATCCGAGAAAAACCGCGCTTTGGCCCTCGCTTTTTTGGGAGAAAGCTTTTTTGTTCAAATACGCCAAAATTTTTAAAAAGCTCTTCTTTGTCGCTTTTTTAATATTCTTGGCGCTTTGCTTTTACGGTTTTTTTGAGAAAAGCTTTTCCCAGGATTTAATTTCTTCTTTTTTGGGCCTGGCCGTAATATGCTTTTCCTTGTCGGTTGCTTTCTGGCAGGGCGATCTTTTTTTCAATCTAAAATTAAAGAGGCCTTCGCTTAAATTCCCTGATTTTGCCGAGCACACTTTAAGCTTGAATTTAGCCGAGCTTTTAAGCTTTGATTCGCTAAAAGCCGTAGCTAATTCTTTGGCCTTGGCTAAAGACAAGGGTTTTTTAGAGGCTAACTCCTCAATGCTGTTTTATTTTCTGCTTTTGCACAATCCCAAGCTGGATGCGGTGCTTTTTCGGGCGATGATAGACACAAGGATTGTTGAAAAATCTTTAAAATTATATTTCGAAACCTTAAAAAGAGATCGGTTTCAGGAAGTTTATTCGCCAGACTTTCAAAAAACGATAATTTCGTCTTTAAAAATTGCTAAAGAAAGAAAGCACGATCGGATTGAAACGGGCGATTTGATTTTTGCCCTGGCCCAGGAAGACCCGATTTTTAAAAATATTCTTATTGAAGTTAATTTAAAGCCCAAAGACATTGGCAATCTGGTTTGGTGGTTAGAATCGATTGAAAAAAGAATTGAATTCAGCAAAAAATTCTGGGAGTGGACCAACTTAATCAGGTTGGGAAGCTTGGCTAAAGAATGGACAGCCGGTTATACCATTTACCTGGATCAGTTTTCAGTCGATTGGACCGAGATTGTAAAAAGAAGCTTTCCTGAAGTTATCGGCCACAAAAACGAAGTTGAAGAGGTGGAGCGGATTTTATCGCGCAGCGACAATAAAAACGTTTTGCTGGTGGGGGATCCGGGCACGGGGCGGCGAAGCATTGTTTTGGCTTTGGCCTTAAGAAGCTTGTTGGGCCAGAGCTTGCCGACGGTAAACCACAAAAGAGTGGTGCAGCTGGACTTGCAAAAGCTTTTGGCCGGCCAGCCCTCGCTCGAAGAGGCCGAAGCCACCTTGGAAGTTGTTTTAAAAGAGGTTTTCATGGCCGGCAACGTTATTTTATTCATCGACGATTTCCACAATTACGTGGGCCAGGGCCGAAAGCCCGGCGTAATCGATATTTCCGGCCAGATCGCTTCTTATTTAAAAAACCCCCAATTCCAGATAGTGGCCCTAACTACTTACGAAGGGTTGCACCGGAATATCGAACCGAATTCTTCTTTGCTGAATCTTTTTAAGAAAGTGGAAGTTTCAGAGATATCTGAAGACGAAACTTTAATGCTTTTAGAGCGCCAGGTTTTAATTTTAGAAAGAAAGTACAAAAAAATGGTTACCTACAACGCTTTAAAGGGAATTATTACTTTAACCGGAAAGTATTTGCCCGCTCTTCATTTTCCCGAAAAAGCTTTGGATATTCTGGACGAAACCATGATTTTTGCGGCCAGCTCAAAAGAGATTAGCGCGGTTTTGCCCGAGCACGTGGCCCAAGTTTTAACCCAGAAAACCCAGATTCCCATTGGCGAGCTAAAAACCGAAGAAAAAGAAGTGCTGCTTAATTTGGAAAAGCTGATTCACCAAAGAATTGTTAATCAGGAAGAGGCGGTAAAGGAAATCGCTTCGGCCCTGCGGCGGGCGCGGGCCAATATTACAGTAAGAAAAGGGCCGATGGGCGTTTTCCTGTTTTTGGGGCCCACAGGCGTGGGAAAAACCGAATCCGCCAAGGCTTTGGCCGAATTCTATTTTGGCTCGGAAGAAAAAATGATCAGGTTGGATATGTCCGAATTCCAGTCTGTTTCCGATATTCCGCGCTTAATCGGCTCTTTGGGCCAAGAGGGTTTATTAACCACTCCGGTAACGGAAAATCCTTTTTCTTTGGTCTTGCTCGACGAGTTTGAAAAAGCGCATCCTAATATTTTAAATCTGTTTTTGCAGGTTTTTGACGAAGGGCATTTAACCGACGGCCAGGGCCGGAAAGTAGATTTTAAGAATTCGATTATCATCGCCACCAGCAACGCCGGCTACCAGGTTATTTTAGAAGCGATTAAAAAAGGAAAGCCCATGCCCGGGGTAAAAGAAGAATTGTTAGATTTTCTTTTTAAGCAGGGCGCTTTTAGGCCCGAGCTGATTAATCGTTTTGACGCGGTGGTGGTTTTTAGAGGCTTGAGCAAGGAGCACCTTTTGCAGATTGCGGATCTGCTTTTTAATAAATTAAAGAAGAATTTGAATGAAAAAGAAATTGATTTTATCGTTAGCCAGGCTTTAAAGGAAAAAATAATTGAATTGGGCTATAATCCGGTTTTTGGCGCCCGGGAAATGAGGCGGGTGATCCAGGATAAGGTGGAAAACGTAATTGCCCAGTCCATGTTAAAGGGCGAGTTAATTCGGGGCAGCCGCTTTGAGATTAATCCCGGTGATTTCAGTCTGGTTTTAAAATAGCTAGTTTTCCACAGGCGGGATATTTTTTATATTTAATAGTGCTAGAATAGATTAATACAAATAACAGCCTTGGTTCCCGATAAGATTTTCAATGTTAATTGAATCTGCTTTTTTGGGGAAGGGGCAAAAAAATGAACGGAGAAAATTATACGCCTCCAACTATAAATCCTAACACGGAGCCGCCTGCGCCTCCGGAAAACCTGCCCTCGGAGCCCTCTTTTGTTCCCGAAACGCCCAAACCGGCTTATCAAGCGCCCTCTTACGAGCCGCCAAAACCCTCTACGCCGCCTTCACCTCCGCCACCGTTGCCACCGGCTATTCCGAGCCATAAAACATCGGAAATTCCGCCTTCAAAGCTTAAAAAGTCGCCTTTAAAAGCCGTTTTCGTTGCTTTGGCCGTTGTCTTGGTTTTAGTTTTGGGCCTTGGTGCGGTTTTAGCTTTTCAAATTTATGATCCTTTATGGAATCCTTTCAGGCCCGCGCCAGAAAAAATAATAGCTAATGCGGTAGCGAAAATGAGCGCGGTGAAAAATTTTCATTACGAAAGCGCTGCTGAACTTTCTGCCCAGAGCGGGGAGCAAATTAAATTAACCAGCAAAACAATAGGAGACTTTGACGCTACGGATAAAAAGAAAATGAAAGCTTCGGGCGCCACCACGATCGATTTTTCTTTTGAAGGAGTCAGCTCTTCTTTTGGCTATGAAAGCAGAATAATCGGACCGAGTTTTTATTTAAAAATTACTTCTGCGCCTTCTTTGCTGACCGAACAAATTTTTCAAGAGTCGGGGATTGATCTAAGTCAGATCCAGAACCAATGGTATAAATTAGATAAAGAGAGCCTCAACAACCTTTTTTCTTCAGCAAGCCCGTTGCTGGACTCATCCGATTTAACGGAAAAATTTAGCCTGGCTCAAGAATTAATTCTTAATAATCTGAAAAAATTATTTTTGGAAAACGCAAAAATATATTTTGTAAAAGAAGAAAAGCCGGACGAGAACATCAATGATGTAAAAGCCTATCATTATTTAATTGTTTTAAATAATGACGAGCTTGCAAAATCAATGACTCAATTTTTGGTTAACGTAGCTACGGGCTTGGGTGAAGAAATGCCTTCGGCTCAGGAATTGCAGGATACTGAAAAAGCAATAACAGATTCTTTTAAGAATCTTGGCGAGATAAGTGGCGAAATTTGGGTGGGCAAAAAAGATAATTTAATTTACCGGATTAAAATTGATAAAGAGATTGATTTTAGAAAACTTGATCCAACCATGAGCGGCGCGGCCAATATTAACCTCGCTGTTAATTTTTCAAAATATGGCAAAGTGGTAAATATCGAGGAACCAAAAGACGCTCAGGATCTAGGAGATATTTTGACCAGTATTATCGGGGCTTCTTTAATAGGTGCTCAGACCAATCAAACAAATGCCTATATCAAATCAGATTTAATGCAGATGATGAGTGCGGCAGAAACAATTTATTCAGAAAACGGAAATTATTCAAAAGTTACCTATAAAGACGAAGATATAAAAATTTTATTAGACGACATGAAATCTTTACTTGGAAAATATCCAACCTTACGTACGTCTAGTAAGGCATATTGCGCTTTTGCTGAATTATTGCCAGCTAAAGAGGGCGACAAAAAAACTTGGTATTGCATAGACAGCAGTTTTAACAGTTACGAAATCAATATTAATCCGGGCCAAGCAGGTTACTGTTCGGGTTCAAGTTACAAGTGCCCGGGTGGCTCAGGCCTAGATTAAGAGTTATTTAAGCAGGGCGCTTAAGAACGAAAACCGCTTTTTATTAAAAAAAGGCGGTTTTTAGTTTTAAGGCTTGTGGATTATTTGTGGATAAAGCCAGGTTTTAGCTTTATTTTAAGCGGGTGTTTAATTGTGTTGACCAGGTAGGTTGATGTGAGATAAAGTGTATATAGGTGGGAAAGAGTGGATAACTATGGGGATAACTCGGCTTTTCTGGGGATAAGTAAAAAAGATATTTTAATTTTTATGTTTATCGGAGAATATTCATATTCAATCGACGAAAAAAAACGCTTGGCGATTCCGGCAAAATTCAGGCACCTCTTGGGAAAGAAAGCGGTGATCACCAAAGGATTGGACCAATGCTTGTTTTTATACCCGGCAAAAGAGTGGGATATTTTAGCCAAAAAGTTAAGCCAGCTGCCGCTAGCTCAATCGGATGCCCGGGGATTTTCTAGGATGATGTTGTCGGGCGCTATGGAAGTTGTCTTTGATAATTTAGGAAGAATTTTAGTGCCTGATTATCTAAAAGATTATTGTCAGTTAAAAAAGAAAACAGTGGTGGCTGGATTATATAACCGCATTGAAATCTGGGATGAGAATAACTGGAACAATTATAAACAGAAAACAGAAAAAGAAGTGGGGGATATTGCTGAAAGATTAAAAGAGCTAGGCGTATAAAATGCACATTCCTGTTCTTAAAAAAGAAATACTGGAAATTTTAAACCCGCAGCCCAAAGAAAATTTTATCGATTGCACCCTTGGCGGCGGCGGACATACTTTTGCAATTTTGGAAAAAATCGGGATAAGGGGAAAATTATTGGCGATTGACCGGGACGAAGAAGCTATTTTTAAAATCAAGCAGGAAAAAAGAAAGTTTGGAAATAATTTAATTCTGGCTTGCGATAATTTCGCAAATTTAAAAGAGATCGTTGAGAAAAATAATTTTCCAAAGGCTGACGGCATTTTACTGGATTTGGGGCTTTCCAGCGAGCAACTGCAAGAGGGCAAAAGGGGATTTTCTTTTCAAAAAGACGAGAAGCTGGATATGCGGTTTAACCCCAAGGTTCAGAAAATTTCAGCCCAGGAAATTATTAATGAATGGCCCGAGCAGGAAATCGAAAAGATTTTAAAAGAATACGGAGAAGAAAGGTTTTCTTTGAAAATCGCCAGGAATATTGCAAAGCATACAAGGCCCGTAAAAAGCACCTTACAGCTGGTAGAAATTATTAAAGCGTCAACGCCCGGCTGGTATCATCATCAGAAAATTCATTTTGCCACCAAGACTTTTCAGGCTTTGCGAATGGCGGTAAACGACGAGCTTAACAATTTAAAAAAAGTTTTGCCCCAAGCCTTGGATGTTTTAAATAAAAAGGGGCGGCTGGCGGTAATTTCTTTTCATTCTTTAGAAGATAGGATTATTAAAAATTTCCTTCGGGAAAATTATCATAATAAAAAAATATTATTAATAAATAAAAAGCCGATTATGGCTGGAGCGAGCGAGGTAAAAACAAACCCGCGTTCAAGATCAGCTAAATTAAGAGGCGCCATAAAAACATATGAATAACGCTTTATCGATCACTTTCCCATTCTCAATTGTCAGTTTTTTTGATCTTAAAAGGGTCTTAAAATTGAGATATTTGCTGGTTTTAAGCGTGGCCAGCGCCTTATTAATGGCCGGCTTCTATATTTTCCAGGTAAATGCCATTATTTCAGAGGGCTATTCGATCAACGATTATCAGTCAAAATTAACCCAATTAAGCCAAGATAATAAAAGGCTGGAGGTAAGCTCTTTAAAGAGCAACTCTTTGAACATTACTGAACAAAAAATCCAGGAGCTGGGGTTTGAAAAAATAGATAAAATCAACTATATTCAATTAATTGACAACCAAGTGGTAACCAAATGAGGGAATGGAGAATTAATATAGTTTTTTTTCTTTTAAGCGTTTTATTGGCGATCGTTGCGGGTCGCCTCGTTTATTTTCAGATAATAAAAACGCAGGAGTGGCGGGCTATGGCCTTTGGCCAGCAAAAATTCATGGATTTGGCCCAGGGCGAACGGGGGGAAATCTATTTTAGCAATATGTCGCCTCTGGTTATTAACCAGCAGGCCGATTTTGTTTATGCGGCTCCCAATGAAATTAAAGAAAAGGAAGAAACCGCTAAGCAGCTGAGCCTTGTTTTAAATTTGGATAAGGCCGAGATTTTGGGAAAGATAACGCAAGAAAGCAATTACGAAACATTAAAAAATAAATTAAGCGATGAGGAAGCTTTAAAAATTGAAGAGTTAAAATTGCCCGGCGTTTATTTAAAAACAGAAACCTTAAGATACTATCCTTTGGAATCTTTGGCTTCCCAGGTTTCAGGCTTTTTGGGGGGCGACGACACCGGGCAGTACGGATTGGAAGCTTTTTACGAAGACGCATTGAGAGGGCAGGAATCTTATTTAGAAAGAGAGAAGGGCCCCAAAGGTTTTTTAATCAGCGGCAACATTGATTTGGATAGCGAAAACTCTGGAGGCTCTTCCAGTCTGCCCGACAAAGGCGGTGACCTGGTTTTAACTTTGGACTACCATATTCAGTTTCAAGCTGAAAACGTTTTAAAAAAAGCGCAGCAGGATATTGAATTTGAAAGCGCTGAAATTATTGTAATGGATCCCAATTCGGGCAAGATTTTGGCTTTAGCCACCTGGCCCGGGTTTGACCCCAATAATTATTCTAGCGTTAAGAATTTGGATATTTTTCAAAACTCCAGCATTCAAAAAATATTCGAGCCGGGCTCGGTTTTCAAACCCATTACCATGGCGGCGGCCCTGGATTCGGGCAAGATAACTCCGCAAACCACTTATTTTGATCCGGGCAGTGAAAGCATTGGCGGGTACGTTATTTCAAATTTTAACAAGAAAAAATGGCCCGGGCTTTTAACCATGACTAACGTTCTTGAAAATTCGATCAACACCGGGGCGGTTTTTGCCCAGCGCCAGATCAGCCATCAGGATTTTTTGGACTATATTGAAAAATTCGGGTTTTTTGAAAAAACAGGCGTTGATTTGCAGGGCGAGGTGTCTTCTCAAAACAAGGGCTTAAAAAAGGGGAGCGACGTTAATTTTGCCACCGCTTCTTTTGGCCAGGGCATTGAAATCACCTCGCTTCAGCTGGTTCGGGCTTTTTCAGCCATTGCTAATGGTGGGAAATTAATGAGGCCCTATTTGGTGGAAAAAATAATCAAAAAGGACAGCGTTCAGACTATTGTGCCCAAGGTGCAAAAATCAGATCTTATTTCCCAAAAAACCGCCTCGCAGTTAACCGCCATGCTAATTAGCGTGGTGGAAAACGGCTATGGCAGGAAAACAAAGATTCCCGGCTATTATTTAGCCGGCAAAACCGGCACGGCCCAGGTGCCTTATTCTTCTTTGGGCATTAATCAAAGGGGCTATTCGGATAAAACCATTCAGTCTTTTATCGGCTTTGGCCCGGCCCTAAACCCGCAATTTGTAATTCTGGTTAAAGTATACAATCCCAAAACCAGTTCGGCCGAAGAATCAGCCGTGCCTTTATTCCGCGACATGGCCAAATATATCATTGATTTATGGCAGATTGCGCCAGATCAAACACAATAACATGCTGGGAATACTTTCTAAATTAAAAATAACCTTAAAGAAGCCCAAAACCATTATTGTTTGCGGCAGTTCGCGTTTGGTTGCCAAAAAAGCGATTAACCAGGTTTTAAAGCCGTATTTGAAAATTAACAGCGAAGTTTTTGTTTTCGACAACGATTTTTCAAATTTGCCCGAGCTGGATTTTTTAATGAAGAACTCCTCTTTGCTTATTTTAGTAATCGCCAGCTCGGGCGCTAAAACTGAAGAAAAGAAAACAATAGAAAAGATTAGAAAGCTGGTAAAAACCGCGCCCCTGGGCGGATATTTAGTTTTTAATTCAGACGACAAAGCTTTTGGCGAGGTGGCCGAGCTTACCAATTTAAAAACGCTGACTTTCGGATTTGAAGAGGGCGCTAACTTTCAGGCCAGCGACATTCATTCAAACGGCGGAACCAATTTTAAACTCAATTACAAGGGGAATATTGTGCCCTTTTGGCTGCAAGACAAATCCGGAGGCGAGCAGGTTTGCGCGGTTTTGGCTTCAGCCTGCGTGGGCGTAATTTTCGATTTGAATTTGGTTGAAATTTCAGAGGCGCTGAGGAATTTCGGCGCTTAAGAGTATTATTGACAAAGCCCCGCTTTTTGTTATAATTTTTAAATATTGTTGTTTTAAATAATATTGCCGTACTTTTCCAACTGAAAGGGGGTGATAAGCTTGAACAAGTTTTATATTCAAAACAGATTTATTCTTAATTAAAGTTCTGTTAAGGGGGTTGTCGTTTTATAACCAGTACCTATTGAGGAGATCTCAATTATGTGCCATCGAATAAAATGTACCAATCCGAGCTGTAAGAAAACTTTCCCGCGCCGAGTCAGGAGCAATAATTTGAAAGGTAAATATACCGAACAATGCCCACACTGCGGGAAAAAAGTGAATTACAGAAGAAACGACAAAGGCCGTTGCACAGCCTGGTAGAACACATATATTAAACATCCAAACAAAAGTCGCCCCATTTTAAAAGGCGACTTTTTCTTTACAAAAGATTAAAATCATTTTAAAATAAATCAGTAAATTGCGAATTTAATTTAGGCCCCATCGTCTAGTGGTTCAGGACATCACTCTCTCACAGTGGGAACACCGGTTCAAATCCGGTTGGGGCCGCATATTGACAAATATATTTTAGGTATTATAATAGGGCCATAGTACATAAAAGAAGCTAATAAAGGATTTCCCGTAACGGGAAGAAAACTTAAACGCCTTTTCGAAAGGAGGAACGACTATGAAAAGGTTTATCGCGCTAACAGTAATATTTGTTTTCCTTTTTGTTTCAGCGGCTGTGCCCATTGTTAGGGCAGAACAGGAATGCCAGAACTGTCCCCAGGATAATATTTCTTTAAAAGAAATCCTGGAAACAAGGCTGGCTGAAGCGGGCTGGAGCGAGCAGAGAATCCAGAATTTTCTGGCGCAGGTGAACAAGGCGGGCTTTGGAGATTATGATTATTCCCCGAATTTCTGTGATGTTGCCGCCTGTATGCAGCCGGTAATAGCCATGGTATTTATACCATTGCTGGTGTACGGCCTTACCAACGAATCGTGGTGTGAGGTTTATACTGCCGGCATGTCAACCAGCGTTATCTACTGGATTCCGTATGGTTGCATCTGCAAGGATTCTCTTTACTGTATGATGGCAGTATCTTTATTTTCTTTGAGCCTCATCGGCTACCTCAGCGAATGTCAGTGCGACTCGTGCGATTAATAATTTTCTTTTCGTGAGGGGAGGGCAAAGGGCAAGTTGTTTTTTAACTTGCCCTCTTTTTTATTCAAAATAGTTATTTTTTCTGCTAAAATACATTAATGTCCAAATTCAAGCAATTCTTTTATCCGGTAACAACCTTAATGGGTACGATTATTGGCGCTGGCCTTTTTTCCTTGCCCTATATCGCCTCTCGGGTCGGGACATCCTTAATGCTAGTTTATTTTTTAATTATCGGCGCTTTGGCTTTAGTTGTTCATTTGCTGTTTGCGTACGTGGTAATAAGAACTCCGGATCAGAAAAGGTTTACTGGCTTTGCCCGAACTTATCTTGGCCCTTGGGGCGAAAAAACAGCGGCAATTTCTTTAATTTTAGGGGTTTACGGCTCCCTGTTGGTTTATGTTATTTTAGGCGGTGAATTCCTAAAAAATATGTTGGAACCTATAATTGGCGGCTCCGCTTTTTTTTACACTCTCGTATTTTTTTTAATCGGCGCCCTTTTTATATACCGCGGCTTAAAAGCGATTGGCCGTTTTGAATTCTGGGCCGTAATTGTTTTCAGCGCCATTTTACTGTTTATTTTAATTAGAAGCTTGTTTTCGGTAAAGTTGGTTAATTTATCAGTACCCGCCAATTTTAAGCTTTTCTTTCTGCCCTACGGCCCGTTACTTTTTTCTTTGTGGGGTACCTCGATTATCCCGGAGTTGGAAGCCATGCTTGTCGACCAAAAGCAGCTTTTAAAAAAGGTGGTGGTGCTGGGGGTAATATTGTCCTTAATTATCTCTATTCTTTTTACCTTTTTTGTTTTAGGGGTCAGCGGGAGTTCAACTTCCGAATCGGCCTTTTTGGGCTTGGGCCAGGCCCTGGGTCAAAACATTCTTTATCTGTCAGCCATTTTCGGCTTTTTGGTAATTATTACTTCTTTTATTGCTTCGGGCCTGGTACTAAGAAGTATTTTTGAATACGATTTAAAATTGAAAAAGGGCTTGGCCTGGGCGCTTACCTGCTTTGTTCCTTTATTGCTGTTTATTTTGGGCTTTCAAAGCTTTATTCGGGTTGTTTCCTTTGTGGGCGGTATTTTTCTGGGAATCGATGGCATTTTAATTTTATTAATGTACCAGAGTATAAAAACAGCCAAATACAGGCTTTTAACCTATCCTTTAATGCTGATTTTTATCCTGGGCATAATTTATGAAATCATTTATTTTATAAAATAATGTTGTTTTTAATAATTCATATTTTATTGTTTGTTGCTTCTTTTGTACTGCTTTCTTTTTCGAGCAAGTGGCTGGTGAGCAATCTTTCTAAGGTGTCGTTCTTTTTGAAAGTTCGGGAATTCGTGGTGGGCTTTTTTATTATGGCTTTTGCCGCCTCAGCTCCAAATTTCTTTGTGGGCTTGGTTTCGGCTTTTAATAAAGTGCCACAGCTTTCCTTTGGCGATGTGATCGGAGGCAATATTGTGGATTTAACTTTGATAATCGGCTTGGCAGCTTTATTGTCGCGGGGCGGCTTGTCTTCGGAAAGTCGGACGGTTCAGGGTACGTCAATTTTTACCATTATTATTGCGGTTTTGCCCCTGTTTTTGATTATTGATCAAAAGCTTTCAAGGCCCGACGGCTTAGTGTTGATTTTAAGCTTTATTATTTACATCTTCTGGCTTTTTTCTAAAAACGAAAGGTTCTCTAAGATTTACGAACACGAAACAAAAAAAACAAAGCCCAAATACATCGCTAAAAATTTATTCTTTTTATTATTAAGCGTTATCCTGCTTTTAGTGGGTTCTGAGGGGGTGGTGGTTTCCGCCTCTTATTTTTCCAAGCTGTTAAACCTGCCCATAAGTTTGATCGGGCTTTTTGTGGTGGGTTTGGGTAATTGCTTGCCCGAAGCATTTTTTTCTATCCAGGCAGCTCGTAGGGGCCAGGATTGGATGGTTTTGGGCGATTTAATGGGCGGGGTGGTAATTACCGCCACTTTGGTGCTGGGCATTGTGGCTTTGATCTGCCCGATTACTATTGTTGATTTTTCGCCCTTTGCCATTGCCCGGCTGTTTATGGTGATTTCCGCCCTGCTCTTTATTTTCTGCTTAAAAACCGACAACAAGATCAGTAAAAAAGAGGGCATATTTTTGCTCTTGCTTTACATATTATTTTTAGTTACTGAGATTTTAACTTAAAAAAGGGCTAAATTATTTTATTGACGATTAAGTTAAAAGATGTTAAGATGGTTCAATGATTGAGCCACTTTTTATTATATTATTATTAGTGGCAGTAGCACTGGGGGCGGGGATAGCCTTTTTTATTTTAAGAAAGAAAGAGCTAAAGCCGAACGATTCCTTGCTAATGCTCCAGCAGCAGTTGCAGGAAATGAACCGGGTATTAGATACCAAGTTAAGCGAATCAAGCAGGTCTTTTCAAACGCAGTCGGGCGAATATACCAGGATTATCAGCGATATGACAAAGCAGTTAACCAAGCTGGAAGAAACGAACCGGCAGGTGATTGACTACCAAAAACAGATTCAGTCTTTAGAGGATATTTTAAAGAATCCCAAGCAGCGGGGAATATTGGGCGAATATTTTTTAGAGGAGCTATTAAGCAACGTTTTTGCTCCCAATCAATACCAGCTGCAGTACAGCTTTAAAAATGGGGATATTGTCGATGCGGTGATTTTTGTGGCTAAAGACAAAATGATTCCGGTGGATTCCAAATTTTCCTTGGAGAATTACAACCGGATTGTTGAAGAAAAAGATCCGAGCAAAAGAGAAGAGCTGGAAAAAGCCTTTAAGCAGGATCTGAAGAACCGGATCGATGAAACCGCCAAATACATCAGGCCCAACGAAGACACCTTGGATTTTGCCTTAATGTTTATTCCGGCCGAAGCGATTTACTACGATTTGTTGGTTAATAAAATCGGCGCCCTAAAAAGCAACACCCGGGATTTGATCGAATACGCGGTGCGGGAAAAGAAAGTGCATATTGTGTCTCCCACCTCTTTTTATGCCTATTTGCAAACCATTATTCAGGGCTTAAGGGCGATGCAAATTGAGCAGTCGGCTAAAGAAATAAGAAAGCGGGTGGAAATACTTTCAAAACATTTATTGAGTTACAACGAATATTTAAAAAAGCTGGGCAACAATTTAACGGCTTCGGTATCGGCTTACAACCACGCTTACAAAGAGTTTGGCAAAATCGATAAAGACGTGGTTAAAATTACCGGCACAGAGTCGAAAATAGCGGTTCGGCAATTGGAAAAGCCGCTTCAAGAAGAAGTGGAAAATAAATAAATTAAAAATATAAATAAAAATATGTTAGCTGTAATTAAAACCGGCGGCAAACAGTATTTGGTTGCTCCCGGGCAAAAAATAAAAATAGAGAAGTTGGATAAAAAAGAAGGCGAGGAAGTCGTTTTCGAAGATGTTTTATTGGTGGAAAAATCCAAGAAGTTAGAGATTGGCAACCCAAGAGTTTCTGGCGCCAAAGTTCTGGGAAAGGTTTTGTCCCAAGGAAAAGGGGATAAGGTGATTGTTTTTAAATACCATCCTAAAACCCGCTATAAAAAGAAACGGGGGCACCGCCAGAGCTTTACCGAGGTGGAAATAAAGAGCATTGAAGTGTAAAAGAAAAACCCGGCGAAAGCCGGATTTTTTCTTACTTTTTATTTAAAATTATTTCCTATTTTCCAAAGCCGAGGCCAGGGTTTCTTGGTCGGCATATTCCAATTCGCCGCCAATGGGCAGGCCTCGGCCCAAGCGCGTAATCTTTTTTGTATGGGGCTTAAGTTTTCGTTCTAGGAGCAGGGTGGTGGCTTCGCCTTCGGCCGTTGGGTTAATAGCAATAATAATTTCCTGGACCTCAGGATTATTTTTCATTTTTTCTTCCAGCACGTTTATTCTTAAATTATCTTCGCTGTTTTTTTTCAAAGGGGAGGCCAGGGGGCCGAAAATAAAATACAGGCCCTGGTATTTTTTGGTTTTTTCAATGGTTTCCAAATCAACCTCTTTTTCCACTACGCATAAAAGCTTTTTATTGCGCCCCGGGTTTTGGCAAATTTCGCAAACCTCGGTGTTTGAATCAAACGTTTTAAAGCAGCTCGGGCAGGTTTTAATATTGTTTTTAACGTCCAAAATCGCTTCGATTAGATTGTCGATTTCCTCTTTTGGCTTTTGGGCCAGATAAAAAACAAAGCGGGCCGCAGTTCTCGGACCGACAGTGGGGAATTTAGAAAACAAGTTTATGAGTTTTTGGATCTTGGGAGAATACACTGTAATTAAAGGTTGTTACATTTCGTATCCTTCGTAGGATTTATCAAGGTTTTTAAAGCTAACCATGCGTTCGTCAAAGAAAAGCTCTACTTTTCCTACCGGGCCGTTTCTATGCTTGGCGACAATTATATCGGCAATGTTTTTTCTCGAAGTTTCGGGGCGGTAGCGGTCTTCCCGATAAATGAAAAACACTACGTCGGCATCCTGTTCCAAGCTTCCGCTTTCCCTGAGGTCTGCTAAGCGTGGGATCTGCGGAGTTCTTTGTTCAACTGCTCTTGAAAGCTGGGAGAGCGCTAAAACCGGAATATTCAATTCCCGGGCCAGCGCCTTTAAAGAGCGGGAAATTTCGGTAATCTGCCTAACCACGTTATCGGTTTCTATTCGCGGCTCAATTAACTGCAAATAATCAACTATGATTAAGCCTAGGCCCTTATCAGCCTGTAGCCTTCTGGCCATGGCCCTCATTTGTAAGATATTGGAAGTGGCAGCATCGTCAATGTAAATGGGCGCTTCAGCCAAAACGCCAATTGCTCTTTGAATTCTGGTAAAATCGTTTTCATCGCCCTCGCTTGATAACCGGCCGGTTCTTAATCGCCACAAATCAACATTAGCCACGGTGGAAATTAAGCGGTCTACAACCTGGTCTTTTGACATTTCCAAAGAAAAAATACCAACCGGGATTTTTTCATTCATAGCGACATAAGAAGCAATGTTCATGGCCAGGGCGCTTTTACCCATAGAAGGGCGGGCCGCTAAAATTACCAGGTCTGACTTTTGAAGGCCGGCCAGCATGTTGTCGATAGCGGAAAAGCCGGTAGGCAAGCCTCTCATGCCGCCTTGGTGCTTGGAAAGCCGGTCGATTCTTTCAAAAGCGTCGGCCAAGCTGTCTTTTACAGGCGTGAAAACCTGGCTTAGGCCTTTTTGGGCGATGCTGAAAATCTTTTTTTCCGCCCGGTCTAAAACAATATCAACGTCTTCGGCTTCGTTAAAGGCGGCCAAGCCAATATCCTGGCTGGCGTCGATTAAATCTCTTAGAATTCTTTTCTTTTGGACAATCTTGGCATAGTTGGCAACGTGGCTGGCTGTCGGCACAGTGTTTATTATTTCAGTCAGATAGCCCCGGCCGCCGATTTCATCTAAAGTTCCTTTTTCGCGCAATCGGTTAGACAGGGAAAGAATATCGATCGGTTCGCCTTTTTCAAAAAGCTCGATAGCAGTTTTATAAATCTCCTGGTTTTTATCTTTGTAAAAATCTCGGGGCTTCAAATAATCCACCACTTTAATAATGGCGTTTTTATCTATTAGCAAACAGCCCAGAAGGCATTTTTCAGCTTCTAAAGCCTGAGGCGGTATTTTGTCGGGAAGTTGTTCTGGCATAATCTATTTTAGATTTATCATAACGCAAGAGAGCTGGCAAGTATGCGTTAAATTGCGATTGGGAAAAATGACTGCTATAATTAACAAATAATTAAATTAGATATTTTAATGAAAAAAATAATTATTATTCATTTAACCGGCGGCCCTTTAATGAAAGAGGGCAAGCTTGTTTTTATGGAGGGCGGCTTAATGCACGCGGTTTCGGCTTCGGTTCATTTGGTAAACGACTATCAGGTAACGATTTTATGCTTAAACCAGCAAAAAGCAAAAGGGGAGAATAAAATTGACTATCAGGGGGTAAAAATTGTTTCTTTGGGCCGTTCCCAGTGGCTAAAGAACGCTCAGTTTGGCAGCTGGTCTTTCTTTGGGCAAGCTTGGCAATACATTAAAAAAGAAAAGCCCGATGTTCTGATCGGAAACAATCTGTTCGCCGCTTTTTTGGTGCGGTTTTTTCCCATTAAAGCTAAAAAAATCGGCATTATCCATCATTTGTACTCGGGCCTGTTTGGAATTAAAAAACAGAATCTTTCTACCAGATTAATAAAGTTATGGGAGGGTTTTGCCCTGCCTTTTTTATTGAAACTCGATGCTATTGGCACGGTCAACCCTTTAGTGGTTGAGATTTTAGAAAAGAAGGGTTTTTCCAAGTCAAAAACCGTGGTGGTGGCCAATGGGGTAGATCTGTCTTTTTATAACTTCCAGGAAGAGAAGAATTTAAAAGAGATGGTTTACTTGGGCCGGATTGCCGAATTAAAGGGGGTGGAGGATTTAATTGAGGTGGCGGCTGAATTGAGGAAAAGCTTTCCCGATGTTCTTTTGCATTTGGTAGGCAGCGGCCCAAAGGAAGAATTTATTAAAAACAAGGTTAAAAGGCTTAATTTGGAGGGCAGCGTTGTTTTTCACGGTTATTTGGGCGAGATAGAAAAGATTAAAGTTTTAAACCGCGCCGCTTTTTACGTTTCCGCTTCGCAATTGGAGGGTTTTGGCATACCTTTGGTCGAAGCCATGGCCAAGGGCTGCGTTCCTATTGTTAGCGATATTTACGCCCACCGTTTTATCTTTCAGGATCGTCCGGTTGGGTTTTTGGCAAAAGACAACAAAGGCATGGTTGAAAAAATCTCATATTTGTTTAATAATGAAAAAGCCAGGAAAGATATGGCCAGAGAAGGGAGACAATTGGTTGAAAAAATGTGGACCTGGGAGCAGGTGGGCAAAAATTACAAAAAACTTCTAAACATTTAATTTTTTATGATCAATATTTTTTCCCTGCTGGATGCCTTAAAACTGGGCAGCAAGGGAATCTATAAAATTATTAATAAAGACTTATTGGTGGTTTCTTTTGAAGTTACCCTGTCTTGTGTTTGTAATTGTCAGCACTGCGATTTGGGCGGGCCCAAAAAAGAAGAAAAATCAATGAAGCCGGAGGATTATGCCAAAGTGGTGCGCGACTTAAAGCCGCTTTTTGTCCAGATTTCAGGGGGCGAACCTTTGTTGAGAAAAGACATTGTTGAAATAATAAAGGCGGTAAAGCAGTTTGAAAGGCTGCCTTATGCAATTTTGGTAAGCAACGCCGCTTTATTAAACGAGAAAAAATACTTGGAATTGAAAAAGGCCGGGGTGAACCAGTTTTCTTTTTCTTTGGATTTTCCCGATAAGCGCCACGATGATTTCAGGAATTATCCGGGCCTGTTTTCGCATCTTGAAAACTTAATGCCCCAGCTCGCAAAGTACGGATTCTCGGATATTATTATGAATACGGCTATTACCAAGGCCAATTACAAAGAGATTATTCCCATTGCCAAAAAAGCCCAAGAATGGGGAGTAATGATATCTTACAGCGCCTATACGCCCTTGCGAACGGGAAACTACGATTTGTCCTTTAAAAAGGAAGATATACCTGAGTTAAAAGAGAAGATTGAAGAATTGATTGAGCTTAAAAAAGAAGCCAGGAATATTGTTACGTCCGAAGGCGTGTTAAGGGAAATTCTGCAGTTTTTTGAAACCGGCTTTATGCCCGGTTGCCAGGCCGGCACCAGGTTTGTGGTGGTAATGCCCGACGGCGCTTTTGTGCCTTGCTCGATGGTGCGCGAAAGATACGATACTTTGCCCGAACTTCAGGAAAAATTCGTGCCCCAAAACAAATGCGGCGGGTGCTACGTAAGCATTCGCTGCAACAGCGAGCGGAATTTAGCCAAGCAGCTCGAAGATTTGCCTAGCTATATTAATACCATTGGCAACCTTTTAATAAAAGGAAATACTACCCAAAAGAGCAATTAAAGCTTTTTTATCTTTATTCCTTCTTTGGTGTCTTCTACCCAGTAGCCTAATTTTTTAATTTCATCCCTGATCTCGTCAGATTTTTGCCAGTTCTTTTCTCTTCTAAAAGCAGCCCTTTCTTTTATTAATTCCAGAACTTTTGCTGGGATTTTTTCTTTTGCTTCTTTGTTAAAAACGAAGTTTAAGAACAGGTCAGCCCTTTTTAAAAATTCGGTTATTTTTTTAGCTTCTGCGTTAGAAATTTTATTTTGAGAAATTAGTGCATTTCCTTGGTTGATTAATTTGAAAATGGAAGCGATCGCTTTTGGGGTGTTTATATCGTCAGCCATCGCTTCATTAAATTCCTTTTCAATTTTAATTAAGAAAACCTTAAATTCTTTATTATTTGTTTTCTTTTCTTTTACCTTTTTTATTTTATCCGTAAATTCATCGATCCGTTCCAGTTGGCTTTTTACTTCTCCTAAATCGTTTTCATTGTAATCAATGGGGGAGCGGTAATGGTTTTTTAAGAAAAACAGTCTGATGGTGCGGGCCGAATTGTTTTTTAAGAAATCGTTGATGGTTATAAAATTACCCAATGATTTTGACATCTTTTTGCCCTGAACTGTTAAAAAGCCTGTATGCAGCCAGTATTTTACCAGGGGCTTCTTTTTAGAAATTGCTTCCATCTGGGCGATTTCGGCTTCGTGGTGGGGGAATATTAAATCGCCTCCGCCTCCGTGAATGTCGTATTGGGGGCCAAAATATTTTTCTGTAATGGCCGTATCCTCAATGTGCCAGCCCGGGCGCCCCTTTTGCCAGGGGCTGGGCCAGCCAGGTTCGTTATTTTTAGAAACCTTCCAAAGGCAGAAATCCCCCTTGTTTATCTTTTCTTTTGATTCGTCGATCCTCGAAACCGCGTCTTCGGCCTGCTGGGCGGTACGCCCTGACAGCTTTCCGTAATTCTTGAATTTCTTAACGTTATAATAAATTCCGTCTTCAATTTGGTAGGCGTATTTTTTATTCAGCAGTCGTTTTACCTGGCCGATTATTTCTTTTACATGGTCGGTAGCCCGGGCGTATTTTTTAACGCTGTTTACGCCCAAAGTTTTCATATTGTTAAAATATTCTTTTTCAAAGCGTTTTGAAAGCTCTTGCCAGGGCATATTTTCTTCCTGAGCTCTTTTTATTATCTTATCGTCAATGTCGGTGATGTTTTGCAAATAGAAAACGCCATAGCCCAGGGTTTTTAAGTATTTGGTAAAAAGATCAAAAAAGATATAGGTTCGGGCGTGGCCGATGTGGGAATAATCGTAAACCGTGGGTCCGCAGACAAAGAGGTTTACTTTCTTTCCCGATCTTGGCTTGAAAGCTTCTTTTTTACCAGATATGGTGTTGTATAAATTTAACATAACAGTTATTTTATTCTAATCTTTTTTTAATAAAACCTCAACCTTGATTTAAGGTTTTTTAAAGGTTAAAATAGAATAATTAATAAATTAATAAGTTGAATAATATCTTATGAAAAAAATAGACATTATTTTCAGTTTGGGCATTGGCGAGGCGGTCGCCTTGTTCTTTTATTTTATCCTGGTAAACGCCGGGGTTAAAATAGCCCCTTTACTGCCCGCTTTGGCAATTTTATTGCCTCTTTTGGCGCTCTTTGGCCTTTTTATTGCCTATTTGATCGGAAAGAAGTTTTTGTTCGTGTTTCAACTGGCCAAGTTTTTGCTGGTTGGGGGTTTAGCCACTGTCGCCGATATTGGCGTGCTTAACATTTTAATGGAAAAGTACGGAATCGATAAGGGGCTTTATTACGTGGTTTTTAAAGGTTTTTCTTTTATCGTGGCTACCTGTTTTAAGTATTTTGTCGATAAGTATTGGGCTTTTGAGCAAACAGAGAAAAAGGGGATGGGCAAGGAATTTGGCCAATTTTTCTTGGTTACCATTGTCGGCTTTGTAATTAATGTTGTTATCGCCAGCGTGGTGGTTAATATGATCGGGCCCAAATTTGGCATTACCGAAAAACTCTGGGGTACGATTGGTGCCTTGGCCGCCACCGTAGTAGTTTTTACCTGGAACTTTATTGGTTACAAATTCATTGTTTTTAAAAAGTAATTTATGCCGGTAATTTACCGCAAATACAGGCCGCAGACTTTTGCAGAGTTGGTCGGCCAGGAGCACGTGGTGCAAACCTTGACCAACGCTATTTCCATGGGTATGATATCCCATGCTTATTTGTTTGGCGGTCCCAGGGGTTGTGGTAAAACTACCACCGCCAGATTGTTGGCCAAAACCTTAAATTGCCAGAACCGCAAGGATGGAGAATTCGAGCCTTGCAACAAATGCGAATCGTGTTTGGAAATCAGCGAGGGGCGAGCGTTGGATTTAATTGAAATTGATGCGGCTTCCCACCGGGGCATTGATGAAATTCGCGAATTAAAAGAGGGGATAAGGTTTGCTCCTTCTAAGTCTAAATACAAAGTTTTTATTATCGACGAATCGCACCAATTAACCAAAGAGGCCTCCAACGCGCTTTTAAAAACCTTGGAAGAGCCGCCTTCTCACGCCATATTTATTCTGGCTACCACCGAGGTTCATAAAATGATTCCTACGATTATTTCCCGCTGCCAGCGGTTTGATTTCCGAAAATTAACTTTGCCTGAAATTATTAACCGGTTAGATATCATTGCGAAAAAAGAGAAAGTAAAAGTCGAAAAAGAGGCTTTGGAAATGATTGCCATTAGCTCGGGCGGTTCGGTGCGCGATGCTGAAAGCTTGTTCGACCAGGCTTTAACTTTTGCCGGCTCAAAAGAAAACGGGGGCGAAATTAAGGCCAATGACATTAAAAACATTCTGGGATTGGTAGAGTTAAAAGCCGTGGCTGATTTTTGCGATTATCTGGCGCAAAAAAAGGCGCCCGAGGCGATTAATTTGTTAAACGAAATTACCAACGGCGGTCAGGACGTGCAGGAGTTTGCCAAATCTTTGATAAACTATCTGCGCCAGGTTTTGATTTTAAAGATTGCGGGCCAGGAGCTTTCCGGTTCGATTATCGCCGGTTTTACCAAAGAAGAGTTGCTAAGGTTAAAAAACCATTCAGCAGCTTTCCAGGAGGCGCAATTAAAGAACATTATTAATTTATTCTTGGAGGCGGAAAACAAAATGCGCTATTCGCCCATAATCCAGCTGCCCTTAGAGTTGGCAGTGATTGAATCTTGCGGGGTCGTCTAATGGTAGGACAGTGGCCTTTGAAGCCATCAATCTTGGTTCGAATCCAAGCCCCGCAGCCAATTTGTAAAGTTTAAATTATGCTCATTCTTATTGTATCCGTTATTTTAATTTTAATTGCTTTGTGTGGTTGGCTGTTTTTAAAAAGCGATCCCGATCGCTATATCCACGAGCAAACATCGCCCATTAACTTCTTTTTTAAATGGGGCCGTCCCTGGCACTATGTTTTTAAGGTAGTAATCATTATTCTGTTTATGGCCGCAATTTTTTCTTTATATAAATACCTTTTAAGCGCCTCGGGTGTTTTTGCATTGATGGCGGCTTTGGTTGCCGGCATTGTTTTATCTTTGGGCAAGGAATTATTAGACAAAAGCTTTACTCGCGATGATGTTTTAACGTCTATTTTAGGGATAGCCTTGGGCTTTTTAATGATTCTTTTGATAATTAATTAGTGAAAAATCTCTTATTTATCGTCGTCTTTATACAATGTGGGAAGATAACTCGATTATAAAAAAAGAAGTGGAGAAAAAATTCCTTTTGGCTTACGACCAATATGCGGAAAAGATTTTAAAGCATATCTATTTTAGGGTTAGCAGCAAAGAAACAGCAGAAGAACTGACATCGGAGGTTTTTACCAGAACCTGGAATTATATCAGAACAGGGGACAAGATTAAAAACTTTAAGGCTTTTTTGTACCGTACCGCCCATAATTTAATTGTTGATCATTACCGCCAGAAAGCCAGGAACAAAACCATTCCTTTGGAAGATTTAAAAGAGCAAAAAGACTTAAAAGACGCTTTTTTAAAAAACACCGAAGCCCTTATTGATTTTAACCTTATTAAGCAAGAATTCGATTCTTTGCCCCAGGATTACAAGGATATTTTAACCTGCCGCTATATTAACGATTTAACCATTAAAGAAACGCAAGAGATAACCGGTAAAAGCTTAATATACGTTTACAATACAACGCATCGGGCCGTAAAACTTTTAAAGAAAAAAATAAATGAAAAAGGTAATTAACATTAAAAAACTCTTTAAACTTTTAAAAAGCTCTAAAACAGAGAGCAGTTTTATTGTTAATTTGCGCAAAAACTTAGTAACGCATATGGAAAGCCATCCTTTTGATGAAAAAGCAGTTAAAAGGGAGCGTCTTTTAAACAAAGAAAGGTCAAACATATTTAATATATTTAAAATAAAAACTATGCCTATAATTCCTATTTTATTAATTATTGCTTTGTTGGGCGGCGGAACCGTCGGTACTGTTGCCGCTTCCCAGGGCAGCTTGCCCGGCGATATCTTGTACCCGGTTAAAATTTTATCAGAAGATGCCCAGGTGTCTTTGTCTTTTAACGAGGAAAACAAAAATCAACTTAGGATTAAATTTGCCCAAAAGAGAATGGAGGAAATTAACAAATTAATTGAAGCAAGCCAAAATGCAACGAGCGGAGAATTAACGGAAAAAATGGATAAAGCCCTGGATAATTTTAATAAAAACATAGAAAAAGCAGCTGAGAATTCTCAAAAGCTCAGGGCGCAAAAAGAAACGGTTAAATCTCTAGAGTCAAACGCCGAACTGTTAAACGCACTCAGCGTTTACAAAGCGGAATTAGAGCAGAATCGCGAGAAGGTAAAAGAGCAGAATCGAGAAAGAATCGATAATGCCTTAGAGAAAATTAAAGATTTAGAAGATGAAAAAGAAACAGAAAGCGATGAAATAGACGAAGATGAAAAAGACGAAGTGGCGAGTTCGACCCTTCAGGTGGCCGCCCAAAATAAAATTGATTCGGTTCAGAATAAAATTGACCAAGCCGCAAAATTTATTGAGGTAGAAGCGCAAAAGGTTGAACCGGCGCTTTTGGAAAAGGCCAATTTAAAATTGCAGGAAGCCAAAAATAAACTAGAAGAGGCGAGAAAGTTATATCAAGAATCCAAATACGAAGACTCTTTTAGGGCCAGCCAGGTTGCTATGAGATTGGCTATTTTTGCCAAATCTCTAACCAATATTAAAATTATTACTAATTTGGAAAAAATCGAGATTATAAATGACAGAATTCAGCATTTTGAAGAAAAAATACAAGAGCAAGGGTTTGAAGGTGATAATAGTAATAGTGGCGAGGAGAATAATAAGTACAATAATAACAAAGAGAACGGTAAAGAAGAAGGCAACGCCAGCAGAATACAAAGAAATAGAAACAATAGCTAACTCTTAATTTGTTTAAGATTAAAGAAAAGGGCCCCGACAATTATTAATATGTCGGGGCCCTTTTTAGAAGTTAAGGTGCTTTTTTAATATATAGATAAATTTTATCCCGCTGTTAATAATTTACTCTTTAAAAAGATTAAAAATTTGTTATTATATACATAATGAGGTTAAAATTTAAATATTTAAGAATTATTTTTTTATTAGCATTATTTTTTAACTGTCTTTTTACTTTTGAAAGAATCAAGGCGGCAACATTTTATATTGATTCAACTTGCGCCACTCCAGGAGATGGTAGCACTTCAGTGTGTTCTGGCGCTACCGCCCCCTTTGATCAATTAGAGGATGCCGACGGAGCAGTAACAACCAATGGTGACACTATTTATATTACTGGCACTTTTAGTCCGGCTTCTTTGGTAACTATAAACGGCGGCACTTGGATAGCTTATGGGGCCGGGGCAGAAATTAATTCAAATGGTTTAAGTATTGCTATTACGGTTGATTTATCTTCGATCGGCTCAAACACCGTTACTTTTCAAGATATTTTATTTGATGCCGATGTAGCCGGACTGACAATCACTCACGTATTTACTACCAGCCTTGAAGCAGGATCCGGAGGCACGATTAATTTTAAAGACTGCACCATAAACAATTCAACTGACTTTGCTACAACAACTAGATTTTTTTATTCTCCACAGACTTCTTCCAATTATAGCATTATATTGGATAATTTAACGATAAATGATTGGGCTGAAACAGCTGCCAATAATGGCATTTTTCAAATAAGGGCGGCCTTGAACTCTTTGGAAATAAAAAACATAAACGATACTTCTAATAATATTGTGGCTCCATTAATATATGAAGATAACAATTACCGAACAACCGTTTTGGCCGGTTCTGATCTTATTATCCACGATAACATTTGGACCAATTCCGGGGCCGGCGGTTTATGCAATTCTCTTAATTGGGATAATATTTTAGTTTACGATAATATTTTTACAAAAGATAATAACGGGCCTGGTATTATAACAATTAATGGTACGTCTTATCCAACCGTTACTTCAGCTTCGGTTTACGATAATTCTTTTACAGTTACCGGATATTCTGCCGCCGGCGGAGCGCTTATTCTGGGCGCCTGGAATATGGCTTCTCCGGCTCTTGTTTACGACAATACTTTTACCGGTTATCTTGGCGCAGAAAATGACAGCAATCATGCTGGCCAGTTTGATTGCCCAACTTCTTTTTATCGGAATAAGGTTGTCGGTCTTGGTATTGGCATGGGCCTTAGGGACCAAGATTCAACCGGGCTGAATCTTGATTTAAATCATCAATACGGAATTTATAATAATATTTTTATTAATCAGCAGGGCGTAGTAATTGCGGCTAAGGGCCAAGACAGCGCTATTATTTACAATAATTCTTTTTATCAGAATCGAACCAGCAGTTCAATTATTAACGGGGCTAGTAGTGTTGCCGGCTGGACAACCAACGAAACATGGATTAAAAATAATGCCATCGAATATACGGATGCCTCAGCCCACCCAGTAGATTTTTACCTTGGCACTGATCACGTTTCCAACTATAATCTTTTTTGGAACGGTTCAGAAACAGATACTGGCTATATTTTTGCAAATGCCGACGGGCACCAGGCCGGTTTGGTAGCGACTTGGCAGGCTTTGGGCTACGATACCAATTCAATTATTGATGATCCCGATTATACCAGCACTTCGACCAATTCTTTAAGCTTGCTTTCAACTTCGCCGGCTATTGATGCAGGGACCAATGTGGGCTTAACCGCTGATTATCTCGGCAACCCTATTTACGGCACCCCAGATATTGGCGCTTATGAATATCAGCCTCCGTATACTGCTGGCACCAACGACTTTGACGTTTCTTCGCCTCTTAGAATATATTCTAATGGTAAATTCCGTTATACCAGCGCCACCGGTACTGGCGCTACCAGCACGGTTGCTGATTTTAATATTGCTCCAAGCTCGGGCTGGCCCTTAGCCGATTATAGCAGTTGGATGGATATTACTGTTAAAAATTGGAGCACTTCTTCAACTTATTATAAAAAATGGATTGAAACCAGTGCTACCTCAAGTATTGTTTCCGTTCATACGATTGGAGATCTTGGGGCAGATACTTATTATACGGTTTTGGTTGACAGTGTTAGTTTGGGAAATTATCTCTCCAACGGTTCCGGCCAAATTACCTTTACTTATAACGGGGGATATTCCATCAAAACCTTTGAGGTTACCGAGAGGGTGTATACGCCCTCTAGCGTCACCGTAACCCCTAACTCGGCCTCTCACGGAGCCACTGTTTCTTGGTCGGCCAATTCCAACCCGGCCGGCACCTATTATTACGTTGAAAACATAACCGAAGGCACTAATTCTGGCTGGATAACGGATACTTCTTGGATTTCTTCGGGCCTTAGCTGCGGGGATGGAGCCAGTTATAATTTTCGGGTAAAAGCTAAAAATAGGGATGCTTTCGAGAGCGATTTTACCACCATTACCAGTTTTGAAAATAACAGCGGTTGCAGTGGCGGTGGCTCAGCAACCACCTTTAGTCCGCCTATTGTTTTGCCAGAAACAGGCAATGGTTCGACCACGGTATCTTCTAATGGCCCAACCAGCACTTTATATAATTTTACCAATCAAAGTTTCACCAAGATAGAGATTCCGGCTCAGAATATTAATTCTGCTATAGTTTCTATTGTTCCTAAAGATTCTGCTCAGGTTCAGCAGTTAACTAACAATGCGTCAATGCTCAGTGCAAATACTCAGATTGTTTCGCAGCTGGTGGCGGATTATTCGATAACTTCCAACGGTATAGCAGTTTCTTCTTTTTCAAAACCCTTAACGATTACTTTTCAATATACCGATCAAGAAGTTCAAGACTACAAAGAAGAGACGCTTAAGATTTTTTGGTACAATGAGCAAGATAAAAAATGGGAAGCCCTGTTGAATAACTTTTTAGATATGGTTAACAACAAGGTTGCTGCCAGTGTAAATCATCTTAGCCTGTTTGCTTTAATGGGTGAGAAAAAAACAGCCATAGTTTCCGAGTCCGCCTTTAAATTTACCAAGTACCTTTATTCCGACTACCAGGGTCCAGAGGTTAAAAAACTGCAAGAGCTCTTAAAAAAGTTGAAATTCTACTCAGGAAAGATTGGCGGGTATTACGGCGTTTTAACCCGGAAGGCGGTAATTAAATTCCAAAGGGCTAATAAAATAAGCCCGGTGGGGACGGTGGGGCCCAAAACCCGGGCGGCGCTGAATAAAAAGCTCTAACAATAGTCAAACATTAAAAGAGAAAGGCTGTTGAAATTGCTTCAACAGCCTTTTGTTATTGGGGGGGGTAAAAGTTAAGAGAAGAGAGAAAGAAGAAGTTTCCAGGGGGCGTGCCAGAAGGGGATGTACAGAATATATGCAGATATTAATACAGATACCCAGCCAAAAAAGATTAGAACGATTAAAATTTTTAAATATTAACATAATTAATAAATAATTATTCTCCGATTAAATTTTTGCAGAAACGTATTTTTTATGATACAATTATTAAAAAGAATTTTGACCGGTTATTTTTTGTTAAACCGTACCAGTCAGTAAAAAATTAATGTTTTATACCAAAAGAAAAATAAGAAAGTATTTTATTCTCAGTTGTTTTTTATTTTTAACCATCCTATTTTTAGGAAGTTTTTCTTTTGCCCAAGCAACAACCTATTATGTTGACGTTGACAGCGTGGGGGGCGCCTGTAACGATTCTTACACTACGACTCAGGCCCAAGTTATTACTACGCCTTGGTGCAGTATTTCTAAGGCCAACACAAATTTAGCCGCAGGAGATACGGTAAATATCCGGGCGGGAAGATATGTTAGTGGCACTGGTACAGGAAGTTTAATATCTCTCACGAATACTGGAAGCGAAGCGGGAGGATACATAACTTACCAGGCTTATACCGGAGAAGAAGTTATTCTTTCAGCCGGAACTTTAAAAACCGGGTTTGTTTTAACCGATGGAAAAACTAATACTTATCAAGCGACGGAAACAGCTGCCAGCATTTCATTTGCTTGGCAAAACGATAATTATACAAGATATACTTCCACTTCCTCTATTGCTTTAGTTGAAGCGAGTGCGTCAACCTATTATTTGGATGCTGCCAACGATCTTTTATATGTGCATACGGCAGACGGGACTAATCCCGATGACCATGCCATAGAGGTCAATCGTGCCAATTATGTTGTTAACATTACAAGCACAAAAAGTTATGTAAAATTAAAAGATTTAAAATTAAGAAACGCCGTGGCTTACAGCGTTTATCTGCAGGGAAGTAACGTTGTCGTTGAAAATTGCGAAATATACGACAATGGGATAACAGGTGTTTTTGTATCCGGGGGCAGTAATAGTATAATAAATAGTCATTCGCATCATAGTGTTGAAAACGGAATTTATTTTGCAACAGGCACTAATGAAGTTGAAAAAAGCATTTTAAACAATAATGAAAGAACGGGCGTTTATATCAACAGCACAGAAAGCACTTTTAATATATTAAACAATATTTTTTATAAAAATGGGACTCAAAGCTCCTATTTGTCAATGAGGAGCGGACTGTTTGTTTTACAGGGTAATGGAATAAACGTTTATAATAATACTTTTTACCAGAATTACTACGGGCTTAAGGTACATACGAGTGCCGATGACATTGATATAAAAAATAATGTTTTTAATGAGGCGGTTGCTGATGGGGTATATCTAGCGGGGACCAGCAATGTTATTTTTCAAAATAATAATTTATACCAAAATTCAACAGATGTCAGTTATATCCATCAGGCAGACGGAGTAGCCATAGACACTACCAATATGAGCCTTGATCCGCTATTTACCAATGCAGCTGCATACGATTTTACTTTGCAAAAAGATAGCCCCATGATAGACGCAGGTGCGACCATTGCGGATGTGGCGGATGATTATGCCGGCAACTTGCGGACCGATGCGGGTGCGGGCAACGCTTATGATATCGGAGCGTATGAATATGAAAATACAATTAGCCGGCCGATAATTACCACCAACGGCGGTAATGGGGTCGGAAAGAATTTTTCCTCTACTGAATCAACTATCTCGCTGTCTGGAACAACCAGTGCCAGCACCGAAACCATAAAAGTAAATAATTCTGTTTCCGGAGTAACTTATACGGCTGGGGCAACCTCCTGGAGCTATAGCGGAAATTTAGCCAGCGGTTCCAATGTTTTTGAGATTGCAGCCACTGATGGCTCCAGCAACGTAAGTGGAACAACTACCATAACCGTTATAAAACCGGTTAGCAAAAAATTTCTAGCTTTTGGCGATTCCTTGACCGCCGGAGTTGCCAGCAATAACTACGAAGCTTACAGGGTGCTCTTGGATGGAAAATTGGAAACTTATTATGCAACTAGCACGGATATGGTTGATGGGGGCGAGGGTGGAGAAACCTCTGCCAGCGCAGCCTTGCGTTTGGTTAATTCTATTTTAGAAACGGCTCCAGAAGCTGTTTTTATCCTTGAAGGGACTAACGATACTGATGATTTGGGCACTGACGCCAATGAAATAGTGGCCCGGGATAATTTAAGAATAATGGTAGAGTACGCAAAGTCAATGGGCGTTACTCCAATTCTTGGTTTAGTTTCTCCCATTGTTGTGGGCGTAAACAGCAGAACCCAGGCAGATTATGATTCTACAGACGATTTAAATGATTTATTAAGAACTATGGCCTTGGAAGAAGATGTGGTTATTGCCGACCACTGGAATACTTTTATACAAGACGGTTGGGATTATGATTTAGATACTAGTGACGAATCTGGTTTATTGCTTGATGGGGTGCATACCAATGCAACTGGCAGTGGGATTATGGCTACTAATTGGTACAATGCTTGGGTTTACGGTAAAAAGCTGCATAATAACAGAAGCCAAGTTTCCACCAATTATGCCATGGATTTTGACGAAATTAATACGGTAGAAATTGAAGCTACAAGCACAGACGTGGCGCCGGTTACGGTTTACGCCGATGAATTAGGAAGTAGCTACAGCAAGGTTAGAGCCCAAAGTTTTAGCCAGTTGACTCTTAATTTTACTGATTTAACTTCCAGCTCTAATTACGATCTTTTTATCGATAGTTCTTTTAGTCAAAAATATTCAGCCAATGCTAATGGGGATTTATCATTCTCACGCACAAATACTCCGTCTAGTACTACCACTTTTGAACTTTATGTTTCTATTCCGCCTGTCCTTTCAGCCGGCTCTCCCACCGGATCCTCTTTTGGCACCTCACAAACCCTTTCTGTTGCCACAGACGAAGCAGCCACCTGTAGATATTCAACAACGGCTAGCACCACTTATGCTTTAATGACCAGCACATTCTCAACCACAGGCTCAACCTTACACAGCCAACCATTAACAAGCCTAGGTCCCGCAACTCATACCTTTTATGTCCGTTGCTCGGATTCTTTATCAAACGCAAACACAAATGATTATATTATAACTTTTACCGTTGCAAGCCAGGGCTCTGGCGGCGCTTCGGGTGGTGCTTCTCCTTCCCAAACAGGTACGGTTACTTCATATTTTAATTCCCAAAGCTTTGTCAGCGCCCAGATTGAGCCAAACACCTTAGCAGGTGTTTATTCTTTCCAAATTCAAACAAAAGACCAAAACCAAGTAAGTCAAATCACAAACAGCGCTTCTTTGCCCCAAGCTTTAAATATTGTTCCAAGCCTGTCTGCTAACTACCAAATCGTTTCAGGGGGGCAACAAATTACCAGCTTTTCCAAGCCCATAAGCATATATATTCATTATCAGGAATCAGACGTGTTAAATTTTATTGAAAGCACTCTAAAAATCTACTATTTTAATGAGCAGACAAAGCAATGGATCCCTTTAGATTCTCAATTAAACATCAATACCAATGAAATATCTGCTCAAGTAAATCATCTTACCCTATTTGTTGTTATGGGCGAGAATAAAGGGCAAATCGTAATTCCAGCTCCGCCATTTAAATTTACCAAGTACCTTTATTCCGACTACCAGGGTCCAGAGGTTAAAAAACTGCAAGAGCTCTTAAAAAAGTTGAAATTCTACTCAGGAAAGATTGGCGGGTATTACGGCGTTTTAACCCGGAAGGCGGTAATTAAATTCCAAAGGGCTAATAAAATAAGCCCGGTGGGGACGGTGGGGCCCAAAACCCGGGCGGCGCTGAATAAAAAGCTCTAACAATAGTCAAACATTAAAAGAGAAAGGCTGTTGAAATTGCTTCAACAGCCTTTTGTTATTGGGGGGGGTAAAAGTTAAGAGAAGAGAGAAAGAAGAAGTTTCCAGGGGGCGTGCCAGAAGGGGATGTACAGAATATCGGCGCCGTTAATTATTGCGACAAACGACCAGCCGCCGATGACCGCATACGCAGATATTAATACAGATACCCAGCCAAAAAAGCTTTTTACTTTTTCCTTCATTGTCTTTACCTCCAAATCGGGTTAATATTTAATTGTTGGTAATGTTCAATTCTTATACTTTAAATATACCATATTTTAATAAAAAAGTCAATAGCTGATAAAATTATGCCTCTTCCTCAAAAAATACAATTATCGCCCAACTCGCTCAATTTATTCTTAGAATGCCCGCATTGCTTCTGGCTGGACAAAAAAATGGGCATTAAGCGGCCCCAGCCTTTTCCCTATGCTTTAAATATGGCCGTTGACGTGCTTTTAAAGCAGGAGTTTGATAGTTTTAGAGCAGCGGGGGAGCCACACCCTTTATTAACCGCGCATCAAGTGCCGGCTAAACTTTTTCATAATCAATCGCTTTTAAACCAATGGCGGAGCAATTTTTCAGGCATTCGGCATTATGACAGTCAGTTGGAAGCCACGCTTTTTGGCGCTGTCGACGACGTGCTGGAGTTTGCCAACGGAGATTTGGCCCCCCTGGACTACAAATCAACGGGATCTTCAGCTCCCAACGTTTACGACCGCTTCCAGCTGCAAATGGATGTTTATACTTATTTATTGGAAAAGAACGGGTTTAAAACGCCTAGAAAAGGCTATCTGGCCTTTTACGTAGTGGATAAGAAAAACGGCTTTCAGGACCGTTTGCCCTTTAAAAAAGAGCTGCATGAGATAGACACCAATCCCGAAGACGTGTTAGAGTTATTTACCGACGCGGTAACGGTGTTAAAGAAGCCCGAACCGCCCCAGCATAGCTCTGAATGCCAGTTTGGCCAATGGCTTTACAAAGCCGGAACTTTTAGGAGATCAATTTAATAAATAAAATTATAAAAATATATGACTTCAAATAAACACTTTTCTGGCGAAGAAGCTAAAGAAATAGGGGAGAAGCTAGGAATCGATTGGTTAAAGTTTGATATCGAACAGTTTCGCATGGGTTTGGATGTGGAGTTAGAACACGGCACAAGAGAGGCTCATACTAACGTGAGCAACGATGATCCGCTTATTACCGGAAAGATTACTTTGGCTCATTTAAACGAATTTCCTGATTACTATACCCGTTTGGATTTGATGGAAAAAGAAGCGGACGACTTTTGGAAAAATAAATAACATGAAAAATACCAATTTAGCTATTTTAATTGTTTTATCTTTACTGGCCATCCTTTGCCTCGTTTTTTATTTGCTTAAAAACCCGCTAGATTCGGAAAATAATTTTATACCCGAAGAATATTTAACTGTTAAAGTTTTTTTCAATAATAGCCAGATGGATCCGGAAGCTTCTTGCAATAAAGTTTTTCCGGTTGAAAGAAGGATTGTTAAAACTTTAGCTGTCGGCCGGGCCTCTCTCCAAGAGCTTTTAAAGGGCCCCACAGAAAAAGAGAAAGCTCAAGGCTATTTTACCAGCATTAATTCTGGAGTTAAAATTAATTCTTTAACTGTTGAAGACGGAACGGCCAAAGTAGATTTTAACGAAGAGTTAGAGTTTCAAGTCGGCGGTTCCTGCCGGGTTTCGGCCATTAGGGCCGAGATAGCCCAGACTTTAAGCCAATTTCCCACGGTAAAGGAAGTAATAATTTCTATTAACGGCCGAACAGAGGATATTTTACAGCCTTAAGAATCAAAAAAACCGCTCTTCTTGGGCGGTTTTCTCTTTTTATTCAACTCTTCTTACGTATTCGCCGGTTTCGGTATTAAGCTCAATAATATCGCCCTTTTCAATGAATAGGGGCGCGTTTATTGTAGCCCCGCTTTCCAACACCACTTGTTTGGTGCCGGCCTGGGCCCGGCCGCCCCGTTCGCCCGGCGGCGCTTCGGTTACTTCCAGGGAGATTTTAATCGGCGGGGCAATGTTAATAATCTTTTCATTAAAGATTAGTCCTTGGACGATTTGGTTTGGCTTTAAAAATCGGGCCGGGGCGCCGATTTTGTCTTCGGTCATTTCAAAACGCTCGGCCGGATTGTCTTCTTTGCAAAAGAAAAACTTGTCCCGGTGCTTGTACAGGAATTTGGCGGTAAATTTAATCATTTCCGCTTCTTCAAAGGTGTCGCCCTGGTGGAAATTTTGGGAGATTACGCTGCCGCTAATCAGGCTTTTTATGCGCGCCTGAATTACCACCCGTCTCTGGGCTTTTTTCATGGGCTGGGCTTCCAATATTTCATACGGTTCGCCTTCTAAAATTATTAAGGCGCCTTTTCTAAGGTCTGAATGGGTGAGCATATTTTTGATATTGTATTATACTACTTTTCCGTCCGCCATTCAAGGTCTTCTTCTTTTCCCGCAAACTCTAACCAGTCGTTCTCGGGTGTAATCACGTACCATTTTCTTTTGGCTTGCGACCATATCATGGGGTTTCCCTGGTAATAGGGCTTTTTAACGATTTCTTTGGGCTTTAATTTGTCCAATTCCAGCCATTTTTTAAAAACGGTTTCAATGGCGTAATCCAGCTTTCGCGATCGGGCCCAGCGGGCCACAATATCAATGGCGCCTTTGGCCTTTTTTACCGAGCCGGCTAAAACCAAAAGCTGCTTGGCGGGGCGGGTAAAGCGCGAGTAGATTATCTTTTTCTTTTTAGCATCTTCTTTTATTTGTTCCAAAGTCAGGCCTTTGGTGTAAAAGTAGTGGTTAACAATCTGCTGGATGGCGGTTTCTTCGTCTTTCCTTGCTTTTATTTTTTCGGGCGATAAAGGCTTTTTGGCTTTCTTTTCGTCTTTCTTCATATTTTTAGCCGGTTTAAGATTTTTAATTCCAGCTTGTCGTTTGTCGTATCATAAAGGGCAAAAGTCGGGGGGTAATAAAGCCCGGCCACATTTCCCGGGTTGGCAAAACGGGTTTTTTTAATTTTTTCCTCCCAGGGCCTGTGGTAGTGGCCGCAGAAAACCAAATCATATTTTTGGGATTCAGCCATTTTTTTGGCTTTTTCGGGCATATGCGTAAAAGCGATCTTTTTCTTGTTTGCGGTTATTTTCCCGAAATCCTCAAAGAATTTTACGTGGGCGAATTCTTTGGGGCAGAGTTTTCCAAAACAAAAGTTTTCTATATCGCCATTGCCCTTGGAAATTAAAAAATCACCCTTGTAATCTTTTAAGGCTTCCCTTAAAGTGTCGGCAAAACAAACATCGCCGCAATGAATAGTGAGATTAACCTTTTCTTTTTTTATAAAAGCGATTACCTTTTTGAAATTGGCCAGATTATCGTGGGTATCTGACATAATGGCTATCTTCATAGTTTTTCCAAACCGATTTTCTCTTTAATTTTCCTTATTACTTCTTTTACCAGAATTTGGCTGCCAAAGGAAGTGGTGTGGATGCCATCGTTAGCCCGGGCTAGGCGGTTTTTATTGTTTTGGTCGGGCAAATAGGCCGAATATTTGCCCTGGCTGTCAGTTAACAGGCTCCAGGTGGAAACATAGCGGCAGTTAACCGATTTTTGGCATTCAGCCTCGTAGATTGAGTTAAGGTTGGCCATTTTTGAGGAATAATAGCTGCTCCTGGCAATCGGATTTCCAATCCAAAAAACAAAGATATTGTTATCATTTAAGATTTTTAAAAAAGCAGATACTTTTTGGCCGTAATTTATATTCCATTCTTCCTGGCCGTAACGTATTATTATGTTCTGGGTTCTAATGTCTTGGCCGTCGTTGGCTCCGAACATTACAACGGCCAAATTCGGTTTTTTTTGCAAAATCAAATCTTTAACTTCTTTTTCCCAATCAAAGTAATCAGGCCGGGAAAGCCCGGTAGAATATACGCCCTTGCGGAATACCAAAACGTTTTTGTAAAGAATTAATTCTTTTTCGAGAGCCGGGCCGAAAGCTTCGGCCATAAAGGAATCGCCGATCAGCAAAAAATTATACGGGGGTAAAATTTCAATGTTTTCATTAACAAGCGGAACTTCGTTATTTATTTGAACCGGAGCTTGGGCGTTAAAAATCTTGGGCGAGTTTTTTATTCTTTGCCAAAATCTTTCTTCGGCTTCAAAATAGGGGTTTAAGCCCAGATCCGATTTAAGGTTTTGCGAGGCGTAGGTTAGGCTTAAAGCTAAAGAGCGCAAAACACCGTTTTCCATGTTAATGGCAAAAGCTTCGATTCTTTTTGATTCGTAAAAAAACACAAAAGATAGAACCAGGAGCAGAATAATTATTACTTTGACGCTTTGCCAGGGGCTTTTCATAGGATTAAAACTTAAAATAGATAAAGGGCGGAACAATGTCCGGGCCCAGCTTTATCATTAAAATCGCAAATAAGGTTATTATTAACGCTAAGAAAATGGGGCCGGTAATAATGCGAATATAAAAAGGAAATTTCTTTTGCAGGCTTAGCAAATAAACAAATGAATTGGTAACGTATTTGCCCAGGGCGAAAATTACAAAGGCAAGAGGAATGATTAAGATTAGATAAAGGTCGATGGGCTGGGGCAGGGCTTTAAAGTTAAAGATTTGCCTTATAATATCAAAGGCGTTTTGCAGGTTCTGGCTGCCAAAGAAGATCCAGAAAAAACAGATTAGGTTAAAAGTAATAAACCAGGAAAGCAGCTTTTCAATTTTAAGATTTATTTTATTTTTAGATTTTTCCAAAAAGCCGTTTTTAAAGCGGCTTAAAATCAAACCTAAGCCATGGAGCAGTCCCCAGATAATAAAATTTAAGCCCGAACCGTGCCACAGGCCGCTTACGAACATGGTGGCCAGCAAATTTAAATTAGTTCTAATTTTTCCCTTTCTGTTTCCGCCCAAAGGAATGTAAACATAGTCTCTCAGCCAATTGGAAAATGAAATATGCCATCTTCTCCAAAAATCCTGGAAGTCT
Source organism: uncultured Candidatus Saccharibacteria bacterium (assembly GCA_964628095.1). Lineage (GTDB taxonomy): Bacteria > Patescibacteriota > Minisyncoccia > Minisyncoccales > CAZVLR01 > CAZVLR01. Next base: position 68,001 of record CAZVLR010000001.1, on the reverse strand, counting down.
AGGGCCAAATAAGGGGCGTTAAAGTTGAGAGGGGATTTAAAACCCATTAAGCCGGCCACGCCAATGGAAATGTCGGTATAGCCCGAAAAGTCGCAATAAATTACTAAAGCATAAGCGTACATGGCCAAAAGCGCGGCTAACTGCGAATGGTTCTGGGGTACGGCAAAAACATCGTTGACGATATTCAAGGTTAAATAGCTTGAGATCACCAGCTTTTTAAAAAGGCCGCTTAGGATAAAAACAAAGTTTTGCTCAAGATTTTCTATTTTTTGGGCGCCGCCCGCTTTTAATTGGGGTAAGAAATCGTTAGCCCGGGCAATCGGGCCGGAAAGCAGCTGGGGGAAAAAGGCCACATACAGCGCAAAATCAATAAAAGATTTTTCCGGCAGTATTTTTTTATGGAAAACGTCGATACTGTATGAGATTACCCTTAAAATGTAAAAAGACAGGCCGATGGGCAAGACCACGTTTAAAAGTAAAAAGTCGGGCTGAAAGCCGAATTTATTCAAAAGAGCTTCGGCCGAATCGCGGAAAAAGCCGTAATACTTAAAAAGCGTCAAAACCAGCACATTAATGATTATGGAAGCGGCTAAAACAATCTTTTTCTTTTTTTCCTCTTTCGATTTTTCTATTAAAAAAGCCCAATAATAATTAAAAAGAGAAACAAGGAGTAACACCAGAAGAAATTTAACATCCCAAAAGGCGTAGAAAAAATAGCTGGCGCCCAGTAGAAAAAGCCGCCACCAGAGCGGCCATATTTTTAATATCCAGTTTAAAGCCAGAACGATAATAAAAAAAACTAAAAATTCAAAACTCGCAAAAATCATTAATTTACTTTTTACTTTTTAATTTTTGATAAAGCAGGCGGGGATAGCCAGAATCTTTTTTGAGAATATATTCAATCCGTAAGCTTTTTAATAATTTAAAACAAGACTCTCTTGTTTTTTTAAGAGAGGACAGATTTTTCTTCGCCTCTATTTCCATAAAATTACCCAGCCCCTTTACTTTATCAAGGGTTATTTCAAAATTACCGTAATCAAAATATTTTCTTTCTTTTGCCACCGTTACCGTTAAAATAAGGCCGATTTTTTTAAATATTTTCTCAACGGTTTCTGGTTTTTCAATAATAGTTTCATATTCGTCGGTCGCTTTTAGCCAGCCCGATTCGTCAAAGTGCAAAAAAGAATAATTTAAGTGATTTTTGTTTTTTTCGTATCTAATTCTTAAATATTCAATAGGCGGGTTTTTAGAAAAAAAATTGCGCTGGGGCAGAACAAAATATTTATCAATCTGTTTTTTGATGTTTCTGAATTTACCAATTTTTCTTATATTTTTTTCCACTTCGCTTGGATTTTTAATTTTAACCTGTATTTCAACTTCTTGCTTCATAAAATTTATTCATCGCTATTCTAAAATTAATTTTAAATCGGCCCCGCATTTTTCGCATTTTCCTTTTTTATCGTAGCGTTTAATGCCATAGGGGGTTCGGTCAACAGCCAGTTGGCCGCAATTTGGGCAAAAAGTGTCTTCTGTGGGCAAGCCCGGTACGTTGCCCGTGTAAACGTACTTTAAGCAGTGTTTTTTCCCGATTTGATAGGCTAGTTTTAGGGTTTCTACGGGGGTTTCAATGATGTTTTTTAATTTCCAGGAAGGGGCGCCCGAAAACTGGCTGAGATGCCAAGGGATTCCTGTTCCCAAATTATTTTTGATAAACTTGGCAATGTTTTCAAAAACCGCGCGGGTGTCGTTTAATCCAGGGATTACCAAGGTGGTTATTTCCACCCAAACGCCTTTTTGTTTCATGGCTTTTAAGGTGTTTAAAACCGGCTGAAGCCGGGCGCCGCAGTTTTTTAAATAGAAGTCGTCGGAAAAGGATTTTAAATCAATATTAATGGCATCGAGATACGGGGAGATTGAATTCAATAATTCTGGCGATAAATAGCCGTTGCTTACCCAGCAGTTTTTTATATTGTTTTCTTTGGCCAGCTTCATGGTTTCGAGCGCGTATTCGGAGAAAATAGTCGGTTCGGTATAGGTATAGGAAATACTGGGCAGGTTTTTTTCCAGGGCGGTTTTAACAATCTTTTGGGGCAGTATTTTTTCACCTTCGATTTTTTTATCAAGGCTGGGCGATTGGGAAATATCCCAGTTCTGGCAGTTGTCGCATTTAAAATTACAGCCGGCCAAAGCCACTGAAAGCGTTTGGGTGCCGGGAAGGAAATGGAAAAATGGCTTTTTTTCAATCGGGTCAACATGCAAAGCCGCAACCAGGTTGTAGTTTAAAGTATATAGCTTTCCTTTAATGTTTTCGCGGACGCCGCAAAGGCCCCTGGTTTCAGGAACTATTTTGCAGTAATGGGCGCAGTTTCGGCAAAGAACGTTCTTATTAGTTAATTTTTGGTAAAGATGGGCTTCTTTGGCAGGCATAGATTTAAAGCTTTTTCTCCTTTAATTTTAGCTTAATTTATGATAAGATTCAAACAGATATGCATCGTATTTTTATCGCTATTAATTTGCCCGAAAATATTAAGCAAAAGCTTAATTTATACCAGGAACGGTTAGAAGAGATACCGGCCAAATGGACCAAAAAAGAAAACCTGCACATTACGCTGGTTTTTTTAGGAAACGTGGCCGAAGCCGAAATTCCCGAAATCTGCAAAATTGTCGAGCGGGTGGTGCAAAAAAACAGCCCCTTTTTTCTAATTTTAAAAAGCATACTTTACGGTCCGCCTAAAAAGCCACCCCGAATGGTTTGGGTAAAAGGAGAAGAAAGCTTGGAATTGGGCCAGCTACAAAAAGACTTAGAAAAGGCTTTAATCGAGCAGACTTCTTTTCAAAAAGAAAACAAGGGTTATGCGCCACATATTACCTTAGCTAGAATCAAACAGTGGCAGTTTAAACAAATGGACCAGGAGGCATTGCCCGAAGTTAATGAAGAAATATCGTTAAGCTTTCCCGTAAATTCCATTGAAATCATGGAAAGCAAATTGCGGCCGCAAGGTCCGGAATATTTTATCTTAGAATCAATTCCTTTAAAAGACTGATGAAAAACAAAAAAATATATTTTATCGGTATTGGCGGCATTGGCGTTTCGGCTTTGGCAAAATATTATTTATGCCAGGGCTTTAAGGTTTCGGGTTCAGATTTAGCGCCTTCGGAAATAACCAAGGCTCTTTTTAAAATGGGGGTTGCTCTTAAAATCGGCCCGCACCGGGCCAAAAACCTGCCAAAAGGCGTTGATGCGGTTATTTTCAGCCCGGCCGTCAGAATTAATAATCCTGAATACCGAGAGGCCTTAAAAAGAAAAGTTGAGCTAAAAAGCTATCCCCAGGCCTTGGGCGAGCTAACCAAGAATCATTTTACTATTGCGGTTTCGGGCACGCACGGGAAAAGCACCACCACGGCTCTTTTGGGCATTTTACTAAAGAGCGCCGGGCTCGATCCGAGCGTGATCATTGGCACCAAAGTAAAAGAATTCAATAACTCCAATTGCTTAGTAGGTAAGTCAAAATACCTGGCGATTGAGGCCGACGAACACTTTGCCTCATTTTTGAATTACTGGCCCCAGATTATTGTTTTAACCACCGTGGAAAGGGAGCACTTGGATTTTTACAAAAACCTGAATAGTATCATTAAAACCTATAAAAAATATATCAATCACTTGCCCGAGGGCGGGATTTTAGTGGCTAATAAAGACGACCAGAATATTAAAAAGATTATTAAGTCTTTTTCGGGAAAAATTGTTTATTATTCCCAAAAAGACAAAGATGCAAAAAAGATCCAAAAAGTTCTCAAAGTTCCGGGCCGGCACAATATTGCCAACGCTTTGGCAGTAAAAAGAGTGGGGGAGATTTTAAAGATTCCCGAAAAAACCATTTTGAGCTCTTTGGCCAAATATCAGGGCGCCTGGCGCAGGTTTGAAGTTAAGGAGACAAAGATATCCGGAAAGAGAATAACCTTGGTTTCGGATTACGGCCACCACCCCACAGAAGTGAAAGCCACGGTTGAAGGCGCCAGGGAAAAGTACAAAAACAAAAAGATCTGGCTGGTTTTCCAGCCCCACCAATACCAGCGGACATATTTTTTATTCAAGGACTTTGTCAGGAATTTAAAGGGCTTGCCCCTGGATAAGTTAATCTTAACCGATATTTATGACGTAGCCGGCCGCGAAGACAATAAAATTAAAAACAGAGTAAGTTCGGAGAAGTTGGTAGAAAGCATTAAAAAAGAGAACACTCTTTATATTAAAAAAGAAAAGATATTAGATTATTTAAAGGCCAATTTAAAAGGCGGAGAGGTGCTAATGGTTATGGGCGCGGGCGACATATATAATTTAACAGTGTCGCTTTAAAAAGTGATATAATAAATTAAAGATTATTGTAATGAAAAAAACATTCAACCAGCAAGAAATTACTATCAGGGAGCTTTCTAAAAAAGACCTAAAAAGAGCCAAGGAATTTCAGCAATACATTAATTCTTTAATAAAAGAAGACGCGAAGATTTTAATGAACAAAGAAATATCTTTAAAAGAAGAGAAAGTTTTTTTGCAAGACCAGTTAAAGCAGACAAAAGCCAGCAAAAGAATTACTTTGGTTGCCGAGCACAACAATAAAATTATTGCCATTACCACCATTAAGTCCGGCAGATGGCGGAAAAGCCACATTGGGGATTTTGGCATTAGCATAAAAAAAGAATACCGGGGCATCGGCCTGGGTATTTTTATGATGGGCGAGGTGATTAAACTGGCCAAAAAGAAAATGAAGCCCAATGTTAAAATTCTCCACCTGGGCGTTTATCCCAACAACAAGCCGGCCCGGGCCCTGTATAGGCTGCACGGCTTTAAAGCGGTGGCGCGGATTTCAAAACAGATATCTTACAAGGGAAAATTATTAGATGAAATTATTATGCTAAGAAATTTATAAATAAAAAGGGGAATAAATTTATGGTAAACCATCTCAATTTTATTTTGGAAATCGGCAAATTAAAGGGCAAGGCGCGCAAAGGGTGGGTGATTCATAAGATAAAGAATCCTGAAACCACGGCCGAGCATATTTTCCAGCTGGCTTTTTTAGTGTGGGCCCTGGGCAAGAAGAAAAATATTAATACCGAAAAAGCGATAAAAATGGCCTTAGTTCATGATATTTGCGAGGTTTACGCGCCCGATTTTACGCCTTACGACGCTATGGGCCTGGATGAAAAAGGCAGAAGCACTATAAAAGAAGTGCTCAATTCCAAGCCCGTGATCGGCCGGCCCAATTTAAAGCAGCGCAAAAAACTGGCCAAAATAAAAGAGATGCTGGAAATAAGGGCCATGAAAAAACTTTTATGCAAATTGCCTTCACCTCTAAAATCGGAAATAAACCAGCTTTGGTTAGAATACGAAAAAGGGTACAGCAAGGAGGCCCGGTTTGTTCGTCAGGCCGATAAACTGATTAATCTTTTGCAGGGACTGGAATACTGGAAAAAATACGGCAGAATTCAGCACAAATTATGGGTGTGTCGGGCCAAAGAAGTTTTGGACGATCCCGAACTGCTTCATTTTTTCCGCTTAGTAGAAAAGAAGTATTGTTTAAAGCCGAGGAAAAAATAGCAATCTTGTCAGGTAAAGTTAAATAATATAGAATTGGAAAATGAATTTAATTCTTGTTGATAAAAAAAATAGGGCTCGGGGTTTTGCAAGCAAGGAAAAATGCCACCAGGACTCAGGTTTATTGCACCGGGCTTTCACCGCTTTTATTATTAACAATAAAAAGCAGATTTTAATACAAAAAAGAAGCAAGTATAAAAAACTTTGGCCGCTTTCTTGGGAAGCTTCCTTTTCCAGCCATCCGGGAAAAGGGGAAAACAATCTTCAGGCCGTTAAGAAAAGAATAAAATACGAGCTGGGTTTGCAGTGTCAGTTAAAAAAGAAAGGCAGGTTCTATTATCAGGTTTCTTATAAAAACATCGGGGCCGAACACGAGCTCTGCGATGTTTTTGTGGGCGCTTGCGAAGGTAAAATTAAAATTAATTCCAAAGAAGTGGTGGCGATAAAATGGGTGGGGGCTAATGAGTTGAAAAAAGACATTGCAAAAAATCCTAAAAAATACGCTCCGTGGCTAAAACCGGCTTTAAAATATGTCTGGGCAAAAAAATAAAAAAAATCTAGAGCAATATTTCAGCAAAACCTCCAAGGGGATTCAGCCAGAAATCGAAAAGATACTCACGCTTTACGTTGATAAAAAGTTCCAGGATTTGGCGCGTTATCAGATTTTGTCTGGCGGCAAAAGAATCAGGCCGGCGCTGACCATTTTATCAAGCCAATTATTCGGTGGCAGCATCAGGAGCGCTTTGGGTTTGGCCGCTGCCCTTGAAATTTTGCACAACTATTCTTTGATAATCGATGATATAATAGATAATAGCGTATTAAGGCGTGGGCAGAAAACAACCTGGGCCAAATACGGCAAGGCCATTGCCCAGTGTATCAGCATTGATTATGCGGCCGCCATTTTCCAGGAAGCCAATCGTTCCAAAAAACCCGTAGAAGTATCCGAGCTTTTAGCCAAAGTTCTTAAGAAAATCAGCGACGGAGAAATTTTAGATATTCTTTTTGAGCAGGCCGGCCGGGAAGAAGAGCCGTATATTTTAAAGCATCGTTACCGTAATATTACCGAAAAGGATTATTTTGAAATGGTGGGCAAAAAAACCGCCATTTTATTCCAAACTTGCTGCGAAATCGGGGCCTTATGCGGTAATGCCAATGCGCGGCAGCTAAAAGCCGTTAGGAGCTACGGCTATAATTTAGGGTTAGCTTTTCAAATGAGAGACGACATTTTGGACATTTTCGGAGAGGAAAAGAAGTTTGGCAAGAAAATCGGCAAAGACATTGAAGAGCGAAAAGGCGGTAATATTGTAATCTATTTTGCCAATCAGGAGTTTTTGCCCAAAGACAAGAAAGAGTTTTGGCAGATTATTAGGAGGAAAAAGATGACCAAAGAAAATCTTGAGCGGGCCATTAATTTAATTAAGAAAACCCATGCCAAAGAAAGGGCGCTGAATTACAGCCGGAAAATCGTTGAGAAAACCAAAACCAGCTTGAAGCTTTTGCCTCAAAATAAATATAATCGGCTATTGGAGGAAATTACCGATTTGGTAGTCGAGAGACAAAAATAATCATTATTTTAAAAACGTATGCATTCATTCAATAAAACTATCAGCTATCAGACAAAAGGCGAATTTGATTTTTTGGACATCACCGATATTGTTAAAAGCTTTGTTAAAGAAAGCCAAATCAAAAACGGCTTATTAAATATTCAAACGCTTCATACCACTACCGCTTTAATGCTTAACGAAAACGAACCTTTATTATTAGAAGACATTAAAAAAAATCTGGAACAGCAGGCGCCCAAAAGTGTAATTTACGATCACGATAATTTCAAAGTGCGCACGGTTAATATGTGCAACAACGAATGCGCCAATGGCCACGCCCACTGCAAAGCCATTTATCTTCCACCCAATCTTACGCTTAATATAATTGACGGCAGTTTGCAGCTTGGCCAGTGGCAGCGGGTGTTTTTTGTGGAGTTGGACCGCTCCCGGCCGAGAAAATACCAATTGCAGATTATTGGCGAATAAAAATGAGAATTGGCGAGATGATAAAAAAAATCATAAAGGGTTTTATTTTTGGCGGGCATCTGCTTTCTCTGGGCGCGGTTGGCCTAACTTTTGGCGCCGCTTTTGTTTTAGGAATAAAAACCGATGCATTGTTTTTTGTCGTTGTTTATTTATGGACCGAAGCGGTTTATCTGTATAACCGCTTTAAAGAAATAAACAAGGATGTGGTTACCGATCCCCAAAGGACGCACTATCTTAAAAAAAACATTAAAAGCCTGCCTTACATAATTTTCTTTTTCTTTCTGCTGGGGGTGGCGATTTTAATATATTTGAATAAGATCCCAGCTCTTTTATTCGGCCTGCTGTTATTTTTATTAAGCGTTCTTTACAGCTTGTTTTTAAAAAAGTTCACCAGAAAGGTTGTGGCCTTTAAAAGCTTTTTCGTTTCTTTAATCTGGGCTTTAATGCTGGTTTTCTTGGTTTTATATTATTCCTTTCCTTTTTCCTGGGCGCTTCTTTTATTGTTAATCTTTGTGTATTTAAAGCTTTTTATCCACGAGGAGTTTTTAAACCTTACCGATGTAGAAGGGGATAATAAGGAGAGATTGCAAACCCTGGCTATTGTTTTGGGAGAGGAAAAACTGTTAAAATTACTGAATATCATTAATATTCTGTCGATAATTCCCTTGGGCCTTGGAGTATATTTTAATCTTTTGCCGGTTTATTCCTTGGGACTTCTTTTGGCCATACCCTACGTTTTTTATTATTTAAAGGTTTTGCCGCAAAAACAGAAGAATCAGGAAATTTTATCGGCAACACTGGTTGATGGAGAGTTTGTTCTCTGGCCCATTTTTTTATTATTGATTAAGAAAGTTAGTTAAAATGGAAACATCTAAAGAAAAAATTAAAGAGCATTATGATAGAGTGCAAAAGATATATAATATTTTTTGGCTTAATAAAAAGAACCTAGGTATGCATTATGGATTTTGGGAGAAAAACATTAAAAATTTACACGAGGCGATTATTGCTGAAAATAAAACAATAGCAGAAATATTAAATATTAATAAAAACGATAAAATTTTAGATGCTGGTTGCGGAGTAGGCGGAACTAGTATTTGGATAGCTGAAAATTACGGTAGCAACGTAATAGGAATAACTTTGTCTGAAAAACAGGCTAAATTTGCGACAGAAGAAGCAAACAAAAGAAAAATAAATAATTTAGTAGAATTTTTTGTTAGAGATTTCTGCGATACAGGATTTCAAAATGATTATTTCGATAAAGTTGTTGCAGTGGAGAGCGTTTGTCATGCTGAAAAAAAAGAATATTTTATTAAAGAGGCATATAGGATTTTAAAACTTAAGGGTAAAGTCCTTGTAGCAGATTTTTTTATAGCAGATAACCTAAACGATGAAGGTAGAAAATTAATAGATGAATGGTGTAAGGGATGGGAAATGCCAAATCTTTCTACATTTAATGAATTTAAGAATAAATTAGAATTATCTGGATTTAAAAATATACAATATTTTGATAAAACAAAAGAAATATTGCCTTCTTCTCAAAAAATGTATTTTAAAATAGGGAAGTTTTTAGGGGCCATTTTTAAATTAACAGAAATCTTTAAGATTAAAAAATCTCATGGTGGAACAAAAGCTGTTGTTAGCCAATATTGTGCTTTTAAAAAGGGATTTGTTAAGTATTACTTATTTTTAGCCGATAAGATATAATATATTAAATTATGTTTACAGATAACTTTATTAATCAATCCCTGATCTTTTTAATTGTTTTTGGCATGGGTTTTTTGTCTGTTTCTGTTTTGTGGAATGATCGAAAATCTAAAATAAATCAAATTTTTGCTGGCTGGGCGCTACTTTCTCTTTTTTGGATTATTTTTGGTTATTTATCTAATTCTTTACAGAATGCAAGCTCCTTAAATTTTATGCGTTTACGCTTTGGAGCGGTTTCACTTTTTTATATATTCGCTTACTTTTTTTCAATTTTTATATATCAAAAAAATAAAACGCCTATTTTTTTAGATATTCTAGTAATTTTTTCAAGTTTTATATTTTTTATTCTCTCAGTTTTTACTCCTTTTATAATTAAAGATGTTTCTATGGAGCAATGGGGGGTTAATACTATTTTTGGCGATTTAGCACTTATATTTTTTATAGGAATAATAATCTTGACTTTTTTAGTTGTAATTTTACTCGTTAAGGGTTATAGATTTTCTTCGTTAGAAGAAAAAGCCAGAGTTAATTACTTTTTAATTGGAGCTTTTATTTTTATATTGATGAACTTAATTTTTAATATTGTTTTTCCTTTAATGGGGACATACAAATATTATCAATTTGGAGATTATGCTGCCTTGCCTTTATTTATGTTAATCGCTTATGCGATCGTTAAAAGAGAATTCTTTGGCATAAGAGTTATTTTAACACAGGCGTTGGTCTTTGTTATTGCAATACTGTTATTGTTGCAGGCAGTTAGCGCGCAAGATTTATTAGAATTTTCATGGAAAGTTGTTTTATTTTTAGTTTTTTCTTATTTTGGTTATTTATTAATTCAAAGTGTTGTAAGGGAAATTAAGCAAAAGGCCGAGCTTCAACGTCTTTATGAAGAAGTTGATAGGCTGTCTCGGGCAAAGTCAGAGTTTCTTTCCATCGCTTCGCATCAGTTAAGAACGCCCCTTACGGCTATTAAGGGCTATATATCAATGCTTTTGGAGGGCACATATGGGCAGGTTAAGGGCAAGCCCCGACCACCCTTGGAAAAAGTGTATCAAAGCAATGAAAGGCTGATTGATTTGATTAATGATTTATTGAATATATCAAGAATTGAAAGCGGTACCTTGAAAATAGAAGCCAGAAAGGTTTCTTTGGAAAGTATGATATCTTCTTTAATTGATGAAATGAAGATCAAGGCCGACCAAAGAAAGCTTTATATCAAATGGGAAAAATTAGCATCTTTGCCCGAAATTTCAGCCGATGCCGGAAAATTGCGCCAGGTTATTTTAAACATTATTGATAACTGCATAAAATATACCGATCAGGGCGGAATTACCATAAAATCCGGATTAAATAGTGTTTCTTCCAAATATCCAAACGGCTCTATTTTAATCCAGGTTTTAGATACGGGCGCGGGCATGACTCAAGAAGAAATTAAAAAGATGTTTGAAAGCTTTACCCGGGGCGAAGCGGGCGAGAAAAAAGACACTTCGGGCCTGGGCTTGGGTTTGTACATTGCTAAAAAGTTTTCAGAGCTTCACGGCGGAAGGGTTTGGGCCGAATCCGAAGGCAAAGGCAAGGGCTCAAAGTTTTTTATTGAATTGCCGATAAAATAAATTTATGGAAGAGAAGAAAAAAAACGGCTTTGAATGTTCAAACTGCAAGCGCTTTGTGGAGTTTTCAAAGTATATTGGCACCAAGCACCGGAATCATTGCCCTTTTTGTTTGTGGTCTTTTCATTTGGATGATAAAAAATCGGGCGATCGGAAAGCGATCTGCGAAGGGCAAATGGTGCCCTTGGGCTTAACTTTTAAGCAGGAGGGCCTTGATAAATACGGAAAGAAAAAACAGGGAGAATTAATGCTGGTGCACGAATGCCAAAAATGCCTGAAAATTTCCATTAATAGGATTGCCGGAGACGATGACCACCAGGCCTTAACCGAGGTTTTTGAAGGGGCTAAAAAAAACAGCCCGGAAAAAGTCGAGCAGTTAAAAAAAGAGGGGATCGAGCTTTTATCGGAAAAGGACAAGGCCGAGGTTTTTTTGCAGCTTTTCGGGGAAAAAACAAACGAATTCTAATCTTTGTTAAAAAGCGGCGCCCAAAAAGGCGCCGTCCTTTTCTTTTAAAAGGGAAAATGATAAGATAAAAAAATCTATGGCAACCAATATTGATCCCAAAAAAATAGAGGAATTATTAACCCGGGGCGTGGACGAGGTGATTGAACTGTCCAACCTTAAAAAGCGCCTGTTGTCGGGCCAAAAGCTTAGGATAAAGCTGGGGATCGATCCCACTAGCCCGAATTTGCATTTGGGCCGGGCCAATGCCTTAATGAAGCTAAAAGACTTTCAGGATTTGGGGCACCAGATAGTTTTGATTATTGGAGACTTTACCGGGCAGATTGGAGACACTAGCGATAAGGTTTCTGAACGCCCAATGCTTTCCGAAGAACAGGTAAAGAAAAACATGAAAAACTACAAGGAGCAGGCCGGGAAAATACTGGATATTGATAAAACCGAATTCCATTACAATTCAGAATGGTTGGCTAAATTAGACTACAAAGAAATCAGCCAGCAGGCCAACATTTTTTCTTTGGCCGAATTTATTGCCAGAAAGAATATCCGCGACCGCTTAAGGGCGGAAAGCCGGATTTCCTTAAGGGAGCTTTTATACCCTTTAATGCAGGGCTACGATTCCGTTGCCATTAAAGCTGATGTGGAAATCGGGGGGACCGACCAAAGGTTTAACATTTTAGCCGGCCGCCAAATCCAGGAGTTTTACAAGCAAAAACCCCAGGACATTTTAACGGTAAAATTGATTTCAGGAACCGACGGCCGGAAAATGAGTTCTTCTTGGGGCAACACTATTAATTTATTGGATAGCCCAGAAGAGATGTTTGGCAAGATTATGAGCGCAGACGATAAGGTAATGATTGATTATTTTGTGCACTGCACCAGAATTCCCATGGAAAAGGTAAAAGACCACGAAAAAGATTTGAAAGCCGGAAAAAACCCGAGAGACGTTAAAATGGTTTTAGCCGAGGAAATCGTCAGGATTTACTGGGGCGAAAAAGGGGCCAAGGAAGGGAAAGAATATTTTGTAAAGGTTTTCCAGAAAAAAGACTTGCCCGATTCGATTCCAGAGTTAAAAACAAGCTCGCAAAATCTCATCGATGTTTTAGTGGAATCAAAATTAGCCAAAAGCAAAAGCGACGCCAAAAGATTAGTCGAGCAAAAAAGCATCAAGATCAATGGTAAAATTATCGACGCTGAGGCGAAAATTAAAAAAGGCGACATTATTCAAAAAGGCAAAAGGTTTTTTATAAAAATAACATGAAAAGAACTTTAAACAGCAAAACGTCCGAATTACTTGGCCAAAAAGCCAGGGTTTGCGGCTGGGCGCAGATTATCAGGTCGCACGGAAAGATTTTATTCATCGATCTGCGGGATATTAGCGGCGTGTTGCAGGTGGTGATAACGCCTAACAATAAAGAAGTTTATGATTTGGCAAAGGAAATCAGGCCGGAGTGGGTGATTGCCATTGAGGGCGAAGTTAAAAAACGGCCCGAAAACATGGTAAACCCCAAACTTGATACCGGAAAGATAGAATTGGAGGCGGAAAGGATCGAAGTTTTTTCCAGGGCTAAAACTCTGCCTTTTCCCGTTGACGGAGCGGGTTACGAAATTGGTGAAAATCACCGATTAAAATACCGCTATTTAGACTTAAGAAGGGAGCGGCTAAAGAATAATTTAATCGTGCGGCACAAGGTAACCCAGTTTATGCGCGAGTTTTTGGCAAAAGAAGGCTTTTGCGAAATCGAAACGCCCATTTTAACCAAATCCACGCCCGAAGGCGCCAGGGATTTTTTAGTGCCTTCGAGATTGGAAGGCGGCAAGTTTTATGCCTTGCCCCAGTCGCCCCAGCAGTACAAGCAGCTGCTTCAGGTGGCCGGTTACGAAAAGTATTTCCAAATTGCCCGATGCTTTCGAGACGAAGACCCGAGGTCGGACCGCCAGGCCGAGTTTACCCAGCTTGATATGGAAATGTCTTTTGTGGAACAGGAGGATATTTTAGAGCTGATTGAAACTCTTTACACTGAACTGGTTAAAAAATTATTTCCGGAAAAGAAAATCTTAAAAAGCCCTTTCCCAAGGTTAAATTACAAAGAAGTAATGCAGCAGTACAATTCCGACAAGCCCGACATTAGAAACGATAAAAAAGACCCCAATGAATTAGCTTTTTGCTTTGTGGTTAATTTTCCCATGTTTGAATGGAGAGAAGAGGAAAAGCGCTGGGATGCAGTGCATCATCCCTTTACCCGGCCCCAGACAGAAGACATTAAAGAGATGAAGAAAAACCCGGAGCAGGTTTTGGCCTTCCAATACGATTTGGTTTTAAACGGCTACGAGATCGGCGGCGGAAGCTTGCGGAGCTTTAAGCCCGAGATTTTGGAAGCGGTTTTTGAAATTATGGGCCATAAAAAAGAAGAGGCCAAAGAAAAATTCCGGCATCTATTTGAAGCTTTTGAATACGGAGTTCCGCCCCACGGCGGTATTGCGCCGGGGATTGACCGTTTTATCGCCATACTTCAGAACGAGCCTAATATTAGGGAGGTAATGGCTTTTCCCAAAACCGGCGATAACCGTGACTTGATGATGGATGTGCCTTCGGAAGTTGAGCCGGGCCAGTTAAGAGATTTATCGATTAAAATTGAAAAGACAAAAAGAAAATAAGCAAAATGGAAGGGATTTCCAAAAAAAACCTATTATATTTTTTTATTTCTCTATTTTTGAGCTTGCCTTTTTGGTGGGAGATTAATATTTTCCAAAAAGATCTGGAAGACACGCTTTTTTGGAGCCAAGCCGCGCTTGATCCACAGGTTTTACAGGCGCAGATTGGTCAAAAAAACGACTTTCAAATGTTTCGGCCCCAAAAAATCGGAGACTTTCCCGAGCTCCAGCTTTCCGCCTCTTCGGCTATTGCTGTTTTTGTCGGCAGCCAGGGCAACCCCCGGGTTCTTTTTGAAAAAGAAAAAGATTTGCGTTTGCCCATTGCGAGTTTAACCAAGCTTATGACCGCGAATGTCGCCCTTTTAAATTACGATCCTAATTTGGAAGTTGTAATAAGCGAAGATGCGGTAGGACAGGAAGAGGATTTTGGCGGATTGAAAGTGGGGGAGAACTTTAAAATAAAAGATTTAGTTTATATGGCGCTAATCGAGTCGAGCAACGATGCCGCTTTTGCCTTATCTGAAATACTGGGCGAGAAAAACTTTGTCGGGTTAATGAACGTGGAGGCGGCCAACTTTAACATGGCCGACACTTTTTATATTAATTCCACCGGTTTGGATTTGGAAGAAAAACAGGGGAAAGAAAAATTAATCAGCTATAATTATTCCACAGCTTTCGATTTGGAAAAATTGGCCGAATATTTATTAGTTAAAAAACCGGATATTTTTGAAATCACCAAGTTAGCCGAATACGATTTGTACACGCCCGACGGCGCTTTCCACCATAAGATTAAAAATACCAACGAATTATTGAATCAGTTAAGCGAAGAAAAAATATTCGGAGGAAAAACCGGGTGGACGCCTTTGGCCCAGGGCTGTTTAATTTTAATTGTAGAAGCGCCCAACCGCCAGGGAAAGATTATTAACGTTGTTTTGGGCAGCCCGGACAGGTTTGCCGAAATGCAAAACCTGGTTAACTGGGAAAAGCAGGCCTTTAAATGGTAATTTTTATTATGCCAATTTTAACCTTGTTTACTTTCAATATTATAAAAATCATGGCGCTTTCGGCCATTTCGGCGATTTTGGCCCTGCTTTTAATTCCTTATCTGATTAAATTCTTAAATCGGTTGAAGTTTTGGAAAAAAGAAGCCCGGAATAAAACAATTACCGGGGAGCAGGCCGATGTTTTTCACGCTTTGCACAAAGACCGGGAGGTTACTGTGCCGCGGGGCGGGGGATTGATTATTTGGATTACGACCACCGTAATTATTTTTATCTTTTTCTTGCTGAGTTATTTTAACCGTCCCTGGTGGCTGGAAAAATTTAATTTTCTGTCTCGAAGTGAAACCTGGCTGCCGCTTTTTACCTTAATCGCCGCTTCTTTGGTGGGGCTTTTAGACGATGTTTTTGTGGTTTTTGGCAAAGGTAAATATGTAGGCAAGGGTTTAACTTTTACCAGGCGCTTGTTTATGGTGGCTTTAATCGGCTTGATCGGAGGCCTGTGGTTTTATTTTAAACTTGATTGGAATTCGATCCATATTCCGCTGTTTTTTAATTTTCCCTTGGGGATTGAATGGGTGATCGGCCCCTGGATTATTGTTTTGTTTGTCTTAGTAATGGTTGCCAGCTGGGCCGGGGGCGTGGTGGACGGCTTGGACGGATTGGCCGGTGGCATCTTTGCTTCTATTTTCGGCGCTTTTACCGTAATTGCTATTTTCCAGGGCAAATTCGATTTAGCCACTTTTTGCGCAGTAATCTTGGGTGCGCTTTTTGCTTTTTTGTGGTACAACATCCCGCCAGCCCGATTTTACATGGGCGAAACCGGTATTTTAGGATTAACTTCCACCATGGCGGTGGTGGCCTTTTTAACTGACTCGGTATTTATTCTGCCTTTAATTTCTGGCATTTTAGTATTGGAAGTGGCATCGATTATTATCCAATTAATTTCAAAAAAATTCTGGAAGAAAAAAATCTGGCTTTCCACGCCGATCCATCATCATTTTGAAGCTAAGGGTTGGTCACCCCACCAGGTAACCATGCGTTTTTGGATAATTGGCATAATTTTAGCCATTTTAGGCGTGGCCATTGGTTTGTTAGGATAACTTTATGAAACACCCCAGGTTTGTTTATAAAAATTACAGCTGGAAGATTTCTAAAAACAATTTGGAAATCTTTTTTGATTTTGAGGTTTTGCCGGATATTTTTTTCAAACCACAGCTTACAATTAAAAATATAAACAAGGAAAGAATTAAAAAAGTGGGGGAGGGGGCTTTAGAAAATTTCATCTTCCATTTGGGCCTAATAGAGCTTTTGAGCTATTGGAAGGCTTTTTGCCCAGCCGAGATTGTAATTGAAGCCGGCTTTTTAAATAAAGAGCAGCTGGCCTGGTGGCGCGATTTGATTATAAGGGGCATGGCCCAGTTTTTTTACGAAAACAAGATTAATTGGAAAAAAGAAAACTTCTTGGTTATTAAAAACGGAAAAAGACCTGGGTTGGTAGCAGAAAACCCGATTTTTAAAGAAGAATTAAAAAACAGGTATTTGATTCCTTTTTCCGGAGGCAAGGATTCAATTGTTACCTTGGAAAAGCTTAAGAACCAGAAAAAAGAGATTGCGCTTTTTTTGCTTAACCCTTCAAAAACCGCTAAAGCCGCGCTTAAAAAGTCGGGAGTTACTGACTTTATCGAGGTAAATAGAAAGATCGATCCAAAGCTTTTTGAGTTAAACCGCTTGGGCTACCTTAATGGCCACACGCCCTTTACCGCGCTGTTGTCTTTTTTATCAGCCTTTTGCGGGGTGCTGTTTGATTACAAACACGTTGTTTTTTCCAATGAAAAAAGCGCTGACGAGGGCAATGCGGAATATCTGGGTTCTAAAATTAACCACCAGTATTCAAAAACTTCTGACTTTGAAAGAAAATTTAAGGCTTACTGTCAAAAATACTTAGCTAAAAAGATTAATTACTTTAGCTATTTACGGCCTTATGGCGAACTGGAAATTATGGGCATATTTGCAAAATATCCGCAGTACTTTAAGATTTTTTCCAGCTGCAACCAAAGCTTAAAAACTGAAAAGAAATGGTGCGGGTCTTGCCCCAAATGCCTTTTTGTTTACGCTGGCCTTTACTCGTTTTTAGGAAAAAAGAAAATGGTGGAGATTTTTGGGAAAGATCTGTTTGAAGACAGAAAACTACTGCCCTTAATGAAGGACTTAATTGATTTAAAAAGAATAAAGCCTTTTGAATGCGTGGGCACCAAAAAAGAAAGCTTAAAAGCCTTTAAATTAAGCCTAAAAAAGAGAAAAGCGGAGAATAAAAAGGAAAAAAACACTTCATTACCGCCGCTTCTTGCCGCTATTGACAAAATTAAATAAGTATATTATAATTGTAGACATAAAAACAGCCTAATAGAAAGGAGAAATTAATTAAGGCTGTAAGGCAGAAACAGCAGCATTTAAAACATAACAATTAGAAAACAGAAAGGTAGGGTGAGAAGATGGATGCGTTAAGAACAATATGTGAAGATCTTTTTGGTGATTTTGCCGGAATTAAACCGGAAGAGTATTTCGAGCCTGAAAAAGAAGTTGACCCCATGTTAGAGACGGTGCTGGGGGAGATGACTGAAGCCGAAAAAATAATCTGTACTATGATACAGAGAAAAAGAGATGCCGCAATTGCTCTTTTTGAGGCCGAAAAAACCGGGAAATGCGATCCTTGCGACAACCGGTGCCAGCGTCTGCTTGAAGAGGGCAGTGCGTTGAGAGATATTCAGTTTATCCTGATTCGCAACCGGCTCAACGCCTGGAAAACAGAAAAAGCCATCGGTCTCAGGAGGGGTTACAAGATTGTAACCTATGAAGACGGTGAATCTGAGATATCTTCACGCATTATCGCGATCGGAATGCGAATGCCATCCTTTGGTGGATAACACCAACTGCTGCTGAGCAATAAAGAGGCCACCAAACATTTAAGTTAGGTGGCCTCTCTTTCAAAGAATTTAAGATTTTGAATTTTTTGAAAGAGAAGCATTTTTAAAATTTAATAAGGAAGGAGGTGAATAAAACAATCTAGCGGTACTGGTAAAAAACAAAACAGAAAAAACAAAAACGCGAAGAGAGGAATAGCAATGAAAAAGAGAAACAAAATGTATTTTAGCATATTCATGGTCGGCGCTTTAATGGTTTTCTTTTTGTATATTGTCGGTTTGGCGGCCTACAACAATTTCGTTGACTGGTGGCCCAAGCCAAACGGCACGGTTTTGTTTATCGATGCCATCAGCATGGATGAGGCCGGTAAAGCCAAGATTTCCCAGTGGCTGTATGCTAACCAGCTCGAGCTTAAAAAGAGGGTTCGGGCGGTGGTGATTTCCTATGAAAAACTGGAAGATATTGCCATTGAGGATGTGGTTTTTGAAAACCTCGGCAAAGAGAAGTTTGCCATGGCCGTCGTCCCCAAGATGGAACTAGGCCTTGAGGCAGTAGCGGCTTTTTTCCGGAATGAAAACATATTTTCTCCGGACATAGGCAAAGAGCTTATTTTTATGTATCGGCACGCACCCTCGCCCGAAATTGAGATGCCCGATTTAACGGGAGTTAAGGTGATTATGGTAAATTGCATTACAATTGCCGGGCCAAAGATCTGATTTGATTCGAACGCAAAGTATTCCCAATAGCAAAAAAGGAGAGAAAAGCTTAATTTTCTCTCCTCTTTTTTTTGCTTCAATTTTCTGATAGGATAAGGATATAACATGCTGGAAAGTTTTAAAGATAAAAAAATCTTAATTTTGGGTTTTGCCAGAGAGGGGAGAGACACTCTTTTGTTTTTAAACAAGCTTTTTCCTGGACAGATTATCGGCATTGCCGACGCCAAAAAGGAGCTAAAAGACCCAAAAATCAAGGCCAAATGGCATTTGGGCCCGGATTACTTAAGGGCGATTTCAGATTACGATATTGTTGTTAAATCGCCGGGCATTCCTTATAAAAAGTTTTCTCATCTGGTTAAAAAAAGCCAGATTATTACTTCCCAGACAGAAATATTCTTGGATAATTGTTCGGGGCAAATAATCGGGGTAACTGGAAGCAAGGGCAAGGGCACGACCGTTTCTTTAATTTACGCCATTTTAAAAGAGGCGGGTTTTAAAGTTCATTTGGTTGGAAACATTGGAAAGCCGGTATTAAGCCTGCTTTTAAAAGCCACGCCCAAAGATGTTTATATTTACGAGATGTCGAGCCACCAGCTGCAAAACCTTAAAAAAAGCCCGCATATTGCCGTATTTTTAAACATTGAACAGGCGCATTTGGCATACTACAAGGATTTTAATGATTATGCCAAAGCAAAGGCTAATATTACCAAGTACCAGAAAAAAGACGATTTTTTAATATATAATCCAGAAGATAAATTAATTAAAGAATTTGCCAAGAATTCAAAGGCCAAGAAAATTGCCTTTGGCGGTTTGGGAATAAAAATTAAGGAAAAAGACATTCTTTTAAAAGGAGATTTTAACAAAAAGAATATTGCGGCGGCGGTAGCGGTGGCAAAGATTTTTAAGACTCCAGAAGTAAATATAATTTCAGCCATTAAAAAATTCAAACCCCTACCTTATCGTTTAGAATATATTGGTAAGTTCAAGGGAATAAATTTTTATAACGATTCTTTGGCAACCATTCCCGTAGCCACTGTCCGGGCTTTGGAAGTATTGGGAAACAGAGTTGAAACAATTATTTTGGGCGGCTTTGAAGACAATGTTGATTACAAAGATTTGGCGCAAAAAGTTTTATCAAGCGGAGTTAAAACCGCAGTTTTGTTTTTACCCAGCGGGCAGAATATCTGGTGCGAAATAGAAAAAGCGGGCAAAGGGAAAAAAATACCCAAAAACTACTGGGCAAGCAACATGGAAGAAGCGGTAAGGATCTGCTACCAGGAAACTAAAAAGGGCAAAATCTGCCTTTTGTCCTGTGCTTCGCCCAGCTACGGGCTTTTTAAGAATTACAAGGAAAGAGGGGATTTATTTAAAAAATACG
The DNA here is from genome assembly GCA_964628095.1 of uncultured Candidatus Saccharibacteria bacterium. Classification (GTDB taxonomy): domain Bacteria; phylum Patescibacteriota; class Minisyncoccia; order Minisyncoccales; family CAZVLR01; genus CAZVLR01. Next base: position 47,941 of record CAZVLR010000001.1, on the reverse strand, counting down.
TAAAAGCATATGCCAAGAGTCTTTAAATCTCCCGATTATTTGTTGTTAGGCATTATTACCATGCTGTTGGTGTTGGGCATTTTAACCCTGGCTAATATTTCGGCTTTTGTTTCCCAAAAAGCCCTGGGCAATACTTATTATTACCTAAAGCACCAGCTGCTTTATGGAGTTTTAATCGGTTTGGCTTTAGGCTTAATATTGTATTTTTTACCCCTAAGCTTTATTAGAAAATGGTCTCCCTTGGCGCTTTTTTTAAACTTGGTCGGCCTCTTTTTAGTTTTTATTCCCGGGGTTGGCGTGGGTGCCCAAGGGGCTACCCGCTGGATTGATTTGGGGCCTTTTACCTTTCAGCCGGCCGAATTTTTAAAATTAACCTTTATTTTGTATTTAGCCACCTGGCTGGCCAGCAGAACAGAAAAAATCAGCGGCATGAAGGAGTCTTTTAACTCTCCCAAGAAAAAGGAATTTAGCCAAACTCTTTTCGCCTTTTTATTTATTGTTTTCCTAATCGGCACAATGATGATATTGCAGCCCAACATCAGCACCATGGTTATTATTTTTATAATCGGAGCCGTTATGTATTTTGTCGCCGGCATGCCGACTTGGCATTTTTTATTAATGGGCGCAGCAGGCATGGGCGTAGTGTTACTCTTGATTTTAAAAGGCGGCTACCGGATGAAAAGGTTTATAGTTTTTTTAAATCCCGAAATAGATCCCATGGGCATGAGCTACCAGTTGCAACAGGCTAAAATTGCTATTGGTTCGGGGGGTCTTTTGGGCTTAGGGTTAGGCATGTCGCGCCAGAAATTCGGCTTTTTGCCCACGCCCATGTCTGATTCGATCTTTGCCATTTTTGCCGAAGAAACTGGTTTTATAGGCGCTTTCTGTTTGTTGCTGCTTTTTTTCTTTTTTGCCTGGAAAGGATTTCATTTGGCCAAAGAATCAAGGGACCGCTTTTCAAGATTAACGGCTTTTGGTATAACTTTCTGGATAATTTTCCAATCTTTTGTTAATATAGGAGCAATGATAGGTATTTTGCCCCTAACTGGCGTTCCTCTGCCCTTTTTCAGCTACGGTAGCTCAGCCTTAATTTCTGAATTAATGGCTATGGGCATTCTGCTAAATATTTCAAAATATGCCTCAAAACCAAAATAGTCCAATTAAAATAGTATTTACGGGTGGTGGTACAGCCGGACATATTTTTCCGGTAATTTCTATTATTCGCCAAATCAAAGAAGTTACCAGGCCGGGCGAATACCAGTTTTTTTATATCGGCCCCAAAGATGATTTTGTCAAAAACATATTGGCAGGGGAGCAGGTTACGATCAAAACGGTTTTAGCCGGAAAAATGAGGCGCTATTTGGGCCCTTTGGCTTTTTTGCAAAACATCGTTGATATCTTTATCTTTGTGCCGCTGGGATTTTTTCAGGCCTTATTTTATAATTTCTTAATTTCACCCGACATAATTTTTAGCAAAGGGGGATATGGTTCCTTGCCCGCTGTTTTATCGGGCTGGCTTTTATTAATTCCGGTTTTTCTGCACGAATCCGATATTATACCGGGATTGGCTAACCGCATTTTAAGCCGTTTTTCTTCAGAAATATTCACTGCCTGGCCCGTTCAAAGGGTTAGGGGTTTTCCTTTGGACAAAATGATTGCTGTAGGAAATCCCATTAGGCCCGAGCTTTTAACTGGAAACAGAGAAATGGCAAAAGACGCCTTTAAGTTGGCCGGGGGAAAACCCTTGCTTTTAACTATCGGCGGCTCCCAAGGATCTCAAAGGATTAATGATATTCTGCTGTTGGTTTTGCCCGAATTATTAAAAAGCTTTGAATTAATTCATCAGGTGGGCAATAAAAACGTAAAACAGATAGAAGCGGAGGCCAAGATAGTAACCCCGCCAGAGCTCCAGAAGTTTTACCACGCAGTCGGCTTTTTGTCCGAAGAAGACCTGGCCCACGTTTTAAACGCCGTTGATTTTGTTATCAGTCGAGCGGGCGCGGGCAGTATTTTTGAGATTTCAGCTGTGGGCAAGCCGAGTATTTTGATTCCATTGCCCGAATCGGCCCAGCAGCATCAGTTAAAAAACGCCTATGCTTATGCCGAAAGTGGCGCGGCTTTAGTGATTGAAGAATCAAATTTCACCTCGCATTTTTTTCTGGAGCGGATTAGGTATCTTTTTTCCAACCCCCAAAAGTTAAAAGAGATGTCTCAGGCCGCTAAGAATTTTTCCAAGCCCAACGCTTCCAAGGTTATTGCTGAATATTTGATTAATTATTTAAGCATTTAATATGGAAGCTAAAAAAAAACCAATAACTAAAGTACGAGTGCGCGTTTCGCCTTCGCCCACCGGTTTTTTGCATATTGGCACGGCCCGTACGGCACTTTTTAATTATCTTTTTGCCAAGCAGCAAAAAGGGGATTTTATACTAAGAATCGAGGATACCGATTTGGAAAGAAGCGAGCAAAAATACGAAGAAGATATTATTGAAAATTTAAAATGGCTGGGCCTGGAATGGAACGAGGGCCCGGATGTGGGCGGCGCCTTTGGCCCTTATCGGCAAAGCGAGAGGAAAAAGCTTTACCGCAAGTACTTGGAGCAGCTTTTAAAAGAAGACAAGGCTTATTATTGTTTTTGCTCTGAAGAAGAATTAGAAGACCAGCGGCAATATGCTATGAGCCAGGGCCAGCCCTGGATTTACAGTTCAAAATGCCGCGATTTATCCAAAGAAGAGGCTGAAAAGTGGTTAAAAGAAGGCAAGGAAGCGGTAATCAGGCTGAAAACGCCCATGAAAAAGGTAGAGTTTCACGATTTAATCAGGGGTAAGGTGGAATTCGACTCTTCACTTATTGGCGATATTGTGGTTGCCAAAAGCCTGGATGTTTGTTTGTATAATTTTGCTAATGCGGTAGATGATTATGAAATGGAAATTACCCATGTAATCCGGGGTGAAGACCATATTTCCAACACGCCAAAGCAGATATTGTTGCAAGAAGCTTTAGGTTTTAAAAGTCCGCAATACAGCCATTTGCCCATAATTCTGGGCAGCGATCGAACCAAATTAAGCAAGCGGCACGGCTCGGTTTCTATAGAAGATTTTAAAAAAGAAGGTTATTTGTCCGAAGCCCTGGTTAACTTTATGGCTTTTTTGGGCTGGAACCCGGGAAACGAGCGGGAAATATTTTCTCTGCATTCTTTGGAAAAAGAATTTTCTTTAGAAAGGGTGCAAAAGGGCGGAGCGGTGTCTAATTTAAAAAAACTCGATTTCATTAACGGATTTTATATTAGGCAAAAATCAAAGGAAAAATTAGCCGAACTTTGCTTACCTTATTTGATTGAGGCGGGCCTAATTACGCCTTTTTTCGAAACCAACGATTATCCGGCCTCTATGGGTGCGATGGTGGTAAACCAGAGGTATACCATTGATGAAACAGGGGAGAAGATTGTTTTGGATTTTATCAAGAGCATTGTTGCTTTATACCAGGAACGTCTTAAAAAACTTTCTGAAATTGTTGAGCTTACCGATTTTTTCTTTAAAGACATTTTAGAGTACGACAAGCAGCTTCTTTTTTGGAAGGAAATGGGGGAGACAGAGCTTCGTTTTTCTCTCGATACGTCAGAAAATATATTTTCTGAAATAAAAGACAAGGAGTGGCAGAAAGAAAAAATGGAAAAGATAATTTTGGAAAAAGCCGAGGAATTTTCACAAAAAATACAAAAAGCGGGGGATAGGGGATATTTACTTTGGCCCTTAAGGGTGGCCCTAACCGGAAAGAAGTTTTCGGCCGGCCCCATAGACATTGCTGAGATTTTAGGCCGGGAGAAAACCTTAAAAAGAATAAAAAAAGCCAAAGAAATAATATGATTAAAAAAATAATTTATATTTTAATAATATTATTTTTATTAATTTTATTTTTTATGCCTACTACCTTTGAAAATATTGGCAAAAGGGTAGAGGGCATTGCCCCGGGGGCACTAAAGGCCCCTATTGCCAATTTTTGGCAGTTTTGCCAGGACATCAGGCATAGTATTCAGTCCTTTTTAAAGGGTTTATGGCCTTCTTACATAAAACCCATGCTTAGGATCGGGGACCGGGCCAAATCCACTATTAATGAAGATGTTCAAAAGAGGGAAGAGGAAATACAAAAAACTTTAAAACAGAACGGATTGCAAACAATTATCCCGGGAATTTTTAATAATTTGTGGCAGCAACTAAAAACCGCCATAAAATAGGGTGTTTTATTAAAGGGGAAGGCCTTGACGCCTGTTTTAAGGGGTTTAATATAAAGGTAGTATACGTCGCATAATGTAGCTTTACCGAACCTAAATATACACATTAATATAAACCACTCCCCCAATATGCAAAAAAGTTCAAAACCGATTATTAGCTATATTTCAGACTTTTTAGAATATTTAGATATTGAAAAAGGTTTGAGCAATAAAAGCCAGGAAACTTACGGAAGATTTTTAAAAAAGTTTTCTAATTGGCTAGAGGCCAACAAATTAAAAGACCTCTCCCCTCACGAGCTGTCTGAAGACCATATTTGGAAGTACCGGGTTTATCTATCGCAAGCCTTTAATAAGAACACCCGGGAGCCCCTAAAAAAATCTTCCCAGAATTACTATTTAATTGCCTTAAGGAATCTGTTAAATTATTTTGCCGATCGGAATATCCTTTCTTTGCCCGCAGAAAAAGTAAAACTGATTAAGGAAAAAAAAGAAAGATCGGTAAAGTTTTTAACTTTAGACCAATTGGAGAAATTATTAACTGCGCCGCCGGAAAAAAATATAACCGGGTTGCGGGACCGGGCTATTTTGGAGGCCTTTTTTTCCACCGGCATGCGTATTGCCGAACTGGTGTCTTTAAACTGCGAGCAAATAAAAATAACTCCCCTAACTAAAGATTTGGAGATTAGCATTGTGGGTAAGGGCAGCCACATTAGAACTGTTTATTTTTCCGAACGGGCCATTGGTTCGTTAAAAAAATATTTAGAAACACGCAAAGATAAAGAAAAAGCCCTTTTTATAAACTATAAAGGGCCAAAGAATTTAGCCGGTAAAAGATTAGGCCCTCGATCAATAGAAAAAATGGTTAAAAAATACTCGGTTGTAGCCGGTATTCCCACTACCACTACGCCACACGTGCTGCGCCATTCTTTTGCCACCGATTTGCTTAACAAGGGCGTTGATGTGCGCATGGTGCAGGAGTTTTTAGGGCATCGCAACATTGCCACTACCCAGATTTACACCCACGTTACCTCAAAGAAACTAAGAGACATTCACCGCCAATTTCACAGCGGCAAAGATTTATAAGAGTAAATCTTACCTTTATTTCCCAAACCTTCTTTGACGCAGATTGTACTCTGAAAAGGCCTGATCCAGGTCTTTTTCGTTAAAATCGGGCCAGTATTTAGGATAGAAATACAGTTCTGAATAAGCGGCCTGCCAGATTAAGAAGTTGGAAATCCGTTGCTCTTTTCCGGTTCTAATGATTAAATCTAGGTCCGAAGTCCAAAGATTGTCAGATATCACCTTTTCGGTGATCTTTTCAGCCGGAATTTTCTTATCGATTATTTTCTTAAAAGCATGGACTATTTCAGCCCGGCCACCATAGCTTAATGCCACATTTAAAAGTAATTTCTTATTGTCTTTGGTTGTGTCTTCTAACTGAATTATGGCTTTTTTCAATGGCTTGGGCAGTTTTTCTATTTCTCCAATAGCTCTTATCTTTACTCCCTGCCCGTGAAAGTCGTTCAAATTATCAAAGATAGATTTTTGCGCCAGGTTCATTAAAAACATTACCTCGTTCTTTTTTCTGTTCCAATTTTCAGTGGAAAAAACAAAAACCGTGAGAATCTTAACTCCGCGGTTTAAACACCACCTTACCAGGTCTTTTACTCTTTCTAAGCCGTTTTTATGGCCTTCAAAAACCGGCAATCCCCTATCTTTGGCCCAGCGGCGGTTGCCATCAAGAATTACGCCCAGGTGATAAGGAATGTTTTTTATTTTCTCCATAAAAAGAAATCTCCTTCAATTTTATAATTCTTGGGCAGTAAGAAAAATAAATTATTACCAGAAAAGTATAGAACCCTTTTGGCCAGCTTTGAAAAGATAATCTGAGGCCGGAAGAATTTTTTCATTGAATTATTATATTTTACAAAATCAGGGAAATTTTTCAAGAGAAGGTTGCCGGCGGTTAAAGACCAGATAACTCCCCCGCCCGACCATGGTTTGGTTAGCCCCATACTGTCTCCGCATAAGGCAAAGGCTTTATTATTGCTTAAAACCAGCCCTTGGGGTACCAAAGCCGACTGGCGGCCCAAAAGATCAAGATTAAAATCTCTAATATATTTTTCTAATAAAACAATGGCTGATTTGGGCTCTTCGATAATGCCGTATTCGGTAATTTTACTTTTTGGTATCTTCCAGAAAAAACCGTGCTTTGTCGGCCAAGTTTCAACAAAATTAGCCCTGCTGCTACCGATTGTAAAGCCCTGCAATCCTAACTGGAATTTAGGATCGGGCAGATTCAAACCCTTTCTAATAACAGAAAGCGGGCCGTCGCAGCCGATTACCCGGTCGTAATCTTTTAACAAGCCGTTAAAATCCTCGTTTTTTAATCCTAGATTAAGGAATATTTTAACCCCGGCTTTTTCGGCCAAAGCGGCAACGCGTCGGTCTAATTCGTAATGGGATATTACCCAAAAGCTTTTTTTAAAATTAACCTTTAAGGTTTTTCTGGGAAAATGGATTAAAGTGTAATCGATGCGGTTTTCAATTAAGTCTTGGATATGGTTTTTTGGTATGAAATCAAAAAGTTTTTCAGAAAACAGTCCCGAACAAACCATCTTTCCGATTTCTGGCCTTTTTTCAAAAATGGTTACCTGATTCCCCTGCTCGGCTAGCTTCCAGCCAATATACAGGCCCGAGATGCCAGCCCCGATTATAGCGACCTTCATATAGTTGACATTTTATATTATATATGTTATTGTTTTATTATTGAAAACTTTAAAATTTTATATAGGAAGGAGGTTCTAAAGTGCCAGAAATTAACAGAAACGAAGAAGAATTCAAAATTGTTTTACAAAACTTCTTTCGGGTTGCAATCGGCTGTTTAATTTTAATGATCCCGGTTATTTATGTGGGATATTTGTTAAAAATAAAGCCATCGATCTGGGGAATAATGTCAGCTTTCATCTGTTTTTTTATCAGTAAAGGAATTGTTAAGAAATTTTTTTGGAAAAAGACGCTCTCTCGTTAATAAAAACGTGTTTTATTTTTCATAATCAGTAAGAAGGACGGACACCAAAGATAAAAGGGCTTTTCTTCTTTTAAAGAGAAGCTCTTTTTTTATTGGTTTTCTCCATATGTTGGATCTTCAATTATTAAAGGCGCTTTTTCCTGTTGTTTGGCTGTAATATATCCGATTAAAAAGGCCAGTGAGGCGATTAAAACCACCCCGATAAAAAGAATAATATCGGTTCGGTTATTATTGACAAAACCCTTAATTTTGGCTAACATATTATTATTCAATATTATATATTATGGCAAAGACAAAAGCCACAGGCGTAACAAAACTAGGCAGAGATTCTCAGCCCAAATACTTGGGCGTGAAATTATATGAGGGGCAAACGGCCAAAGCCGGCAGTGTTTTAATTAGGCAGCGAGGCACTAAATTCTTTCCGGGAGACAATGTAAAAAGAGGCGGCGACGATACTTTGTATGCAATGAAAGCCGGCACGGTTTATTTTACCACCAAAAGGAAGAGAGGTTTTAACCGGAAGCAAAGGGTTATTAAACTGGTAAACGTAAAGTAAGCAAATTTAAAATAGAATAATCAAAGAAGGGAGGTTGAAGATGATGAAAGCGTCGATAATCCTTGCAACGTCTATTAGCTTCACCGTTTTTTTATGGCTAATATCGTTCATTGTTTATTTGTTAAGCATCTGTCTTGACGAAGCAAAAGAAACTCAAATTATTGATAATTTCATTGTGGCGGCCAAAACTCTTTTTTTTGTCGGATTGGCAATCTTGATCATGGGTTTGGTAACCGCCGGCCTGAATTATTTTTCTTTTATTTAAAACGATTTATGACCTTAATATAAATCAGTCCTGGTTTTTTCAGGGCTGTTTTTTTATGGCCGCTTTAATAAACTCCCGGAATAAAGGGTGCGGTTTTAAGGGCCGAGACATGAATTCCGGATGGAACTGGCAGCCCAGGAAAAAGGGATGGTTTTTAAGCTCAACAATCTCAATTAAGCCCCGCTCCGGGTTGGTTCCCGCCATAACCAGGCCTTTGGCTTCCAAGTCGCTTTTAAACGCATTATTAAGCTCATAACGGTGCCGATGGCGTTCATAGATAGAATTAGGGGTATAAGGGGTTTTTGGCCCTTTTTTAGCCGTAAAAAGGCCTTGATAGGCCTGAAAAGCCTTGGTTTTAGGGGTAATTTGGCACAAGTACTCTCCCAATCTCATGGTTCCCCCATATTTACGCTCTTTTAAGAGGGCTTTTTGATCGGGCATTACGTCGATTACCGGATAAGGGGTTTTGCCAAATTCTGCTGAATTGGCGCCTTTAAAACCCGCTACATGGCGGCTGAATTCTATTACTGCCAACTGCATGCCCAGGCACAAGCCCAGATAAGGAATTTTTTGCTTGCGGCAAAACTCGATCGCTTTTATCTTGCCTTCCACGCCCCGATTGCCAAAACCGCCGGGCACAATAATGCCGTCGTATTTTTTAAGCTCTTTTAAGTTTTTAGGATTTTTTTCGTATTCTTGGGCTGACAACCAATGAATTTCCGGCTTTTTCTTAAAATGCCAGGCCGCATGCTTAATGGCTTCAATCACGGAAATGTAGGAATCCATTAAGGTAAATTTTCCGGTTTCAAAATATTTGCCCACCACGCCGATTTTCACCGGCTCTTTAGCGTTTTTAATTATCCTTACTAATTTTTCCCATTCCTTCAAATCTTTTTTTCGAGGCTTTAAAGCGAACTTTTTTAAAATGCGATTGCCCAGATTTTCTTTTTCAAAGTTAATCGGTATTTCGTAAATAGAATCTATGTCGGGGGCTGAAATTACGTCTTCGGGCGCCACATTGCAAAACACCGAGATTTTTCTTTTCCTTGGTTCGTCTAAGAGCTGGGGTGCTCGGGCTAAAATCAAATCGGGCTGAATACCAACCGAGTTTAAGTTGCGCACGGCCTGCTGTGTGGGCTTGGTTTTCATTTCACCGATTTTCTGAGGTACGGGCAGATAACTGACCAAAATGAAAAGCACGTCTTGGGGATGGGCCAGTTTTAACATACGGGCGGCCTCGAGGAAGAGCAAGTTTTGGTATTCCCCCACTGTGCCGCCGATTTCTACCATTACAATATCGGATTTGGTTTTCTGCGTCGCTTTTTTAATGCGGGAGATCACTTCATTGGGAATATCGGGCACCACTTCTACGCACTTTCCTTGGTATTCCAAATTTCTTTCTTTATTGATTACCGATTGGTAAACACGGCCCGTGGTCATGTAATTGTCAGCAGTTAAGGTAATGTCCATAAATCTTTCGTAGTTGCCCACGTCTTGATCGCATTCTACGCCGTCTGAAGTTACAAAAACCTCCCCGTGTTCTACCGGATTCATGGTGCCCGCATCTACGTTAATGTAAGGGTCAATCTTAATTCCGGTTACCCGGTAGCCTTTTGACTGCAGGATTTTTCCAATTGAAGCGGTAGCTACGCCCTTTCCTACTCCCGACATTACGCCGCCGGCGACGAAAATATATTTTGGCATTATTCGTGCACTTCTTCGTTTACGATTAATTTTATTTCAGCTTCTAGATTATGTTCCAGTTTTATTTTTATCTGGAATTCACCCGTTTCTTTAATTGGCTTTAACAGATCAATCTGGTTTTTTTTAACTTCAAAGCCCATTTCCTTTATTTTATCAACGATTTTTTGGGCGGTAATCGATTCGTAAAGTTCGCCTTTGGCGCCGGTTTTTACAAAAATGGAAATTTCTTGGTCGTCCAGGGCCGAGGCTAATTCCTGGATTTTAGCCAGATCTTCTTCCGATTTTTTAGCCTCTATTTCTTTTTGCATTTCCAGCCATATCAACGCTTCTTTGGTGGCCGGCCGGGCCAGGTTTTTAGGAATTAAAAAATTCATCGCATATCCCGATTTTACATCTTTTACCTCGAATTTTTTCCCGATATTCTCTACGTTTTTTAGCAAAATAACCTTCATAAATGAATTATATTATAAATTATTCACTGTTTCGACAGCTTTATCAAGCTGAGGGTCGCGGTTATTGTTGTAATCGTCTTCGGTTAATTCCGCCTTAATGTCCGGTTCCAAGCCCACTTCTGAGATGGATTTGCCTTTCGGAGTTAACCATTTAGCGATGGTAATTTTTAAGGAAGAGCCGTCTTCAAAGTTTTCTAGCTGCTGGACTGATCCCTTGCCAAAGCTTTTTTCGCCGATCAATTTAATGTTGCGGTTGTCTTTTAGGGCGCCGGCCAGAATTTCTGAAGCCGAAGCGGAACCGCCGTCAATTAATATTACCGTAGGATAAGAAAGCAGTTTGCCATTGCCTTGGGCCAGATATTCGTTGTTTTCAGCCTTGCCTCCAAAATCTTCAACAACTACAATCTGTCCTTTTTCCAAAAACCAGCCGGCGATATCCTGGGATACCTCCAAGTACCCCCCGGGATTATTCCTTAAATCAATAATTATCTTTTTCGCCGAGCTGTTTAAAACTTCGTACGCTATTTTATTAAAATCAGATCCGGCTTTTTCTGAAAACTGGGAAATTTTAATTATAGCAATATCATCTTTAAATTTTAATTTAACCGAGGGCACGATAATTAAATCTCTGACAATTTTAATTTCTTTGCTTTCCTTCCAGCCGTCGCGGAAAATGGTTAAGGTAACTTCCGTGCCTTTTTTGCCCCGGATTAAATTGATCGCCTCGTCAATCGACATGTCGCCGGTTATCTTGTCGTTAATTTTTAATATTTTATCGCCCGCTTTTATTCCGGCTTTTTCAGCTGGCATACCCTCCAAGGGAGCGATTACCTGGAGCATATTGTCTTTAACGTCTATCTCAATGCCAATGCCCTCAAAAGTTCCGGAAACTTCCTCCATGAATTTTTTAGTTTCCTCGGGCGGAAAGAAAACCGTGTAAGGATCTTCCAGGGATTTTACCATACCCGAAATGGCGCCGTAGATTATTTTTTGATTATCCAGTTTCTCCGTATCAACGTATTTTTCCTGCAATCTATGGTATGCGTCCCAAAACAAAGAGAAGTTAATATCTTCGGGGGCGCAGAATCGGCACTGTTTTTGTTCTTTGCCCACCCAGACGCCAAAATAAAAAGTGCCCGCCAGAATTACGGCGATAAATAAATACAATAAATTTCTCTTGTTAAAAACCGGCATAATGTATTTTTATACCAAATAAATTAAAAAGATGCAAAAACTTTTCTACTCGAGCTCCTTAAAAATATCTTTTATTTCCTTGGTAATGTAATCCTCGGAAATATTCAGAGCGTCTTTGAGCTTGTCGCGGATTTCCTTTTCTTTTTTGGTTAACTTTGGCTTTTCATCAAACATTTCTACCTGTTCTTGAACCTCTTCCCTAAGGGCCTTAAAGGCGCGCACCACAGTTTGCTGGACCTCGACAGTTTCTTTTTTAACTTTTCTTCTTAGCATGGTGATTTTGTATTTAATGTATAAAATTATAAAAAGGGCGCCGGCGATTAAAATAGCCAAAATTATCAAAAGCGTGGCGTAACCAATAGCCAGGCTGCTGATTTTAAAGAAGGCCGGTACCGAAACTTCCAAATTCTTCTTTTCGCTCAGGTTAGATTTGGCGCCCCGGTTGTCAGTCAGCTGAACCCAAACCTCGTAATTGCCCTTTTCTAATTTTTGGCTGGCGGTAAATACCCAGTCGCCATTAGTGTCGGCTTTAGTTTCAAATTTTTGTGTTTCCTGGCCGTCTTTTTTAACAAAAACAGTAATAGTAGCCCCGGGATATTGAGAAGTTCCTTTTATAGTTAAAACCTCTTCATTGTTTAATGATTTGGGAAGCTCTAAAATTTCAGGCGTTGCCAAGGGTTTAATTTCAAGCTGGGCGCTAGCAATAGTGGCGCTGCTGACTTTATCCACTGCTTTTATGACAATCGGATATTTACCGGGTTCTTGTGCCGGTAGTTGGTAGTAGTCGGTGGCTTTTAAGGAATTTTCGGTTACTCTAAAAGATTCTTTATCCCCAATTTTTAATTCGTAATAATCTAAACCGGAAAGCTGGTCTTCTGAATTAAAATATAATAAAGGCCTGGGATTGGTGGGATCATTTTGGTTATCAACCCTAATTTCAAAAGCGCTGGGCGGCTGGGTGTCGATCATTACTTTGTAATGGCTGGTTTTTCCCCAACCCGAAGAGTTTTTAAATTTAATGTGCAAATACCAAATACCATCGTCTACATTTTCAAACTTTTTTGATTCTATTTTACCATCAGAATTAGAGCCGGGATCGCCGGTTTCTTTTTTGGTCATCACCAAGCTTACGGCGGTAACGTCAGAGGGCAAGCCCCAGGAAAACTCTGGATTGCTGTTAGCGTACCATTTATTCTGATCTGGATGAGTCAAAGATGTTACAACTGGCGACTGAGGCGTTTTTAACGTTTCTGTTTTTGGCGTTTCTTCTTTAGGTGCTTCTGTTGAAGTGATAATGTTAAAATTAGCGCCACTAACACCGGTTAAGATATTGGTTCCCTTACCGTCGTTAGCTAAAACTGAAGCTGAAGAAAAAGATAGGGCGGATGAGCCTGTGCCTTTGGCTTTAAAATTAATCGACATTATTTTACCGCCAGAACCAGTAAAACCCGGGTTTAAAACAATGCCTTCAAAATTAATAGTGCCGCCGCTGTTTGAAAAAGTTGGTTCTTGCACCCATAAGCTGAAAATGGAACCGGACTTGGAAAGCGATACTACCTCTAAATTGCCGGCCGGAAAAGAAACTACGCCCGAAGCCGCGTTCATTGCTTCTTTGGAGCTGGAAACATAAACGCCAACAGAAAACTGTTGGCCGATTTTATACGAACCCGAGTCGGGCGAAAAGTAGAGCGTGGCGGCTGAAGCCAAAGAAGATATTCCAAAAAGCAGAAGAACTGATAAAGAAATTATTATTTTAAGCCTTAATTTTAACATTATTTTAACAACCCTTTTTTAACCCGGGATTTTATTAATAAATAATCAAGGGCAAAAAAAGCGATGATTAATATAATTATAAACCAGAGCCAGAAATTTTCATACCAGCGGGGCGGATTTTGAGGAGAAACCATCATAATTCTTTTGTTCCCCGCTTTATCTACCGCTTTAACATAAATATAGCTTTTTAACTTTTGATCCTTTAGTAAATAAGGGCTTTGAGATTTTTCCCAGTTTTTAATATCGTCTTCCTCCATTATTTTATTTTTATTCTCCCCCACTTCATAATGGTCGATGCCGGAAATTTTATCCTGGGTGGCAAAGGCCACAAAATATTTTCCTTCAAAAACGGTAGAATCTTGCCCAATAGTCGGTTCAAAGGGTTCGGGCGGCTCGTAATCTTTAATAGTTGTTTCCAAAGCTTGATTTGATATATTTTTCTCAGACACAAAAAATGAAAGGTTTGACGGTAAAATATTAGCCTCGCTCCCCTGCCCGTCGTTTAACAAAACCCTTGTGCTTTCTATTTGAAATGAAATACTTCCTAGTTTTTTGGGAATTAGCAAAATATTAATTAATTGTCCGATCGGTCCCTGGTTGCCTTCGGGAATTATTCCCGGATAACCGCCAGGCACAATTCCGGAAAAAAATATCTCCCCCGCTTCATTGGAAAAGCTCGGTTTTTCCACCCAAAAACTAATAATTGAATTGGCGTCGTTTATGTCTTTTATTAATATATCTTCGGGCGTAAATTTAAGTCTTAACTCGATTGCGTTAATTTGTTCATTGGTAATGTTAAGCCTAAGTTGAATTAAGTTTTCTTTGTTCGGTGCTAAGTTTTCGGGCGACAACTCAAAATTAAGAGCTTTCCCCGCTTGAGGGAACAAAACAAAAAGTGAAATTAAAATAATAATTAAAATCTTTGCCATGTTTTTAGCCGGTCCAATAGTAAGCCATAATACTAAAGTCGACCAAGTCGATTTTATTATCATTGTTTAGCTGGGCCTTTTCTTTTAAATTAAAATCGGCCGAAAGCGCTCTTTTGTACCAGTAAGCGGCGATAGAAAAATCAACCAGATTAATCCGACAGTCTAAATTCAAATCGGCTTTCTGGGGGCAATTTTTAGGCGCTTCCGCTGAAACACTTTTATCGCCCACTAAAAAACCGATTGATTTGCTGTAGGGGCTGATTTCGCCAGAAAGGGCGGCTTTTGACTTGGTTGAATGCTGGCCGTTTTCAATAGCGCTGGTATCAAAGCTGTACAAATAAGCGCCGCTGCTATCGGCTTTTATCTTATGGAAAGATTCTTCTGCCGAACTTACTGAAATTGTAATATCGCTGTTGGGCGCGCTTTGTCCAAAGATTGCAATATTATCCCCTTTTTTTACTTCTGACTTATCAACTACAATAGTGGGAGATAAAAAAATACCGCTGATTTTAGTGCTGGCGCCTTCAGTAGTGGTTACAGGAAAAGTAAAAAGCGTTGAGCGGTTACCTTGGTTGTCTTCAGAATAAACCGAAAAGATAAAGCTGCCGGTTGATAATCCGCTGACCGAAGTTTCAAACTTAGCGTCCGGTCCGGCAATGGTTTTTATGGCCAGTTGCCCATCTTTTAAAACTGTAACGTAATTTAAAGGATAAGCCCGGCCCGATAGCACAACTTGGGTTGCGGGAATAGGGATTGTAGTGCCACCGCCTCCGCCACCACCGCCTCCTCCGCCGCCGCCACCGCCAGTAATGCAAGCGGAAACATTAAAAGTGCAGCTAGTATTGCAGCTTAAGGTTCCGCCTCCGCTGTAGCCTCGGCTGGCGCAGTTATTCCCACCTAAGTTTGAACCGTCGCATTGTTCGCCGGTTTCAATTAAAGCGTTTCCGCAAATGGCCGGTACCCGGGCAAAAATAGAAACTCCGGCTTGAACCGGAGTAAAATTTAAACGAAAAACAAAAAGAATAAAAAAATTAACCGTCAATAAAACTAAGAATAAAACTAACTTTTTTTTCATTTCTCATTTTTTAATCTTTCTTTGGCCATGTTTATCACCCAGCGATTGTATTTTTTAATGGCAATAGTAACTACCAGAATAATTAAGGATAGGATTATTAAAACCAAGAATAAAAGTTTTAGAGGTATTACCCAAAAACCGAATTTAGCTTTAGCGCTATCCGGTTTTTTGCCGTGTTCTACGTATAAATTGGCCGTGTAATAACCAAAAGCAAAACCGTTAATTTCTTCTTTAATAATCGAGAACGATCCGTTGCTTCCTTCTTCGTTAAACTTACTTTTCAATTCTTCCTGGTTTTTCTCTGGCTCCCAACTTGAGGCAATAATAACTCTGTCGGTATTGGGCAAGGCATAAGCTTCGGCCGGATTGGCGTTAAGAATAGCCACGGTTTTACCCCAAAAGTTTTTAATTAAAATTTCTCCTTGTGGTTTCAAATGCACGCTGCCGTTATTAATAAAATCAAAACTAAAACCTACTGGCAGGTTTCGAAAGAAATTCGAGGAGGATTTAAAGTTTCTAACTTCAGCCGATTCAACAACGTTGCCAGAAACATCAAGCAACACTAAAGCTCCAACTCTGGTGGTAATCCCCACGCCGCTGCCACCTGCCTGGCCCTTGGGCGGGGCGGTGCTCCAAAAGATAACCGCATAATGGCCACCTGGCTCCGCATCTTTGGGAACGTTTATTCTGATTAAGACTTCTTTAGTTTCTTTGGCAGCCAAGTATAATTTTTCTGGAACGGTTTTTATCCAAATAGGCAAGCCAAAATTCTCAGGATAAAAAACGGGCTCTTCGCCGTTTATTACCGTATACTTTTCGATTACCGGGTAGAAATAAGCGCCATTGTCCGAATCGTTTCTTACCTTCATGGTGGTTTCTAGGGTTTGTCCTGGATCGGCCGAAAGAATGAATTTTGCCGGAGAAATAGTTAAAGCCTGAGCTTGGTAAAAAGCTAAAAACAAGCCGCAAAAGCAAAGCAGGAGAAATTGATATTTAAATAACTTTTTCATTTTTTAATCTTAACTTAAGAAGTGGTGCAAGAATAAGTGGCGCCACCGGTATAATCTCCGCCGGGCGTATCAGAACTAACCGCAGCTTTGTAGAGAATCCAAACTGTTGTGGAGGCAACAGCAATACCAGAAGAGGCAACAGTAAATTGAGTACCCGAACTGGTAGCCAGCCCCCCTACTACCGCGCTGGAAGTGGCAATACCCCAATTATAATATTTTCTGCTAATGTCCATACTGGTACCGGCCGGAACCGTGGTTGCTTGAACTCCATAACCCTTTGTTCCAGCTGCTAAGGTGCTGGTGCCCGGGCTAGCTGTGGCTGAAGCAATAACATCGACGCCTTTATATAGGGCCGGATTGTCGCTAGTGGCATCGGCATAAACTTTCAAAAATACCGAGCCCGAAGAGGAAATAGTAGTAGTCGTATAAGTGGCGTAAATCGCAGCATTATCAATGCTGCCCAAAGGAGCGGTGGAAGCTGGTGTTTCACAAGTAACCATGGTTGAAGAAACCGTGGCAGTTACTGTGACTGCGGCGTTAGTTGCATCGGCAATAATGCATACCCAGTAAAAACCGAGAATCGATATTACTAAAAATACCTTGGAAGCGTTTTCAATTGCTTTTAACATATTTTAATTAAATATTAATTTTAAATTGAGAGACCTTTATAATTACTTTTTTATCATTTTAACACAAAAGAAAAGATAAATAAAAGCACGTGTGCATAACTTTAAGGGTTTACCGTGCAAACGTATGTAATGACGTCTTGGTAAGAACCGGCGGGCGTGGTTATAGCAACGGCTGCTTTATGGGTAACCATAATTAGCTGGCTGGTTACGGCTTGGCTTGAAGAAGCAACCAAAAAAGCAGTGCCCGAGCTGGTAGCTAAGCCCCCTATTACGTTAGTGCTAGTAGCCCATTTATATCTTGGATCAATTCCAATATTGTTTCCAGAAGAAGTGGTGGCTTGAATACCGTAACCATCGATTCCGGCCAATAAAGTGGCAGTAGCGTTCCAGGCGCCGTTTGGCGATTCGATTAAATCAGGATTTTTATACAAACCCGGATTATTTGTAGAGCCAGCTCCATAGATTTTCATAGTAAAGCCGGTGGCGCTGTTGGTGGTTACTGAAGTGGTGGCATCGGGCACCGAAGCATAAATTGCAACATTATCAATGGTGCTAAAAGCCGTAGTGTCGCTATCAAGCGCGGTGGTACAGGTAACACTGGTTGAAACCGCCAAAGTTGAGGTTTCGGGAATATTTACGGCGGTTGCCGGTTCAACCGCGCCCAAAGAAACCGTTACTTCGGTTGAGGGATTAGAGATGCTGATTTCCAGCGTTTCGTCGGCCGAAGCACCCGCGCCTACGTCTAAAACCGCGTAAACGCACACATGGGAAAATCCGGCTACGGTTAGAGTGCCAGAAACTGTGGTTTTTTCTGAAGCATTAAACGAAGCGCCGGTACCAAATAAAGTTTCGTCACCGTTATAGGTACAGCTGGCTACGGTTTCGTAATATAGATTTAAATTAGAAAGATTGGCATTAGCATTAACCGTGCCGCTTTCGGTAACTACAATGCCGGTAATGTTAATAGAAGAGGATGCATTAGATTCAAAAGTGAAAGCGCCACCAACGTATTGATTGGCCGAGCCAACCGATAAAGAAGATTTTTGCACATCTTGAAAATTAGCATTTAAGACTGCGTTTCTTTTTCCTAAAATTACCCGGCGCCAAGGTGGCCAATTTTCTGAACTATTGCCAATAGTATAGGCAACATTAGCGTGAGTGTGGGCGGCAGCCGCCATTACGCCTCCAGGTGCCGTAGTTGAAGCGGTGCCAGCGTTGGTAAAGCCGGCTGCGGCCGCACCTGAGATTCCAGAAATCGAGCCGCCGTGGTTATGGGTGGAAGACGCGCCGCCGGTATTGCCAAAAGTAGTACTGGCCACCAACAGCCTTTCTACCCAAGGCTGTGCATCAGAAATCATCGTCCAACCCGAAGGCACGGTGGCGTTAAAGATTGCAATGGCACCAGCTGGTATGGTAGTTGTAGCGCCACTGGAATTTCTGGCTAAAATAACACCAATATAAGGAGGGTTGTTAGAAGCTTCGGTTGGAGTGGTTGAAGAAGTTGGCCAGGTATGGCTGTTTCCACCCATGCCAGTGCCCGAGTTTCCAGTATCTGAAAGCGTGGCGACTACCGTGTCCGTTTTTAAACTGCCAATATTGTGGGTGTGAGTGGTTGCACCGCCGGTAGCGTTGTCGCTATAGCCCCTAATATAGTTATTAGTGGTAGCGTAAGCGGTCCAGCCCGTAGGCATAGTGGCGTTATCAAATATTGCCACAACATTAGATGGCGCAATATTGGTGCTGGAAGCGGAGATTATCTTAAAATTCTGGTAAGGCGGTGTAAAATCACCACTGGCAATTGATGGCCCTTTCCAGTTGTGAGTATGAGTATTAATTGATCCTTTGGTGCCTCCAGTATCTCCCACTCCTGTTCCTGAATCTCCTTGATTGGCCGAACCGGCAGAATAAATGCCGACACCTCCATGAGTATGGGTGGTATAGCCGCTGGTGGCTACAGAATAAGTAGAGCCGGCTTTTAAAAAAGTTTGGTAAAACGGGCTAGTGGTGGCGCAAGAAACGCAATCCCAACCCGTGGGTGAGTTTCCATAAACCGTATCCCACATTAAAAGAATGTCGCCTGCGGCTGCCCCAGCTTCTTCAATTTTTGGCGGGATTTTAATTTCCGGATTTTTTAATATAGTTATCTGCCACCAAGGATTAAACCACCAGCCAAAAACCAAAAGAAAAACAACCAAACCAGACATTATTTTATTTAATCTTTTTAAAAAGACACTCATTTTATTTTGTTATTCTACCAAAAAATTTAGAAAATAAAAAATGCAAAGAAAGAGCCCGAAGGCGAGGCTTCGGGCTTTTTAGCGTAAACAGAAATAATTTTAGAGATATTGGTGGTTATAGAGAGTATTGAGGAGAGAAGATAGAGAGTTGAATTATCTTTTTTGAAAAAAATTCGATGGTTTCCTTAATTTCCTGGGAATCGGATTCGGGGCAGCTGTTAAAATAGCGGACAAGTACGTCGTTGGGCTGGTCAGAAAGATCAAGATAAATAACTTCAATAATGATATACAGATTATTATTTTGGGTGTGGCCGCTGACAGTTGCCTCAATGTCGATATTGTAGAATTCGGTTCCGATTTTCTGCATTTGCAGACCTTGCTCTTTAACAGAGCTCATAATGCCTTGTACTAATTCCAGGCCGACGGTTTGCTGTTTTTTTGACAATAAATGCCAGGCAGAGTTTCTTTTCAGAATAGGAGCTTTGTTTTCTTGAGCCAAGGAGCTTGCGCAGAATATCAGGCAAAAGGAAAAAAATAATAAAGTAATTTTTTTCATATTCTCCCCTCCCTTGAATAAAGTCTCTTAAAATAATGTTTCTGTTCTTGCTTTTTGACGTATGAAGTTTACAATGTTCCACCTGTATTATAGCACAAGCCGGTCGTTTTTAAAACAAGGAAACCACTTGATTTCTAATCAAAACTGGCTTAAGGTAGAAGGCAAATACAGCATATTGTCAAATTAATAAGGAATAAGAAACTTCTACAAAAACAAGAGAGGGGGTGAAAAACAGTGAAAGGTAAAAAACTAATACCTATTAAATTAAACCGAGAACAAAAAAAACTAGTGGTAAAAAACCGTTATTTGGTACCTTTTCTTGCCAGGAAATTTGTGGGCCGAGGCCTGGACCTTGACGATTTAATTCAGGAGGGATTTTTCGGCTTAATGAGAGCGGCGCAAAAATACAGAGAAGAAAAGTCAAAATTCTCCACGTATGCTTCTATATGGATTAGAAGCTCGATTCAAAGGGCGCTGGCGGAAAAATCCGAAGAATTTCATTTACCGGTTTACATGAGGGAAAGATTAACCAGCTTATACAAGGCCATTCGCAATTATGAGCAAAAATACGGAGTAAGGCCCAGCAAAGAATATTTAGCCGATAAGTTAAAAATATCAATTGAAAAAGTAGAAGAAATTACAAAGATATACCAAACTTATTTTTTCTCTCTTAATCAGGCGGTTGCCGGGGAAGAAGATTCGTTTGAATCTTTCATACCGGATACGGAAAAAAACATAGATCCGGACGAGATTTTATTGAACCAGAATTTTAAAAAAGACGTTGAGCAGTATCTTGAGGTTCTTTCTAATCGAGAAGAAATGATTATCAGAATGAGGTACGGCATTGACTGCGAAGACGGCTACTCTAAGACGCTCGAAGAAATCGGATCGTTTTTCGGTGTTTCCAGGGAAAGAATTCGCCAGATCGAAAAAATAGCCATGGAAAAATTAAAAAGGTGTTTAAGAAGAAAAAAAAGAACTAAAGTTTACCAAGACTAAAGAAAGGAGGGCGTATGACAGAAAAAACTGTTGAAACCGAATGTGCTTGTCTGCTTTGCAATACCCAAATTAGGATGTCTCTTTGCGAAGCCCAGTCTTCAATTTACCGGAAGAACATGGACTACTGTTCCAAGTACCAGTGTTCTTCTTCCGGCCGCGTTTGTTTAGCCTGTATCAGCAATGGTTATCTTAACAGCGGGTCGGACGGATTTTCTTCTGATCCAGAGCATCCCGAATATAGGGATTTTCACTCAAAAGATTTTATAACCGGCTATTGCGCTTTTCACTTGGAAAAGGGCCCTGCGGCCCGGCGCGAAAAAAAGAATCACGACGGATCCGAAATCGATGAGGACGACCAAGGTCTTTTACCGTTTCACAAAACAGCTAATTCCGCAACAAAAACAGGGAGGAAAAAAACCATGAAACGAGAGAAAATAAACCACATTGCCTTGGCCAAAGAGGTTAAGGCTAAAATGGAGACCATGAGCGTTGAACAGGTGGCTAAAGAATACAAAAAGGCCAATAACTGGCCCTATGTTATCACCGGGATTTTAAATTTGTCCAAGCCGGTGCAGGATATGATCGATTCCCAGCTTAACTGTTCTGAAGCATACAAGCTTCACGGCTTGCCCGAAGAAAGGCAGATGGAACTGGCCCAGGAGATTGTCGACCAGGGCATTAAAAAAGTGCTGCCCAAGATCGTCGCCTTGAAAAAAGAGCTGGGCATAAGAGGAGACGGAGCCCGTAAAAAAGGCATCGGCAAGAAGTATTTGAGAAAAAACCAGCCCGGACCTACCTCTTCTTTTGTTGTTCCGGCTAAGCTTGATCGGTTCGATATGCTCCTTGAGTCAGCTTCGCTTTTCCTGTTGTCAGCCAAGAAAAAACTGAACGCGCCCGATTCTGTTGAAAAGAACGCAGCTGTTGGCAAGGATTTAGAGGCTGTTTCAGCCCTGATCGGCTTTGCCCGGGATGTAAAGAAAGAAGAAAAGTAATCAAGACAAATGATACGAACAAACTAAAGCGCCGCTTTATTATTAACAAGCGGCGCATTTTTTATCCGTGAATTATTTCTTTTCTCGAGTCTTTTTTCTTCCTTTTAAAAAATACAGAAGACACATTAAAACATTCATTGCTATTAAAACAATTACCAAGATTATCGATAATTTCATTTTTTATCCCTCCGTTCTGTTAAAGTTCTTTTTTGTGCCCTCGCCGCGAGTTGAACGCGGAACCATCTCCTTAAAAGGGAGTTGCTCTACCAGGTTGAGCTACGAGGGCGTAAATTATAATCCTTCTTTTTTCAATTCTTCCAGCAATTCTTTTTGCTTTTTTGTTAATTTTTTGGGCGTTTTAATAATTAATTCGACGTACAAATTGCCCCGGCCAAAGCTTTGAAAGTGCGGAATGCCCTTTCCCGATATCCTTAAAACCTTGCCCGATTCAACGCCTTCGGGCACCCGCAAAAGAATTTTAGTGCCCTCTAAAAGCGGCACTTCAATTTCCCCGCTTAGAGCCGCTTGAGTTAAAGTAACAGGGGCTGAATAAAATAAATCGTCTCCGTTTCTTTTAAAAACCGGGTGGGGTTTTACAAAAATTCTAATGTACAAATCGCCGGTTTTGGCGCCTTTTTTTCCGGCTTCGCCCTTCCCCTCGATTGTTATTACTTGGTTATTGTCCGAACCCGCAGGAATAAATATTTTAATTTCTTCTTCGTTTTTAATCCGGCCTTCGCCCTTACAAACATTGCAGTTTTTTTCCGGCCTATTTCCTTCGCCCTGGCATTCAGGACAAACAGTCGATCGGGTTAAGGATCCAAAAACCGTTCTTTTTATCTGCTGAACCTGGCCTGAACCCCGACAGGTAAAGCATTCGTTTAATTTAGTGCCCGGTTCCGCTCCTTTTCCCTGGCAGCGGGAGCAGATAATATGGTGGTGCAAAGTAATTTCTTTTTCTAAACCCTTTAAGGTGGCTTCTAAAGGAATTTCTAGATCTATCTGGAGGTCCTTACCTTTTCTCGCCCCTCTTTTTTTAGAAGAAGCGCCAAAACCGGTTCCAAAAAGATCGCCGAATAAATCTCCCAAGTCGCCCAGGTCAAAATCCATGTTGGCGCCCTGCTGGCCCCATTGAAAACCAAAGCCTTGAGGCCCGGCTCCGGGGTTGCCGCCTTCAAAAACCTGGCCAAACTGGTCGTACTGGGCCCGTTTTTCTTTATCCGAAAGCACTTGATAAGCTTCGTTTATCTCTTTAAATTTCTTTTCGTCTCCCCCTTTGTGCGGATGGTGTTTGTGGGCGAGCCGGTGAAAAGCTTTTTTAACTTCTTCTCCGGAAGCGCTTTTTGGCACGCCTAAAACCTCGTAATAATCTTTCATTTAAGGTAATTATTTTTCTTTATACTCCCCTTCCTGGGTTTCGGGTTTTTGGTCGGGATTCTTTTGCTCGGGCTTTTGTTCGTACATTTTCGCCCCGATTTTTTGCACCGCTTGTGAAAGTTCGCTGGTTTTGTTTTTTATCTCTTCCATATTATCACCATCTTTGGCTTTTTTCAACTCTGTTGTCTTTTCTTCAATTTCCTTTTTAAGATCTTGCGGTACTTTTTCTCCCAGTTCCCTTAGGGTTTTTTCAGTTTGATAAACCAGATTGTCGGCCGTGTTTTTTGTTTCAATTATTTCTTGCTTTGCTTTATCTTCTTGAGCATGGATTTCAGCTTCCTTTTTCATTCTTTCCACCTCTTCTTTGGAAAGCCCGGTAGAGCCCTCGATTTTAACCGATTGCGTTTTTCCCGTGGCTTTATCCTTGGCCGTTACGTTTAAGATGCCGTTGGAATCGATATCAAAAGTTACTTCCACTTGCGGTACACCCCGGGGTGAAGGCGGAATGCCGTCTAAGATAAACCGGCCCAGAGTTTTATTGTCTTGGGCCAAAGGCCGCTCGCCCTGCAGCACGTGAATTTCTACCGAGGTTTGATTATCCGAAGCGGTTGAAAATACTTGGGTTTTTCCCGTGGGTACGGTGGTATTCTTGGGAATTAAAACCGTGTTAACGCTGCCGAGTGTTTCAATGCCAAGAGATAAAGGTGTAACATCGAGCAGTAATACATCTTTTACCTCGCCTTGTAAAATGCCTGCTTCTATGGCGGCGCCCAAAGCCACCACTTCGTCCGGATTCAAAGATTTATTGGGTTCTTTTCCAAAAAAGTTGCGTACAGCTGTTTGGATGGCCGGCATTCTGATTTGTCCACCCACCAGCACCACTTCTTCAATGTCTTTTGCCGAAGTTTTAGAATCGGCCAATGTCTGCTTTACCAGCTCGATCGATTTTTCAATGTAATCCTTAACCAGATTTTCCAATTGAGAGCGGGTAAACTTATAATACAAATGTTTTGGTCCGGAAGCGTCTGAGGTAATAAAAGGCAGGTTAATTTCTGTTTCCAAAGTGGTGGAAAGCTCGATTTTGGCTTTTTCGGCCACTTCTTTTATTCTTTGAAGCGCCAGCTCGTCTTTTTGCAGATCAATGCCCTGGTCTTTTTTGAATTCGTTAATAATCCAATCCATAATCCGCTGGTCAAAATCATCGCCGCCCAAATGGGTGTCGCCGCCCACGCCCACCACTTCAACGGTGTCTGGGTCTTTTCTAACGTCTAAAATCGAAACGTCAAAAGTGCCGCCGCCAAAGTCGTAAACCAATATTTGCTGGTTGCCCTTTTTAGTTAAGCCGTAAGCTAAAGCCGCGGCCGTAGGTTCGTTCAGCACCAGTTTTACATTCAAACCCGCAATTTCACCCGCAATCTTGGTGGCTTTTCTCTGTGAATCGTCAAAATAGGCCGGGCAGGTAATAATGGCTTCGGATATGGTTTCGCCCAATTTTGCTTCCGCATCCTGTTTTAATTTCTGTAAAATCATGGCGGAAACTTCAGGGGGTTTTAGCCATTTGTCGCCCAGCTTCACCTCTACACCGCCGTCTCCGGCTTCCCGAATTTCATAAGGTAAAAGCTTTTTATCGCGCTGGATTTCGGCGTCCGAATAGCGCCGGCCCATCAGCCTTTTAATGGAATAAATGGTATTTTTGTGGTTGGTAATCTGCTGGCGCTTGGCGGTAACCCCCACCATGCGCTCGTTATTCTTGGTTAAAGCCACAATCGAGGGCGTAGTTCTAGCCCCCTCTTTATTTTCAATTATCTTGGGTTCGCCCATTTCCACCACGGCCATGGCGGAAAAAGTGGTGCCCAAATCGATGCCTAAAATTTTTGCCATATGTTTTTTATATTAATTATTTATTATTAAATTATTTTGATATTTTAACTTTAGCCGGCCTTAATAATTTTCCTTCTAATAAATATCCCCTTTGGACTTCTTCAATAATTATTCCACTTTCCTGGTTTTCAATTGGTACTACCTCAACCGCTTCGTGAAAATTCGGATCAAACCTCTCCCCCGCTGTTTTTATTTCTACAATCCTGTGCATTTTTAAGAAATCTTCCAATTGGGTTTTTACCTGAAGCAAGCCTTTTACGTACTCGTCCTTTATCAGGTTTTCAGGCAAGCTCTTGCAGATAATATTGAAATTGTCCAGAATTGGAAGTAATTTTAAAAGCAGTTCCCAGTTGGCGTATTTAATAATTTCTCCAATTCTTTCCATTTCTTCTTTTTTGTAGTTCATTAAATCGGCCCGGGCCCGCTGCCAGCCTTGCAGATACTCGTTTTTCAATCTTTCCGACTCTTCAATATTTGCTTCTATGTTTTTTTCTTTGTTTTCCTCCATAAATTTAAAAGTTTTCAAGGAATTTATTTAATGAATTTATTAATCCGATGTTTTTTTCATAAGCCATTCTTTTGGGGCCAAAAATCGCCAGGATTGCATCTTCGTTTTCGGGCAGGGAAAATTGGGAATAAATTATGGAAAAATTCTTTTCTTTTGAAAATGGGTTTTCCTTTCCAATGCACACCTGAACACCCTGGCTAATATCCGCATTATTAATGTGGCTTTCAAAAGCATCCAGTAGCTTGGTAAAAGAATTAATAAAGTCTTTTTCTTGAAATTCAGGCGCGTCCAATAAGTCTTCCCAGCCTTCTTTTAAATATATCCCTTCGTTTTTTAAATAGGTTAAAACCAAAGACTGCGAAGCTTCGGCCAAGTTCTTGGTTAAAGAATAAGAAAACCTGATAACGTCTTTAGGGTTTTCTTGCGGTAAATCCCCTATTTCAAAATCCCTAATTTTTAAATTGTCCACAAAGTGGCGGTAACCCTTGTCTGTAGGTATTCGGCCCGCTGAAGTGTGGGGTTGGAAAAGATAACCATTGTCGGTTAATCTCTGCATTTCATTTCTAATGGTGGCCGGGCAAACGTTAAAATCGTACTTTTTTTCAAGCACGTTGGAGCTGATCGGTTCGGCCGAATTAATGTATTCTTGAATGATGGCGTTAAGCAGTTTTTCCTGGCGCTGAGTAATCATAAATTTATATATTCCATCATAAGAAATTAGCACTCTCGTGTCAAGAGTGCTAAAAGGATATATAAAATAAAAGGGTAAGAAGGTTCGCTGTTTACGAACATTTTCTTACCCTTTTGAGGCCACAACTAAGGTGGGTGTGCCCGTTGCGGCCTTTTTAAACGTAATTTAAATCTCTGACCGTTAAACTGGAAATAACACGGGGAATTAAGCGATCATGCAAATCTTTTAAGCGAAAACGCAGCTTTTCTTCTTTTTCTGGGCCCAGAGGACGTTGTAACTTTTTCTCAATATTCCCTGCTTCCTGGCAATAACTGTTGTACTTTTTCCATAAAGACGCGTGTTGAATTGAATTCATAAAGCCTCCCTCCTTTCTATCCTTATTTAGTTGTGAAAGAACAAAAAAACTGGCTTCTTTGGCCAGATTTATTAACGCTCGTTTGTTTTGTATTATTTACTCAATAAATCTAACCAAAGAATTGCCGGTTAACACGACATTCAACAACAAAGCAGTGTTGGTTAAATTTATTCTATTCATGCCTTTATTTTTATTTATCACAACACCAGAGTGGTTGTCAAGCAAAAAGAAAAAGGGAGCTTAAATGCTCCCCCTTTTTATTGTGTTGTTCTTTGTTTGCTACTTTGTAGTTGTGGCTACGAGATTGGTTTTGGGCGGATTAAAGTGGTAATAGGCGCCAAAACCGAGAAACATCAATATGCATAAAACCAGAGCGCCGATGACTAAAAAAATACTGGGTTCTCCAATTTCTTTCTTCTTTTTCTCCATAGCAGTTCCTTCCATGTTATTTTTGCTTAATAAGCGTAGTTTTTACGTGCCAGGCCGGTTTTTTGGTTTCTACCCGGGTTCCGTCTTTTAGCCGCACCTTTCCTTCTTTGATTAGCAGTTCCAGTTTTTTTTCATCCACGCGCGGGATCACTTCTTCTTTTACCAGCTTGTTATAGGCCTCTTTTGTTCTGAAAAAAGATTTTAAGATTTTGAGCAGCAGGAATTGCTTGTAATCGGGGGTGAGCATGATAGTAAGACGCAGGTCTTCGTTTACAAGGCCCGAATAAGCTTCTCCCAGCGACTCTTTTAAAAGAGGTAAATTGTATTCGTAGGAGCCGTCTGACTGGTAAACAAGCGTTCGGTGATTGTCGGGCAGGGTTTGAACCCCTTTTAGGCCGGGATGCCTGAGCATTAAATCAACCAGGCGTTCTTTGTAGATTTTTTTAAGGTCTTCCAGTTCGGCCTCTCTTTTTTCCAGCAGGCGATAGGTTCTGATAAAAACATTCAGGTTTTTCATGTTGCCGAGCGGGATTTTTAAATCCTGCACGCCTTTTTCCACCACCAGTAAAACCTTTTTTAGGGCCGATTCAATCAAATCGTAAACTCCGCCTTTTTGGGACATAACAATTCCTCCTCTCGTTTCTTGTTAAGTTGTTTAATCCTTTAACTTCCCTTATAAATTTTGGGAAAGAGCCGATGAATTATCATATATATTTTTATAATAATTGTCAATTAGGGGCGGCCTAAGTTATCCCCTATCATAAATTTTTTATATTTGTTAAAATAGTTTAATATTATTAAATTAAAAAATAAATTAATGAGAGATATTATTAAGGGGCCAAAAATTACTTGGATTGATATCCAAAATCCAACAGAAGAAGACAAAGAATTTTTAAA
This sequence comes from uncultured Candidatus Saccharibacteria bacterium, assembly GCA_964628095.1. Taxonomy (GTDB): domain Bacteria; phylum Patescibacteriota; class Minisyncoccia; order Minisyncoccales; family CAZVLR01; genus CAZVLR01. The sequence continues at coordinate 20,170 of CAZVLR010000001.1, read as the reverse complement.
AAAGAACTATCGGCTGCATCCTTTGGTTTTGGAAGAATTAACCACGCCCAGCCCTCGCCCAACGGTGGAACACAACCCCAACTATCTTTTTATGGTGCTTTATTACCCGATTTATAATAAAGAGACCAAAGAAACCTTTTCCCGCGAATTGGACATAATTGTTACCAAAAACACTATAATTACCGCTCATTTTGAAACGATTCTGCCGGTAAAAAGAATCTTTTCGGCCTGTAAGCTTAACTCAAAGGCTAGAAACAATTATTTGGGAGCTGATGCCGGTTACCTTCTGTACACTATTTTGGATAACTTCTGGAAATTTTGCTTGATCAAACTGGAACGCATTGATAAATCTATTGATCAAATTGAAAAAGAGCTTTTTAAACAGAAAGAAAAGGAAATGGTGCGCGAAATTTCATATATTAAAGCCGATATTATTACCTTTTGGCGCGTGATCGAACCGCAAAAAGAAGTATTGGAATCACTGTTAAAAGAAGGCGGTTCTTTTTTCGGCAAAGAAGCATTGCCCTATTTTACCGATTTAATAGGTACTTTTAAGAAGGTTTGGAATAATCTTCAAAACTACAAAGAAACCATTTTAGCTCTAGAAGACACCAACCAATCACTGCTTTCCACCAAAACCAATGAAATTATTAAACTGCTAACTCTTTTTTCGGTAATCATGCTGCCTCTAACTTTATTAGCCAGCATTTGGGGCATGAATTTTTCCCATGTACCCTTGGGCGATTCAGAAATCGGTTTTTTTGCAATTTTGGGCTTAATGCTTTTGATTCTGGGCGGTATGATTTATTATTTCCACAAAAAAGGCTGGTTATAAATTAATAATTAATTTTATAAATATGATATCTAACAAGCAAACAAATATCTTGGCTTTCTGCCTTTTGTTTTTAATGTTTTTAATGGCTCTTTTTAGTATGGCTGGCGACTCTTTAACCATGGATGAACAGTCGCACTTGCCCGCCGGCTATTCCTATTTAACCCAAAAGGACATGAGAATTAACCCGGAACACCCGCCCCTAATAAAGGATTTGGCCGCCTTTCCCCTGTTGTTTATTAAAGGAATAAACTTTCCTTCTGAAACGCCGGGCTGGAAAGATGAGGTAAATGGCCAATGGACTTATGGTTCCGCTTTCCTTTTTAGTTCTGGAAATCCGGCCGATGAAATGATATTTTGGGGCCGCTTGCCCATGATTTTAATGCTAATGCTATTGGGCCTTTTTATCTTTAAATGGTCTAGAGAACTTTACGGAAATCAAGCTGCGCTATTGGCTTTGTTTTTGTTTTCTTTCTCCCCTACTTTTATCGCGCATGGAAGACTGGTAACCACTGACGTGGGCGCGGCCACTGGCGTCCTGATTGCCAGTTATTATTTTGTAAAGTTTTTAAAAGACTCTTCTAGTAAAAATATAATTTTTGCCGGTTTGGCTTTAGGATTTGCCGAGTTAACCAAATTCTCTTTGATTTTACTTGTGCCCACTTTTGTAATTTTGTTCATTTTCTGGGCAGCGGTTAAATCAAAAGGCGGTTTTCTTAATTTTCTGAAGGTTTTCGGCAAATACCTGCTGTTTTTTATTCTGATTTTAGCCGTAGCCGGCGTTTTAATTTGGGCCATTTATCAATATAATGTTTGGAATTATCCGCCAGAAAGACAGGCCCAAGACACCCAAAGCTTGCTTAGAACTACGCCATTTCCCATTGTAAGAAACGTTTTAGTGTGGGTGGCAGAACAACCGGTTATAAGGCCGCTTGCTCATTACTTTTTGGGGCTAGCTATGGTTTTTGAAAGGGCTTCGGGTGGCCACACTATGTATTTTTTGGGCGAGGTATCTAATGTTGGCTGGAAAAATTATTTCCCCTTTGTTTATATTGTAAAAGAGCCTTTAGCCATGCATTTGTTAACTATTATCGCCTTGTTTTTTGCGGTCCTTGCTCTAAAACCTTCTTTCCCGCAGCCCTGGCTTAAATTTAAAAATTGGGCGCAAAAGTATATAGCCCAGCTTGCTCTTTTCCTGTTCTTTTTGATTTATTGGGCTTTTACCCTAAAATCTAATCTTAATTTGGGCGTACGCCACTTACTTCCAATCCTACCCATAGTTTATATTTTAGTTTCAGGCGCCATTATAGCTTTAATGAAGCCGCCCCATCAGAAAGTAAAATATTCTTTACTGGCCGTTGTTTTAATTTGGCAGGCCTTCACTGTAGTTTCCATTTACCCCTCTTTCTTGTCGTACTTTAATGAAATTGTGGGCGGACCCTCCAAAGGTTATCTTTATTCGGTTGATTCCAATTATGATTGGGGCCAGGATTTAAAAAGGCTGGTGCAGTGGACTGAAAAAAATAAAATCGACAAGATATATGTCGATTATTTCGGCGGAGCCAGCGCCAAATATTATTTAAAAGACAAGTTTCAATTTTGGGCCGGTGATAAAAACCCCAAAGAACTACCGCCCGGTTCCTATTTGGCTATTTCCGCCTCGCCCTTGCAGATCGGCCAAGGTTTACCAGGTAAAGGGTTTGATTTAAAGTTTGGATATTACGGCTGGTTAAATCAGTACGAACCGGTTGCCCGAATTGGTTATTCGATTTTCGTATACAGGATCAACTAGCGGAATTTATAGTAAACCTTGGAAAATCTCAAATCGATGTATTCTAAATTCCCCTGGGATTCCGGGGGAATTTGCTTTCCCAAAACCGATAAAAGTTCTGTTAATTGCCATTTCATGTCGCCCGATTTGTCAAAATATATCTTCCAGCTATTTAATGTATTGGCGGTTATCTGATTATTATTAAGAATTTCGTAATTCTTAACTTTAATTTGGATATTATTTAGCTTTTTCTGAATTTCTAAAATATTTTGCATTAAATTAGTTTCAATAATTTCATCTCCTAAATTATATTTTTCCCCTTCTTGAGAGATGATGACAAAATCAGCGTTATCGGTTTTTGCCTCTTCAAAAATAATCCCCTCTTTGTCTATGGAAAAACAATTGTCCAAATAACACCAGACGGCCACTAGCACTCTTTCTTCAATGTTAAAAAGCAAAGTGCTGGGCATTTCTCTTTTAATGTTTATCGTTGAAATTTGGGGATAAGTTTTTAGAGCTTCTTTTTTTACATTCTCTGAATTAAAAAGAAAAATGCTTTTTTGCGGGACTAAGAAAAATTTCTGTTCAAGACCTTTTTTAATTATACTTTCGATATCGACTGAACTAACTTTATTATTTCCTGAAATCTTAAAATCTTTTATCTGGAAAAAACTGGCAAAACAAACCAAGTAAAAAACAACGCCCAGCCAGATTAAAATTAAGAGAAAAACCCAAAAAAACTTGTTTTTTAAGACAGACTTTTTCTTTTTTATGCGGTGGGGTTGCCGATATTTCATATTACAATCCCCTTTTTATTCTTCTAACAGTTTCGATTAAATAGTTTAGCCTATAATTAAAAAATAAGGGGAGGTCCTGGGTTTTTAAGTATTGTTTACTGTTTCCGCCAAAGCCCTGCTTAAACAAGGTTAGGCCGGCCCAGGGATGGTTTTTTTTATTTTCCGGAGCAATTCCCCAGAAGTTATAAATTATACATCCCCGTTTTTTCGCTTCCTTTATCGCTTCCCATTGAAGCAGATAAGAAACCGGGGTTTTTGAGTATTTTTGCCAAGAAGCGCCGTGATGATAAAAACCGATTCCCTGCCAAAAAACTATAATAGCCCCTGAAACAACTTGGCCCTGATGCTTTCCCAAGAAAACGACAATTTGCCCGTCACTCTTAAAGGCTGTAATTTCTTTTTCGAGATAATCTACGGGAAAGGGTACAAAATGGTGTCTCTTTACGGTTTCTTTGTAAATTTTATTAAAATCTTCTAGAGCTTCTAAATTTTCGCTTTTAATTATTTCTATATCTTTATTCTTTTCCGCCTGGCGGATCAGGTAACGAGTGGTTTTTCTCATCTTCTTTAAAATTTCTTCCTCGGGCAAGGAAATATCAAGCTCCCAAGTTAATTCCGGATGCACGTGTAAGGGCGCTTCTTTAAACCCTAAATCTTTAAAAAGTTTTTGGTTTTCTTTGTTGTCCTGACAAATGGGAGAAAATCTAATAAAAGAAGTTTTTTCTTTTACCGCTATCCTTCTTAAGTAGTCTAAAATAGTTTTTAAAATTTCCCCGGAAAGACTCTCTGATTTTAAAACCGGACCGTGGGGCACCAATAAAAAGCCGCCTCTTTTTGCCATTACTTTTATTACTTGAGCCTCTCCAATTAATTCCTCTTTATTTAATATGGCCAGACGCCAAACCTTGCTGCCCATTGATTTTTGGAACTCGCCCCAATTCCAAGAGATTAAAAAAGTTTTTTCTTTGGAATTAAATAAAAAGCCCTCCCAGTCTTCCTTCTTACTAATTTCGGTTATTCTATACATGGTTTAAGAATTGAATTATTCTTTCAGCTTCTTTTTGATCAATATTAATATGAGTTGGTAAATTAAAAACATTTTTGGCTAATTTTTCTGCCTTAGGACAGGTCCCGGCTTCATACCCAACTTTTTTAAAATCGGTTCCCCTGGGCGCAATTGGGCTGGTATACCAATCGCCGATTAATAAATTCTCTTTCCAAGCCTTTTTAATTATTAAATGGGCGTTCTCGCTTTTTACCGTATATCTTAAATATATGTTTTCTGCCAAAATAGGAGCTAAGATGAATTTTTTCTTATCCAGTTTTTCATAATATATCTTAGCAATTTCTAAGCGATGACTGTTAAAGCGCTCAAGCTTTTCAAGTTGTTTCAACGCCAATAAAGCTAAGGCGTTGGGCATTTTTGCGGGGAAATACATCGGTTTTTTACCCGTCTTCTCTTTTTTATGCACCGCTTTTGATAAAATATTAAGCTGTTGGAAGAAAACAAGTAAATACTTTCCCAGTATGCGATAAGTCGGAAGTATTAATTTATTCATTAAAATTGGGTGGAGCAATTGTTGGAAGGTCCAATAATTATTAGGATAGCTAATTTTTTCTTGATAATTCTTAATTTTTTCGGCTATTTTTGAATCGTGGCAGATGGCCACACCTCCATAAACCGAGGAAATAACCTTATCTCGGCCAAAACTGAAAAAAGCGGCTTGGCCCAAAATTCCTAATTTGTACCCGTGATATTTTGCACCCAAAGCATGGGCGCAGTCCTCAACCATGATTAAATTGTGGCTATTACAGATTTGGGCGATTTCCTGGATGTTGGCGCTCTGGCCAAAGGTGTGCTGGACAACTACCGCCCTGCTTCTTTTTGATATTTTCCTTTTCAAATCGTCAATATCAATATTGAAGGTTTTTTCGTCGCAATCCACAAAAATCGGCTTTAAGCCAGACCAAATAATCGGGTTTACAACTGCATTACAGCAAAAAGCCTGCAACAAAATCTCATCTCCTTTTTTAAAATCAAGCGAATTTAAAATCGCTAAAAAAGCCGAGCGACCGCTATTAAAAGAAAAAGCATATTTTACATTAAAATATTTCTTAAAGCTTTCTTCTAGTTTTAATATGGCTTTTCCCCTCTTCCAAGTTTTTGGCTTAAATAATAATCTAAAGGCGAGACGGATGTCGTCTTTTTCAGTATTGGGCGAAAGTGATATGGAAATTGGCTTAAGATAGTTTTTCATTTCCAGACAATAAATTAATTAATTTTTTAGGCACTCGGCTTTCCAAAAGAATGGTGCCGTTTTCTTGCGCCAAATTATTAATTTTATCAAATATTTTATCGGGATTGCTTTCATACAAAATTCCTTCTTCTTTTCCGTTTGAGGCCAAAAATCCTTCTTTTAGTTCTTTAAATTTAATCTTGGTGGTAATTATGGCTAAATCGCATACTTTTGCAATCTGCCCGCCGATTTCCTTATGTATCTTTTTTGAATCGTTTCCCAGTTCGATAATGCAGGGCATAATAATAATTTTCTTTCCGGGCCAGATTTTTAAATATTCTAAGTGTGAGGAAACGCTGTCGGGGTTAGAAGAATAAGTAGAATCAATAATATTTAAACCATTAAAGCCGGTTTTAAGCTTTATCGAGCCTTGATTTGAATTTATTTTATCGCAGGCCCTTAAGATTTCGGCAAAACTCATCCCGATAGTTGAAGCGGCGGCTAAAGCTCCCAAAAAGTTCAAGGAATTATCCGGGCCAGGCAAGTTAACTTTAAAATCAGCCGAACCCCCTTTTTTGGAAAAAGCCGTAAAAGAAGAAAAATCTTTTTCAATTTTTAAATTATTTATCCAAAAATCAGCCTTCTCCCTTACAGAATAAAATACTATATTTCCTACTTTAAAGTTAGATTTTTTAATTTTTTCTTTAATGTGTGTGTTATCATAATTTAAAATAGCGGTTCCTTGCCCTGATAAAGATTCTATTAATTCAAACTTCCCTTTAATAATATCCTCTTGCGAGCCAAAAAGGCCCAAATGCTGCTGATTAATGCCGGTTAAAATACCGACCTTAGGATTGATAAAATCACAAATCTCTTTAATCTCCCCTTTTTTATAGGCGCCGATTTCACAGATAAAAAATTGGTGGCTTTCATTAACTTCTGAAATAATAAAATTTGTAATGCCAATAGGCGTGTTGATATTTCCTGGAGCTTTAATAACTTTGTATTTTTCGCTCAAGATAGTGTATAAAAATTCCTTAGTGGAGCTTTTTCCGTAAGAACCGGTAATAGCAATAACGGTTAAATTGGGTAGACTAATTATCTTGTTTCTGGCTTTTTTCTTTAAATTATTTTTAATCAATAAAGTCGGCACATGAACAATTAAAACGCCAAGGTAAACATATATGGGAAAAATTAGTTCCAGGGTCAGGGCAAAAATAAAAAAATGGCTCCAGAAAATAAAGGTGAAAAGGGTCAAGCTTAAAAAAACAATGCCGCCCAAGGCCAATATTTTAAAAGTTGGCCTGGGAAAGCGCCATTGCTTTGAGAATAATTTATACAGGGAATAAAAAGCAAGAGCCAGATAAAGATAAAAAATATTCCTGAAGTTAAAATTTAAAAGTAAAATATATATTAATAAAAGCCAATAAAAAGCCACTATTAAAAAGGCGGACAGCTTAAAACCATCCTTAATTTTAGCCATGTAGCGGTCAAAACGGTATTCTTTTAACTGCCAAAGATAGAGATAATAGAAAAAACGCCGGATAATATGGAAATACCAGAAGATGAATACTAATTGAAATAATATTTTATACTCTAAAAGCATAATTATCTTTTAATTTTTAAAATCCCCCACCTTATACTGTTAGCCATATTAAAACCGTAATAAAGAAACCCCTTTAAAACCAAATCCCAACTGCCCACGTATTCTACTAAATCCGGAGCATAACCGGTCTTAAAATCGTGAAAGCCTTGCCAGGGATGCTTTGAGTTTTTTTTGGGACCAAGGCCAGCCCACATATCAAAAGACTCGCAGCCGATTTTTTTTCCAAAACGGATGATCTCCCAATAAATTAAATTAGCCGCTTTTAAGTTTAAGAATTCTTTAGAGGAAGCGCCGTAGGGACAAAAAAGCCGGTTTTTCCAGATAAAAAGAATTTTTGCGTTTAAAACCTGCCCATGGTATTTTGCTAAAAGAATCTTAATAATTCCCGCAGAGGCCAGAATTTTAAACATATCTTTAAAGTATGCTGGAGCATGCATGTAAAATTTGGCCCTTTTTTGAGTTTGTTCAAAAAGCTTAATAAATTCTTCCAGCCCCGATTCGTTAGTCGCTTCTTCAACAACAACTCCTGATTTTTGCGCTAAATGAATATTATAGCGCGTTCTTTTTTCCATGGCTGATAATAAATCTTCTTCTGATTTGTTCAGGTTTAAAACAAAAGAATACTGGCTAAAAAGAGCTTTTTTAGCCTTTTTTAATCCCAGGTTTTTTAAGTCGATTTCTTTTAGCACTTCTGGTTCGGGCTGAATTTCACCCTTAATATTTTCCCATTTCTTTTGAATGAAATCTGGTTCGAATTTTACAAATACGGTTTTTTGCTTGCGGCTTTCTTCTTTTATTTTTTCAACTATCGTCTTTTCGGGTAAAGAACATTTTGAACAATTGGCAACAGTTAAATTCGTCTTGGGGATTTTTCGATAAAAAACCTGAAAAACAGATGAAAGTTTGTTTTCATTATTAAAAACACCCCACCTTTTAACTATATTACCCGATTTTTCTTTAAATTCGCCCCATTCCCAGCTTTGAATCGGATGATTGGCAAGGTTATTATAAATTTCCTTGTCTGATGAATTTAATTCGCGGATAGTCATTTTTCAAATCTTAAAAAAGAAATTATAATCTCGGCCAGGCGCTCGGGCACCTCTAACTGGGGCGAATGACCGATTTTAGGCAAAATGATTATCTTGGAGTTCTCAATCTGTTCAAAAAAATCATAAGCGTACTTTACCGGCACCAGTTTGTCCCTTCGGCCCCAAACTACCAAAGTTCGGTTTTTAATTTGCGGCAGCTCCTTCATTAAATCTTCTTCTAAAACCCTTAAAATAGTTTCCTTCATTACGCCCTGGGCTTTGGCATAATCGTATTTTCTAATAAACAGATAGAAAAAATTACGGGCGCCGTCTTTAAAACGGGAAAATATTTTGGGCGTAAAAAGCGCGTTGCCAATGCGGGACAAAGTGAAAACAAACCCTGATTTAAAGCCTAATTTAGGCTTGATTCCAGCCGAATCGCAAAGTATCAAGCTTTGGATTTTTTCCGGGTAAGACGAAGCGAATTTTACGGCAATCCGGCCCCCGAAAGAATGACCTAAAAGATAAAAGTTCTGAAGCTCCAATTTTTCAGTCAGTTTTAAAACAAAATTACTGTAGTCTGTTACCGACCAGGGGCGCAATGGGGTTCTGGTTTTGCCAAAACCGGGCAAATCGGGCACAATTACCCGGTATTTTGCCAGCGCCACTAGTTTTTGGACTTTTAGCCAAGAATCGGAAGATCCGCCCCAGCCGTGCAAAATTAAAAGAGGCTGCCCATCGCCTGCAATTTTCACGTTAACCCGTATGTTACCGACTAAAATTTTCTGTTCTTTCATCGCCTCATTTTTTCTTTATTACCTTAAAATTAAGGTATTTTTTCAACGCCTCGGGCACTTTTATCGAGCCGTCTTTTTGCTGATAGTTTTCTAAAATAGCGATTAATATGCGGGGGCTGGCAATAACGGTGTTATTAAGCGTGTGGACGAATTTTATCTGCCCCTGTTTGTCTTTGTAACGGATGTTCAGCCTTCGGGCCTGCCAATCGGTTAAACTCGAATCAGAATGCGTTTCTCCGTAATTGTTTCTTGAAGGCATCCAGGTTTCAATATCGTACATTTTATATTTACCCAGGCCCATATCGCCCGTGGCAATGGAAATTACCCGGTGAGGCAGTTTTAAATCTTTTAACACTTCTTGGCTGATTTTTCTCATATCTTCTAGCCATTGCCTTGATTCTTCAATATCAGCCTTGCAAAAAACTACCTGTTCCACTTTCATAAATTCGTGCAAGCGGTAAAGCCCCTTGGTATCTTTGCCATAGCTTCCAGCTTCGGAACGGTAGCACTGGGAAACCCCGGCTAATTTTAAAGGTAAGTCTTTTTCATCCAAAATCGTGTCGGCGTAATAGGCTAATAAGGCGCTTTCTGAAGTACCGGTTAAAAAGATCGGCTCTTTAACAGTGTCGCCGTCAGCTAACTTTCCCGGATTGCCAATTTGGTAAATATCTTCTTTACAGGCGGGAAAATGGCCGCTGCCCTCTAAAACAAACTCTCTAACCAAAGTGGGCGGCAAAAAAAGATTAAAACCTTTTTTAACTATCTTCTCAATGCCAAAAGAGATTATGGCCCAGTGCATTAAAGCCGCCTCGTTTTTTAAATAATAGCCGCGGAAACCGCCGGCCTGAGCCCCCTTTTCAATATCGATTAAATCCAAATCCTTGCCAATTTGCAGATGGTCTTTTATTTTAAAATCGAATTTGGGTGCTTTCCCCCACTGCTCAACTTCTTTATTGTTTTTCTCGTCTCCTATGGGCGAATCTTCCGAAGGAATATTGGGCATTTCCAAAAGAAGTTTTTGGAATTTGGCGTCCAATTCTTTATACTCGGCATTGATTTTTTCGTTATCCTTATCAACTATTTTCATCCGGTTGATAATCCCCTCTCGTTCGTTTTTATCTTTGGCTTTTTGGATTTCCTTATTGGCTTGGTTTTTCTTGGCCCGCATTTCTTCAATGCCCGATAAAAGCTCCCGCCTTTTCTTGTCCAATTGCAAAAATTCATCAACATTAATTTTTACCAGCTTTTTCTTGCAAGCGTCTTTTACAATCTCCGGGTTCTGGCGAATAAATTTGATATCTAGCATGTTTTTAATCTTTTTTTTGCCTCATAGCCGGGAATAAAATAATATCCCTTAAGCTGTGAGAATTAGTTAATAACGCGGTTAAGCGGTCAATGCCCATGCCAAAACCGGCCGAGGGCGGCATGCCATACTCTAGGGCTTCGATAAAATCTTCGTCCATTTTCATGGCTTCTTCATGCCCGGCTTTTAATATTTTTTCCTGCAATTCAAATCTTTTTCTTTGCTCTAAAGGATCGTTTAATTCCGAAAAAGCATTAACAATCTCCCAGCCAGCTATAACCAGCTGAAACCGAGCCAGTTTTTCCGGCTCTTTTTCGCATTCCTTTGCCAAAGGGGCCGAACCCTTGGGATGATGTATAAGAAAAACCGGGTTTGAAATTTCTGGTAAACAGCATTTTTTGTAAATCTTATCGGCTATTACTGCTTTTCCTTCGCCCCTTTCAATGTTAATACCCATTTTCTGAGCTTCTTTTCTCAAAGCTTCTTCGTTAATCGCATCCAAATCAATTTTTGCATATTTTTTAAATAGCTTGGAATATTCCATTCTTGGCCAGGGGGTTTTAAAATCTATTTTTTTATTTTCATATTCAAGCTGATATGTACCGAAAAGATTCTTTAAAACCGTGGAAAAAAGCCTTTCGGTTAAATTCATTAAATCTTTGTAGTCGGCATAAGCCCAATAAAATTCAAGGTTGGTAAAATCGGGATTGTGCTGACGATCCATGCCTTCGTTGCGAAAGCATCTGGCAAACTCGTATACTTTTTCAAAACCGCCCACCAATAATCTTTTTAAATATAATTCCGGAGAAATTCTTAAATATAAATCCATATCAAGGGCGTTTAAATGCGTTTTAAAGGGCCGGGCATTGGCGCCGCCATAAAGCGGCTGCAAAATAGGTGTCTCTACCTCTAAAAAGCCTTCTCGCTCTAAAAATTGCCTAATTTCTTTAATAATTTTAGTTCTTAGCTCGAACTTATTTTTAACGTCTTGGTTAAATATTAAATCCAGATATCTTTTCCGGTACCTTTCTTCAATATCCTGCAGGCCGTGCCATTTTTCAGGCAAGGGCAATAAGCTTTTAGCCAGCATTTTAAAGTCGGCCACCTCCAAGGTCTTTTCCTCTTTTTTAGTTAAAAATAAAATTCCGCGCAACTCGATAAAATCTCCCACGTCAAAGTTATCCAAGAAAAACTGATAGCCCAACTCTCCAATTCTGTCTTTTTTTAAATAGGCTTGAATCTTACCTGATCCATCTTCAATATTTAAAAAAGTCGAGCCGCCGTGGCCCCTTAAAGATTTAATGCGGCCAGCCAAAATCACCTCTTTTTGCTCTTGGGCTAATAAAATAAATTTTTCCAGCGCTTCCTTGCAAGAGTGCTCTCTTTTGGTATGCAGGGGGTAAGCCAAAAGGCCGGCTTTTTTAATCACCTCTAATTTTTTTAAGCGGGTTTTTCTTAACTCATCAATGGTTGCCATATATATCTATTTTAATTAATTTTAAAGGAAAAGAAAAGCCCCCTTAACAAAACGCGTTTGCGCTGTTAAGGGGGGCTATATAATACTAGAATTGTACGTTCAGACCGACCCTGACCTTGGTTCTGGTTTCGGTTTTACCGCCAGATTCCTCCCATTCCTTTCCCGGACGGATAAAAATGGTAGTTTTTGGCAGTACTTTGCAAGAAAACACCGGACCCAGAAAAAGGTACTGATGGTCTTTTTCGCGCCACCATTTGTCATACCCTAAGGTTACGCCTGCGGAAAAAACTCTATTTAACTTGCAGGTAAAACCCATAAAGGCGTCCAAATAGTCGCTCTTGTTTTGATTAACCGAAAAGTAGTTACTGGCGTCGATCCAGAAAACCGTTCTGCCGACTTTCTTATCAGCTCTAATGCCAAGGCGAATCTGCTTGTCTCCCAGATTATTGGAAGCGTAGCCCAGAATCACAGAAAAAGGTTTAAAATTCATTGTTACATAGGGTTTAGCTTGGGTATAGCGGGCTCTTTTTAACAGGTCGTACTGAAAACCCACGCCGATTATCCCAAAGTTGCTGTAAATTTCCGTTTCGTGGTAAAAATACCCTTTTCCGTTTTTAGTTGCCGCCCAGTCGTTCCGGCTTTCAAAAGTTGAAACAACCTGCGCACTTGCCAAGCAAGGCAGCATGACCACGCAAACCATTGCTATTACAATTATCCTTTTTTTCATCACTTTCTCCCTTCTGTGTCAAAGAAAAATAATTTGTTGTATGACTACAGAGTTAATTGTTTGGAAAAACAATAAACCATGCAGCCGCAAAGAGGAACGTGGTCAATCGGCCTGCTTAGTTTTTGCAGGCAGAGCTCTATTCTTACCGGTCTAAAAACATGATAAGTAAAAATAGGTTCGCAGAATACGTTTTCAGGAATAATTTCCTTGTCCTTATCAATGTTTGAATCTTGGCTCTGAACAATTAGTTTTGATATTACCGGACCGTCTCTAATAGAATGATCCACTTTCATTTTAGCTTCTGCGCCTTTTGGCAAAAATAAATAAAAGAAAATCGTAACCAGCAAGGCCAGGGCAAAACCCCTTTGGAATTTACCGGCGTAAGTTACTCTAAAGCCTTTCACCCATTCTCTATAGGGTTTGGTTTCAACAATGCTTCTGACCAGCTTTCTTTCTGAAAGAGTTAGGCGCCTAAAAATATCGCCCATTCTCCTTAGTTCCGCCTCAACCAGAATCTTCTTGATGATATTTGAAGGATATCTGGTAAAGTAATACGGCCAGAGCAAAACTGCCAATAAAAACTTTTTCTTGTCCGACAATATTGTTTCCAAAATGCCGTTTTCCCGAGCCATGCAAACCAAGTAAAAAAGCAACACTAGAAACATCGATCTCAAATACAGGGAAACAAGCCAGTTAAAAACGTCTTTTAGGGTAAAATTTAATTTTACGTTTTTATTGAAAAGCAAACCGTCAATTCCGTATTCTTGTCTTGCTGCCTCCCACTGCTCTTCGGTAAAGTGGCTGTTTTTAAGATTTTCACCAGCCACACAGACCAAAGAATTGATATCCATCATCAAAAAAGGCATAGGCCTAATTAAGGATTTTTCTTTCTCGTAAATCTCTTTTAAATCCTTAAAATAGTCTCGTGGGCTGTAATCTCTTCCTTTGGCTTTAGCCTTTTCAATCTTTTCACTGACAAGGTCTCGTAGTTTGCCTTCGTTTTTTATCATTTCTTCGTAAGTTACCTGGCTGTAGTTTTTAATTCTTTCCCGTAAAATATCTCTTTCGAAAAAGATGTCAAAACTCCAAAAACCGTACAGATGCGTTGCCCAAACAATCCAAAACAATACAATTCCTAGCTTAAAGAGCCAGGAATTATCGAAAAGAAAATATTCAAACTTTTTGAACTTTTCCATTTCCTGACTCCTTTCCATATTTAATTTTTAAGGTTTCAAAATAAAAATCCTGATATAACAGGATTTATAATAATATCACAAATTATGCTTTTTGTCAAGTAAAACTACTCTTCCATATTTGTAGAAGAAGAAACGTCTTCAGAAGTCGTAGCTATAACATTCTCGGGTTTTCCGCTAAAATACCAGCTTAATATGTTCCGGGCCGCGGGCAAAACCGTGGTTTGATAGCCTTTTACCCCTTCTACCATAATCGTTAGAACAATTTGCGGGTCGTCGTA
>CAZVLR010000001.1:0-6021 GCA_964628095.1 uncultured Candidatus Saccharibacteria bacterium | reverse complement strand
TTATTGGCAATAGCAGCAAAAGCGGTTACTACTTCCAAGGGGCTAATAGATAAATCGCCCTGGCCAATAGACATGTGGTAGGTATCGCCGTCTTTCCAGCCTTCTTTTTTTGCTTCTTTTTTCCATTCGGGCGAAGGCACAAAACCTTCTTTTTCTCCGGGCAAATCAATCTGGGTTTTTTCACCCCAGCCAAACAAATTAAGGTATTTTTTAATCAGAGTCGGCCCCAAACCCGCTTGATCTTTGTAACCCCCGCCAATAGTGTAAAAATAAACGTTGCAGGAAACCGCCAAAGCCTTTCTCATATCAACCGTGCCGTGAGCCTTTAAATCTTTGTAAGCGTAGGTAATTCCGGGGTTGTATTGATTAACAATGGTTATTTGCCCCGAATCGTAAATAGTTTTATCTGGTGAAATTATCTTTTCCTGCAAGGCGGCCGAAGCAATTAAAGGTTTTATTGTGGAACCGGTTGGAAAAAGCCCGGCAATGGCCCGGTTGTAAAGTGGTTTTTCAGGACTCTCCAGAATTGCCTTTAAAGCTTGGGCGTTAGTAGAGTTTTGAAACAAATTATTGTCAAAATCAGGCAAAGAAACTAAAGCCAGTATGCCGCCGGTTTTGGGATCCATGGCAATCGCTACCGCGCTTTTACCGTTTCTTTCTTCCATGGCCTTTTTTACTTCCTGATAAATCTTTTTTTGCAAAGCGGCGTCGGTCCACAACACCAAGCTTTTGCCCGACTCAGGCAGGGAAATAAGCTCTTCTGATAAAACATTTCCGTAGACATCCCTTTCCACCCTAACTTTGCCGGAGTTCTTCCTTAAAGCTTCTTCGTATGATTTTTCCAGGCCGGATCTGCCCACCCAGTCAAAAACCGAATACTGGTCCGGATTTACCTGCAGTTCTTCCCCTTGAATCTTGCCGTTGTAACCGATTAAATGCGAAAAAGCCGGGCCCAGCTTGTAATCCCTAACCCAATTGCGCACGATTTGGAAACCGGCCAAATCTTCTATTTTCGCCTCCAATATAACCAGGTTTTGGTGGTCGAGATTTTCAAATACTACCGTTTGATAGTCTTTGGAGTTTTTAATTTTACTTTCGATTTCTTCCGAAGTTATCTTTAAGATGCCAGCCACCGTATTGATGTTTTCTTGCTTGGCCTTTTCATCTTTGGGCAGCTGCCTTGAGTCCACCGCTAAATCGTAGCTGACATTATTCCAAACTAACTGATTCCCGAATTTATCGTAAATAATTCCCCGTTCGGCTTGCGTTTGGTAAATTTTAAACTTATTCTTTTCAGCCAGCTGGGCGTACTTTTTACCTTCAACAATCTGCAATTGGAAAGTTTTGATAAAAAACAGAGACAACAGGCAGAAAAAAAAGATTAAGAAAACTTTAAGAATTCTGTTGGAAAGCAATACCTCCAGTTTTTTACCGGAAACCCCGACCTCTTTTTCTTTTTTTTGGGCCAATTTGTCCAATAAAACTTCTTGAGGCTCGATTTCCCTTTTAAAACCCTTGATTTTTCTGTTGTTACTAATAAAGACCGAATCGAACATTTTGCCTGATAAAATATTTAATAAAAAAAGCTATTAATAAAAAAGATAAGGCGTAAATCCCGAAAAAATTAACCTTAAAAAGCCAAAAATTAATCTGTAGGGAGCCAGAAAATAAATCCAAGAAAAGACCGCTAAAGAAGGCTAGAAATAAGCCGAAAAAACGCTCCCTTGATTCAAAGACGTTGGAAATGATAACCGTGATAAAAATCAATAATAAAACGGGCCAATTAAAACTAGACGGCAAAAAAGAAGACTGCAGCAATATCAAAAAATAGAAGACGACAAGAATTAAAAGGTTTTTTATCATTTGTATCCTTTAATTAAGAATAAATTTTCAGTGGCGTTAATATTAAGAGGCGCCTTAATTTGAGCTATTTGAAACGGTTCGCTTTCAGATTTACTAAAGCTTGAAATTTCGCCCACTAGCAAGCCTTCTGGAAAAATTCCGCCCAAGGCCGCGCTTACTACCAAATCCCCCACTTTTAATTCTTTTTCCAAGGGCACTAATTCAAACTGAATTTTTAAATTGCCCTTTCCTTTAATTGCTCCATAGATGTCGGTACCCGAAACTTTGGCGTCAAAAGTACTATCCTTGCCAGAAATAAGCAGGATCTTTGAAAAGTTTTTGTAAACCTCGCTTACTCGGCCCACCAACACCTTTTGCTCGTTAACCAGGGGCATGCCCTTTTGAACGCCGTCCTGCTCGCCCTTATCTATTAATAAAGAATCTTCTAAAAGATATTTTCCGATAATTTCGCAATACAATAAATTAAAATCCTGGGGCAGATTAATTTCCAAAGCTTTTCTCAGGGTTTCATTTTCTTTTTTAAACTCTTTAAGCTGAGATATCTCTAAAAGCAACTCCTGATTTTTCTTTTCCAGCTCTTCTATTTTATTATTATCCCCTGTTTTCCAAAGATACTTTTGAATCGGCGCCGATATTGAATAAAAAAAATTCCTCACCTGAACTTGATAAAAGTTAAGCAAGACAAAGACCAAAACAGCAAAAACCACCAGTGACAAAACCTTTTTCCACGATCCGCCTTTTTTTATTGAAAACTTAGTCATGCTAATGCTGTATTTTAGCCCAAATAAAGCGAAAAGGCAAAGTTTTGAGCTAATCCCCGATTATATTGACAAAATTATTAAAATATGTTATTGTATTTTATCTTGCTAAAATAGCAGGTTTTTTATAGGCAGCCCTTTTTAAATTAAATAAGGGATGGTTAAAAACCAACACACAAACACAGAAAAGAAAGGAAGGGAAGAAACTATGAAAAGCTTTGTCGGAGACCTTAGAACAGCGTTTTACGAACTGTCAAAAGTAGTGGTGGGCTGGGAAGACATTCTTATCCAGGCAATGTTTGGCTTGGTAACGCGGGAGCACCTTTTTTGGCTTGGCTCCCCGGGCCGCGCTAAATCCTGGGTAGCAAGAATGATCTTTTCGCTTTTCCCCGATGCAAAAACCTTTTCAATCCAAGTAACCAAGGATATGTTGCCGTCGGCGATATTTGGAAACGAAATCATCGACGAATACATTAAAAACGGCCGGGAGATTTATAATCTCGACGGCGGGATCTGCACAGCAGACCTGGTATATCTGGACGAGTTTTTAGACGGGCCAGATTTTCTGGTCCGCAGCATCAATACCGTTTTAAACGAACGGGTGTTTGAAAGAAAAGACCAAAAAAACAGCGTTCCCCTGCACACGGGCATTATGACAACAAACTTTGACCGGTACGGATTGGCTTTGGAAGCGGTCCGCGACCGCATGATGTGCAAAGCCGCAGTTCCCACCGTTCAAGGTGTAGTAGGCCGGGTAAGCATGTATAACAGCTACCTGTCTTATGGCGGCAATATGCCAAAACTGCCCGGGCTTTCGTTTCAAAAACTCTCAGAGCTGGCTGATAAAATCGATGCGCCCGACGATGTGGTAATACCCGATGAAATCCGCCTGCTGCACGCCGCTATTATTCAGATTTATCTGAAAGAGCGGTTAGAAAGAGAGAAAAAACTGCTTCAGGGAAACGACCCCAACAAAGCGATAAAGGACCAGGACATAAAATTGGAACCGGTGACGCCCAGAACTGAATCAAAACTGCACGACTTTTCTCGGGCTGCGGCCTTTTTAAACGGCCGCACCATTGTTGAAGCCAGAGATTTAAAGGCCTTAAAATACGGCCTGGTAACCCTCGGCACCAACAACGGAGACGAAGACACCTGGGAAAGCATCTGCAACAATTACCTGCCCGTTAGTACGAACCAGCTGGACCGGCTAAAACAATTGGCGGTTATCGCCAATAAAATAGCCGGCATTCAGCGCTTAGGAGACGGTTTTAAAGACGTAATCCTGGAGTTTTCCGGAAAAATTGAAACCTATACCAAGGTGACGCTTTTCCAGCTTATCGATAAACTCACTGATCGCGGCGGCCCAACTGCAGATTTAATCGCCAAAGAATTAAAGCAGGAAATTGAAGAACTGGGCAAAAAGAAAGAATGCTCAAAGTTCCCCTGGAAGGCGGACTGGTAAAAGCAAAGAAGCGGCGGCGGAAACAGTAAAATTTCCGTCCGCCGTTTCAAGATTATCCACGAAGGGAGGTTTAACACATGGTGCCCAACTTAGGTAACGCGCAGGTGGAAATTTGCCTTTTAAAAGAAATGATGGAATGGTTCAAAAGGTCTAAAAAGTCATCGGGCAAATCTGAAAGCGAACCGAATGGTCGGTATGGCGTTTTTGACCAAAACGCCAACCCAATCAGCGTTCATGATCATTTATCAGACGCAGCTGAGTCCTGGAAAAAAGAAACAAAAAATCAGGGTTCAATCTTCGACCTGGAAAATAATCGGGATGTTACCCCCAAACCCAGCTTATTAAAAAAGATTTTAAACTGGCTAAGAGGTAAAAAATGCAAAAAGCCCGTATTTGACCCGGAAGATTTTAAAAGCCACCCGCTGAAAAAAGAAGACATGAAGATGATTGAAGGGCTTATTGCTTGGCCCGGAAAGCAGCGCGGCTCTGATTTTGAACCCGTGCCCGACCCCCAAAACCTGATGAAGTTTATTGAAGCGGTAGACAAGCTGAATTTACCGGTTTTCAATATCAGCAAAAAAAGATGGGAAAAAACCCAAAAGCTGGTGCCGGTAAAAAAGATGAAGAGATTAGTCCGGAAAAAAACAATCTGTATTTTCGAGGAAAGAACCGTTAATTTTACCCAGGCCGCTGTAGTGTCGAGCATTATACCGGAAAACGAGATAAGCTTAAGGAGAATCCAAAAGATCTCAGAAATAAAAAGAGTTTCTCCCAAGATGAATCTCGCCCTGCCCGGAGCGCTTTTGGCCAGAAGGCTTTTGGCCCGGCAGCTAATGGTAATAGAATACTTAAAAGACGAACACCAGCAGCGCCAAGTAAAAGAATCTGTGCCCAAAGAAATTGTTGTGGACGAGCCTTACCTTCAGGAATATCAAGACTTTCTTGAAATGGCGCAGGAACCCAAAGGACAACTTCTTTTCATTCTCAGAGATGTTTCAGGAAGCATGAATGATAATGGATGCATCGGAGATTATATTTCAGCGGCGGTAGCAAGCGTGGTGGTGGGCAGAAACATCAACAACAGTTCTTTGTATTTTGACGCCCCTTTTGGCACCGGAGGACTTCTTGAAGAGCCGACTAAATCTGAAACGATTAATCAGAAAAAGGAACTGATTGAAAAATTTGCCCAGCAATTTAACGGTAATTCCGGAACGAGCATTGCTAGCGCCTTAGAAACAGCGGCGCAAGCTATCAGATCGATCGCCAAGCCCGACGATCAGCCGGAAATCTTGTTAATTACCGACGGCCAAGACCACCTTTCGGCAGAAGATGTTTATGATATTATTAAAGAAGATATTATTCTGCACACAGTTTTGATCAATCATAAAAATGAATCGCTTTTACAACACAGCAGTACCTATGTTCAACTCTCTGGATATGGTCCAGAAGATTTAAAACTGACTAGCTGAAAAACGATTAAATAAAAAACCCCTTAACTGGTAAAACAGTTAGGGGGCTTTTCTTTTGAAAAAATCGCGCCCATTTAACGAGGACTACCTACTTTCGCGGGTATAAAACCAACTATCATCGGCCTTGGGTTATTTCACTTCCGTGTTCGAGATGGGAACGGGTGGAGCAAACCCAGTATAGTCCCCATTAAATGGGAGCGATACAAAATTTAAAAAATAATCTAGAAAAGTTCTTTCCTCTCCAACAACTTGGAAGGGCAAGAAAGTAATATTGATAGCCCAATTAGTAGCACTCGGCTTAATCCTTTGCAGGACTTCCACCTGTGCCCTATCAAGGTCGTAGTCTCCGACCGGGCTAAGAATCCTAATCTTGAGGTCCGCTTCGCGCTTAGATGCTTTCAGCGCTTATCGGTTCCCAACATAGCTACCCAGCGATGCTCTTGGCAGAACAGCTGGTACACCAGAG